>CAYRJU010000015.1:3005-46241 GCA_964424735.1 uncultured bacterium
TGCTGGCTGAGGATGAACTGGAGGAAGCTGAGGGGCTGCTGCTGGTTGTGGTGGAAGAGCTGCGGGGAGGGGTGGTTGTGCGGGGGGAGCCGCGTGGAGAGGTTGTGGCGGTGGAGCTGGCTGAGCGGGGGGAGCTGCGTGGAGAGGTTGTGGTGGTGGAGCTGGTTGAGGATGAACTGGAGGAAGCTGAGGGGCTGCTGCTGGTTGTGGTGGAGGAGCGGCTGCTCGTTGCTGTTGCAGAGCTAAGAGAGCTTGATTCAGAGTTCCAACGAGCATCGCGGCAAGAGCTGCCAATTGCATTTGTTGGGCATTTTGAGCGCCTTGAGGCGCAGGCCATTGATTGACAATCATTTGATTGAACTGGGGCGGCTGCGGGGCTGGTTGCTGGGGCAGCGGTGCTGCTGGCTGGGGTTGTGGCTGAGGGTCAGGAGGAAGTGGACAGGGGTAATAGTAAATCGTCGGTCTTGGTCCTGATCCCCTTCTCATTGCCAAAAGGGTTGCAAGATCTCTTAACCTTTCTGCAATGATCTCTGCTTGTTCAGAAGTCAATTCCAGCGAAGCCGGTGGAGCTACCGGCCCCTGAAGAGGGACGCCTGGAGGCTGAGGAGGGAGTACTTGTGTTGCCATATAATTTAATTGATTAGATCGAAAAACATTATATCATGATTCAGTTTAAAATAAACCAATTAAATTTTTTGTTTGAATTTGTTTTTTTAGTATTTATGTGTTGAGGGATAGAGCAGATCTCTTAAGATCTTCGGTGGTTTTTCGGTAAAAGAGATCGAAGATGGTTAAATTCTGTTGATAAATCGCAGGTTCCTCTTCTAAATTCTCCAGAGGTTAAGACAAAAGCCCGGATAGCGAGGAAAAATCTAGGGTCGTCGTTGTACTCTATTTTAGGAAGGCCTGCCTCCGCAAATAAATAACTCTCAATGCTGTTTATGAGTTCCATAAAGGTCGGGGGCGTAAGTTCTGTTGGGTATCCATGCAATTTCCTTAAGTAACGATTGAGGAGCAAAAGCAGTTCGTCCCGTTTGTGTATTGAATCTTGATTCTGATTGAGGGTGGGTAAATGTTCAGCTTGGTAAGTAGGTGGGGCAAATTCTAGATTATTCGGACGGAGATCGCGAAAAGCATTCTGAAAGGCGCTATTCGCAGCGAGGATCATCTCTTTGAGAGATTCTTTGAAATCACGGGAGGCATCAATGCTATGGAGAAACCTCTGGGCCAAAGAGGCTACGTGGTTGAAGTTGCACTTTCTAGTATCAATGGAGTCTTTGTAAAGGCCCTCTGCCTCACAAATTGCATATTGTATGAGCGCGGCTTGAGTTTGCCCATATAAGGCTCCTCTTCCAGCATTTTCCGCACGTAAAAAAGCCCTCACTTCACGGACCATCTCCTCTAAGGCGCGGGCTTTTTCGGCCCAAGGACGTTGATTAATTGGATTGAGGGGCCAAGATGGAATTTGATAGGATACATACTTCCAAATGGGGTCTCGTTTGGGACGCGGTGGTGGCGCAGGACGTGAATAACTCGAAATATCAACAGTGACCAATGGTGGCCCCAACCTATCTAATGAAACCGCTGCCATTATACTAATCTTTTTTTTGAGAAGAAGAGGTTAACACACCTAAAAACCTATCTCAATAAAAAATTTTAGCCGGGCGCGGGGGCGCCCAAGCCTTTTAAGATTCAATTTTCTTGAAAAAGACTTTCAAGGTCCCACCACTGCTGAGTTCAGGTATCTCGGAGATTTTCTTTTGAATAGAGACGGGAATGGGATCTCCAACCTGAAGACTTTTCTCCGCCTTAAGTATAGGGTCAAGCGTAGCAGAATAATGGTGGATACGTTTCTTCATACACCAACAACTCACTGTATCTTCGGACTGATATTGAATGCTAAGGCAGCAGCTATCAAAGCTCACTACAGACACTTTCTGTATTATGTCCAGAAGAGCAGTTAGTTGGGTTGTATCAAACTCACGAGTTACATTTTTGTTGGTAGAATAGCGACTATCGGTCATTATTTGAGTAATTTGAAAACTCACAAGAATCCTCCTTTTTTGGCGATAAAGAGGCGAAATCTTACCTAGCCTTCATGATTCTTGTAAATCGAATTTGAGGAGCGAAGAGAGCTTTTCCAAAATGGCCGTCTGCCTGCTTACGATCTCTTCCAATTCGATCGGCTCCACCTCTTTTTGGGAAAGGAGAGAAAGATCGTAAACGCCTTTGGCCAAAGAGGCCGCCAATTCGGGCTGTGTAGCCTGGAGTTTGGAAATAGTTTGGATCAGTTTGTTGTTTGTGTTGACGATCAACTTCTTTTGCGTCGCTCCTTTTTTGCCTTGAGTGAGATGCAGATAGTCGCGGAATCTGCGCTCATTTTCATCGAGAATGACGAGGGCGGGGAGTTCATCTTTCGCAAGGCTTTTGGCCTCAACTTCTATATCGGATAAGGCCCCTCGGATGAAAGTAGCAAGGCGGCCAGATTCTGTTTTACCTTCGGCATCGAGCAGAGTCTTTTCTCGAGAAGCGTCGAGAAGGCTTTCATCGAGCGCGCCGTCGATTCTCTGGAAAGTGAGAGAGAGTTTGTCCTCTAAAAATTGGATGAGGGCCGTGTCGATGGGTGCGGTGGCAAAGAGAACTTCTTTATAGAGCTTTAACAGCGGAGAATTTTCCGTTGTGGAATAGAAGATCTTTTTAGCGTCTGTAGGAATGGGCGCCCATTCGCCTGCTTGATTTTTCCAGATGAGGATCTCTTTGACTCTCTCGTAGAATTTATCATCTTGGAGTATGCCGAGCTTGACGATCATCTCGATGTCGGGCCAAGAATCGATGAATTTTTGCCTTTCATTTTTATAGAGGAGATTTAAACGGTCGGAGATCTTTTTCGAGATGTGCGCGCTGAGCTGTTTGACATTTTTATCGATCTGCAAATAGGAGCGGGACACATTGAGCGGAATGTCGGGGCTATCGATTGCGCCTTTTAAGATCATCAAGTAGTCGGGAAGAATGTCTTTGCAGTTGTCAGAGACGAAAACGCGATTGCAAAAGAGCTTGATCGTGCTCTCGTTGGAGTCGAAGCGGCGGTGGAGTTTGGGGAAATAGAGGATGCCTTTTAGATGAAAGGGATAATCGACATTGAGATGGATCCAGAAGATGGGATCGGGATCTAGGGGAAATAGTTTTCGATAGAAGGCGAGATACTCTTTTTCGGTGCACTCGAGAGGACTTTTGAGCCAGAGCGGTTCTTGATTGCCGATGGGCTTGCCGTTGAGTTCAATCGGAAAGGGCATGAAAGAAGAGTGGCGATTTAACAGTTCGCGCAATTTCGTCTCTTCGAGATATTCGGTGCTCTCGGAGTCGATGTAGAGAGTGATTTGCGTCCCCCGCTCTTTCCTTGCGCCCGCCCCAATCGAATAGGAAGAGCTTCCGTCGCAGCTCCAAAAGACCGGTTTGGAGTCGGGTAAATGGGAAAGAGTGTCGATCTCGACTTTGGAAGCGACCATGTAGGCCGAATAAAACCCAAGACCAAAATGGCCGATGATCGGATCTTTTTCCGTTTGCGACTTGTACTTTTCGACAAATTCTTCAGCGCCCGAAAAGGCGATCTGAGCAATGTATTTTTCCACCTCTTCTTCACTCATCCCAATCCCAGTGTCGGCGATCTGGATGGTTTGGTTGGATTTGTCGATGGAGATGGAGATCTTGAATTCGCCGACCTCTCCTAAAATGATGCGCACTTTGTTGAGGGCGTCGCAGGCGTTCGAGACGAGCTCGCGTAAAAAAATGTCTTTATCAGAGTAGAGCCATTTTTTGATGATGGGAAGGATGTTTTCTGAATGGATGGATAGGGTGTTTTGTCTCATAGCAGATTATTAAAGAACAAAACCCTTTTTCTTGTCTACAGTCCTTCGAGCTGAGATCTAATCTCAGGTGGCATCTCAGATACCCGTGTTTTTACATATTCGTATTCTCTAATAGAAGGCGTTGTATTCCAGATCAGGATAGCGAGCTCATATTTTTTGAGATCGATGGCTGTCTGGATGATTAATGAGAGAATCATAGATTCTGTTACTTCGATGGGTTTATTAAAAAAGGGGGTAGCTATGTTCGTGGTGAGTGGAGGAAGAGCCACTCCTTGACTTCTTAAGGAAAAATATTCTTGTATAAACATAAGAATTAAAGATTTATCTTTTAAAGTACATTCGTAGCTTGGGTATTGATGGAATACGGATGGTTTCAAATTTATTTGTTTGCAATAGGCTTCGGTTGTGAGAAATGCTAAAAGAGATCGGTCTTCTTGCGTCATGATCTGTTTCATCAAGGGTTGTAAAGCCGCTAAGTTGTTCTCAGAGATAAGCCGTTGAACTCGATTCCTCATTTCAATTTGATAAGCGCTAGAAGCTGCAGACGCAGGAAAAGAGGATTTTGCTTTAGAAGGGGAAGATTTGTGGCAAACGGGCTTGTGCATGAGCCAGTCACTTTTTTGGCACTCCTGGCCGCAATAGATAGCAGTTCTGCATTGGCCACATTTCAGCATCTTTGTGCCCTGTTGATGACAATAATTGCATCTACGTAGAACTGGCTCACTTCGGACGGGAGGTGTGCTCATAATTTTCCTGCTTTAAAAGGTAATTTGGCATCTAATTATGCATTTTGAAGGTATTTAAAGTCGCTTGCTTTGTTTCTTGCTGAATCGGTATATAAAATTTTAAATGCGCATTTTAGCAGCTCAGATCAATCCGACCATCGGCGATATGGAAGGCAATACCCGTAAAGTCCTGGAAGCTCTTCAAAGGGCAAGAGGGCAAAAGATCGATATTGTCCTATTTCCCGAGCTGACTCTTTGTGGCTATTTTCCAGAGGATCTCTTACTCGATCCGTCTATGATTGAGGCGGTAGAGAGGAAATTGGAAGAGATTGGTCCCAAAACGATTGGAATGTTTGTGGTCGTGGGCTGCCCTCGCTGGAATGCGTCGAGGGAGGAAAAGCCGCTCTACAATAGCGCTGCGGTTTTTGCAGATGGCAAACTCCTCGGATTCAAAGATAAGACACTCCTTCCGACCTATGATGTGTTTGACGAGAGAAGATATTTTGAGCCGGGAGGAGAAGAACCGATCTGGGAATATCGGGGCAAGAAAATTGCCGTCACGATCTGCGAGGATGTGTGGGAGCATTCACGAAGACTTGGTGGGGAGGCGCACTACCGAAGAGATCCTATTGCCGAGCTCAAGAAAAAAAAGCCAGATCTCCTCCTCAATCTATCGGGCTCTCCCTATTCTTTTCGCCGCAAGGAGACAAGACTTGGCGTCTTTCAAGCCGTAGCCAAAACGCTTCACTGTCCCGTTGTATTTTGCAATCAGGTGGGAGCGAACGATCAGCTCGTCTTTGATGGGCATAGCTTTTCATTCGATGAGAAAGCCGAGCTCGTCCAAATGGCGAAGGGATTTGTTGAAGAGGACTTGATTTTTGATTTGAACCAAAAAAATCTTCCCCAAAAACTAGAGGAGAGAGCGATTCCCGATCTCTATGCGGCTCTTTGTTTGGGAGTGAAAGACTATTTTCATAAGCAGGGATTTCAAAGAGCGCTAATTGGCCTTTCTGGAGGGATCGATTCGGCCCTCGTCACTTGCATTGCCAAAGATGCGCTGGGAGCGAAAAATGTCTTTGCCCTCACGATGCCATCGCGCTTTTCCTCTCGAGGCAGCATCGAAGATTCGGTCAAGCTCACCAAAACTTTAGGGATTGAGCTAAAAGACATTTCGATTGAGCCCATTTTTCAATCCTATCTGCATCTCTTAGAGCCGAGTTTTTTGGGGAAAAAATGGGACGAGACCGAAGAGAATCTCCAATCTCGGATTCGCGGGATGATTCTCATGGCTTTTTCCAATAAATTTGGCCACCTCCTTCTCAACACGGGCAATAAGAGCGAAATGGCTCTTGGCTATTGCACGCTCTATGGAGACATGGCAGGAGGACTTGGGGTTTTGCACGATGTGACCAAATTGCGCGTATACGAGCTGGCAAAATATGTCGGAGTCATCCCCGAATCGATCCTCAAAAAAATGCCGAGCGCGGAGCTCAGGGAGAATCAATCCGATTTAGAGGTGTTGCCTCCTTTTGAAATTCTCGATCCTATTTTAGAAGATTATTTAGAGAAGAGACTTGAGGTGGAAGAAATCGCTAAAAAGCGGGGACAAAAACCCGAATTTGTGAGGGAAATTGTCCAGAGAATCCACAGAGCTGAATACAAGAGACGGCAAGCTCCGATTTCCATCCGCGTCACTCAAAAAGCATTCAGCAAGGGGCGCGTTGTCCCGATTGTCCAAAAATGGAAATAATCCAAGCTGTGTTACCTTGAACTCATAAAGCAAAGAATTTGTAAGTTCACATATCGTTGAGACCGTTGCATAAGTCGCCAAAAATGAAAAAAAACAGGATACGCAAGATCGCAAGCGGCAAAGATGAACAGGATGGATTCATTTATCCTGCAAATCATGCCGGCGTTTCGCCGATCATTTTCATCCTGTTTTTTATATTTATGCAACGGTTTCATCGTTGGTGGAAGGAGACTTTTATTTCATACTTTTAAGGTGGCAACTTTTGGGGTGGAAATCATTAGAGTTCATCCCAGGCAAACGGGATCACCTGTTTGATCGAGTGGGTTTTGTGTCTCAGCATGAGTGCGCGATCAAACCCTAGCGCCACTCCACAGCAATCGGGAAGTTTTTCCAAAGCCGAAAGAAATTTTTCATCCAGAGCATAAGGCGCTTTGCCATCTTGAAGCCGCTTGGCATTGGTCTTTTGAAAGCGTCTCTCGAGCTCTTTTGCATCGGAAAGTTCATGATAGCCATTCGTGAGCTCGATCCCTTCGTGGTAACATTCAAAACGCTCTGCTACCTCTTCCCCATTTTTCACTTTTGTGCAGGCAAGGGCTGCTTCGTGCGGAGGAAAATCGGTGAGAACCGTCAATTCACCTCGGCCTAATTTTGGCTCGATTTCGTGACTGACGAGATAGTGAATGCACGTTTCCCTATCCCAGGTTGTATGGGTCATCTTTTGAAGATCTGCAAGAGACGCTTTTTCGTAGTCGATTCCCACATATTCCTCAAACGCCTTTCGGTAGGGGAGGAGTCGGATCGGTTTTTCTCCAAAAAAGAGAAACAAAAATTCGGCCGTTTCCCGGATCATCTCTTCAAATGTAAACCCTAGCCGATACCATTCGACCATGGTGAATTCGGGGTTGTGCCGATCTCCTAGCTCTCCTTTTCGATAGACGTGGCCGAGAAAGTAGCAATCGCTTATTCCGCTTGAGAGGAGCCTTTTCAACGCATATTCGGGAGAGGTGTGTAAAAATCCATCGTCTTGATCCACGGCGATGCAGTCGATGTTGGTGTCGAGCGGCGCGCGCCGAACAAGAGCTCCACAATCGATCTCCAAAACACCCCGCTCGGCAAAAAATTCCCGAGCACGGGCGAGCATTTGGGCTCGATCTTTGAGGAAATGCAATTTAGGAAACACGGGAGACATATTCGCAGGTACGGGTGTCCACTTTTACCTTCTCTCCCTCTTCGACGAAGATGGGGACCTGGATTTTTGCGCCCGTTTCGGTGACAGCTGGTTTGAGCACTCTGCCAGAGGCAGTATCTCCCCGAACGCCAGGCGCGGTTTCGGTGATGACCATTTCCAGGAAGGTCGGAGGAACGATTTCGATGGGTTCGCCCTTATAAAAGACGATGTGGAAAAGGGTCTCTTCCATGAGCCATTGCTGATTGGCGCCAATGAGATCATTGTGGATGGTGATCTGATCAAACGTCTTGTCATCCATAAAGACCACTCCATCGGTTTCTTTATAGAGAAAACGCATCTCTTTTTCCTCGATATCGGCAAGCTCGATCTTTTCGCCCGACTTGTAAGTCCTTTCAATGACGCGGGCCGTCTTCATATTTTTCATTTTAATCCGGTTGAAAGCTTGGCCTTTTCCTGGCTTAACAAACTCATTTCCAACGATTAAGTAGGGATCGTTTTCGACTTCGACCTTCATGCCGATCCGGATTTCATTCGTGCTGACTGAGGGCATAACCACCTAAAAATAAAGGGTCAAGTATACCACTGTCCTTTTTAAAAGCAATCGACTAAAATGAGTGAATGGAAAAGAACCCTCAGGAAGCAGAGATTGCAAGACAAACTCTCGAGCGCTATTCGGGCTGTGAGGCGGGGCAATTCCATTCAAATTTAATTTTGACAAACTTTCCACGCTACGTCGATTATTTTTCTAAAAGTCGGAATGTCCCTGTTTTTGAAGGGTCGATGTTCAAGGTGGCGCATAGTGCGGCCGATGACGTGAGCATCCTCGATTTCAAGATTGGATCGCCGGCAGCAGCGCTCGTCGTCGATGTCTGTTCTTTTTTGCCGATTCGGGCAAGTGTTCTTCTCGGGATGTGCGGCGGACTTCGCCGCCGCTATAAAGTGGGGGATTACCTAGTTCCCGTCGCCTCGATTCGAGGAGAAGGAACGTCTGATTTTTACTTTCCCATCGAAGTGCCGGCCCTTGCCAATTTTCTCATGCAAAGAGCCACGACCGAAATCCTCGATCAGGAAAAAGCTCTCTACCATATCGGGATCACCTACACGACCAACATGCGTTTTTGGGAATTCAACGATGAGTTCAAAAACCGTCTCAAGGCGACGAAAGCGCAAGGAATCGAGATGGAGTGCGCGACTCTTTTTGCCGCGAGCTATAAGCGCAAATTCACTCTCGGCGCTCTTCTTCTCGTCTCCGATCTTCCCCTCAATCAAGATGGGGTCAAGACCAAGCAGAGCTCCCAGTGGGTTTTTGATACTTTTACGGCCGATCACGTCGAAAAAGGGGTCAAAGTTCTCAAGCGAGCCCGCGAAATGCAGGCCAAGCACATCAAGGGAGCCTACCACCGCAACCTCTCTCCCGACGAACCAATTTCTCATTGAAAAAGTCCTCTTTCCCTGATATGGGAAAGGAGTGGACCAACTCTTTCAAATTGCCTTCCAGAATGAAGAAGAGAGGCTCGACATTTTGCAAAAGGGGCTTGCGGCTCTTCAAAATGGGGCCGTTCCTAAAGATGCGCTTCTTTTCGGCAAAAAATACCGAAAACAAATCGAACATCCCAAAAATCCAGCTGTTGACGTCCGTTTTATCAGTGATGAAATAGGTCATGGCGTTTTTATGAAACAGATCCTCAAAAGGGGCCAATTTGTTGGAGAATACACCGGCATTGTGCGAAGGAATCTCAAAGTCTACTTTGCCCCTCTCAACAATTATTGCTACGAATACCCCATCCCAGATGCGATTGGAAAGAGCCACGTCATCGATGCGACCTGCGGCAATTTTACCCGCTTCATCAATCACAGCAGCAAGCCTAATTTAAAGCCGCACTACGCCTTTTTTGACGGGTTTTATCACCTCATTTTTCTTGCTCTAAGAGATATTGGAGTGGGGGAACAGCTCAGTTACGACTACGGCCCCCATTACTGGACCCTTCGATCAAGGCCTTTATGTTTGCTTGGGAAGTAAAATGGCAAATTTTCTCTTTTGAAGAGCGGCGAGTGTTTCTTGGTAGGTGAGATCCTGGATGTGGGGATTTAAATAGTTAAAAGAGCCCCGTCCTGAAAATGAACGGAGATGATCCATCCCTGCAATTACATAGGTTCTTCTTCCTTTTTGTGCGCATTGGTCTACTCTTTCACATAGGCTTCGATTTCGATCTTGGAACTCGCTAGTGATCTTTTGCCATCCTTGCTTAATCGACCGGGATCCTACGATACAGTTATGCAATCCCTTTATGCATTGATAGAGGGGAATGGCTGCACTGAAAAAAATGGTTCTTCTAGCTCCTAGTTCTAAAAGAAGCGCGTAGAAAGTGGGCCAAAAGGTTGTCATGAGGGCCTTTCCTTTCTTAAAAAGGTCCGCCCCTTCCTGTATTTGTGCAGCCCCTTGACTAGTTAGAACTCGCCGATCCCAGCCTTTGACGGGGATTGAACTGCGGACACAGACAACTTGCGGATCGTTTCTGGGGTTTTCTGCCGTATTTTCCACCAAGATGAGATCACTGGGATTTGCCATGAGATCGATCAGATGGCCATGATTGATTTGATGAGAGACAGAGTCGTGAAACTCTCCAAGGCAAATGACCTCTGCATCGATCAGATGTTTGACATTCGTCGCATAGATCGTAAAATTTTTCTTTGCGAATGCTTCGATTTCGTCTCGTCGCTTGATAAACTTTTCTTGATCTTGAAGGGCGGGTTGTATCAATTGAGTGATTAAGGAGAATTGTTTTTGTTTAAAATAGTTTATGTAGTTAGCGAAGAAGTCAATGAAAGAGTAATAGATTCTGCTGAAGAAGCCAAGTGTCTCAGTGCCAATCTCGTGGGCTTTTTGAGCGGCGATCAAACACGTCAGCTCTTTCTTGTTGCAATAAACGTTTAAAAGACCTTGAATTACTTCGTAATTTAATTCTGCGCATTCCATGGTTTTATTATAAATGAATAATAAATATAATTAAATCCGTAATGTCTAGGTCGTCTGTGATGCCGAATCGTGAGAATTTAAAATTTTAGTTTGTTTTGAATTTAAAAAATGATTTCATCTGTTTTATCTTTCTCGTTTCCAGTACAATTACTCCATAATTTACACAAAATCAAAGGTTAAGGAAAATTTTTATGGGGTTTTACGTTCAGTTTAATGTTTCGCGGGGAGGCGAGCTTTCGCTAACAATCAATGAGGTATCGCCTGAAGCAATTGCCGTTCGCGATTGCTGCACAGAAGCGCAAAATGCAATTTCTGGGCTTTCGCAAGTTTTGGGTGGCCGATCTTTTAGGATTTTAGGTAAGGCGCATCAAATGACAGTAGAAAATATCAATCAAATTTGCGATGCAATGACAGAATTTCTTCAGACCGGAATGGAAGTAAAAGAATTTCATCCACAGAAGGAGATCACTGAAAACGCTGTGCTAGCAGCTACATTAGAGGATATGGGTGATTCGACAGCCATTCAGGCAATCGAAAAAGATATCCGCCCAATGGTTCTTCGTATGTACACTGAAGCAAAAGCGGCTTTTGAACAAGCCAGGGCAGATCTCGCTCAAACCATGGCTACCACGGGCCTTCGGATCGCTACGAAAGATACCCAATAACGTATTTTTCCAATTCCTCCGGGGATTGGAACTTTTTGGGAAGTAGCAACGTTCTTCGCTTCAGCTCTTTCCCAGTTTGCTGCTCAGTCACAAGTGAAAGATCTTGGAATTTGAGCAGCGTGAACTGGGCGGCGCTCGCCAAGACCCGGATGCGGGTCAGGTGATAGAGCCAGATCACAGGCGGCGGCGGGGGGCCAAATCGGTCCTTTAGCTCCTCGAGAATCTCATCCACTTCTTTAAGAGAGGCGGCTTCGCCGAGCCGGTAGTAGAGTTCCATCCGGAGTGAGACTTCGTTGATGTAGGTCTCGGGCAGTTTCGCATCGTAGGAAAATTCCATTTTCGTTTCATTGAAAGAGATCGGCGCCTGTTTCTTGAGAGCGTCGATGGCCCGTTTGAGCATTTTGCAATAGAGATGGAAGCCAACAGCCGACACTTGTCCCGACTGGGACACTCCCAAAATATCGCCTGCACCACGGATTTCGAGATCGCGCATGGCAATTTTCATGCCGCCACCGTAGCCACTTGCCTCGACGAGCGCGTTCAGTCGTTTGCGGGCTTGTTCGGGAAGACGGACATGTTTGGGGATGAGAAAATAGGCGTAGGCGGCGCGGTTCCACCTTCCGACCCTTCCTCGGAGTTGGTAGAGATCGGCAAGGCCATACGTGTCGGCCCGATCGATCAGGATGGTGTTGGCATTCGGGATGTCGATCCCGTTTTCGATGATGGTGGTGGCAAAGAGAAGATCGAGCTCGTTTTGCTTGAATTTGTGGAAAATTTCATCGATGGCCTCTGCGTCCATCTGGCCATGGACGACGCCAACGCGGGCCGAGGGAACGAGTTTTTGGATGTGGGTGGCTCTCGTGTAGATCGATTCGACGCGGTTGTGGATATAAAAAGCCTGGCCGCCTCTCGCAAGCTCTCTCAAGAGGGCGTTTTGGATGAGCTCATCTTCGGTTTCGGCGAGAATCGTCTTGATCGGGAGTCGATCTTGAGGAGGCGTGTTGATGACCGACATATCACGGGCGTGAACGAGAGACATGTAGAGAGTGCGGGGAATGGGCGTTGCAGATAGGGTGAGACAATCGGCGCCCGCTTTGAACTTTTTCAAATGCTCTTTGGCTTTGACGCCAAAGCGCTGCTCTTCATCGATGATGATGAGGCCGAGATCTTTGAAGACGACATCTTTGGAAAGGAGCCGATGCGTGCCGATCAAAATATCCACAGCGCCATTTTTGACTTTCTCCAAAATGGTTTTGATCTCTTTGAGAGTGTGAAAGCGGGAAACGACCTCGATAGTGATGGGAAAGCCGCTCATTCTCTGGGAAAAAGTCTCAAAATGTTGCAGCGCCAGCACGGTGGTTGGAACGAGAATGGCCACCTGCTTTTTCCCATCGGCTACCGCTTTGAAAGCAGCCCGCATCGCCACTTCTGTTTTCCCATATCCGACATCTCCGCAGATGAGCCGGTCCATCGGCTTATCGGAAGTCATGTCTTGCTTGAGCGCCTCAATCGCGAGGAGTTGATCTTGGGTTTCTGTATAGGGAAAATCCCGTTCGAACTGAGCCAAAATCTCTCCATCGGATGGATAGCGAAACCCCCCTTTGACCGCTCTTTCGGCATAGAGTTGGAGGAGTTCATTGGCATAGCCGACGATTTGCGCCTGCGCATTTGCTTTGATCTTTTGCCAACGCTTACTTCCAAGCTCGCTCAAGACGGGCGACTCTTCTGTAGCGCCGATGTAGCGAGAGACGAGATAGGCTTGAGAAAGGGGAACGAAGAGTTTGCTCCCTTCTGCGTATTGTAGGGTCAGAAATTCGGTCTCTTTCCCCAAGTGATTAGTCTGTTTTTCGAGCCCTAGATACCGGCCAACACCGCTGTGGAAGTGAACGACGAGATCGCCAGGGGTGAGTTCGTGGAACTCGGCGGCAGGCGTATGGTTCGTGCTGCGCCATTTTTGTCTTCGGATGCGCGAGCGCTGCGTCAGCTCGACGTTCGGAATGACGACTCTATTTTCTAAGCAATATCCAGAGGTGAGATACCCTTTTTCCCATCTTGTATTTTTGGGTAGAGTGAGATGGGAGAGCTGTTTTTTGATCTCCTCTTCTTCTGTGTCGTTGGCATTGAGGAAGACGAGCTCGAGATGGGGATCGGGCGATTCGTCGAGAGAAAAACAGTGTTCGACTTTGAAAAAGCGGTGTTTAAAAACTTTGGCCTGAAAGGACATGCCAAACATCTCAAAGTTTGGCTCTAGAGGAAACTCGGTGCAAAAGATCTGTTGGTGCCCTTCCCATTTTTTCAAGAGATCGGGCAAGGAGTAGAAGAAAAGGGATTTGGCTGCGGGCATTGATTTGAGTCCCACATAACTATCTTCAATTGCGAGAAGATCATCCCAAAAGACGGTAAAATCTCTTAGATAATCGGTGAGGCTCACCAAACGGGTTGCCTTTTGAAGAAGCGGCATTTCTTGTGCAGGACAGAGGAAAAGTTTGGCCACTCTTGCGATCGATTTTTGTCCCACCGGGTCAAAAGTTTTGATCTCTTCGATGGCATCGCCAAAAAATTCGATGCGGAAAGGATCGCTCGAAGCAGTTGGGAAAAGGTCCAAAATGCCTCCTCGAATGGCAAATTCTCCCTTATCGGAAACGACGGCGGCTCTCTTATATCCCAACGCGGTGAGCTTTTCGGAAAGAGAGTCAAACGGGATTTGCATTCCTTTTTCCCAAATTTGGAGCATCGGCTGAAGGGTTTCTTTGGGAGGGATTTTTTGCAGAAGAGAGGGGAGAGGGCAGAGGATGATTTTGGGCGTTTTGGCTTCCAAAAGCGTGTAGAGCGCTTCAAAACGCTTTCCGAGGATGTCGGGACTTGGAGCGATTTCTTCTCCGGGAAGCGTTTCCCAAGCGGGAAACTCGACGGCCGTTCCCGGAGCAAAATAGGACAAATTGTCGAAAAAGCGATCTTCGCGAGTGCCTCCTGTGATGAGGAGAACGGAGCGCTTTTTGGCGATCTCGCTTGCGAAAAAGGCTTTGGGAGAATCCCAAAGACCTTCGATGAGAAGAGTTTCGTCAGGAAGCATGCTCTATTAATCCGAGAGGTAAAAAGGTGGCAATATGCGCTAGCGAAGCACTGCCAAATCGAAGGGGGCAAAGCCCCCGGTCTGACTGAGGAGCACCATTGCCAAAAAGGCAAGGGTGACGAAGAAGATCAATTTGGCATTGCTGCAGCAAGCAGATTGTCATTTTTTTACCTCTCGGGTTAATAAAAGGTGCCGTATTTTGTCGAGTGCTTTGGGAAGTCCCGCTGGATCTTTACCCCCTGCTTGCGCAAGATTGTTTTTGCCGCCGCCACCGCCTTGGATGAGGGGTGCTGCTTCTTTGATGAGGCCTAAAGCGCTCACCTGTTTTGCCACGAGATCGGGGCTCACCGCTACGAGCAGTTGACACCGCTCGCCCACTTTGGCGCCGAGCGCAACGACTCCCGATTTGAGCTGTTGGATGAGATCATTCGCAAACGGCCCAAGCTCTTCTACTGGAATCGAAACTTCTGTCGCAATGAGAGAAATGGTCCCCACTTTTTCTTTTTGAGAAAGACATGTTTCGATAAAACCTTTGAGCTGTCCTCTTCTTAAAGTTTTAAGCTCTTGAGCAAGTTGTTTATTTTCCTCGAGGAGTTGCTGCAATTTTTCTGATAGGTTTTGAAGGGGAGATTTTAGGGTAGAACTCAATGTCTGGAGTAGATCCTCTTCTTGCTGCACGAACTCTTCAGCGGCAAGGCCCGTGATGGCCTCAATTCTACGCACGCCGGCTGCGATGCTGCTCTCTTTAGCGATTTTGAAAAGCCCGATTTTGCCAGTGCTTCTCGTATGCGTGCCTCCGCAGAGCTCTTTGGAAAAATCGATGTCGATGACCCTTACTGTTTTGCCATACTTTTCTCCAAAAAACTGCTTGATGTCGCTTCTTTTTTGGGCTTCATCAAAGCCAAGTTCATAGCTATCGACTTTTTGATCTTGCCGGATCTTTTCATTGACGAGATTTTCGATAGCGCGAAGCTCTTCTTGGCTTACCGCTTTGTGATGGCTGAAATCGAAGCGGAGCCGTTTGTCATCGACGAGCGATCCGGCCTGTTTGATGTGAGGCCCCAGTACTTTTTGAAGAGCCCAGTGAAGAAGGTGGGTGGCTGTGTGGTTATTTTGAATTTTTTCCCGTCTTGCCTCATCGATTTTGGCTTTCACTTTTTCGTTTTTGCGCATGAAGCCTGCTCCCATTTTCCCGAGATGCGCGATGACGCCTGGGAAGGGATTTGTGCAGTCGTAAACGGCGAACTTTCCGATGGATCCGGTATCTCCTACTTGTCCCCCCATCTCTGCATAAAACGGGGTTCGATCCAAGAGAATGAGCCCTTCCTCGCCTTCCTGGATGGCATCGACAAAATGACCATTCACGACAAGGCCTACGACGTGGGCCTCGAGCTCCGTTTTTTGAAAACCTTCAAAAAGGCACGGTTTATGCGTTCTCGTGAAATCATTGAAGAAATTGGAGTCGAACTCTTGCGCTGCGTGTTTGTGGGCTTTGCGCGATTTTTCTTTGGCCTCTTCTTCGAGCGCTTCGTACCGTTTTAAATCGACACTTAAGTTCTCGTCTTTGGCGATGAGCAAAACCTCTTCGAGAGGAAAGCCGTAGGTGTCTTTGAGTTTGAAAGCGTCCTCTCCGCTGATCTTCTTCATCTCTTTCGATCGATCGATCACTTGACCGAGCAGCTGGCCTCCACGGGTGAGGGTGCGGATGAACGCCTCTTCTTCGAGCGTTAAAATTTCTACAATCCGATCTTTTGCCAGCTTGAGCTCGGGAAAATCATCTCCCATTAAAGAAACAAGTTTTGGGAAAACACTGCCCAAGAAAGGTTTTTGGAGTCCCAGCATACGCCCATAGCGAACCGCTCTTCGGAGCAGCTTTCTGAGCACATAGCCCCGGTCGGTATTGCTCGGCTGAGCTCCATCGGCGATGGCAAACGCAAGGCTGCGGATGTGGTCGGCAATCACGTGGAAAGGGGCTTCGCCCTCATATTTTTTACCGGAGAGCTCTTCAACCTCAGCAATGAGACCGCGTAAAATATCGGTTTTAAAGACATCATCCACCCCCATCCGCAAGGAGACGACCCGTTCCAGGCCCGCTCCCGTATCGATCGACTGCTTGGGAAGATTTTCCATTTTGCCGGAAGCGTCTCGAGAAAACTGCATGAAGACGAGATTCCAGAATTCGAGGTAGCGCTCTCCGCTCGTATCTTCAACGGGGCTCTTTGCGGGGCCATAAGAAGACCCCCGATCGAAGAGGAGCTCTGAGCAAGGCCCACAAGGCCCGGTGTCTCCCATCGCCCAAAAATTTTCCTTTTCTCCAAAGCGGACAATCCGCTTGGCTGGTAAATGTTTTTCCCAAAGGGCGTACGCCTCATCGTCGTCCCTAAAAACAGAGACCCAAACCTTTTCTGGATCAAATCCAAAGACATGCTGCGTGACATCCCAAGCATAGCCGATGGCCTCTTTTTTAAAATAATCTCCAAATGAAAAGTTGCCGAGCATCTCGAAGAAGGTGAGGTGGCGCGAGGTGTGGCCCACGTTGTCCAAATCGTTGTGCTTGCCGCCGACCCGGATGCACTTTTGCGTCGTCGTGGCGCGGGTGTAGTCTCTTTTCGATCTGCCTAAAAAAACATCTTTGAACTGGTTCATCCCCGCATTATTGAAGAGCAGTGTGGGGTCATCGTGCGGGACCACGGGGGAGGAGGGGACAATGGCATGCCCTTGCGTTTTAAAATAATTTAAAAACGCACGGCGAATCTCTTGGGATAACATAGATGGATTCCTTGAAAGTAAATCGGAAAATCATTGTAGAGGGATGAGGGGGAAAAGTCAACCTTGTTCGGGTGGGAAGAGCTGTCTAAGCGGTTCGCGCACCTTTTCATCAAGATTGTTTAGAACCCCCTCGGGAATTCCATTCGGAAGGGCTGCTCTCAAGCTATCAAGAGTCATTGTAATAATAGCTGGTCTTGGGAGTGGATTGTTATGAGATGGGAAGAGGGTGCTTAACTGTTGTTTGTTTTTATCGTTTCTCCACGCGTTTAGAAGCCCCGGGGGGACCCCATCGAGAAAGGCGTCTTTTAACTTCCAAAACGGTTCACCATCGCTGCCAAGCGCGGCTTGATATTCTTCTGCTGTAGGTTCAGCGAATATTCTATATCGATCATGCAATCCATTACAAAATTGACGGATATCCTCTAGAGTTTCTCCCAATGGTTCTTCTTCAGCACTTTCTACAGAAAGGGTCCATTCGCCTGTCTGTTTTTGAGAGAGGATCATGACTATTACATTTGAAGGGGTCAGTATATCTTGAATTTTGAGTGCTATGAAGGGCCGCCCCTCTTTCTCTCCACGCATCATGCTTGCCGACATCTCATCTGGGGTAGTGGGTTGATTATTTAGAAGAGGTAATTGATCAAAAACGGCTGGTCCGCCAATTGCATCCTTCACCCGCCTAAATGCCTGCTCACTTTCCGATAGTTGAGGGGGGGCGCTTTGAGTAACTTGAGGAGTGACTTGAGAGGTGGCTTGGGAAGTAGCTTGGGAAGTGACTGGCGGAGTGACTTCGGAAGAGAGCTCTTTCAGGATCCATGCGATCATGCCAATAGTTACAGCAGAGAAAGTGAGAGCCATAGCGTCCAAAACGTAGCCAGCTGCAAGCGTTGCAATCACATAGAGAGCGACTGCACCGATTTTCAAGAGCAAAGAGGTATCTGGATCGCGGAACCAGTTGATTGCATTCCCCATAAAAGTGGGTTCTGGTTGTACGGGAATCGTTTGAGTTGTCTCTAGAGTTGAACTGACTGTTGCTACCATGGCCTACTCGTTTAGCTTTTTTTAAGAGAAGTTAGAATACTGCAATTTTGACATTTTTGAAAGAGGGGATTTATCATGGGATTAGCTCGTAAGTAGGATGGTTATAAGCAATGATTTGTCGGAATAGCTCTAAACCTCCTGGGAGTGTTAAAGATTCAATGTTGAACTCTTTATCGTGTGGGTTCTCCTCTACTCGCGCTTCATCTTCAAAGTTAAGTTTCTGTCGAGTGAGTGTAGAGGCCCAATCCTTTCCGTTTGGTTGTTTTTGATAGCAAACGAGGGCTCTATCATCGGATCCCATCGTGCCGTTTAGACGAATTTTGAAGGCTACGAAATGCCGGCCTTCATCCTGTCCACGCATTGTGGGGTTTGGCATGTCCGTGGGCTCAATGTGAATCGCGCCACTGGGTGATTTTTCTACGGGTCCCTCAAAGCGATTTAAAACATTAAAGCGTGCCGTTCCTCCCACTAACTCTTTGATCTGCATAAATGCTAAATCCCTTTCCACCTCTCTGATCTGGGTATGGAGGGCACTGACATCAACAGGAGCTGTCGATCCTGTTGGATTTTGACTAGCTGGAGTCTGCCCGATTTGGGAAGAGAGTTCTTTCAGAGCCCCTGCGAGCAGGGTGATCGTCACGGCGGAGAAAGTGAGGACCATATCTCCCAAAAGATAGCCAGCTGCAAGAGTAGCGAGGGTATAGAGGGCTACTGCGCCGATTTTCAAGAGCAAAGAGGTATTCGGATCGCGGAACCAGTTGATTGCATTCCCCATCAAAGTTGGGTCTGATTGTACTGGAATTGTTTGGGTTGCCCCTCCATTTGAACTCACTGCCGCCATAGTATCCTCCTTTAAGTTTTTAAGAGAGGCTAGAATACTGCAATTCCGACATTTTTAAAAGAGGGGATTTGCGGAAAGTCCCCATTTTTTTGGCAAAACGGGGACTTTGGCTGGTTTTTAGTCAGCTTCTTTAGGTTGGAAGAGCAACCGCAACAGTCCTCTCTCTTCATCGGTAAGATTCGCTAGAGCCTCTGCAGGAATTCGTGGAAAGGCATCGCTCAATAGGGCAAGCCGTATTGCAGTAGTTTTTGGGCCTAGGAGTCGATCAGGTAGGAGGAGATCTTGCATCCATTTTTTGTGAGCTGGGCTTTCCCACACGTTCAGAAGCTTCTCGGTGGCTCCCTTGGGAAAGACATTCCTTAACGTTTGAAGGTAGTCAAGATCACTCCGAAGATCGTCTCGATAGGTGTCTGGTAAGTTTACAGGTTCATCGCTACTTTCAGCAAGAGGACGGGCGTTGGCTAGTTCAAAATCCCCCTCTCCCCCTGCACAGAGTGAGCGGACGTAATCGAGCTGAACTGCAGTGAGCGTTTCCTCGCTGTCTAGCTTTGCCCCACAACAAGTTAGCAGAGAACTCCACTCGCTTCCATTCAGATCCTTTTGATGGAGAACCATTACGATTACATCTGGCCAAGCCTCTTTCTGTTGCATTTTGATTGCTATGAACTGCCGTCCCTCTATCTGTCCGCGCATCATGCTTTGAGACATATCCTCTGGGGTAATGGCTTCGAGGCTACTTTTCCCTCCCATATCCAGAGTAGGCAATCTGTCAAAAGTATTAGGTCCGCCAATTGCATCCTTTACCTGATTCAATGCCCGCTCGCTGCCCGATAATTGAGAGGGGACTCTTTGAGTGACTTGAGGGGTGGCCTGGGAAGTGACTTGAGAGGTGGCTTGGGAAGTGACTGGTGGAGTCGCTTCGGAAGAGAGCTCTTTCAGGATCCATGCGATCATGCCAATAGTTACAGCGGAGAAGGTGAGGGCCATAGCGTCCAAAACGTAGCCAGCTGCAAGCGTTGCAATCACATAGAGGGCTACTGCGCCGATTTTCAAGAGCAAAGAGGTATCCGGATCGCGGAACCAGTTGATTGCATTCCCCATAAAAGTTGGTTCTGGTTGTACTGGAATTGTTGGGATTGCCCCTCCATTTGTACTCACTGCTGCCATAGCATCCTCCTTTAAGTTTTTAAGAGAGGCTAGAATACTGCAATTCCGACATTTTGAAAAGTTGATTCTTGAAGGTTTCAAAGACTTCGCGCAAAATGGAAGAATTGCAACTTTAGGAATCTATATGGATGAAAACCTCAAAAAGCAACTTGGCAAAATCGCAAACACCATTCGACAGCTCTCTATGGACGCCGTGCAAAAGGCTAACTCGGGTCACCCAGGGATGCCCATGGGTTGCGCAGAGCTCGGTGCCTATCTCTATGGCGTGCTCTTGAGGCACAATCCGAAAAATCCCAAATGGATCAACCGAGACCGGCTCGTCCTATCCGCTGGACACGGTTCGATGTGGCTCTATTCATGTCTGCACTTAGCTGGCTTTTCCCTATCTTTGGAAGAGATCAAACGGTTCAGGCAGCTCCACTCCAAAACGCCGGGCCATCCCGAGTATGGACATACACCAGGAGTCGAAGCGACGACAGGGCCTCTCGGTCAAGGAGTCGGAAATGCGGTCGGAATGGCCCTCGGGCTCAAACTCCTTGCCGCCAAGTTCAACAAAGAGGGTTTTCCCCTATTCGACAGCAAAGTTTACTGCGTAGCAGGCGATGGCTGCATGATGGAGGGAATTTCATCGGAAGCCTCTTCTTTTGCAGGCCATTTGAAGATCAACAATCTCATCTTGATCTACGACGCGAACAACATTTGCCTCGATGGACCTCTAGCCGAGTGCATGTCGGAAAATACCAAAGAGAGGTACAAAGCCTATGGCTGGGATGTTTTTGAATGCGATGGCTACGATCTCGATCGGATGGAGGCTCTCTTTACCGAAATTCGGCGATCGCAAGAAAAACCGGTTCTCATCGTTTTGCGCACCGTGATTGGGAAGGGATCGCCCCATAAGGCGGGCACGCATAAAGTGCACGGCTCGCCACTTGGAGCGGATGAAGTGGCGGCGACGAAAGAGGCGCTAGGACTTCCCAAAGAGGAGTTTTACATTCCCCAACAGGTTCTTTCGTTCTTTGAGCAGAAACTGTCTAAAGAGGCGGCCGTAGAAGCTGAGTGGAAGGAGATGTTTTCTAAGTGGGCAGATCAGTATCCAGACCTGGCCGCTGAGTATGAGAAGATGAAGAATCACACCTTGCCTTCTGATTTAGAAGTGGAGTTGAAGAACTTGACTCTGAAATCGCCGATGGCAAGTAGAGCCTCTTCGGGCGCTTGCATTCAGCTGCTCGCTAAAAAGCTGCCGCAACTCTACGGAGGATCGGCCGATCTTTCGGGTTCTGATGAGACGATGATGAAGGAGTTTCCGATCGTGACACCGGGTCATTTCAACGGGCGGAATATGAAATATGGCGTCCGAGAATTTGCCATGGCAGCTATGTCGGCAGGTCTTTCTTTAACGGGAATGATTCAGCCGTTTTGCGGCACCTTTCTCACGTTCAGCGATTACATGCGCAATGCCATTCGATTGGCTTGCCTTTCTCCTTATCACGTGATCTATCAATTCACACACGATTCCATTTTCCTCGGAGAAGATGGTCCGACCCACCAGCCGATCGAACATCTGGCAGCCTTGCGGGTCATGCCCCACCTGCACGTGATTCGCCCCGGTGATGCAAATGAGGTGAAAATGGCGTGGATCGCCGCTCTGAAATACAAAGGGCCCACCGCTCTCATTCTCTCTCGCCAAGCGCTCCCAGAGTTGCAAGAAACGAATGTTTCCTATGATCAGGGTGTTGGAAGGGGAGCCTATATCATCAAAAAAGAAAAGGGAAGAATCGATTACACGCTCTTTGCGACCGGTTCGGAACTTTCACTGGCTCTCGACACGGCAAAAGCGCTCGAAAAATTGGGAAAAAATGTCCGAGTGGTCTCTATGCCCTGCTGGGGGCTCTTTGAAAAAGAGAGCGCCGAGTACAAAAAGAGTGTGGTGGAGGGAGATCTCGGAGTGAGAGTGGCCATCGAGGCGGGAAGCGATTTTGGTTGGTATCGCTACATTGGACGGCAAGGCGTTGCCATTTGCATGGAACACTTTGGTCTATCGGCTCCGGCTGCAGATCTAGCTCAAGAATTTGGATTTACGGTTGATGCAATTGTCGAACGGCTCCTCAATGTTTCTAGAAGCGCTTAAGGGAAAAAATCGGGGCCGTCCTCCCGTTTGGCTGATGCGCCAAGCAGGAAGGTACATGCCCTCTTACCAAGCGTTGAGAGCCAAACACTCTCTTTACGATCTTTTCTTCACTCCGGAACTTGCGGCCGAGGTTACTCTTCTTCCCGTAGAAGAGCTCGGGGTTGATGCGGCAATCCTCTTTTCCGATATCACAGTGGTGGCGCTTCCCTTAGGCATGTCGCTCCAATTTGCCGAAGGTCCTCTCATCCAAGGAGCCCTCCAACGAACATCCATCCACACTTTAGAGCCGATTGCTCAGGCAATCCGCCTCTTAAAACCTCGTCTCAAAGTCCCTCTGATTGGTTTTTGTGGGGGACCCTACACCGTCTCTCGCTACATGGGCGGGGATCTTTCTCTTTTAGAACCGATTACAGAAGTGACCCTCGACTATATCCAAATGCAAGAAGAGGCGGGTGTGGACGCCATTCAGATCTTTGATTCTTGGGCAGGAGAGCTCGACCGGGATGCCTTTAAAAAGTTTTGCTCGCCTTACCTCAAGCGGCTCGTCGAGAAAGCGCGCGTTCCCGTCATTCTCTTCATGCGAGGCTCTTGCCGTTATGTAGAGGAGCTCGTAGCTCTCAAACCTGCAGCGATCAGTTTTGATGCGGAAAAACCGCTCCACACACTCCGTTCCCAAGTTCCCATGGCGATCCAGGGCAATTTGGATCCCGATTTGCTCTATGAACCGCTTTCTGTCATTCGGCAAAAAACCAAAGAGCTGTTAGACTCCATGAAGAATGATCCGGCGTTCATCGTCAATTTAGGCCATGGAGTCAAAAAGGATGTCCGCATGGATGCAGTGAAATGTCTCATCGAGGCGGTAAAAACGTGGAAGACCTCATCCGAGTAGATCCAGCTCTTCTTGCAAAATGGAATCGAGCTGTTCCTCGCTATACGAGTTATCCGACAGCGCCCCAGTTTCAGGTGATAGGGGAAGAGGTGTATCTCCAACACCTAAAAGCATTCGATGGGGGCTCAAAACCCCTTTCTCTTTATTTCCACATTCCCTTTTGCAAGACGATGTGCCTTTTTTGCGGCTGCTCTGTCGTTCTCAACCGAAAACCAGAAAGACAAACCCTTTACCTCGATCATCTTTGCCGAGAAATCGAGCAGGTGGCGAGCCAGTTTTCAAAAAAGCGGATCGTGACCCAGCTGCATTTGGGAGGAGGAACTCCCACATCTCTTTCAGAGGCAGAGTTTGAGCGCTTGATGGAAAGGGTCCTCCGCTTCTTTTCCCTATCTCCCGACGCCGAAATCTCTATCGAGGTCGATCCTCGCACTGTGTTTGCCGATCAGGGGAAAAAACTCACAAAATTGAAAGAGCTCGGCTTCAATCGGATCAGTTTTGGAGTGCAAGATCTCGATCCGCTCGTTCAGGAGGCGGTGCGCCGTCGCCAAACGGAGGAGATGACGGTCACGACTTACTGGAGAGCAAGAGAGCTAGGGTTTCAGGGCATCAACATCGATCTCATCTATGGCCTGCCCCATCAAACAGCTCTGCGATTTGCCAAAACAGCAGAGCGGCTCATCGAGCTCAAGCCAGACCGGATCGCCTTCTATTCCTATGCGAAAATTCCTTGGTTGAAAGAGCATCAGAAGGCGATCCCCGATGAACTTTTACCCTCAACCGAGGAGAAATTCCGCATTTATGTCGAGACGCGTGAGCGTTTCATGCGGGCAGGGTATACGGCGATTGGAATGGATCATTTTGCTCTGAGTGAGGATCCCATGGCCAAAGCCTATTTGGCCAAAACGCTCACCCGGAATTTTCAAGGATATTCTGTCCAACTAGCCGAAGATATGATCGGATTTGGACTGACGGCGATCGGCTATATAGAAAATGGCTATTTTCAAAATTGTAAAGAACTCGAAACGTATCAGACAAGGATTGCCAACGGACATTTGCCTATTGACAGGGGATATCTCTTGAATCCCGATGATCTTTTGAGACGAAAACTCATCCTCTCTCTCATGTGCCATTTTGAAATGGAGCGAACAGATAAAGAATTGGGAGAGGTTCTGCCTCTCATTGAAGAGGGGTTTTTGGAAGAGCGGGGAAATAAACTCGTCGCTACGCCTCTTGGAAGGCTGTTTATTCGCAACATTGCAGCGGTCTTTGATGCCTATTTGACAAAGGGACAATTTTCGAGAGCCATATGAAATATCTCATTCTTGGCGGTGGAATCACGGGCTTGAGTGCGGCGTGGTTTTTGAAGAAAAGAGAACCCACAGCCCAAATCACCCTACTTGAAAAAACAGATCGGCTCGGTGGCTGGATCCGCTCCTCTACAGAAGGGGGCTTTTTTTTCGAAAAGGGTCCGCGCACGTTCCAACTGGGGCGCAGTCCCCATCTTCTTGCCCTCATTCAAGAGTTGAATTTAGAAACGATCTCTTCCCATCCTGCAGCTCAGCTGAGATTCATCCTCTACAAAGGCAAATTGCGTACCCCCCTCTCTTTTTTGCCTCGATTTGCGCCCTACTTCTTCCGAGAACTCTTCGTCAAACCCACTTTAAAAAAGGATGAATCGATCTACGATTTTGCCTCTCGGAGATTCAGTCCAAAAATAGCCGAAATCTTCTTTGATCCATTGACTTTGGGAATTTATGCGGGAGACAGCCGAAAACTCTCTCTCTGCTCTTGTTTTCCCGCATTTTCTCGTTGGGAACAAGAAAAAGGTTCCGTCCTAAAAGGACTCTTTTCGGCCCCCAAACAAGCGAAAGGACTCTTCACCCTGAAAGGAGGCATGGAAACACTCATCCACGCCCTGGAAAAACGGCTTTCCATCGACATCGTCCTCAATTGCCCAGTCGAAAAACTCGCGGGAAACGAAGTCTTTGCGGGAGGAAAAATCTGGACAGCAGACCATGTTCTTTCAGCTTTACCTCTCCCTCTTCCCAAAAACTCTCTTTGGGTCGTCAATCTCGCATTTGCAGGAGATGTTCTTCCCAAAAAGGGGTTTGGGTATCTCGTTCCGACTCAAGAGGGGCAATCAGTGCTCGGAGCGATCTTTGATTCGGTGATTTTCCCCGAGCAGAGCCAAAACGGGGAAACTCGCCTCACTGTCATGGTGCGCGCGAGCGAAGAAAAACCGCTCGAGGCGGCTCTCAGCGCCCTCTCCACCCATCTCGGGATTGTTGAGCAGCCTCTTTATTCTTCCGTCTTCTTGGCCAAAGAGGCCATCCCCCAAATGGAGGTGGGGTGTGGGTACTCCGAAAATCTCTCTGTAGACGGCTGTATCCAAAGAGGAAAGAGGCTAGTTTGACTTTTCCGCAGCAGTTTGCAAAAAAGCCAAGAATCGTTTGTAATTAAAAATTTTAATTGATAAAAAAATTCGTATGAATTGAATATTAATTGTTAATCAGTTAATATAAAAAAGGGTGAATTATATTCACCTGAAAGCTCCTCGTAATTTAATAAACTAAAAGGAGGGAGTTATGGGTTTATTCATCAATCCAAGTAACCGGGGACAAGGATCCAGTCCTGTTCCTAGCACAAAAAAAACAGATTCTCCCGCAAAAACAACAGCAGAGAAGGTAGCGCAGCTACCGGGAATGCAAGTTTTAAGGGAAGCCAAACAGATTCAAAGAGATTGGAATCGATTGGATCCGAGTGCACTCGCAGAACGGATCATCGATTTAGAAGACAAGGTGAAAGGGTTAGAAGGATCTAACGCTACCATCGATCGCGTTCGGAAGATAGCCGAAAGGCTCCATTTCCAATTTGTCTTTCCCGTTGCCTTGGAATTATCCACGGCACCTGAGGCTGGTATGCCCTTTTCTTTTGCAAGGGTTGTGCACAGTGTCGCCAAACAGGTTTTACAAAATGGATCGGCTGAGCCGATGAAGCAACTGAGTCCTGAGCAGATCAGCGAGGTCATGCGATTTGCAAGGAGGGAAGTATGAGTCCAGAAATTCTCGCACATGCCATGAAACAATATGTCGATGCCCTCCGCCATCAAGTGGCAATTGCCGAAGCATTTTTTTTCGGAAGGCTTGCCGAAGGGATGGAGGGGCTCCTCCACCTTCCCGAAGATATCCGCCTCAAGATCGATCAGCTGATCTGGGATGCTGCCGGAGGATGTGCCCTCGATCCGACAGAAAAAGAGTCTCAATCGCTCATTGCCGCTGCCATCATGCACTCGGTAGAAGAGCGGATGGGCATTTCTCAAGGGGAGGCATAGGCGTGGAAGCGCCAGCGGGTTTCAAAGCCCAATTTGTGGCAAAGACCGAGAGCCATCCCTTCAGCCATTAAGTAGGAAGCCCCAAAATGGCATCCTTTGGAAAGGGCGTGGTTTAAGGCCATTTGTCGTAAGGCCGTGCTGATTCCATGTCTTCTCTCTTTAGGAAGGGTAGATCCGTTCCAGAAGCTGACGAAATCGCCTTTGATCATCGTGGTCAAAGTGGCGACGATTTTGCCCTCTTTGCGAGCCACCCAATGATACATTTTGGGAGGATCTGTTTGGGTGGCTTGTTCTAAGATCTCTAGATAGAATTTGGGCTCGCGAATGTCGAGAGTGTGGCAAACGAGTGCATTGAATTCTTTTAAACTCGCTTTGTCCTGGACGAGTTCTAACGTGTAGTTTTCCGGAATGACTGGATCGGGGATTCCTCGATCCAGAACTTTGAAAACGCCATGGAGGGAGCCTTCGTTGCTAAAGCCAAATTTTAAGAGTTTTTCTTTAAAAGCGGGATTTGCATTTTCATCGACGTACCAGACGAAAGGGGTATTTTGGGCTTTGAAAAATTGGAGCTGTTCTTGGATGCAGTGGTCCCAATTGAGGGTGTGAGGCACTCCGAATAGAGCATTGTGATAGGGGTGCGGAATGCCAGAAAGACATCGGTGGATTCCACAGGTTGAATCAAAAACAGCTGTTGGAATGAGGGGATGCTCGAGAAGGACGTTGTAAAAACATTCAAAATGTCGCTTCAACAGCTTTTCTTCTTTTTTTTCTAAGACGTGATAAACCTGTTCTATGACGACCGGTTCGATAAACATACCAAAATGTTACACCCTGGTCTGTTTTTTGTTAAGAGACTGTCTGCAAATTCAGAAGGAACAGGATTTGCAGGATCACAAGTGGCAGGATGTACAGGAAAAAAATTTAAGAGAGTGTATTATCCTTCTTATCCTGCCGTTTACGATCCTGCACATCCTGTTCTTTCTGAATATGTAAACACCCTCTAAGCTTGGAGAATGAGGGGATGCGTCTCTGCTTTTAGGAGATCGCCATATTCGTAGCCAAAGGATTGCAGGTAGGTCGTTTCTGGATCTTTGGGATTGTGGACGTAGACAGTGTTGGGAAAGGTAAAGAGAGTTAAGAAAAGATCGGATGAAACGTGGGGCCAGTCGAGAATGAGATTCGGCTTGAAAAAGAGAATATTTTCTCGGCTCGTGGGTACGGGTAAAATTCCCAATGGAGATCTCTTGGTGGGGAGATGGGGATGGGGCGCCATGCAAATGGCCAAAGCTAAACTCTGAATCGAGATGAGATCTTTTAAAAGCCCCGATTTTTGGGGTCTATTTTCTTTCGTGATCCAAAAACTCAGCGAGAGTCTCAATTGCTTTTTTCCAGTGAGAACAAGCCCGATGGGTCCAAGTGTTTTGATGAAAAAGGTTTTGAGGCCCTCTTCATCTCGCCATTGATCGCGCTCTGAAGAGAGCGGAGGCAAAGGATGGGCCATTTCGAATTCGATGTAGCCATTTTTCGTGAAAAAGGCCGTTTGGAGATCTGAAAGAGTTTGTCTCATGCCAGTTTTTTAAACCGCTGTAGCGTTTCTTGGATTGCGTAGGGCTCTGCAAAGGCTGAAAAGCGGATAAACCCTTCGCCCCCACTGCCAAATCCGACTCCGGGTAGAGTGAGCACTTGGATGTTTTCCAAAAGAAAATCGAAAAATTCCCAAGATCCCACTTTGGGTGGGGTTTTGCACCATACATAAGGAGAATCTATCCCGCCATAAACGGTGTAGCCGATGGTTTTCAATCCTTCGAGAAGCAATTTGGATCGGTCCGTGTATTTTTTGACCGTTTCCCTCAAAGCTTTTTGTCCTTCAGGCGCGTAGAGAGCAAGAGCCGCTTTTTGGATAGGATAGGAGACGCCGTTGGTCTTCGTATCGACCCTGCGCTTCCAAAGAGCGTGGAGGGAATGGACGGCTCCCGCATCATACACCTTCAATTTGTGGGGAATGACCGTATAAGAGCAGCGAAGACCTGTAAACCCGGCAGATTTGGAAAAACTCCTCACCTCAATCGCCACTTCGTCAGCCCCTTTAATTTCGTAGATGGAGCGGGGGGCTCCACTCGTGATAAAAGCCTCGTAGGCTCCATCGTAGATGATGATGGCTTCATTTTTCTTCGCGTAGTCTACGAATTTCTTCAACGTTTCTTGCGTAAGTGCAACCCCTGTCGGATTGTTGGGAGAGCAGAGATAGATGAGATCGACATGGGCATTGGGGAGCTCTGGTTGAAAGCCATTTTCTTCGGTACAGCTGAGATAGGTGATGCCGCCATGACGCCCCGTTTTCAAAAGGGGGCGGGTCCTTCCGGCCATCACATTGGTTTCTACGTAGACTGGATAGGCTGGATCGATGACCGCAACTTTATTCTCTAGGGAAAAAATCTCTTGCAAATTGGCGAGATCGGTATTGGCGCCATCCGAGATAAAAATCTCATCAGGTGAAAATTTTTTATGATAGTCGTATTCTGCAATGGCCTTTCTTAAAAAGAGATAGCCTTCAGAAGGTCCATATCCCCGAAAAGTGGTCTTTTCGCCCATCTCTTGAGAGGCCTCTAAAAGCGCCTCGATCACATTGGGGAAGAGGGGGAGAGTCACATCGCCGACTCCCAGATTGAGGAAAGAGGCCTCTGGCTGTTTTTGTTTCATCGCCTCTAACCGCTTCTCAATTTGGGGAAAGAGGTAGTCATTCGAGAGTTTGTGGTAGTTGAGATTCAATTTTGTCATGGAATTTAGAATAAACTGCTTGTCCTTAACAGACAAGTGAAACAAAATAGGAAGATATGAATCTATTGGAAAAGCTGAAGGGGGAGATCTCTTCCATCGAGCAAAAGCTGGGCTATGCGTTTGAAAATAAAGAATTTCTCATCCAATCCTTCATCCACCGCTCTTTCATCAATGAATATCGGGAAGGTCCGCTCCAGCACAATGAACGGCTCGAATTTTTGGGCGATTCAGTACTCGGTCTGATCGTGGCCGACTATCTCTATCATCGCCTTCCGGCCTATCCGGAGGGACAGCTCTCGTCGCTCCGTTCCAAACTCGTCGATGCGACCTCTTGCTCGCAGTATCTGCAAAAACTCTCTTTGAGCCGCTATATCTTGCTCGGGAAGGGCGAAACCATGACGGAGGGAAGAGCCAAGCCCTCGATCTTAGCCGATGTGTTTGAAGCTCTTTTGGGAGCCATCTATCTCGATGGCGGGCTTTCTATAACCAAGTCGTTTTTGATCTTTCATTTTGAAACGGAGTTTGAGACGGCGATCGGTTCTCCTCCACGCAATTACAAGGCGGAACTCCAAGATCTTTCTCAAAAAGAATTTCAAAAAATTCCCATCTACAAAGTCGTAGAAGAGTCGGGTCCCGATCACGCAAAAGTGTTTCACGTCATGGTGCTTTTAGACGGCAAAGAGGCGGGACTTGGGATCGGCTCTTCGAAAAAAGAGGCGGAGCAAAGAGCCGCCTTCGACGCCCTTTCTAAAAAATAGTTTCCAGTTGATCGAATGCAAGGATAAAGTTTAATATCCTTTTCTTATGAAAGTTATTTGGTCTTGTCGAGAATGTGGGCATTCGCAATTGAAGTGGACGGGAAGCTGTCCTACTTGCAAGAATTGGAACACCCTCATCGAAGAGGTCGCTGTCCAAGAGGAAAAACGGTTTGTCTCTAAAAAGGAGAGCAAAGCCAAAGCGGTCCGGATCCAGGAAGTGAATGCAAGTGAGAGCAAGCGCACTGCGACGCGTCTAGGAGAGCTCGATCGGCTGCTGGGCGGCGGCCTCGTCGAGGGCTCGCTTCTCTTAGTGGGAGGAGAGCCAGGAGTCGGAAAATCGACGCTCATGCTCCAGATCGCCAATGCATTGGCCTCTCAAGGGCTCACCGTTTTGTATATTTGCGGAGAAGAGTCGGCGGAGCAAACCGCCTTAAGAGCGCGTCGTCTCGGGATTGACAGTGCACACCTCTATCTCTTAAGCGAAACCAATTTTAGCGCCATCAAGGCGCAAATCGATCAGTTAAAACCCAATGTCGCGATCGTCGATTCGGTGCAGATCGTCTATAAACCAGAACTTCCCTCATCGCCCGGCTCGGTCGTTCAGGTGCGCGAAATTGCGACAGAATTCATGCATTTGTCAAAAGGACATGGGATCACGACTTTCTTGATTGGACACGTGACCAAAACGGGCGATTTAGCAGGCCCTAGAGTGTTGGAGCATTTAGTGGATACGGTGTTGGAGTTCGAGGGGGATCGCCAGCATGGTTTTAGACTTTTGCGCGCGATCAAGAACCGATTTGGCACAACCGATGAGATCGCCATTTTCCAGATGAAAGAGACGGGACTCATGGAGGTGCCCAACCCTTCTCAGGCCTTTTTGGAAGAACGGATGAAGGAAATCCCCGGATCGGCCATTGTGCCAGGTCTTGAAGGGGCCCGCTCATTTCTTTTAGAAATTCAGGCGCTCGTCACGCCAACGGCTTTTCCCAATCCTTCTCGAAGATCGGCAGGGCTCGATGCGAACCGCTTGGGGCTACTCTTAGCTGTTCTCGACAAGAGAATTGGGTATCGGCTTCACAACTGCGATGTCTTTGTGGCTCTTGCGGGAGGGCTCAAAATCATCGAACCTGCGATCGATCTCGGGATTTTGCTCGCGATCGCCTCTTCCTTTACCAACCGATCGATCCCATCAGATTGCATCATTCTCGGCGAAGTGGGTCTTGGTGGAGAGGTGCGCGGAGTGAGCCGTGTAGAGACGAGACTCAAAGAGGCGATCCACATGGGATTTAAAAAGTGCATCCTCCCCAAAAAAAATCTCAAAGGGCTCTCAGCTCAAATGAACGAAAAAATTTCCCTTGTCGGTGTTGAACTCGTCGATCAGGCCATTCAGAGTGTTTTATGTTGATGGGCGCTAGATCTTCTCCTCTATCGCGCGCGCAAGTGGATGAGATTCGAGAAGAATTTGGACTTGAGTGTGATGTTCTTTGGGTCGAAACGATGGGAGATCTCGATAAGAAAACGTCTCTTCGCACTCTGGAGAAAACCGATTTTTTTACTCGAGAGCTCGATCAGATGCTCCTCGAAGGGAAAATTGATCTTGCGATTCATTCTGCAAAAGATTTACCCGATCCACTTCCTAAAGGGCTCAAGATTGCCGCCCTTTCTAAAGGATTGGATCCAAGAGATAGTTTAGTGATCAAACGAGAACCAGTCGAGTGGGTGGCTACCTCGAGTCTTCGAAGAGAAGAGGCGGTAAAGAGGCTCTTTCCAAATTGCCGATTTGTCGATCTGAGAGGAACCATCCAGGAAAGGCTCGATGCAGATGTAGATGGAGTGGTGATTGCGGAAGCTGCTTTGATCCGCTTAAAACTCACCCATCTCAAACGGGTTTTTTTACCCGGAGAAACCTCCCCTTTACAGGGAAAACTTGCGATTGTGTGCCGTGGAGACAAAGACTTTATATTTAGGGCTTAGGCCTTGGGAAGGAACCTTCCACTACCCCGTGATTCGTACAGAAATGTGCGAACCCGCTGAACTCGAAGAGGCTCTTCGTCTTTGGCCTGAATTTTCCCACGTGATTTTCACCAGCCAAACAGCTGTAGAATACTGGCCAGGACCGTGGGATAAAATTGTCATTGCGATTGGAGAGCCGACTGCGAGCGTCCTTCGCATGAAAAAACTCAATGTCCTCGTCGCACCTTTTGCGACCCAAGAAGGGGTCATGACTCTCATCGCCCACTTGAGGAGTGCCTATTTCTTTTTGCCCCATTCTAAAAAAGCTAGACCCGAACTCGTAGACTTTCTCAAACGCCAGCAGGTTCGTCATTTTGCGCTTCCGCTCTATGACACTCATTTTCAATGTCCAGAACCCATTCCCAACTTGGATGACTTTGATGAGATTGTCTTTACGAGCCCCTCTACAGTAGAAGGGTTTTTGCGCATCTTTAAACAGCTCCCAGAGGGGAAAACATTGACGCCCATGGGACCCATTACGCGCAAAGCGCTGCAAGCCCACATGAAAAAAGATGTCGTTGGAGATATTGTCAATGCGTTATAGTGAAATGCAAGGAGGCCTTATGGCTGAAGAGACGAGTTATCAACTTCCAGATCTTCCCTACGATTACCAAGCGTTAGAGCCGGTGATTTCTGCCCAAATCATGGAGCTGCATTATACCAAGCACCATAAAGGGTACGTGACCAACCTCAATACAGCTTTGGAAAAGTATCACGAGGCCGAAGAGAAACGCGATGTGGCTCAGATGATTGCCCTTCAATCTGCGATCAAGTTCAATGGAGGCGGCCATATCAATCACAGTATTTTTTGGACCATTTTGGCCCCCACCTCAAAAGGGGGAGGCGGGTTGCCTAAGGGCGATCTTGCCAAACTGATCGATCGCGATTTTGGCTCCTTTGAAACGTTTAAAGAAAAATTGACTGCCCTCACGACCGCTATCCAGGGTTCTGGGTGGGGTTGGCTCGGGTACAATAAGGGGCAAAAAAAACTGGAAATCACCACCTGTTCCAATCAAGATCCCTTGAGTACTCAAGGACTTGTGCCTCTTTTGGGGATCGATGTGTGGGAGCACGCCTACTATCTGCAGTATAAGAATGTGCGGGCAGATTACGTAAAAGCGATATGGCAAATCTTTCATTGGAAACAGATCGAAGAGAGGTTGAATAAAGCCACAGGTTCTTGAACCATTAAAGACTTTGCCCTATGATAGGGGGTATTATGGGGCTCTTTTCTAGAAGTAAACCAAAAATTAAAGTACAAACCACTAAAAAAGATGGTTTTAGTGGTTGGATCAAATGCAGTGGCTGCAATGAGCTCATTCATGCAAACGAGCTCTCGCAGAATCTCAACTGCTGTCCGAAATGCGACTATCACTACCGACTTTCCCTCAAACAGAGAATCCAGCTGCTCGCAGATGAGGGAACTTTCCAAGAACTCTTTACCGACATTAAGCCGATCGATGCCCTCAAATTTGTCGATACAGAAAGTTATGCCAAACGGCTTGAAGAAGCGGTGAAAAAAACGGGTCGAGACGATGCCGTTTGTACGGGAGTCTGTCAGGTTGAGGGAAGAAAGATTGCTCTAGGGGTTCTCGATTTTTCCTATATGGGAGGATCGATGGGGTCTGTAGTGGGGGAGAGGCTGACTCGTCTCATCGAACTTGCCACTGAGAAAAAATGGCCGCTCGTCATCGTTTCGGCGTCCGGTGGGGCTCGCATGCAAGAGTCGATCCTATCTCTCATGCAAATGGCAAAAACTTCTGCAGCTCTTGCCAAACTCCACGAAAAGAAAATTCCTTACTTTTCTATCTTGACCAATCCGACGACGGGAGGCGTTACGGCCTCGTTTGCAACACTTGGAGATGTCATTTTAGCAGAACCCGATGCGCTGATTGCCTTTGCGGGTCCGAGAGTTGTCGAACAGACCATCGGACAAAAATTGCCACCCAGAGCGCAGAAGTCGGAATTCCTCTTAGAAAAGGGGATGCTCGACTGCATCGTCAAGCGCTCTGAACTCAAGGCCCGCCTTGTTTTTCTGATCGAATTTTTCACGGGCAATGAGAGGGCTTTTGATCAGGATGATCTTGCAAAAAAAATGCCAAGAGCGTTAAAAGAGCTCTTGAAGATTGCTGAAGGAATGCATGTCTAATCCAAAGATTTCTGTTCCCATCCAGGTTTTGGATGAAGAACTCATTCCCGCTTATGCGACTCCTTTTGCATCGGGCTGCGATGCGAGAGCGGCTATTGCGAATACACTCGTCATTTTGCCTGGAACTTCTGCCTTAGTTCCCACAGGAATTAAAGTAGAATTGCCCTTGGGATACGAGATCCAGGTAAGACCTCGGAGCGGCTTTGCAGCAAAAAATCAGGTGACTGTACTCAACACGCCTGGGACGATCGACAATGACTATCGGGGCGAAATTTGCATCATTTTGATGAATTTTGGCAAAGAGCCCTTCACGGTGACCCCGAAAATGCGCATTGCGCAGCTGGTTTTGGCTCCCGTGGTCCAAGCTGAGTTTATTCGGGCACAAACCTTGACTATGACGGAGCGAGGAGAGGGCAAGTTTGGCCATACCGGCAAAAACTGAAAGAGCAAAAATCATGAGAATCTTCGACTATTTGGATTCTCGGCTCGTTGCGTTTCTCGATGTGGAAACGCGGAATCAAGCCATTGAGAAACTCATCTCTCTTCTCGATGAAGGGGGACATCTTCCCAATCAAGAGGCTTTTAGACGGGCCATTTTCTATCGAGAAGATCTCGTTTCGACGGGAATTGGGCTCGGAATTGCGATTCCTCACGCCAAACTCAAAGAGCTCTCCAAATTCTTTATCGCCGTGGGCATCCAAAAGGGAAAAGGGATCGATTGGAACGCTCTGGATCGAGCGCCTGTCCGTCTCATCTTCATGATCGGAGGGCCAGAAGATCGCCAGACAGAATACTTGCAAATCCTCTCTCTTCTCACTTCGGTGATTCGCGAGATCGACATACGGAAAAAACTCCTCAATGCCCACAGTAAAGAAGAGGTCCTCGACCTCTTTTCTCAATTCTAACTTGCACTTATTCCTCTATTGACCTATTTTCGAATTAATTATTGGAGTAAAGGGTATGGATCTAAAAGTTAAAGATGTAGCAGAACTCTTAAATGTTTCGGAATCGACCGTCAAACGTTGGATTTCCCGCGAGAAAATTCCCCATTATCGCCTTCACAACCAATACCGTTTCAGCCGCTCCGAGATTGAAAATTGGGTGCTCTCTTGCAAGCAAGGAGGAGATTTTTCTCCCTTTGACGATGAGGAATCCCCACGCGAAAAATTGGGAACGCAACAGTTTGGCCTTTTTCGCGCCATCCACAAAGGGGGAGTTTACGTCGATATTCCAGGAGACACCAAAGAAGAGGTCATCCGCAATGCCATGCAGAAAATTGCGAAGGATCTGCATCTCGATGCAGAGGTGATCACCGAACTTCTCCTCGATCGAGAACATCTGATGCCGACTGCTCTTTCCAACGGAATCGGGGTTCCCCATACACGAGATTTTCTCCTCCAAGAATCCTACGACGTCATCGCGGTCGTATTCCCTTCTAAGCCCATTGAATATGGCGCGCTCGATCACCTTCCCGTTCACACGCTCTTTTTCCTCTTTGCCTGCGACGACAAGAGGCATTTGCACTTGCTCGCAAAACTAGCTCACCTGAGCAGCAAGCCCGAAACGATCGCCTTTTTCAAGCGCCACCCCGACAAACCAGAACTCCTCGAGACCATCAAGAATTGGGAGTCCAACATCTCCAAAACGTTGGTTCATTCTTGATTCTATTCTAAATTTCCTTTATCGTTTGTCCTTCATTTTTTAGGAGGATTGTAATGACACAGGGGATTACGGGGTTTCTTCAGACATGGGGGCCTTCTATACAGAGCACAGATCATTGTGTAGAGTGGCGCAATATCCGCCAAGGAGGCCATGAAGGCGTCCTATTAGTGACGGTTTTATCTGCTCAAGCGATGTGGGCGGGGAGCTTGATGGCGGAGGTTGCAGCTGTTGTCTCTGGACCTCTTTATGCCATTGCTCAGTTTTTCCGCATTGTCTTTTTCCCCCTCATCAGTTTTCCTCTTTCGCTCATTTCGTGTGGTGTAAAGTCTGGTTTTTATTCGGGAAGCGTCAAGGCTACAGCTGCTGCAAGCACGAAGTATTATATTCAAGGAGATCTGGCGCCAAAAAATGAATCGAGTCCTGGCACGGTGACTCTACTCGTCGACGGAGTGACCAGACATTTTCTATTGGGGAGGGGGTATAACACCCCCACAGTTGAGATCGATGGAAAAACGTATTATTATACCCGATTGCGAGATGGCGATGAGCGAAATGATCAGTGTCGGGAAATCACTCTCAAGGGGGAAAGAGTTTGGGTTCGACTAAATGAAACCTATTTCCGCAAGAAAGCGTTGATAGAAGTAGTAGAAGATGGGCGGCCAACCTATTACGATCTTGAAAAAGAAGTTCCGGAACCCATTCAAAGGACGAAAAGTGCCTGTGATTGGACAACGGGCCAATATGAGAACTACCTCTTAAAAGAAGTTTCCAAAGACGAGTTCTTAGGGGTTTCAGAACTTAAGAGAGTGCAAATCGATTCCGATGAGCAGCCCCTCTATTTCGAACTGGGAAGAGAGATCGATGCGCCTGAAAACGGCAGCTATTCTTTTACCATCAATGGAGCGGAGCGTCATTTTGCCACGGCACAATATGTGCAAAGAGAGAATGGCCGTTTTGCGTCTGGGATCAATGCGATCAGCAACCATTGGTTGGGATTTTCTCTTTTGCCCGATCGGTTTAGTCGGATCACCACCCGAGCCTTGACTTTTGTGAATGAGAATTTGAATAGGATCATTCGGGCGGCCATTCTCGTTGCGGGAGCCGTTTTTCTCTATTTTGGCCATATGGCCATGGCCCTCGGGGCGATTCTTCCCGTAGTCTATGAATATCTCGATCACGATCTGGGCATTATTCCCCACAAGGTGAGCCTCTTCATGGAGCGGTGGATGCCCACCGTTGCCCTGGCAGGTCTTTTGATCGTGGGATCGGGACTTACCCAAATTTATGCAGGAGTGGGTTTGCTTCTCGAGATCCCTGCTGTAAAATCGTTCTTCCATCAAAAAGTGGCTACTGCAGTGCGTCACGTGCTCCTTTCCTACGTAGAGCCCTTCGCTTTATGGGCACTGCGAAAATTTGGAGTAGAAGAAAGGCCAAAAGCGATCGATGAGATGATTGCAGAGATAAATGCATTCCCGCGTCCTGAAGAGTTTGACGCTCCCTATAGTGACCGAAAAACTATGAGTGCAGGGGAAATTAATGAAATCCTCAGTGCTGGGGATGATAAAGGTTTTGAGCTCAATCCAGCCATTCTTACCAAAAACGTAGAACCTTCTCTCCCTTTTGAGGAAGATTCGAACTTTTCCCAATTGATAGAGTTCTGGGACCAACTAGGAAAGCCATACTGGGAGAGCCAATACTCATTCCTGATTCGAGGTGAACATGGATTGGCGAACGATCAGCGATTTATGGTCGAATTTTTGCAAAAACGATTCCCTGAAGCTGAAGAATTCCAGTTTAAATCTGACCGAAACGTTTCTGAAACAAAGAATGGTGAACAGCGCAATGAAGCTTTCCGTAGGCATGAAGAACAGGTGGATGGGTGGATTACAAAACTCGCAGAGGAAGAGGGAATTTCCAAAGAGGAATGGGTTGCGAATTACTTAAGAGCGCAGCTTCAGCACTATGTAGATAGGCTGCAAGGCAAGAAAGCTCTTGAGGGGCGCCAGAAACATTTGCGAAATGCGATGCAAAATACGGCGAGAATTCTTCCTTTCTTACAAAAAGCTCAAAGAGAAATGGAGCGGCTTGAGCCCACTGTACTACAGCTCCTTCATCCCATCCCTCGAGAGATTTTGATCTATGGAGAGAGTGGAGATCTGGATTTATTGGCAAAACACACGCGTGGAGAACCGCTTAATCCGCAACAGCTACAGCGTTTACAAAATGGGAAAATAGCAACCTATATTTCCAATGCAGTGAAAGAGGGAACCCTCTTACCGGATCAAGTGCTTGCTTTAATTCAGAATGCGATGAAACGAGAAGAGGTGGGAAAATGGGCCCAGTGTAAGGTGGACCTAGCAGATAGTCTTAAGAATTTGGCAATTTATGGAGATTATTGCGGTTTAAGGTTAGATAAGGCTTCAGGGGATGTATTGAAAGGGTTTACTCACCCCTTCATTGTTGCAGCAGAGGCCCATTTGGATCCTCACCAAAGATTTGAAAATGGGATTTTTCGAAAGTTTCGAGAGGGACGTGAGCAGGGCATAGATTCAATGTTTCATGGAGTATTTGATGGATTGAGCTCCGTTATGGGGCTTCATAGCGCAGCCAACGACATCCATTTCCACGCAGCGTTTAGAAAGATGCTCGCGCAGGGCTTTTTGCCCATGACAGAGGATGAGCAAGAGGAGTTTACCCTCTCCCAACTCCTCATAAATGAAACGCTCACCCTTTTTGGTCGCATCGGATTACAAAAAGTATTCTTTGATGCAATCCCTGAGCAAATGCGTAACTTCGGAATGGACTTTGAGAATCTTTACCAACCCACAGAAGAAGAGCTAGCTGAAGAGCCGTCGCTTAAGAAGACATCTATATACCACAATAAAACTCTCAACTACCTGAGAAATTGGGTAGAGAAACATCCTTCTTTAAGTAGCGAGGACAAGGAGAAGCTATTAAACGGCCCCTTGCTCGTGAATAGCGATCAGCTCAGAAACAGCGCGTATTATGACAAGTGGAGTCGGTTGCTCCTCATGGTTCTGGGTATTTGGCGAAAAAAGGTGGTGCAGCCGGTTGCGCAATCAGAGGCTATTTCTTCGGTGGCCGCGCCCAACTTCGTTCCAGCGGCTGTTTCTTGAGGAGGTTCTATGATTCCCTTAAGTGCTTTTTTGTCTTCTTACAATAGCGCCTATTTTGGAGCGCAATACCGTAACGTAGGGGAGCAAGGAGGCAACCATATGTTGGCGGCAGCTCCTTTAGCAGCTCAGGCAACATGGGCAGGGACATTGATCGCAGGAGTAACGGCTTCTGTAGAAGGACCTCTTTACGGGATTACCCAATTTTTCCGAATCCTCTTTCATCCTTTCATCAGTTTTCCCCTCTCTTTTACTGCCAGCGCGATCAAAGAGGGATTTTATGAGAAAGGGGTGAGTGCGACGGCGGCTGCAAGTCGGACGTTTTATGTCCGAGGGGAGGAGGCCGAGCAGCATATTCGGGGCACTGTGGCTTTGTCTATAAACGGTGTTCCAAGACACTTTGTTTTGGGAGATGTCATTCCTGACCATGTAGTAGAGGCAGGGGAATGCAAAAAACCGTTTGTGAAAAGAAGAGAGGTGGACGGATATGAGGTCTACTATGAACTGAAAAGAGAGGTTCCACAGCCTATCCAAGGGACGATGGTGGTCGAAGAAGAGGGAAAGTTCAAACACTATTTCCTAAAAGAGGTTCAGGAAGAGGTTTCTGGCTCTCTTCAAATCATCTCCTCCGAACAGACCCTTTTTTATGACCCTGGAGAGGAAATTGATGCACCGGAGCCAGGCTCTTATTCTTTTATCATAGATGGGGTAGAGCGCCACTTTAGGACGGCCAAATACACCCCGACTCAGACTCAAGGACTTTCTGGCTATCTCAATATGCTGACCGAGAAGCATTTACACTGCTCTATATTTCCGATTCATCTCAGTCGAATGGTCCGCGCAGGATGGACTTTTATCAGTGAGCATTTGAGCCGGATCATTCAGGTCGCTGTGTTGGTGACAGGAGTTGCCTTTTTGTATTTTGGCCAAACAGCAATGGCAGTGGGAACTCTGGCTGCCTGTGTCTATGAATATCTCGATCATAGTTTAGGCGTCATCCCACAAGGGGTGAGTCTTTTCATTGAGGAGTGGTTGCCCACTTTTTCTATGATCGTTCTCTTGTTTGTGGGGGATCTATTGAGCCAAGTCTTTGCGGCTCTTTATTTGCTGAGTATGGTTCCAGGTGTTGGGTTATTTGTGCATCATCAAGCATCGAAGATCTGCCGGTTTATCCAAATTTCTATAAACGAACTTATTTTTCGAGGACTGGGAGGGAGGGGCGGTGGGTTATTGGATGCTATGAGAGCGTTCCCTTCGCTTGAAGAATGTGATGCACCCCATAGTAGTGGCAAAAAAAACATGAATGCAGGGGAAATTGAAGAGATCCTCAATGCTAGGGATCAAGAGTATGAGATCAACCCATCCATCCTTACAAAGGAGATGCAGCCTCTCATTCAGTATGTAGAAGATCATGAGTTCACGAAATTGATCGATCTTTGGGATCAAGTGGGAATAGAAAGGTGGAGTAGCTCCTATCCTCAGCTCTTTCTACGTCTTATCGGTGATAAGCGGTTTATAAAGTTTTTGCAGGAAAATGGATTTCCCCAAGCTAAGAGATTTTTCTTTGAATACGACTCGACAGATCGGGAAAAGACACGCGGGGAGCAATATAGAGCTGCAGAAGACACATACCGCAAAACGATCGATTCTTGGATAGTGCAGCTTGCAGAAAAACAAAATGTTTCTAAAGAACAGTTTGTTGCGGAATATCTCAAGCAGCAACTTCAAAAATTTGTGGATAAACTGAAGGGAAATAGTCCCGTTCAAGCCGATCAGAAATATTTGAAAGAGGCCATTCAAAATACTTCGAGACTTCTCCCTTTTCTTCTGAAAGAGAAAGACAAGGTGAGCTTAGAAGATGCTCTTATCCAATTGGCCGTTGAAGGGGGAGATTATTGCACTTTAGCTCTCCGTAGAGTTTCTAAAGAAGTCTTACGGGGCTTTACTCATGAGGTAGTCGTCAGATTGGAGCAAGATTTGGACCCTCAACAAAGATTTGAGCGTGAGGTTCTTCGAGGCTTTCAGGATGAGCGTCTTTCAACTTTACAAGACATGATTCAAAAAAGCGTTGCTGTCCTTAAAGATATGGAGGGATTCCAGGATACGGCAGAAGATGTCCATCTCTATACATTTGTTGAAAGAAGACTGAAAAGAGGGGTTTATCCAATGACACAAGAGGAAATGGATGAGTTTTCTCTACAGGATGTTATCCAAAATGAAACGAGTTGGCTCATGGCCCGAGCGCTGTGGATGCAAAAATTTAAAGAGCGTGTTCCCAATGCTATGCGAGAGTGGGGGATTGATCATGATCGCACGTTTTATGATGCTGAGCAGCACAAGATCCACCGGAACCGCACGTTGGATTATCTGAGAAACTGGGTGATGGGCAACCCATCACTCAATGATGAGGAAAAGTATAGACTGCTCAATGGCCCTCTTCTCATGAATGCGGAGCAACTCGCTACAGCTGAAAATCACCCCAAATGGGATCGATTGTTTCTCACCGTTTTGGGCTTCTATCGCAAAAAACAGGCGCTGCCGGTAGTGCAATCAGAGGCCGCGCCCAACTTTGTCCCCGCGATGGCCATGGCCTAATACCTATTTCTTCGCGAGGGCGCCCTCTTTCTTCTCGCTATTTTGGGCCTCTTGTTCAATGAAGTCGATTTTGCCCTCTTTGACCGAGATGAGGTATTTTTTCTCGTCGTTGGGATGCTGCAGCAGTTTCTCGGAGAGTGGATCTTCGAGGAATTGCTCGATCACGCGGCGAAGCGGTCTTGCTCCCATTTCGGGTAAGTACCCCTTTTCGACCAAAAAGTCGCGAGCGGCATCGTCGATGGTGACGAAGATGTGCTTTTTCTCAAGGCGGTTTTTGAGTTTGTTGAACTCGAGATCGACCACGGAGCGAAGGGCCGTTTTGTCGAGTGTGCGGAAGATGACGAGCCCATCGAGACGGTTGATGAATTCGGGTTTGAAGTGCTTTTTCACGGCTCCTTCGATCTTTTCCTGCATCGACTTGTAATCCATGACGTTCTCTTTGACACCAAAACCCACTTCGGTCGATTTGCGGATGAGATCGGCCCCGAGATTCGAGGTCATGATGATGATCGTATTGCGGAAATCGATCTTACGCCCGACCGAGTCGGTGAGTCTTCCCTCTTCGAGAATTTGGAGGAGGAGGTTCATCACATCGGGGTGCGCTTTTTCCACTTCGTCAAAGAGGATGACCGAATAGGGACGGCGTCTCACCTGCTCTGTGAGCTGTCCTCCCTCTTCATAACCGACATAGCCCGGAGGCGATCCCGTCATGCGGCTGATCGCAAATTTCTCCATGTATTCAGACATGTCGACCTGAATGAGCGCGTCTTCCCCTCCAAACATGTGGATGGCGAGCAGCCTTGCGAGGTGGGTTTTTCCAACACCCGTAGGCCCCAAGAATAAAAAGGCTCCGATGGGCCGGTTTGGATCTTTGATATCTGCTCGAGATCTGCGAATCGCCCTGCAAACGGTACCGAGCGCATCGTCTTGTCCGATGATTTTCGCTTTGAGCTCCTGTTCCATCCGGAGGACTTTTTCGGTCTCGCCTTCAGTGAGACGGGTCACGGGGATACCGGTCTGTTTCGCGACGATGTTGGCGATATCTTCCTCGTCGACAATCGCTTGGTGTTCATCTTTGTGAGCTTCCCATTCGGTTCGCGTCTTTTGCAAGTCTTCGCGTAGATTTTTCTCGTTGTCGCGCAGTTTGGCTGCCTTTTCGTATTCTTGGCGACCGATTGCCTCTTCTTTACTCACCCTTGCTTCTTCGATTTTGCCCTCGAGTTCGGTCAGATTGCTCGGTTGGTGCATCATCGCAATGCGCGCTTTGGCTCCCGCCTCATCGAGAAGATCGATCGCCTTGTCGGGCAAAAATCTTCCCGAAATGTAGCGCTCCGATTGATAGACAGCTGCTTTGACGGCCCCTTCTGTGTAGACGCATTTGTGGTGCTCTTCGTACTTCGATTTGAGCCCGTTCAGGATTAAGATGCTCTCGTCGATTGATGGAGGCTGAACGATGATTTTTTGGAATCTGCGCTCAAGAGCTGGATCTTTTTCGATGTGCTTGCGGTATTCATCTAAAGTGGTTGCGCCAATGCACTGGATCTCGCCGCGAGAAAGGGCTGGCTTTAAGATGTTGGAAGCGTCGATGGCTCCTTCGGCAGCTCCTGCACCGACGATGGTGTGGATCTCGTCGATGAAGAGAAGCACGTTTCCATTTTTCTTGATCTCGTCCATCACCGCTTTGATCCGCTCTTCGAACTGCCCGCGGTATTTCGTGCCGGCAATCATGAGTGTCA
>CAYRJU010000016.1:0-45450 GCA_964424735.1 uncultured bacterium
GGCGCAGCCATTCGCCGCTACGGCAAAGCCAAATCGTAGCACAGGAGAGCTTCCGTTTCGGAAGCGAGGGGGGGTTGTGCTTTGCACGCCTCCCCGACGAGCACACGGTTTGGCAAAGCCGTAGTCAGGCGCAAGAGGGGCCAGCGGGGGACGAGGACGGAACGGGGCCCCGCTTCGGGGCGTATCCGCTTTGTCCCCGACATGTAGAATTACACCCTATCTATTACCTATTAAAATAGGATCTGAGTATATGGGGGGAATGGATAGATGCCTTTTCTTCTTCCTCTGCACCGCTCCCCTTTTTGCCGAGCTCCCTTTACGCAATCTCACCTTGCAGGATGCAGAAAGAGTTGCCCTGGAATACAACAAGAGCTTTCTGATCTCTCAAGAAAGCACCTTCCAAGCCCAGGAAAGAAAGGGACAAGCCGTTTCCCGCTGGCTCCCCGCCATTGGCTATCGAGCTGAATTTCGCGACATCGATAAAAAAGAGCTCTTTTTTGACGTTTTTAGCAGAAATTTCACCTTCGGCCACCAAGGCTATAGCAGCATCTTTCAGTTGAGTCAGCCCATTTTCTCAACCGACCTTCTGTTTGGGTTGAAATCAAGCGCTTTGGAGGCCGAAGTGTACCGCTACGCTGAGGCCAATACGAAAAATGAGCTCCTCTTGGCTGTGAGGGATCGCTACTACGCCGTCCTCTACGCTGAAAAAAAATTGGTGATTGAAAGAGAAAACATCGATTACCTCGCCTATGCGCTCGAGCAAGAGCAGGGAAAGCTCAATGCGGGCAGCTCGACCCCTTTTGAGGTCAATCAGAGTAAAGTGGCGGTTGCAAACGCCATTTCTTTGTATTACGCGACCCTAAGAGAACTGAAAAATGCCCGAAACGGCCTCATCATCAGTTTAGGGATCGATCCTTTACTAGAACCTGAAATTCGGTTGGCCGAAGAGACGATGCCCGTCCACCAAATCCCCGAAATCGCGATCAAACTGCAAGAACTCGAAACAAGGTTTTGTTATAAACAGGATACCTTTCCGACAACTGAAGACTATTTGAGACATATCGACTCTTTGGAAGGTGCGCGGAAACTCACTCTCTTCAGCAGGAAAGAAGTGCAGGAATATTTGGATTTGGCGCTCCTTTCAAGACCCGATCTGCAGGCGCGTAAACTGGAGGTCGATGTAGCAGGTCAAAAGGTCAACCAGAAGCTGGGGACCTATTTTCCGAAAATTTCGGGCTATGTTCGCTACTCCTACAACGACATCGATTTGGGCACGGTCCCTTTCTTCAAGGAATCCTACGATCTGTCGGCAGGGATCGTTTTGACCTGGAATCTCTTCGACAGCCTTCTGCGAGAACAGGAAGTGAGAGAGGCCCGCTCGGTCCGCGCCTCTTCCAAAATCGGCTACGATAGGGAATGGCAAAAGATCGAGGTGGAGATTCGCAACGGTCTGTATCAGCTCGAAGAGGCCATGTTGAGCTATTCCTCAGCAACCCAAGCGGTTTATGTCGCCGAACAAGCTAGAGAACAGGCCAAAGATAAACTCGAATTTGGTCGGATCGCTCCTCTTGAATATCGCGACTCGGTCAACCAACTCGCTCAGGCCCGTAACCAACAAAATGAGGCGAGTTTCGATCTAATAGCTGCCTACTACCAAGTGCGCTTCGCCACCGGCATCGATTCTGCTTGCTATTAAGATTAGGAATCCCTAATATATTTTTGCGGGAAGCTGTTTAAATTCTTGCAAAGATTGTTTGCCTTTTGTAAAAAGTCACTATGCATTTTTTCCACTCGATGACTCCATTTCTCGAAATTTTGATCATTGCGATCATCATCAACTACATTCTGTCGTTTTTTTGGAACACCAAATCGATGGATCTGGTGATCGGATTTTTTGCCTTTTTCCTGATTTTGGGCATCTCGAGCTGGTTCAACTTGCCGGTTCTCCATAAGATCATGGTGCTCGCGGGAAATGTGGCGGTGATCGCCATCATCGTCATCTTTCAGCCCGAGCTAAGAGTCGCTCTTTCCAAACTCAGTTTGAAGAGCCGCAGGTCTAGAGCCATCACAGAATTCGATAAATTCCTCGATCAGCTGGCAGCTTCCGTCTACCGGATGTCGGAAAAACGGATTGGCGCCCTCATCGTCTTGGAAAATGAGGACTCTTTAGAAGAATATGCCCAAAAGGCGGTGATGTTGAATGGCGAGTTTTCCCCAGAGCTTCTCGAGACCATTTTCGCCATCAATACCCCGCTGCACGATGGAGCCGTCATTTTGCGCGACAAGCTGATCTTGGCAGCAGCTGTGATTTTGCCCCTCATCGAGGATTCTTCGCAGCTCGCTAAATCGATGGGGACAAGACACAGAGCAGGGCTGGGCCTAAGCCATATGACCGATGCCCTCGTCATCGTCGTCTCTGAAGAAACGGGAAAAGTCTCCATTGCCCGCGAGGGGATCATGACCCGGGGCGTGAAAATGGATCGCTTTAAAGGGATCATTCGGAGTATCTTTAACCCTCCGACAGGAATTAGAAATACCAAATTTAACCTACTAGAGTGGATTAAGACGTGAGAACGCTTCTCTATCGCCTCTTGATTGAACACTGGCCGAGGAAATTGCTCGCCCTCATTTTATCCGTGATCATTTGGATGATGGTCAGTCGTTCAATGACGGTCAATAAGGTCGTTCCCAATGTGCCCGTGCGCATCACGAATGTTCCGCACGGAAAAACCATCGAAGGAATGCAAATCGATGGAATTCTCAGTAAAAAGATCACTCTCACCTTAAACGGCCACAAATCTATCCTCGATGAAATTTCAGCCAAAGATCTGCAGGTCCTCATCGATGTCAAAGACAAACCTCATGAATGGATCGCCACGATCTCAAAAAAGAATTTGGTGAGTCTCCACCCAGATTTTGACGTGAATAAGCACATTTCGAAAGTGGGCCCTCTGGAGTTGATTATCCGGCAGAGCAAACTCGTGACTGAGCGCATTCCGATCACGGTGACTCCCATTGGAGAGGTTCCCAAAGGCTACCAGTATCTCGACGTCTATCCCTACCAACTCACCATGACAGTCAATGGCCCAGAAGATGCCATAAAACGGCTCAGATCCAGAGGATTGAAGCTCCCCCTCAACCTCAATGAAATCTCTCAAGAAGAGCTCGACCAGATTCAAGGCTCTCACGCAGGCGACAAGTCGGATGAGATCAGCTACTTTATTCCAGACGCCTGGAAAAAGATCTCTCTTCCCCTTCTCTCTGACACTCCGATCCAAATCGATGACCCGCAAGCCAAAGAATTGAGAGTCGATTTTTCTCGCCAAGATTTGCTTCCGATTGGCTTTTCCATTCCCATCACCGTTTTCTATCCGCTGAATTTTAGCAAAACACTCAACCCAGAAACGTACACCCTTGCGACGAACGAGTTCATCGTCAAGAAAAACGGCATCAAAGTGTTCAACCCTCCCCTTTATGCCTATGGCGTGAGCCGCCACTTTTTAGAAACGGTCAAAGACATGGTCCAAATGGTGATCATCGCATCTCCCAAATCCGAAAGAGAAACGATGCTCTGGAACGTCCAATTCATGTACCCTCATGAACTCGAAGATCAATATGTAGCCAAAGTTCTTTCTGAATCGAATGACATTGTCTATGAACAACAACCCCATTTACTGGAAGATTATTTGAGGAACCGTTTTCGCAATTACATGAACAGGTTTCGCCTTTATACTCCCGATCACCATAAACTCTCTTTGAAAATCGAACTCCAAGCGAATGCGATTTCGATAACCCCGCAAAACTATCAATGAACCATGTTGCTTTACTCAAGTCGCGCTCGAACAATCAGGGAGGATTGGAAAAATATGCTTCCCGGATTGCGAGGGCCTTTTTAGAAAAAGGGGCTAGAGTCACCATCCTCACCACGGGGAATGCCCTTCCCCAATCGGAGATCCCCGTCATCAGAACAAAAACAGTCCCCTGGCCCGCCTTCGTTCGGATGGAGCAGTTCGATCTCTTCGTTCAGCGTTGGCTGAAAAAAGCAAAACCCGATCTCATCTTCGGAATGGATCGGAACCGCATGCAGACCCACATCCGAGCGGGAAATGGCGTCCATGCCGCCTATCTCAAGAGCCGTTTTTTGACAGACAGCCTTTTTAAAGCCTGCATCTGCCATCTCAATCCCTTGCACCGAAAGATTTTGGAGCTTGAAAAAGATGCGTTTGAAAATCCTCTTCTTCAAAAGCTCTTCACCAATTCAGAAATGGTCAAGGCCCAAGTTCTAGAATACTACAAGGTCGATCCTTCTAAAATTCAAGTGATCCACAACGGCGTAGAATGGCACGAGATGGAAAAAGACTTTTTAGCCTGGGAGAGCAAAAGAGAAGAGGGATTTCGAAAATTCCTTCTCGAGCCTTCGCTCTTCCATTTCCTCTTCATCGGCAATGGCTATTCCCGAAAAGGGCTTAACCAGCTCCTCTTCGCCCTTTCTCAAATGAAAGAAGAGCCGTTTCACCTCTCTGTAATCGGCAAAGACAACCAGATGGATTTTTATCGGGCCAAAGCGATCCAACTCGGGCTCAAAGACAAGGTGCGCTTCTTTGGCCCAAGCGATGAGATCCGCCTCTTCTACCAACTGGCAGATTGTCTCGTCATCCCCTCTTTCTATGACCCTTTTGCCAACGTGACAATCGAAGCGCTTGCCATGGGACTCTTTGTCCTCTCCTCCAAACAAAATGGAGGTCATGAGATCCTCAACTCCAAAAATGGAGCCGTAATCGACGATTTGCTAAGTCCCGATGCTCTCGTCAAAGGTCTAAAAGCTGCCATGCAGCACCGAAAAACTTTTTCCCATTCCCAACAGATTCGAGAAAGCGTCAAACAGCTCGATTTTTCAAACCAACTTAAAATCCTCATGGAGGCCTGTGGATAGAGATCATTTGCTCTACCTCCTGATTCGAGCGGCGACCTATCCTTGCCGTTTTTTGCCCTATTCTTGGCTCCACCGGTTGGGAAAATGGATCGGATCCTCTGCTTTTTATTTCATGCGCGAATACCGCAAACGGGCCCTCAGTAACTTAAGCCTTGCCAATGACCTTGCCCTCACCGAATCGGAGCTCATCTCCTACGCCAAAAAATCGTTCCAAAACCTCGCTATCAACTGCCTCGAATATCCAAAACTTGCTCGGGAGAGCGATTTCTCACGCGTCATCCAATGCGAAAACCCAGAAGTGGCCGAAGCCATTTACAAAGAGGGAAAGGGGATCATCTTTTTCTGCGGACACCAATCGAATTGGGAGGTGCTCTTTCTCGATGGAACGACCCGGATGAATGGAGTTGCCATCGGGAAAGCGATCAAGAATAAGCGGCTCTACAATTGGATCCTCTCCATCCGCGAAAAAAACGGGGGTAAAATCATTGCCCCGCGCAATGCGGTGAAAGAGGGTTTTAAAGCGCTCAAGAAAGGGAGCTTTCTCGGGATCGTGGGAGATCAGGGCATGCCCGATAGCGGCTATTCCTTCCCCTTTTTGGGGCGAAGAGCCTGGACTTCGACCGCTCCCGCCCTTCTCGCCTATAGAACGCAGTGTCCCATCATCTTTGCAGCCACCCGTAGGGTCAAAGGGGGTTATCGGATCCGCTACCACGATCCGATTTGGCCCGATCTGACAAAGCCGGTCGAACAAGAGGTCGTACGCATGATGGATCAAGCCTTGACTCTTCTGCAAGAGAGCATCCAGCGCTCTCCAGGAGAGTGGCTCTGGCAGCACAACCGCTGGAAACAGCAAACCACACACAACCTCTATAAGCGCTTTAGACAAGATTGCATCTGCATCATTTTGCCCGAAGAGGGATTTTTAGAACTTCTCCCCCATCTACCCACCCTCAAAGAGATCTACCCCCTCGTCTTCCTCTTCCTCTTGGTTCCCGAAAAATATCGACAAGTGCCGCTCATCGAGGCAGATGAGATCATTTACTATCAAAAAATAGAACAAACTCTCCTCCCAGATCTTCGCTTCAAACTCGTCTTCAATTTCACACAGTATAAACCCATTCACGAACACTACGAGCGTTTGAGCGCCTTTGAGGTTTTGGATCTTCCCACTCTCAAAGAGCTCGCGGCGCAGCACCTTCCCAAAGAGTACACGCTCTCCGACATATTTAAGCGCGCGCTCTGCCGTCCAGGCTCCCTCTGGCAAAAGGAAGAGGAATCACCAAAGAGTAAATAAAGATATTTTCAGGGCTCTTAGAGCGGCTCAGCTGTCTGCGGTAATGGCGAGGACAATGTTCAAGCAATATAGCCGAGCCATTGCCGTCTGACAGATGAGCTGCTATAATGACCCTGAAAACACCTTTATTTACTCTTTGGGGATTCTAAAATGCCGGCTGAGCGATTTTACTTAAGGGGAGAATTGGAAGGACAAGTATCCCTCCAAGGGCAAGAGCTCCACCATCTTGCTCACGTGATGCGCATCCGTATCGGCGAAGAAGTCGAACTCGTCAATGGCCGCGGATCCTTGGCAAGAGCCAAACTCAAAACTCTTTCTAAACAAGAAGCCCTTTTCGAAGTTTTGGAGTGCCACACCACTCCTCTCCCCCCTCCCAGGCTCAAAATAGCCATCCCCCTCATGAGGCCCGCTAAACTCGAGCTCGTCATTGAAAAATGCACTGAACTCGGAACAGATGCTTTCTACCTCTACCCGGCTCATTTTTCAGAAAAAGAAGAACTCTCTCCTCACCAATTCGAAAGGTTCCAGCACATTGCCATCTCGGCCATGAAGCAGTGTGGAAGGCTCGATCTTCCCCACATTCAGGAGGTTGGATTTGAGGAAATCCTCTCTTTACCCGGAGCTCTTCTCTTTGGCGATCCGAGGGCAACGGCTCCAGCGAAAGAGGTTGTGGGGGAATTGGTTTTCATCACGGGGCCCGAAAAGGGGTTTTCGGAAAGAGAGATCGAGAAACTCGAAACGCGGGCAGTGGGAGTGCGTCTTCACAAAAATATCTTGCGAGCTGAAACCGCCCCTATTGTTGCGGCAGTTTTATACGAAGCCTAATACCAGAACTTTGGACAAAACCTCGCAAGCGTTGAGTCAACTAAAGGAACAGCACCGAAACCAGACTGATTAGGAGGGGCTATTTCATCCTCTTCTGTGAATATATCATCCTCATTTAGCGAACCCGCTTGGTCTAGGAGCCTTGGGGGAGCCGCCGAAAAACCTTGCGCTTGAGCGTTTGCTTTCAATTGGACATCTATCTGTTGAATCAAGCTCGGATCCAGATTTTTTTCTTTGATGAAGTTGTTTTGCGTAAAACTAAAGCGGCTCAACGTTCGGTTGGTTTTCAAAATTTCTGACATTTGCATCAAAGTCGTATTGTCAATGTCATTCGCCCGGATGTTTAAGTAGAGCAAAGAGGAATTGTCTCGCAGTGCATCTAAGATCTTTAGAATTCCCCCTTTGCTTATACCGGTATGCGGAATGTCTAAGATTTGAAGAGTTCGGTTTTTTCTTAAACAATCGGCTATAGCTTCGTCCACCCCGGGAAACCATCCATCCTCAACTGCAAACGATGTGATCTCAGAATCGGTGGCTAACCACTTAAAAAGTCGATGAAACATAAATGTACTTGCAGGCACTACCCCAGAAAAGGGGCATTGTACTGTAAGACCGTAGCTCTCCATGGCTTGAAAGGGAAGCTGTCCTCCGGCACTTTCTGGCTCTTGCCCTGTGGGCCGAGTTCCTGCTACAACGTTTAGCTGCGTTGTTTCATTAAGATCCTCTTCGAATCTTTGTAAAACAGCCCGAATACGCTGAATTCTTTCCTGATCGGATTCAGCATAACCGTAAACAATGCTTGCTAGAGGGGGTAAAAGGTGTGCTTGTAACATCCCCTCAACTTGGGTCCTGATTATACTCATCTTTTGCCTATTGCTTTATGAAGGGCCCTATTTTATACTGTTGGGCCATAAAAGAACATTCATTCCTTGTTTATTTGAGTAAATTTTTGAGTTGATGACATGAATCGAATCTCTATATTACCACTTGATCCGTTTTATAACGTTTGTCTTTTTCTCGACCCTAAAGATTTAGCGAACTTTTCCGTCGTAGATAGAACCCGTCATTTTTTGTTGAAAGATGCTGCTTCTTGGGATTCTTCTGAGTTAAAACCTCAACAGGCACTCACTGTAAACGACAAAATGATAGGTCTTTTCCAAAGTTGTTTGGAAAATCTCAAAGTAGGTCAACCCAGTCGATTTTGCATAACTTCTCAAGATAAAAAAACCCAATTTAAGATCTGTGTTTTCTGCTCAAAGGGGGATCCTGTTTTGCCTATTCGTGATTTTGCTTCTCGTTGGCAAGCCCCTATTCAATCAAAGCCCTCAAACCGGGCTAGTTACTTTCACTTTGGATCTTCCACCGATCGCCTCCCTCAACAAGCTGAGCTCAACATGGCCTGGGCGTACTATTCGTGTATAGAAGGGGTACTCGAACCCCAGAAAATTCCCCTCCTTGGTGACAGGCCCGACCCGAATCAGAGCCTTATGGGATTCTTAGGGCGGGCTATAGAACAACGGTTTGATCAACTCAAGGCACAAGAAGAAAGAGATCTATTTCAACGCTTTCAGGGTGCCGAAAACCCGGCCCAATTTATCGCAACTCACAATGCAGGCCTGATGAACTCTGAAACTTTGGGAAAACACCTTGAGCAAGGAGCGCTTCTCGCTCTAAAAGGGACATATCGTTCTACCACCTGGAAGGTTGCGATGATCTTTGCAGCCCTGAGTTTGGCAGTGGGCCTCCAGTTCAGATAGGATTAGTAAACGGGTAAACACCCCTTCTACTTTTTTCTTCCCTTTATAAATTTATTTTTTTAGAATTTCCGATTTAAAGAGTTGGAGCTTGTATGAGTTATGAGACCCTGAGTGCAATGAAAAGTTTTGTGCTTATAGGTACATTCCTCTTGGCTACCATGTTTCTCGTCCCGAAATCAGCAAAAAGTTGGCGACTCTGGAAAGAGACAGGAAAGGATGCGCACCTATCCAATTCAGTGGCAGCGGGGGCCGTGGCATTTTTTCTATTAGCCGCTAATTTTGTCACATTTATGAAAGTAGTGTTGGGGTAAAGGTTTGTGGCCTGAAGCTCCAGGGACCTCTCCCCCCTCACTCTATGAACGCAGATGCATCTAACTTTAAATGGGTTGTGTCTATCTTGAATGGAATACCACTCCATGACACCATGATGATATCAAGATAAGGGATCAAATGGAGCACCTCAAAAAAGAGGCTAAAAGATTGCGGGCAAGTGTCAATGCGCTTGTTCTCAAAATCATCGAACAGGGGGTGGGATTTTCTCATAAAAAAACTACCTACCACGATTTGGATCACTTGGCTGGATCCTGGAGTGCATCTGATGAAAAATCTTTCAAAGAAAACACCCATTCTTTTGAGCAAATGTCGGAACAAATGAACTAGACTTGATCATTTAAATTGTAAGCAGGGGGCAGGCGGGGTGTTCTTCGGAGCCGCGGTAGACGAGCCCTTTTTGAGGATCGAGAGTCACCACGTCCCCTTCTTTCAGGATCGACATGGCTCCGTCTGCCCGGCTCATCACGGGGATTTCAAACGTTTTGGCAAGAAGCGCCATATACTTTTCAGAAGCGGTATCCCCAATGGAATTTTGCAGGATCACCCCAGAAGCTTTTTTGAGGACGGGCAAGAAGGTGTTGTCGCAATGGGCAATGACAACGAGCCTGCCTTCAAGATCTTCGGGATTGTAGGCTTCAGGAGCAAGGACAAAAAGAACTTGACCCGAAATTTTGGGACCAAATCCTTTATGACCCCGGACGAGCACCTCTCCGATACTTTCTACCAACAGCATGTTGGTCGTTCCCTTCTTGCCAAAAGGCGCGCCCGCAGTGACAACGACGACATCGCCAAAAGAAAGGAGCCCCGCCCCAAGCGCATAGTGGCTCGCCGCGCTAAAAGCCTCCTTGGCATTCTGGCACCCTTCAGCAAGGACCGGGATCACCCCCCAGGTAAAGGCAAGTTGATGGTAGATTTTCTTCGAAGGGGTCACCGCGATGATCGGCATCGAGGGTTTGAGTCTGGAAACGAGACGGGCAGAGCCTCCGCTCGTCGTAAAAGCGAAAATGCATTTGGCGTTTGTACTGTAAGCTGTCTTGACAGCCGCTAGAGAAACGGCCGAAGAGACATCGTGATAATCTCTTTGAGAATTGAGTTGGAAAAAGTCGTGGTAGTTGAAATCGCTTTCAGCTTCTTGAACGATCCGTTTCATCCCCTCAACTGTTTCGATGGGGTATTTACCGACAGCGGTCTCTCCAGAGAGCATGACGAGCGAGGTGCAATCGTAAATTGCATTCGCCACATCGGACACCTCGGCCCTCGTGGGTCTCGGATTTTGGATCATCGATTCGAGCATCTGCGTTGCCGTGATGGCAGGCTTACAAGCCTGGTAGCACTTGCGGATCATCATCTTCTGCAGCTTTGGAACGAGCGCCAGATCGACCTCGACGCCGAGATCGCCACGCGCCACCATGATCCCGTCGGCCACCTGCACGATGCTATCGAAATTTTCAATACCTTGAGTACTCTCGATTTTGGCAATGACCTGAATCTCTGGCTTTTTCTCTTTGAGGAGCAGATCTTTGATCGTGAGGATATGGTGAGCCGAACGGATGAAGGAGGCCGCGATGAAATCGACATCGTGTTTACAGCCAAATTTGATATCGTCGATATCGCTCTCCGTCAGCGCTGGCAAGGGAATGTGCGCCCCAGGAATATTGACCCCTTTTCCACTCTTCAAAACGCCTGGATTTTTCACCTCGAGATCTACTTTTCGATCCCCCTTGCTCACCACCTCTGTGATGATGTAGCCATCGTCAAAGAGAACTTTCATTCCAGGGGTGAGTGCCTCTACCACTTCGATAGGGTGGATCGGGATCTCGCCTGCCTTTTCTTTCCCCTCTTCGACGAGTTTTAGCCTATCACCAGGTTTGAGGGTGATGGCATCGCCCGGGAGCTTCCCGACACGGATTTTGGGACCGTGCGTATCGAGCATGATGGCCAGCGGCACCCCCCTCTCTTCTCTTGCTTTTTTCAAAAATTGGATGGTTCGATGGTGCTCTTCATGGGTCCCGTGGCTGAAATTGAGGCGGGCCACGTTCATGCCGGCATCGACGAGCGCCAAGATTTTTTCATAGGAAGAGACGGCAGGGCCAATGGTGCATACGATCTTGGTACGAGTGAACATAACTCTCATATTACAGAATCGTCCCTTTTGATAGAATAACCGCTTTATTAACCGGAGGGGTAAAAAGGTGACAATCTGCTTGCTACGGCAATGCCAAATCAATCTTTCTCGTCGCCCTTGCCTTCTTGGCAATGGTGCTCCTCGGTCAGACCGGGGGCTACGCCCCCTTCGATTTAGCAGTGCCTCGCCAGCGCATATTGCCAACTTTTTACCCCTCCGGTTAATATGATTGTTCTCAAAAAAGTCAAAGTGCACAACCTAAAAGGGGTCGATTTAGAGATTGAGCCAGGGGAGCTCGTCGTCTTTACGGGGGTCTCCGGTTCGGGAAAGTCCTCGCTTGCCTTCGATACGATCTACGTAGAGGGGCAAAGGCGCTATATCGAGTCGCTCTCCCACCAAGCAAGGCGCCACTTGGGCGATTTGCCCAAGCCCGACGCCGAGAGCATCACAGGCCTTGCCCCAACGATTGCAATTGAGCAAAAGACCGCAGGGCGCACGCCGCGCTCGAGCGTGGGCACGATGACCGGCATTTACGATTTTTTACGCGTTTTATTCGCAAGGCTTGGCATCCCCCACTGCCCAGTCAGTGATGAGCCAGTATCTGCACAGAGCCGAGAAAAGATCATCGCTCAGGTGCAGAGTTTAGAGCCGGGAAGTAAAATCGTTCTTTTAGCCCCTTTTGCAAGGGGTAAAAAGGGGGAGTTTCAAGAAGAGTTCAAAGAGCTTTTGAGTAAAGGCTACATGAGGCTCAAAATCGACGGCGAATGGATCGATTTGAGCGAAACGGTGGTTCTCGATCCGAAAATCTCCCACGATATCGACATTGTGATCGACCGCTTGGTCGTAAATAGCGAAAACCAGAGCCGCATTGCGGAAAGTGTCGCGGCTGCGCTCGAGGTAGGAAAAGGGTTTTTCAGCGTGGGAGATACGGTCTACTCGCAATTTGCCCATTCTCAAAAATCGGGTCTTTCCTACGGACCTTTAGAGCCGCACGATTTTTCCTTCAACCACCCATCTGGCATGTGTCCTACCTGCCATGGACTTGGGACAACGGCCGAATTCGATCTCGACAAGATCATCGACCCCGAAAAGAGCATCGCCGAAGATGGCTGTTTGATCGGTAGCTCCTATTCCACAGTCAGATACGGCAACATCTACAACAATTTGGCCAGACTCTACAATTTTGATGTCAAAACGCCCTGGAAAAAGCTCCCCCAAAAAGCAAAAGAGGTCTTTTTATACGGCACAAAAGAAAAATGGACCCGCATGATCTTCACCCACCCCGTCAAGAAAAACCGGTGGTTTGAATATGTGCAGTGGAAAGGGGTATTGAGCGAAGCGAGGGAGCGTTTCAATGCCGCTAAAAGTGAGGGCTATCGCAAAAAGATGGCCGAACTCATGACGGAAGGGATTTGCTCAAGCTGCAAGGGCGCAAGGATCAAGCCCTACCCAGCCGCTTGCAGGTTCAAGGGAAAACGGATTGCAGAACTTACTTTGATGCCGATGGAAGAGCTCTTGCGCTTTTTTGAACAAATCTCTTTAAGCCCTATCGAGAAAAAAATCGGTGAAGAGCTCCTCAAAGAAATCAAAGAGCGGCTGCAATTTTTGATCGATGTGGGCCTTTCTTATCTCTCTTTAGATCGCATCTCTCCCACTTTGAGCGGCGGAGAGTCGCAAAGAGTAAGACTCGCCTCGCAAATTGGAGCGGGGCTCGTCGGAGCGATCTATGTGCTCGATGAACCCTCTATTGGACTGCATCCGATCGATCACCACAAATTGATCGATACCCTCAAGCGCTTGAGAGATCAGGGCAATACCGTTCTCGTCGTCGAGCACGATCTCGATACCATGAAGGCGGCCGATCGAGTCATCGATGTCGGTCCTGGTGCCGGAGTGCATGGAGGAGAGATTTTGGATCTCAAGGATCCGAGATCGATTACAGGGGGATATCTTTCGGGGCGTTTGAAAATTAAGATTCCTAAAAAAAGGCGAAAACCCAAAGGGGAATTTGTCTTAAAAAATGTGACCCATCACAACTTAAAGAATGTAACCGTCTCCTTTCCTCTCGGTGTCTTCACCTGTGTGACAGGCGTTTCGGGATCTGGAAAATCGTCCCTTGTCTCCGATAGCCTTGTTCCCGAGATGATGAAGGAGCTCGATAAAGTGATTGCCGTCGATCAATCGCCGATTGGAAGAACGCCGAGATCCAACGCCGCAACCTACATCAAACTCTTCGATGAGATCCGCGATCTCTTCACCGAACTTCCCGAGAGTAAAATCCGGGGATTTGAGGCGGGCCATTTCAGCTTCAACGTCAAAGAGGGGTCATGCCCTTACTGTGGAGGTTTGGGCCAAGTCAAAATCGACATGGATTTCATGGAAGATGCCTGGGTCGAGTGCCCTCAGTGTAAAGGCAAACGGTTTGAACCCGAAATTCTAGCCGTCAAATTCAAGGGAAAATCGATCCACGAAGTATTAGAAACAGATGTAGAACATGCCCTCGAACTCTTCGATGCGATTCCCTCTATTCGGAAAAAACTGGAGGTATTGAGTCTTGTGGGGCTCGATTACTTGACGCTCGGGCAGCCCTCGACAACGCTTTCTGGAGGAGAGGCGCAGAGAATCAAACTCGCCAAAGAGCTAGTTCGCCCTGCAAGTGGCAAAACGGTCTACATTCTCGATGAGCCGACGACGGGGCTCCATTTTCACGATATCGCCAAACTGATCGGCATCTTGCAAGAGCTCGTCGATCGGGGAAATACGGTGATCGTCATCGAACACAACATGGATTTTGTGAAATGCGCCGATCTCGTCATCGACTTGGGCCCTGGCCCTGGGATCCATGGAGGGCAAATTGTCGGAACGGGAACTCCCGAACAGATCGCCAAGTTAAACACAGCGACGGGGATGGCTTTGAAGGGGTTGGAAAGTCCAAAACGGAAAAAGAGCCATCAAAATGTCCCTCAACAGATCCTTGTAGAGGGAGCTCAAGCCAACAACTTGAAAAACGTCTCGATGAAAATCCCTCGAGGGAAAATGACCGTTTTCACAGGGCCTTCCGGCTCTGGTAAATCTTCGATGGCCTTTGAGACGCTCTATGCCGAAGGGCAAAGACGCTACACAGAAACATTGCCCGCCTATTCCCGCGCGCTCGTCAAACAGCTGCCCAAACCCAAAGTCGAACGGATCGACGGTCTTTCCCCTTCCATCGCCTTAGAGCAAAAGACAGGGGGCCTCAATCCCCGAAGCACGGTGGGAACGATCACAGAGGTCTACGATCTTTTGAGAGTGCTCTACGCACATCTCGGGGTGCCGCATGATCCCGCAACGGGAAAAGTGATCCAAACCATCAGCAAAGAGAGCATTGTTGCGGAAATTTTAAACTTGCCACACGGCGAAAAGATCCAGATTTTGACGCCTGTAACATTCGAGAAAAAAGAGAGTTTTGAAGGGCTCGTCGATAGGCTTAATCGACAAGGCTTTTTGCGCATTCGACTCAACGGCAAGATCTATTCGCTAGATGAAGAGATCCCTTATGAAAAATTCCGAAAAAATGAGCTGCACCTCGTCATCGATCGGCTCGTCGTGGATCCCAAGTCAGAAAAACGGCTCTACGAGGCTCTTTCAAAAACGGAAAATTTCGTCATTGTGGCAAGAGAGAGCGAAGATCTCGTTTTCCCTTTTTCTACAGGGAAACGGATCACTCCCCAAATGTTTTCATTCAACCACGACTTGGGGATGTGTCCCGAGTGTCAAGGAATCGGCGCGACTTATGGCGCCCATCTCGACGAAGATAAAAAGTTTCGAAAGTGGTCAATCTACGATATCGCCGATCGGCTGTTCAAAGAAAAAGCGACGAGCAACGTCTACAAAATTTTGGAGAGAGCAGTAGGGGAAGATTTTGACACCATCTTGAATGGAGGGAAAGAGGTCAGACTCAAAAATGGGCTCACGGTACGCTGGCTAGGGTTACATCCCGTTTTAGCGGGCGCTGCCCGCATGGCAAGTAGCGAGATCCGCGAAGCGCTTTTACCCATGATGAGAGCCGATACGTGTACGAGCTGCAAAGGAGCAAGACTCAACGAAGCCGCACGCCACGTCCTCATCCACAAGTTATCCATCGCAGATCTCTGTGCGCTCAGCATCGAAAAAGCCTATGAGTTTTTGCAAACCCTCAAAGTGCCAGATTTTCTCCAAGAAACACACTCCCAATCGCTCAAATTTCTCGAATTCTTGCTCTCCATCGGCCTTCGCTATCTGTCTTTGAATCGCTCGGCGCCCACTTTGAGCGGAGGAGAGCTGCAGAGGATCCGGCTCGCAAGACAACTCGGCTCTGGACTCACCTCCTGTCTTTATATCCTCGATGAGCCGACGATCGGTTTGCACCCTTACAACAATGAACTCCTCAATACAGCTCTCAAAGATTTACGCGATTTGGGCAATACGCTGATTTTGGTCGAACACGATCCAATGACCATTCGAGAAGCCGACTACCTCTTTGATTTTGGGCCCAAAGCGGGCCGTGAGGGGGGGCGCGTGATCGCTCAAGGAACGATCGAGCAAATCGAAAAAAATCCCGATTCATTGACGGGGGCCTATCTCAGTGGAAGAAAACGGATCCCGATTCCGAAAAAAAGAAGACCTTTTAGCCCCGACATCCAGATCGAAAACGCCTGCCTGCACAATTTGAAAAACATTAGCGTGGCCATTCCAAAAGGGGCCATCACCTGTTTGACGGGAGTATCTGGCTCGGGTAAATCGAGCCTGATGAGTTATCTGCACAAACAAAAGGGATTTGAAAAGATCATCGTGATGGATCAGAGCCCAATCGGACAGACGTCCCGCGCCGATGTGAGCACTTATTCAGAAATTCAGCCACTCATCCGGGCCCATTTTGCCTCTTTGCCTCTTGCTCAAGCAAAGGGTTTGCAGCCGAGACATTTTAGCCCAAATCATCTGCGTGGCATGTGCCGCACCTGCTGGGGTCTCGGCTATAAAATGGTCGATCTGCAGTTCTTGCCGGCTGTGCGCATCTCTTGCGAGGCGTGTAAAGGATCTCGGCTCAATCCGATTTCACTCGAAGTGAAATACAAGGGAAAACATTTTGGAGAAATCCTCCAGATGAGCATCGATGAGGCGCTCGAGTGGTTTTCGGCCATTCCCAAAATCGTACGCAAACTCCAAACCCTCATTTCTGTCGGCCTCAACTACCTGCAGCTCGGCCAAGAGCTCGTCTCGCTATCCGGCGGCGAAGCGCAGCGGCTTCGGCTCTCTCGAGAGCTCGCCAAAAGGGAGAGCGGAAAAACGCTCTATCTCATCGACGAGCCGACCGTGGGGCTACATCCCGAAGATGTCTTGAAATTGCTAAAAATCTTCCATGGACTTGCGGACAAGAAGAATACGCTCGTGATCATCGAGCACAACCTCGATGTGATCGTGAACGCCGACTACCTGATCGATCTCGGCCCCGATGCAGGCGAAGAGGGGGGCAAGATCATCGCTACCGGAACACCCGAAGAGGTAGCCCTCGTCAAAGAATCAAAAACCGGCAAATACATCAAAAAAGCACTGACCCTATCCAAACTCGCATAAAATAGGAAAAAGATTTAAAGTATGATTTATGAGCAAAAAGACCTACACACTTGATTGGATTAAGAAGAAGATATTGCCAATTTTGAAGAAACATGCAGTAAAAAGAGCTGCAGTTTTTGGTTCTTTTGCTCGAGGAGAGGCAAAAGCAAAAAGCGATGTAGATCTCTTGATCGAATATAAATCCAAGCGCAAGTCCCTTTTCGATTTGGTAGACTTAAAATTAGATCTGGAGGAAACATTGGATCGCAAGGTTGATGTGATCACCTACAATTCGATTTACTGGAGAATTCGAGAGCAAATTCTCTCTGAACAAGTAGTCATCCTGTGAAGAAAAGCCCCAAAGTCTTCCTCGAACATATTATAGACTCAATCCTCCTTATCGAGGGGTACGCTAAGGATCTTTCGCAAACAGAGTTCTTCAAAAATCGTTCCTTGCAGGATGCGATCATCAGACGACTTGGGATTATTGGAGAAGCAGTCAAAAACTTGCCCATGACTTTTAGATCAAAACATCCTGATGTTCCCTGGAAACAAATAGCTGGTATGAGAGATATTTTGACTCACCAGTATTTTGATGTCGATTTAGTCCTCACTTGGAAAGTGGTCAAACACGAACTTCCTTCTATTAAAAAACGCATATCTGCTCTGCTTGAAGGGCAAGATTAAAGAATCAAAAAAGCGCTGGATAAAAAAACAGGATGAAAAGGATCGGCGAAGCGCCGGCAAGATTTACAGGATAAATGAATCCATCCTGTTCATCCTGCCCGCTTCCGTAAGGGAAGCGGATCCTGCAGGCCGCGCGGGACTCGCGCGCGGGGCCGTATCCTGTTAAAAATATAAAGGAACGGGATCGCTCGCCCCTCTTTTCTATCGTTTTTTTGATGAGGGGGGTTATACAACACCCGTTGGAATATTGAAAAACCGAAACACTTCAGCATATTCAATATCCTCGCCCTCTTCTGGATCTGGATTATGAACGGCGTCAAATGTATCGGCAAGCGCGTCCAAGATCTTTTGACCTTTCCTCTCTGAAAATCCTTCTGTGAATTCCCGTTTAATCATTTCCGATCGCTCTAGTACGATTGGCAAGAAAAGGCAATCTAGAGTTGAGCGAATTTTGTTATCTTTAAAACTGGATACTTGAGCACCTAGCGAAATCCATCTCCCACTGGCTAGGACGTTAATCTCACCCTGACGAGAAGTCAAATTATTCAAAGCAATAATGGAAATTGCCCGAATAGTGATGTTCCCCTCTGCTTCTAAAGGGGCTAAAATAACCACATTACGATCGGGCAAATCTATGGTTAAATTTGTTGGATAGTTCCTGGCTTCAGTGAAAAGCGCAAACTTTACTCCATTGACTTCACATTCGTCAAATCCATCTACATACCGGCGAAATACAGTATCTAACCGTATTCCCGTCCCTGCTGCAGGCGCTGCCATAGAACCTCCAAGTTAAATTTAGGGGAAAAGAATACCAAAAGAAAGGCAAAAAAATCTAGGGCTCTTTTTGGATTCCGCGAAGGAGCTCCCTTTGCGACTCGAGGCAGTAGACAGAGACAATGCGGGTCACGAGAATCGCAACGTAAAACTGCCCGATAATCCCCTCGATCACTCCCGCCGATTGCCCAAGCTCCTTCACCGCAACGATATCGCCATAACCAATCGTGAGAAGGGTCACAAAACTGAAGTAGAGCATTTTCGCAAAATAGGGAAATACTTGTAGATGCGTAGCCGTCTCCCCATTGATTTTAAAACTGCCAGGTTCATGAAACTCAATCAAGACAAAGAGATAGGCAAATAAAAATGCGATCAGAAAATAGGCGCAAATCACCCCTTTGAGCGTCTCAATCGTCACGCGAGCTCTCAAGAGGACATCATAGATCATAGAACAGGTGCAGATGAGTAAGAAAAGAGAGGTGAAGAAAATCGTGAACACTTCGAAAATACGGACGTTCGTACTCAAAAAAAGCCAGGTGAACGCCACGGAAGGAACTGCAAATAAAGTCGCTGCGATTTTCACCCCTTTTTTGTGATGATCGTTATAGATGGCAACGAGGATCGCGCCGATCAAGAGAAACTTCCAGAAAATGGGATAGATGGGAGAGCTCTCAAAAGGGCGAAATACGAAGAGGAGGAATAGCACTGCGAGGAGAAGATTGTAAGTACCTGTGAGATAATGCTTGATGAGAGAAAAGAATTTCACTGGCAAACCACCTTTTTGACTTTGAGAGGAGAAAGACGAGCCCCCTTTGTCTGCGCGCCGCTAACGGGAATCTCTTCCATCTGAAAGACCTCTTTCTTCTTCTTCTGGCTCGGAGGATATTGCAATTCGACTTCTACATTTTTTTCAGTAGAGAGGAATTGGAATTCTCCTTTTTCATCAAAGTAGCGATACGGCTTATCGAGGATGAATTTATCTACGATGAACCGTTTTGCCCAAACTTGGGCCTTGTCCTTCATTTTGTAAACAACCGTCAAAACGGTCTTCTTGTCGGCAACGCCCACAAGAGCCACTTTTTCAAAATACTGTTTTTCGGGGATGTTTACGACTCGATAGGTTCCGTCTTTGTGGAAAATGAGCAGTTTATCGAAATTGGTACAAGAAAACTTCTCGGGCCCTGTCACTTTGGTGCCCACAAAGCCCGTTTCAGGATCAAATCCCACTTTGATTTCTTTTGTCTCGATCGCTCTCCGATCGATCTCTTCGATGGCCTTGATACGCGTTTTTCTTGGGAATTGAGATCCATATTTCTCAAGAAGCGCTTGCAAGTGGCGGATCGTGTATTTCTTCACGTTTTTCAAGTTCTTGAGAACCCCATCCAGAATTTCTTCTAGAGCTGCTATTTCCTCTTTATTTCGATCGATATCAAACTGCGAAATGCGCCGAATGGGGATTTGGAGCAATTTTTCTCGATCTTCGTGGGTAGGCATCCGTTGCAGTTTTTTTCGATACGGCTCTAGAGATTCTTGCAAGGTCTCATGGATCTTTTCGAGTGTTTTGACCGTCTCGATTTTCTTGTAGAGGCGGTTTTCGATGAAAAGGCGCTCCAGCGTTTTGTAAAAAATCTTTTCCAAAAGCCGATCCCGTTCTATTTCGAGCTCCCGTCTCAAGAATTCGATGAGTTTTTCGGCATTGTAGGCGAGAATTTCATGGACATTGGTCTCCCAAGGAAGGTTATCGCGGATCACCATCACTTGCGAGCTCAGCGTGACTTCGCACTCGGTAAAACCATAGAGAGCATCCAAAATCTCCTCGGCATATTGGCCCCGAGGCAGCTTGATCTCGATCTCTACCCGTTCAGCAGTATAGTCGTTGATCGCCTCGATCTTGATCTTGCCCTTTTTCGCCGCTTCATCAATCGAGCGAATGAGGCTTTCCGTCGTCGTGCCGTAGCAGATTTCCCGGATGACGAGCGTTTTCGGATCTTTGATCTCAATCTTGGTGCGGAGTTTGACTTTCCCGAGCCCCTTATCGTACTCGCTCTTATCCATGATGCCGCCCGTGGGGAAATCGGGGAAAATTTTAAAATTTTTCCCTTCGAGATAGGCAATTTCAGCCTCGAGCAGCTCTGTAAAATTGTGGGGCAAAATCCGGGTCGCCATCCCCACTGCAATCCCATCGGCTCCTTGCATGAGAAGAAGGGGGATTTTTGCCGGGAGCGTCACCGGCTCTTCATTCCTCCCGTCATAGGAAGGGATTTTTTCGGTTAGATCGGGGTTAAAAAGGGTTTCTCTAGCAAGTGGAGAAAGGCGCGTCTCAATATAGCGACTGGCCGCTGCGGGATCTCCCGTATAAATACTTCCAAAATTCCCCTGTTTATCGAGTGCATACCCCTTATTCGCGAGCGTCACGAGCGCCTCATAGATGGGGGCATCCCCGTGAGGGTGAAGCTGCATCGTTTGCCCAACGATATTGGCCACTTTATGCAGTTTTTCGTCATTTTGTCTAAAAAGAGTCTCCAAAATGCGCCGCTGCACAGGCTTTAGCCCATCGACGACATTGGGAATAGCTCGATCGAGGATGACGTAAGAGGCGTAGCGGATGAAGTGCTCTCGCATCTGCTGCTTTAGATCATCCATTCTCACTCACCAGATTCTGCATGATAAATGCCTTTCTCGTGGGGGTATTTTTTCCCATATAAAATTCGAGCGTTGGCTTGACGTCGGAAAGGTTTTGCACTACGACGGGAAGAAGACGGATGTTTTGATTGATGAACTGCTTGAATTCATCGGGAGAAATTTCACCGAGCCCCTTGAAACGGGTGATCTCGACGCCCCTCTTGAGCTGTTCTGCCGCCTTCTCTTTTTCTTCTTCGGAATAGCAATAGATGGTTTTTTCTTTATTTCGCACTTTGAAAAGGGGCGTTTCTAAAATGTGGAGATGTCCATTGAGGACGAGCCCTTCAAAATAGGTCAAAAAGAAGGTGATGAGGAGGTTGCGAATGTGCATGCCATCCACATCGGCATCGGTTGCCAAAATCACTTGTGTGTAGCGCAAGTTCGAAATGTCCTCTTCGATATTGAGGGCCGACATGAGGTTGTACATCTCTTCATTTTTGTAGAGCTGATCGAGTTTCATGCCGTGGACATTGAGCGGTTTCCCCCTCAAAGAAAATACAGCTTGCAAAAGAGGATCTCGACTCATGACGATGGAGGCCGAGGCCGACTCCCCTTCTGTCAGAAAAATCATCGTGTTTTCGCCCTCTTTCGTCCCATCATTCAAGTGGTATTTCGAATCGCGCAGTTTGGGAATTTTGAACGAAATTTTTTTCTGCTTTTCTTTCGCCTCTTTTTTGACGGCAGAGAGCTCTTTTCTCAACTTCTCATTGAAATGGATCCGCTCGACGATCTTTTTCCCTGTCTCCTCATTCTTATAGAGAAGGGTTTGAACGGCATCTTTGACCTCAGATACGATCCCTGCTCGAATTTCATTGTTGGAGAGCTTATTTTTCGTCTGGGACTCAAAAACGGGATCTTTGACTTTGACGAGAATCGTGCCCACAATGCCTTCTCGTACATCGATTCCCTGAAAGTTCTTTTTGGCATATTCATTGACGCCTTTTAAAATCCCCTCTTTGAAAGCCGAAAGGTGAGTTCCCCCATCTTGGGTGTATTGGCCATTGACAAAGGAAAAATAGGTCTCTCCGTAACTCGATGCATGCAAGAAAGCAAATTCGATCCCCTTCCCTTTGTAGTGAAGTGGTTCATAGAGCTTGTCTTCCTTGACCTCTGCGTTCAAAAGATCGAGAAGCCCATGTTCTGAGCGGATCTTTTCGCCGTTGAAGATGAGCTCAAGGCCCATGTTGAGATAGGCGTAGTGCCAGAGCCTCTTGAGGATGAGCTCTTTTTGAAAGGCATATTTTTTGAAAATTTCGATATCGGGAGTGAATTCGACAAAGGTGCCCTCTTTTTCAGAACTTTTCCCCTTTTTCTTATCCTTTAAAACCCCTTTGACAAAACGGGCTTCCACAAACTGCCCTTCCCGTACACTCCTCACCGTAAAATGGGAAGAAAGGGCATTGACCGCCTTAGTACCTACTCCATTCAACCCCACAGAAAACTGAAAGACGTCGTCATTGTACTTGGCGCCCGTATTGATCTGGCTCACGCACTCGATTACTTTGCCAAGAGGAATTCCCCTTCCAAAATCTCGCACCTGAACAGTTGAGGTTTTTTCATTGAGATCGATGAGGATTTTGCCCCCGTTTCCCATGATGAACTCATCGACCGAATTGTCGACGATTTCTTTGATCATCACGTAGATCCCATCATCGGGATGAGAGCCGCTCCCCAACCGCCCAATATACATTCCCGGCCTGAGCCGAATGTGGGTCAATGCATCGAGGGATTTGACAGCGCTTTCATCGTACTTTTTAGCCATAAGCTACTATACCTGAGGAATCTTTGGCGCAAATGTCTTCATGTCGGGCAATTTGAAATTTTTTGGAAAATCGCTTTTGCTCGTAGGATACCAGGTGATATTTTTCCCAAAAATGAATAATTTTCCCCGCACGATGAGATTCTCTCCCCATTTCCAGAGAGAGCAGTTGTAAGTTTTTCCTTTCGTCGGATCGAGGATCGTACCATCAAAGGTGCCTCCTGTATCTTGGAGTCCGTAGATGATATCGAGACCGCATGTATGGGGATTGCCCACGACACCGGCAGCTCTACTCTTGGGGTGATAGATTGTATCGGACATATTCCCGTCATCGTCATAAGTGCCGATGATCCGTCCATAATAGGCCCCATCGTGTTCATAAACCCCGAACACGCATTGAGGAGATCCGTCATCTTTCAAACTCTTCCAAAATCCGCTGATATCTTCTGCTGCAAAACCGAAATTGAGAATTGCTAAAAGGATGAATGTGATGCGTCGCATGATGCCCTCTCTCATGGCTTGTATATATTTTCTGGAGGAAGCTTTGTCAAGAGTGAGTGTGTTGCCCCCCTAACCGGGCATAGGCATAGGCATAGGCATAGGCATAGGCATGGGCAATATATTTCATAAAATGCTACTCTCTTATAAAAGGAGATCCGTATGTCTGAGCACCACCCCATCACTTCCCGAAAGAAAGCGGGAGCCCTCTCAACCGCCCTCTTCCTCTTAGGCCTTGCAGTTCTGACTTTTACTGAAAATTACTGGTGGCCCGGTATCATGCTCGTCATCGGCGTTCCCCTTGCGCTGAGACAGTTCCTGACGGGACGCACCTACGACATGGTCGTCTCTCTTCTCGTCTTTGTCGGCACCTTTGTGACTGTACAATTCGATATTTCCTGGAAAATCTTCCTGCCAATCCTCTTCACTCTAGGAGCAATCTACATTCTCTTCCGAGAATTCATGGGGCCCGATGAGAGAAGCGAAGAAGAGAAAGAGGAAGAGCTCAATCACGAAATTGAAGAAGATAAGAAGTAGTCGATTCCCATGGCTGCACGCACTTCCGCAAGTGTTTGATTCGCAGTTTCATTGGCGACGTGAGTCCCCTTCTTGAGAATCTGTAAAACTGCCGCCGGATCTTTCGCCCATTTCTCTCGTCTTATACGAATGGGTTCTAAAAAGGCCTGCAATTCATCGAGAAGGTACTTTTTCACGACCGAGTCCCCGAGGCCCCCTCTAGCATAATGGGCTTTCAGCTCCTCGATTTTGGCTCTGTCGCTGCCGAAGGCGTCGAGATAAGTAAAGACGGGATTGCCCTCCACTTTGCCGGGATCTTCGACTCTCAAGTGCCCCGGATCGGTGTACATCCCCTTCACTTTCTTTGCCACTACGTCAGCCGGATCAGAGAGGAAGATTGCATTGTTCAAACTCTTGCTCATTTTGGCTTTCCCGTCGGTTCCCGGCAAACGGGCAATGGTCGAGATCACAGCCTCAGGCTCAACCAGCACTTCTGTCTTATAGAGTCGGTTGAATTTGCGCACGACCTCCACCGTCTGCTCGATCATGGGAATCTGATCATCCCCCACAGGAACGAGAGAGGCTTTAAAAGCGGTGATATCGGCCGCCTGCGAGATCGGATAGATCATGAAACCGGCTGGCACCTCTTCGCCAAACCCTTTTTGCTGGATCTCCACTTTTACAGTCGGGTTGTGTTTGAGCCGATTCCAAGTCACGAGATTGAGATAGTACATCGTCAGTTCGGCCAAAGCGGGAACTAAAGACTGGATGAAAATGGTTGTCTTGTGGGGATCGATACCGACCGCTAGGTAGTCGAGCGTGACTTCCAAAATACTCTTTCGAATGAGATCTGGTTCATCCGCATGATCGGTGAGCGCCTGGGCATCTGCGATCATGACGTATTGGCGGTGCGTATCTTGAAGCTTGACCCGAGCGGCGAGCGAGCCGACATAGTGACCCAGGTGGAGCTTGCCCGTCGGGCGATCTCCCGTAAGAATGATTTTTTTTTGAGACATGACGATCATTTTATTGAATAAAAAGATATTCGTCTATGCCAGTCAACTTCGCGAGGATGAGAAAAGAAGTCGGTAATCGACAGAAAGGATTTTGGCCAATTTTTTAGCTGCCTTCATCCCGATAGGCCGTTTTCCATTTTCCATTCGCGACAAGTTTTCTTGAGAAATCCCACACAATTTGCTCAACTTTTTCTGGGAAATACCTAACCGATAACGGGCTCCTCTCAATGCGAGTCCCGATTCTGTATGCCTTGCAATCCGATCGGTCGCAATTTTTTCCCAAAGAACAGAATCTTCCGTGGAAGATTCCTCCGTTTGCGTTAATTTTTGCAGAAAAATTTTTAGCCGTTCCTTAGCAGAAGGGGTATAGGGAATCTTATAGATGAATTCTTCCTTTCCAGGAACATCTACAATAATCTCAATATACTGTTTTGGATTAGTACGGCGCTCCCTCATGCGTCCCGACATAGTATACCTCTATTTGCCTCTTTTTCTCATCGATTACTTTCCAACAAACCACATAGGTAGGACGCCCTTTTTTTAAATGGCAATGATAGTTGTCTTTTGACAACTTCCCATAATTGGACCAATTCCTTCTTTCAGGACCCTTTAAGCGCACTTCCATCACAAACAAATCGACTATGTCTAGGATCGAGGGCTTTTTTTGTCCGCTATGTCTTAATCTTTCGTACTGTTTAGCAGCGCCCTTCGAAAAGAGGACCGACCACATCATTGTTGTATTTACTCTATTTTATCAGACTATTTTGACATATGTCAATTTTGATGACAAGAAAATATTTAAGCTGTTAATTTCCAATTAGAAAGGCTCTGTTACGATATGGACAGGATAAGAAAAAATATATGAAAGAATGAAAAAAACCTAGCAGTTTTGTGAAAAATCTGGCATGAACGATACTGACTATGACCACTGCTGAAGAAAGACTACCTAATTCGATCGGCCCCTATACGATCCTCCAAAGCTTGGGGAAGGGGGGAATGGGTGAGGTTTACCTCGCTAAAGACCCATTTTGCAATCGACAGATCGCCCTCAAAAGGGTCCGCCCAGAGCTGAAGCTCAACAAGACGATCCAGAACCGTTTCTTGCGGGAAGCCGAAGTGGCAAGCGCCCTCAGCCACCCATCGATTGTCCCCATTCTCTCCATTCAGACCGCCCCTCCCGATATCTACTACACCATGCCGTTTGTAGAGGGAGTGACCCTGCGCCAGATCCTAAGGCCCGGTAAAGAGGAGGTCCACCCACTTTGCAACTCCATCCCAGCTCTCGCCCGCATCTTCTTGCAGGTGTGCGAAGCCGTGGGATATACCCATTCGAAAGGCATTTTACACCGCGATCTCAAACCCGAAAATATCATTGTAGGAAAATATGGCGAAGTGATGATCTTGGATTGGGGGATTGCCGATTTTATCGACCAAATTGGCGAGGATGAGCCTCTTCCCAATAAAAAAATTTCTGGACAAGACCTCACCCGCCCAGGAAAAATCACCGGCACCTTGGCCTACATGGCCCCAGAGAGGTTGAGCGGCAAGTCCTCTTCGGTACAGACAGATCTGTATGCCCTCGGAGTCATCTTGTATCAGATGCTCACTCTGCAGCTCCCCTTTCAGCGCAAGACAATCGCAGCCTTTCGAAAACAGGTGCAAAGCGAAGAATTGATCGATCCCATCGAGATGGCGCCCTATCGAGATATCCCCCATCAACTCTCCGAGGTGTGCCGCAAGTGTTTGGCCAGATCGGTCAAGGATCGGTACAAAACTGTAGAAGAGCTCGTCAAAGAGATCAAAAACTACATCGAGGGAAAACCTCAGTGGATTTTGGCTGCAGAGCTAAGACCCGAGAAAAAGCAAGATTGGCGCTTTCAAGAAAATGTGCTCCTCGCCAAAAATACCGCCATCACTCGCAATCTCGATGTCACCGAGTGGGCAGAGCTCATGATTTCCAAAAATCCATTTGCCAGCAATGTCAAACTCGAAGCAGAAATCAATCTCAAACCGCAGAGCCAAGGAATCGGCTTTCTACTCAATATTCCCGAAGGCCATCACAACCTCGATGAAGGATACTGCGTCTGGATCGGTGAAAAGAGCTGCAAACTCTTTCGGAATAATGTGCAACTCATCGAGACAAAACTCTCAATAGCGCCCAAAAAAATCACGATCGAAAAAATCGATGATCACCTCAAACTCCATGTCGATGGCAAACTCAAATTCAACTTTACGAGCCATTTGCCCTTGGCAGGAAGCTATGTGGGTCTTCTCTTGAAAGATGACCATTTTGAATTGAAGAATTTAAAAATCTACGACGCAAGCCACAACGCCATGGTGGGATGTCTCGCCGTACCCAACGCTTTTTTGAGCCACAAACTCTACGACACCGCCGTTCGCGAATACCGCAGAATTGGCCAATCGTTCCCCGGAAGGGCTGAGGGGCGCGAAGCGCTGTTTCGCGCAGGGCTCACTCTCATTGAGAAAGCGCGCATCGAAGAAAATGATCAACTCTACCACCTTGCCTTGAAAGAATTTGAAAAGCTCTACCGAACTCCGGGCGCGCCTTTAGAATATTTGGGCAAATCGATTGTCTACGAAGCTCTCGGAGATGTCGAAGAGGAGGCAAAATGCCTCGAACTTGGTTTAAGAAAATTTCCAGCTCATCCGCTTCTTCCCATGCTCAAAGAGCACATCGTCTACCGCATGCATGCCAGCTCTGTCACCAACCGAGAAGCGGCCTATCGGATCATTTTACTCGCCATCCGGCACATTCCCAACCTTCTAGAAAATCCCGACACCTACCATCTGATCGACAGTCTTGAAAAGAATTGGGAAGCGTTGCCTTTTCTCGAAAAATCGGACGATCGGACGCAATCGGTCGCGATCCAGCTCGCATTTTGGCTCGCTAAAATCCCAATCCTCGTCGAAATCGCAGCAAGCGTCAAAGAGAATGAAAAGCTCTTTCACAATGCACTCGTCTGCTTACAAGAACTCGAGGCCAAAGACGCTCTACAAAAGTTCTTACCGGCAAAACCACGCAAGAAAAAAACGCTCGTGGTCTGGAATCTTCTTCTCAATAAAAAGCTCAGCGAGGCCAAAGCGATCTTTGATCAATTTCCCGAGGCAATCCACCAAGAGACCTCCCCTCTCCATTTTTCTTATGGCACTTATCTCTATATGACCGAAGGGAAACCTGCCGGCATGCGCCACTTCGCCTCCGTCCTCGAAACCCCCTACCCTCCCACCACTGCCCTTCCGAGCCTCTTCCTCACAGGCCGGCTCGAAGGCTGGATGGATCACGCGTTCTGGTGGGAAAAAAAGGAGCTCCACCGACAGATCGAGCTCTTCTACCAATGCGTCGGAAAAAAGTGAGTTTATAAAAAGGAGGAGGCTGCACTCATTCCGAATCCGGCAGCAATCACCTGCCCCTCTTCAGGAAGGCCGCTGAATTTAGCTATAGCACCCGTCACGACTCCAGCCAAGAGAGGAGGGACAGTTTTCCGAGCCAGCTTGGCAGTTTGCTCGAGTCCTGACTCAATAAGTGATAAGGCTTTGCCCGATTCCTTCGAAGAAAGAGTTAAACCCGTGATTACACCTAGAGCTGATCCCATCAAGCCTCCAGGAAGGCCACTCATGAGATAGACGGATCCTACCATTGCAGCCGCAAAAAGCGCTCTGTAAAATGGATATTTTTTTGCCTCGTCGAAACTTTTGATTTTCTCTTTCAAAACACGCACCGTATCCTGAATCCTCAACTTTTCTCCCTCAAAGAGACCAAGCCCTCTCAACCGCTTTTCTTCCTGCTCCAATACCTTCATATAAGCTTCTTTCTGGCCCTCTACACTTGCTTGCCCTTCTAAAAGAGATGTCAGCATCATGGCACTTATAGACGTACAGAAAAAGGCGGGTACAGCCATCTTTACCTTTGAAAATGGGCTTGCGTATGTCTGTATATTCGACTGAGCAAGATCTTTTAAATATTGCCATGGATTCAGTCCGGTCAATCTAATGGGGGGAAATACTCAGGGCTACAGCCGCCGCCTTGACTGCTCCGTGACACCCTCCTCTGATTAAAGGAGCTAAAGCTTGGCCTACTCCCCGAATTTTTTGAAGGCAAACATCTTTTAGGGAGAATAAGCCTTTAGGTGGGTTTACAGGGGTTTGATACGAAGGGCAATTGGGAGAATGCGATAGGGCGTCTTTAATGCATTCAGCATGAAAAAAACAGGGAGGGAGTTTTTCGCTTTTCTGGAGATCGACTGAGTAGTGACCCAAAGCTTTTTGGGATAGAGGTTTCTCACAGACTGAGCAAGAGCGACTTACACTCGGATTTATTTGAAAATAAGCAAGGGGCTGAGCAGACATAATTTATCCATCTATTTTTAATTAATAAGCCAATATTTTACAACAAACAAACTTTTAAGTGGATATAAAATGAATTTTTTAATTTATTAAAATATTTGTATTATGTTATAATTTTTGTTCGTATGGCAACAATCATTGCTAACTATCTCCCCCCTCCTCTTCAGGGGCCTATAGACATTCCAGAGCCTCCACCTCTCTGTAAAAAAACAGACCTGCGGAGTCAGCTCAACCTCGTCCTGCTCCTTCTCGTTTTTATGACCGCCCTAGTCCCAATCTTCGGGGCAAAATTCTTTTCAGGGATCCCATTTTTGCTCTTCATTCCGTTGGCGGCTTCGCTTTCTTTGGTGGGGATTTCCCAACTGCCCTTTATCAAACAATGGGTTCAATCCCAAGAAGAGAAGCAAGATGTAGAAAACGAAATCCAGAGATGTCTAAACTACCTGCGAAAATTGCCGGTGGGAGCAATTACAGAAAGGCAGCATTGGGAACAAGAGTTAGCACAACACCAAGCCCTTTTAAGCAACCTTTCAAAACCTTTTCAATTTCCTCTGTTTCCAATATCCTTCTAAAAATTCCCCTTTCTGCTATCATAGACCCCTATGAGCGAACTGCCCAAAGCCTTTGAGCCAAAACTCGTCGAAGAAAAGTGGTATGCTTTTTGGGAAGAAAAAGGCCTTTTCAAAGCCGATCCCCTGTCGAAAAAAAAACCTTACTGCATCGTGATTCCTCCTCCCAATGTCACGGGCGTTTTACACATGGGCCACGCCCTCGTCGATACGCTGCAAGACATCTTGATCCGCTGGAAGCGGATGCTGGGCTATGAGACGCTTTGGATTCCTGGAACCGATCACGCAGGAATCGCCACTCAGACCGTCGTCGAGCGCGATCTCTTCGTGAAGACGGGCAAACGGCGTAAGGACTTTGATCGGGAAGAATTTTTAGCGCACGTTTGGAAATGGAAAGAGCAGTGTGAGGGCCAGATTTTGGGTCAGCTCAAAAAACTCGGCTGCTCCTGCGACTGGTCTAGGCTACGCTTCACGATGGATGAAGGATGCAATAGGGCCGTTCGAACCGTTTTTAAAAAGATGTTCGATGAGGGGCACATCTACCGAGGAGACTATCTCGTCAACTGGGATCCGGTAACCCAAACAGCCCTTTCCGATGATGAGGTCGAGCACGAAGAAAGGGATTCATTTCTCTGGCACATTCGGTATCCGATTGTGGGAGGGGGTTCTCTCGTCATCGCGACGACTCGCCCCGAGACAATGCTCGGAGACACAGCGGTCGCAGTCTATCCGAAAGACGAGAGATATTTGCATCTGATTGGCAAGGAGATCGAGCTCCCCTTGACAGGCCGCCTCATTCCGATCATTGGCGATGCGTTTGTCGACCCAAATTTTGGGACGGGCGCCGTCAAAATCACTCCAGCTCACGACTTCAACGACTTTGAGGTGGCAAGGCGAAACGATCTTCCCATGATCAACATCATGACCCCCGATGGCAAAGTGAAGGTGGGTGGTTATAGCGGCATGACGATGGAAGAGGCAAGGGTCGAGGTCATCAAAGATCTCAAAGATCTCGTCGTGAAAAAAGAGCCCCACAAATTGAGAGTAGGCGTCTCTTACCGCTCCAAAGCGCTCATTCAGCCCTATCTCTCCAAACAGTGGTTTGTGAATATGGGGCCCTTTAAATCCAAACTCCTCTCGGCCGTCAAAGGAAAAAGGGTCAAACTCATCCCTCCGCACTGGGAAGAGACTTATGTCCATTGGATCGAGAACTTGCGAGATTGGTGCATTTCAAGACAGCTCTGGTGGGGTCACCGCATTCCGATTTGGTATAAGGGAGACGGGGTCCTTTGCTACGATGGTGAAGGAGAGCCGCCAGGAATTGATGGAAGCTGGAAACAAGATCCCGATGTGCTCGACACCTGGTTCTCTTCCGCTCTTTGGCCCTTTAGCACACTCGGCTGGCCCGAAAAGACAGCTGAGCTCGAAAAATTTTATCCCACTTCGACCCTCATTACGGGACACGACATCCTCTTTTTCTGGGTAGCCCGTATGATCCTGATGGGAGAGTACGTGATGCATGAACCTCCTTTCCCCGAGACCTTTCTCCACGGTCTCATCTACGGCAAATCGTACTGGCGCAATACAGAGCAAGGTGCGGTCTATGTCAAGGCCGATGAAAAGAGAAAATACGACCTTGGAGAGCCGTGCCCCAAAGAGGTGGAATCGAAATGGGAAAAGATGTCCAAGACCAAGGGCAATATCATCGATCCTCTCGAATTGATCGACACCTATGGAACCGATGCGATGAGACTGGCCCTCTGTTCGAGCGTCACGCATGCGAGACAGATCGATTTAGACTTGCGAAAATTCGAGGAATACAAGAATTTTGCCAACAAGGTGTGGAACGGGGCCCGTTTTGTCCTGATGAATTTAGAGGGGTTTTCGGCAGAAGATTTTGAAAAGGGGATCGATTTTGAGCTATTGACTTTAGAGGATCGATGGATTCTTTCTCTTCTCAATCGAACGACGGGAGAGATCAATCGGTGCCTAAACGACTACACGTTTGATCGGGCGGCAACCCGCGCCTACGAATTTTATTGGAATGATTTCTGTGCAAATTATGTAGAACTCGTCAAACCGGTTCTCTTTGGAAAAGTCGGATCTCCCGCGCTCAAGGCAAATAAACAAAGACTCCTCGTCATTCTCCTTTCCAACGCCATTCGGCTGATGCACCCCATTTCCCCTTTCATCACCGAAGAGATCTTTTCCAAACTCAAAGAACATTTCGGGGGACTGAAAAAACTTAAAGCGGATCTCTACACGAAAGAGACGATTGAAGCGCTCCTCTCCCCTGCTTGCATGGTAGCGCCCTACCCCCAAATCATCGGTGAGGTGGAAGAAGAGATCGAACAGACCTTCAACGAAATGAACGAAATCGTTCGTCAGGTGCGCAATATCCGAGCCGAGATGCAGATTCCTCCTTCTGAAAAGACCGAACTCTTCATTTTTGGCCACCCAAAAGAGTGGAAAAAAGTGCAATCTCATGAAACCATTTTGATGGCGCTCACGCCGACTCTCAAAGTGAATTATTTGGGAAAAGAGCCCGAAATTTTTGGAGCAAGTGCACTTGTTGGTTCTCTAAAACTCCTGATTCCCATTCCAGAATCTTTCAAAATCAGAGAAAAGACGAGACTGGAAAAAGAGAAAGAGAAATTGGAAAAGGGGATCGAATCGACGAGAGCAAAGCTCACGAATGAAGAATTCCGAGCCAAAGCGCCTTCTCATGTGGTAGAAAAACTGGAAGAGAGTTTATTGCAAACGCAAAAACAACTTTCTGATATAGTAGAGAAATTAAAAAAACTCTAAATTTTCATGCAACTTCCGACACCTGCCCAAATCAAGAACGAACTTCCCAATTTTTCTTTTGATCAGATCGCAGCTTGGAGACAAAAAGCGATCCAAATTTTAGAAAGACGGGATCCCCGTTTATGTCTCATTGTGGGTCCTTGTTCTGTTCACGATACCGAATCGACTTATGAATATGCCCTTCGACTGAAAAATTTAAGCGAAGAAATTGAGGGCGCCTTTTTTCCGATCATGCGCCTCTTTTTTGAAAAGGCGAGAACGCGCGTCGGTTGGAAGGGAATGCTCTACGATCCTCATCTCAACGGCACCAACGACATCATGACTGGCATTCGTAAATCCAGAGAATTGATTTTAAAAATTGCAGCCCTCGGAATCCCTTGTGCCACCGAACTCTTAGAGCCGCTCATCCTCCCCTACTTTGACGATCTCATTGTTTGGGGACTCATCGGAGCGCGCACTTCGGCCTCTCAACCTCACCGACAGCTCGCTTCAGGACTCTCTTTTCCCGTCGGATTTAAAAATGATGTACGAGGAGATATCGAGGTGGCTATCGCAGGCATTCTCTCCTCGCGCACGCCTCATTCCCACATCGGCATCGATCAAAAAGGACAAATTGCAAAAATTCAAACGGCAGGAAATCCCTACACTCATCTCGTCTTGCGCGGATCTGATACCCATCCCAATTACGATGCCCTTTCCGTCGAAAAGGCTCTGAAAGTGCTGCAAAATAACCGCTTGGAGCCCCGTTTAATCATCGACTGCTCACATGGAAATTGTGGAAAAGATCATGCCAAACAAAGAGTTGTTCTCGAATCGGTGAGTGAGCAAGCAGCTCTCAATCGGTCGATTGCCGGCCTCATGCTCGAAAGCCATCTCTTAGCCGGCAAACAGCCGCTTTCTGAAGATCCCAATGAGCTCAGTTATGGCCTTTCCATTACCGATCCCTGTTTGGGCTGGGAAGAAACGGCCGATTTACTCCGATCGATGTCGATGAGTTTGGTCCAAAAATGGTGCTCCCAAACATCTACGACCTCTCCCAAAGAATCGGTCACATCCACTCGATAGGTCAAAATCCGCCTTCCCTCAAAAAAGTTAAATGCCTCCGTGCCACGCGGTTTGTAGATGGGAGAAGAGACCTTTTCTTCGAGGTTGTCCCAAAAGCGCACCGTGAGATGAAGGGTAAGCCCCTCATCGACGAGATTTGAGGGGAAACGCCAGGCAACGAGAAGCCTTTGTCCTGTCGGTGGGCACACTTGCCTTGGATCGGGTGTATTCACATGCGTGCTTGCGAGGAAATTCCGATCGACCCATTCTTGCTGCACATAGAGGTTGTTTTTATAACAGCTCGTGAAAAATATCAGAAAAATAGGTAGGATTTTCATTGCCATGACTAAAGCCCAAAGCGTTGCGGGTGCTATTTTTTCTCCCGACCGCTCACAAATTCTCCTCATCAAACGTAGAGATATCCCCGTCTGGGTTCTTCCTGGCGGCGGAATCGAACCTAGAGAAACACCTGAAGAGGCTGTTGTACGAGAGATTTTGGAAGAAACGGGTTTTACTGTCAAAGTCGATCGACTCGTCGGCGACTATCTCCCCGTCAATCGTCTTTCCAAAAGAACGCATCTCTTTGATTGCAGCATTCTTAAAGGAGAGGCTGTCCTCACCGAAGAGACCCGGGGCATTCGATTTTTCCCTCTGCAAAATCTTCCTCCCCTTCCCCCTCCCTATTCCGAATGGATCCAAGATTCTAAAAAAAGGCTGCCCCCGATCCAAAAAAGGCTCGTCAGTGTGAATTATTGGGCCCTTTTTAAGAATTTGATCGTGCACCCCATCTTAGTGGTTCGGTTTTTACTCGCGAGGATCGGATGGAGGATCAATTCGAAGTAGAACCTATCCGAGTAAAATTTTGGGGGAATTTTTAGCGTGAAAGCTCCGTAGAATCGACGATACCGCGGGAAGCTCGCAAGTTGATTCGTATTAATTCAATACGGGTCAACTTGCTACCTCCGATTCTACGGGCTTTGACGCAAAAATCACCCCAAAATTTTACTCGGATAGGTTCTGGAGAGTAGGGAGGAGAGGATCTATGGCCAACATCTCTTCCCATCTTTCACGCGTATCGGGCGAGATGTATTCATCATGATTCTCTTGATTACAGTTGAACTCGAAATTCGGGTTCCCCGGCGTATATAGTCCCTCTAGAGCAGTCTGGAAGAGAGCCGCATCCTCTTCCAAGCCAAAGAGCATGAGAGATTCTAGAATCCGGCTAATCCTCGCAAAATTGTGTTGCCCGCGAGAGCTCAGCCACGCTCTTTGTTTATCGAAAGAATCGCTTTTTACGATGCTCCCCTCTTCTCCCAACGCAAATCCATAAAAAGCCAACATGAGCCAGAAACTCAGCTTCATGTTTTTTCGGATTGAATCCAATTGATCTTGAGTGAATTGAGCATTTCCTTGCAAATAGGGGGCTGTTGAATCTGCCTTTGAAGGCGTCTTCGTCGGAAATATTCTCTGTATATAGTCATGTGTATCCTCTAACTTTTGAAAAGAATAGTTCCATATATCCCAAAGCGTGCGACCCTTATCATCCTGCCCCTCTCTCGTTAAGAAATCGATCCACGCTGAAAGGTTATCCCACTTTTTAGATCCTTGGACCGACTGCACGGGACTGGTGTCTACCTGACCACCCACGATGGGTTGCATTTCTTCGTCAAAGACGCCAAAAACGCTGGGCTGTCCTGTCACTGAAATACTCGGATTACTCAAGGAAACTTCTGTACGAGAAGGAGAAGGTACAGATCGAGGGGGGTGGATTGTTATAGGAAGGTTATCTGCCGGGGGAAGATCAGCGGGTGCAGGAGCGGATCGGCTTCTAATGGCCCCTTTCGGATCCATATTGAGTACCCAAGTATCAAAGCTTTCTCTTGACATCCTCTTGTCATAGAACTGCCTCTTGACTGGATCCCACTGACGAACCTTTAGTTCCTCTTCAGCAGCAGGAGAAGAGCTAGGAAGTGGCAGAGGGGACAAAGGTCCATTTGGAGAAGAGAGAATCTGTGACTGATCACGATCACAGAGAGCTAGGCAATAACCAGGGGGATTCTTCTGCAAAGCAGAAGGAGGAAGAGCACTCAAAAATCGGTGCGTATCTCTAAGAGAAGCTAGTGAAGGCACTAAGAAAGGAATTTCATCATCGTCTAACTCTAACGCCGATTCCCATGCTTCCACTGCCTCATTTGGTAGAGGAAGAGCTTTTAATTGGAAAATCAAAGCCTTTGCCACTTTCTCATATCCGAAGATAACCATTGAATGGAGCACATGCGCTAACACTTTTGCCCCTTTTGGATTTTGTAAACGCCCCAGGATGTTCAAGGAGTCGAAATCCTCTCTTTTCTCAATCTCAAAATTGCTAGAAATATCAAATCCGAAAAGATAGCAGACATCGCAAACGCTATCCCAGAAATGGTCATGTATCTGCCTTCTGTTTGGGAGATCGCAAAATGCCTGGTTCAGGGTAGGAGATGTCTCTTCAAAGGGGCGCCAAGAAGGGAATACTCTCCCTACAACTGCATCTACAAAATCTTCTTCCCCTTCGCCTTTTATCCATTGTTGCAAATATTCTATACAATTATCCAAAGAGTAGCTCACATCGGCCGCTTCTTTGCGTACTAAAAATTGAGCCCATGCTGCAGCGTCCTCCCATTTAACTGTGGGCACTATAAAATCAGGAAAATAGAACCCACCCTCACTCGAAGAGGAGGAGGTAGAAGCGGCATCGCCAGTCTCATCCCCAAGTTGAGAGAAACTGCGCTTAGCGCCAGAAAGACCATTCAATGATACTGCCACAGAAAACCCAAAATTAATTTAATAAATTTTATCACAATTAATAATTATAAACGAATAAATTTTATGTTAATTTATCTAAATAAACGTCTGTCCAGATATTCAGTTGTAAAAAAATATTTTTAAAGACAGCCCGCAAAATGAAATTATCCTAAAATTTTGCGGGCCTTTGCTTTAAAGAAGCAGCAGGGCAAAGACGAAGGCAAAGAGCGCAAACGACTCGACAATCCCGAGGGCAGCGATCGTCTTTCCATAGATCGCGGGCTGTTTTGCGGCTGCTTGGATAGCAGTCACGGCGCACTTTCCCTGATAAATGGAAGAAACCATGATCGCAAGGCCAACGAAGAGGCCTATCCCGATCGCATCCAGGGGACGAAGGGTCCCTGCCCGAATCGCTCCCCTCATCACAATCATGAGGATGAAGCCGTAGATCGACTGAGAAGAGGGAATCGCCGATAGGGCAATGTATTTTCCGTGCCCTTCATCCACCCGCGTCATGACTCCATGAGACGCCATCCCCGCAATCCCGCAGCCAATAGAACTTCCGAGACAGCCAAGACCCATCACAATCGCAGGTCCAATCATTTCAAAATCCATACATTTACTCCTATTTATTTTCGAATACGAAGGGGATCAAAGAGACGGCCGCCCCCTTCAAAACTATAATGATACCACTCGAGAAAATTGAGACGAAGTCCGTGGATCACTCCCGACATCACGGTTAACCCCAAGTTCGTCAAATGTCCGATTAAAACAATAAAAATCCCCCCAAAAACACCCGCTTTCAGCGCCAAATCATTGAAAGTCGAGGCCATAATCATGCCTGCCAAAGCCAAAGCATAAAGACGTAAGTAGGAAAGCACATCTGCAAAGACCTGAATGGCATTGGTGAGCTCGTGTAGAGCCCCCCATTTCTTTTTCTGCAGAAGCGAGGCGATCAAAACCAGCACGAGCCCTGCATAGAGGAGTTGAGATCCCACGGCATAGGCAACTGGCTTCGAGACCCAGCCGAGAAAATTGACGAGCGAAGTCGCCTCCAAAAAGGAGGGAAAATAGAGATACCCGCCGACCATGAAACAGATCCATCCAAGCCCCGTCCAATTCCGTTTCAAGTAGCGAAGAAAAGAAAAAGAGATGTGAATCACTCCAATGAAAAGAGAAAGTTCTAATAAAATATCATCGGTAAAATCGCTTTGCGCCTGGTAGACCACTTTGCCCTCTCTTTCCGTGCGCGTTGCGAGGAAAAATCCTTTCGGGTTCGTCGCATCTGCTACAGCAGGAAATTCTTTCAAATATTCTTCATAAACCGCATCTTTTTTTTGCAGATGGTACCCTGCCTTTTTTTCTGCTAGATAATTGAGAAAAGACATCTCTTTGAAAGGATTTTGAGGGCCAATTTCGATTCCGAAAAAGGAGGCGGTGGCAACTCCCCAAAGGATGCAGGCCGTCGAACAGATGAGGGTGAGTTTGATGAAGCGCCTCAAAAAGGAGGAGGGTTTTTTGAATTTGTATTTTAGAAAAAGGCCGATACTCAAGTAGATGAGTCCATATCCCGCATCGGAGACGATCATGGCAAAAAAAAGGGCAAAAAAGATGAGCACCCAAAGAGAGGGATCTCGATCTGTATAAGAGGGAATATCGTAGATGTGAACGAGATCTTCTCCGATCTTTGCAGCCCCCCTATTTTCTTGATAAGTTGGAATCCGATCTCTTTGCTCAATTGCAATTTCTTCTGCAAAGACATTTAAGTTACTCAAAAGACCCTGCAGCGCTTTGACTTTCGTTTTAGGAACCCAGGCTTCAATGGCGAAAAGAGAGGAGAGTGGATTTACCGCATCGTGTTTGGCTAAAGTCAAGTGATACTCATTCAAATGAGAGAGAAGTCCTTTTTGTAAATAGGAAAGGCTGCGGGCCGCATCGTGAATGTTGTGCTCTAATTTTGCCCTTTCTGTTCTCACAACTCCAAGCCTCGTTTTCAGTTCGGAGGCGGGCTTTTCAATGAGAATCTCGATCATTTTGGGGTACTGCACCCTCTCTTTGTTGATCGCGACAAAATAGTCGAGATCGTATTCCGTTCCCACATAGATCACTTCAGAGGCAAGGGTCATCTCGCGGGCCAGATCACTCTTCATGCAAAAAAACTGAAAAACCCGTTTAGATTCTTGTTCGACGAGGTCGAGCTCGGAGCGCGAAAAATGGCCAAATGCATGGACGCGGGCTATTTCGATTTCGAGCAGCCTCTCCTCTTCAAATAGCTTCTCTTGCTCCTCAGTCCAGCGCACAATCTGTTCGGCAAGCGCTAGAGGATCTAAGTGCGTTTCATAAAAGTCTTGAGAGGATGCTGAATGGGCTCTCAAGATTTTAATCGCCGCAAGGATCGTCTTGGCCTCGTGGGGCATTTCGAGCGTCTTTTTCTTGGATAGGCCAATAAACTCCAAAAATCCCGCTCTTTGGGCAAGAACAAAAAAACGGTCCATGTCTTCTTGATTGCCCACGATGAGATATTTACAGAGCTCGACGATCATGCCTGTTTCCTTTCTAAAATTTTCCGCTTGGCCACTTTGGCTTGGGCCACCGCTGCAAGTTGTTGATCGCCTAAGAAAATCCGAATCTTTTTGATATTTTCTTGAGCTCTTGGAATGAGCACTTTCTCAAAGAGATTCACTCGGATGGATACTTCGCGTAATTCCTTTTCCAAAGCCCTTTTCTTTTCCTCTGCCACATTGATTTTTTCTTTCGCAATCACGAGATCTCTCAAGAGATCGGTCGCTCTTTCTGTCCAAATGGGGGTATCGAAGAGGAAATACTCTGGCTCACGAAAGACCACTGTTTTGAAGATTGGGATTTCTACACCGGCAATATTCTCATACTGCTTTTTGACGTGGAGTATCTCCGCATATTTCATGAGATTCACATTGACTTTTTCCACTAAAAAAGGGGAAAAAGCCTCTACGCTCTTCCAATAACGGGCAAATTCTTCTTGCAATTTTTCGATTTCCAAGAGGACTAAACTCACCTCAAATTGGAGCATGGCTTTTTTGAGCTGAAGCGTGGGAAGATAGCGCACGAATTGCGAGAGTCGAATCTGCTGCGTCCGCAATTCATTCTTCGTCAGCTTCATGAACTCACTATTCCTTTGGCCAATATTTGTCGGAAATCGCCTTTTTCACTCCGATCTCTTCGAGCTCAAAACACTCCGCCAGCGTCAGCCATCCGAGATCGAGCGCCTCTTCGAGGCGAAGATTGACCTCGAGACTCATCATCCGCTCTTCAAAGAGATAGGAGTATCTGAGAAGCTTTTCGTCCCAGCGGGAAAGACGAAAGCCCATTCCCTGCCTTTCTCTCGCCTTTTTCGAATCGGCATACAATCGAATCATCGTATTGGCGAGATCTCCATGATCTTCCCGGGTCACTTTTCCAATCACTTGCTGTTTCAAACGGGAAAGAGATCCAAAAGGATCGATCGATCCCTGATGCAGATAGAATTGCCCCTCTGTGATGTAACCCGTATTGTCTGGAATGGGATGGGTGACATCTCCCCCTGGCATGGTCGTCACAGAGAGAATCGTGATCGATCCACTCCCCTCGATGTCGACCGCTTTTTCATAGCGCGCAGCGAGATCAGAATAGAGAGAGCCTGGATAGCCGCGATTTGAGGGGATTTGATCCATCGTAATGGCAATTTCCTTAATCGCATCGGCAAAGGCCGTCATGTCGGTCATCAGAACGAGCACATCTTTTCCTTCTAGAGCAAACTTTTCAGCAACGGCCAAAGCCATATCGGGAACCAAAATACACTCGACGGCCGGATCGGTCGCCTTATGGATGAACATCACGGTCTTTTCGATCGAACCTGCCCTCTCTGCGTTGTCGATAAAAGCCTGATAATCGTCAAAGCGTAGTCCCATGCCTGCAATGATCACGACATCGACATCGGTTTGGTTGGCGATCCGCATGAGGAGCGGGTTGTAGGGCTCTCCAGCGATGGAAAAAATGGGGATTTTTTGCGATTTGACGAGGCAGTTGAAGACGTCGATCATCGGAATATTGGTGCGGACGAGCTCTCGGGGAATGATCCTTTTCGTCGGATTGAAAGAGGGTTTTCCGATATCGACTTCTGTCCCAAAAATCTCAGGTCCCCCATCAATCGGAACTCCTGCACCATTGAGCCTTCTTCCTAAAAGAGACTCTGAAAAAACGGCTCGGATCTGTCTGTTTAAGAAGATCACCTGATCGCCCGTGGAGATCCCCCGCGTATCCTCAAACACTTGAAGTGTGGCGAGATCCTGATCAAATTTGAGCACAGAAGCATAGATAGAAGATCCATTTTGCTTTTCGATGCGCGAGAGCTCTCCCAAAGCAACTTTTTCCGCAGCCACAGTGATGAGATTGCCCCGCATATCGAGGATTCGGTCATAGATCTTTCTCATAATTTTTTCGCTTTCTCTTGGATTTTTGCAACGATCGCCGCTATGGCATCGTGATATTTTTGCGTATGGAACGGCAAGAAATTGATATTTTTGAGCTCATTTTGAAGCGTCAAAAAGAAGCTCCTTGCTTCGTCGTGCACATCAAACGAGAAAGGAGCTTCAAAAATCTCTTGGATGATCCGAAACATCTCGATTTGCCGCTCCAGTGGACTGTAGCTATCCTCTTTATCAAATGCATTCTGTTGTAAATAGCAAAATTCATAGAGCTCGGACTTGAGATAGATGACCATGTCGTCAAGCGCTACCCCCTCTTCTCCTACAACTTCCATCCGTTTCCCAATCTCATCCCCTTTGCGCAAGATTTGCGCTACTCCTCTGACTTTTTCTGCCCAGTGAGGAAAACGGGGGTTGAGTTCCAGTCCCACCTGATCCAAATATTTGGTCCAAGAGATGAGCGGATCGATCGCCGGGTATCTGCGAGCATCGGATCTGGCTCTCGAAAGACCGTGAAAGGCACCGACAATGGAGAGCGAAGCTTGCGTCACCGGCTCTTCAAAATTTCCTCCCGCAGGAGAGACGCTTCCCCCGATTGTCAGCGATCCCATTTTGCCACTTTTAAGCTCTACAACTCCTGCCCTTTCGTAAAAGGCCGAGATGCGAGAGGCGAGATAGGCTGGGAAGGCCTCTTCACCGGGAATTTCTTCGAGGCGCCCCGACATCTCCCTCATCGCCTGCGCCCAGCGAGAGGTGGAATCGGCCAGGAGCAAAACATCGAGCCCCATTTGACGGTAGTACTCTGCAATCGCTGCTCCCATATAGACCGAAGCCTCTCTTGCCGCCACCGGCATCGAAGAGGTATTGCAGATCATCACGGTCCGTTTCATGAGAGAATCATTGGTATGCGGATCGATGAGTTGGGGGAAAGTTCTCAAAACCTCTACGACTTCTCCTGCTCTTTCTCCACATGCCACGATGACGACGATATCGACATCCGAATATTTGGAAAGATGGTGCTGCATCACTGTCTTGCCCGCTCCGAAAGGCCCAGGAGAACAAAAAGTGCCCCCTTTGAGAACGGGAAATTGGGTATCGAGAATCCTGAGTCCCGTATCCATCATGCGAGAGGGGCGCACTTTCTTCCCTTCGAGAAGAGCATTTTTGACGGGCCAGCGCTGCAGCATGGTGAATTCGAGTTTTTTCCCCTTTTCATCCTCACCCGTTGCCACGACCGAATCGATCGTATAGGATCCTGCTTTGGCCATATGGGTAATTTTCACTTTCCCGTATTGGGAGAAGGGAACCATGATCACGTGTTGGAATCTCCCCTCTGGGACAAAACCGATCGAGTCCCCTCTTTTGAGAGTGTCCCCCGTTTTGGCAAGAGGGTGAAAATCCCAATGTTTTTTCCGATCGAGAGGAGGCAAGTAGACGCCGCGAGACAGATACACTCCCGTTACATCGGCAACTTTTTCTAGAGGATTTTGTAACCCATCAAAAATCGTCGTCAATAGACCGGGCCCGAGTTCTGCTTCGAGAAGATGTCCATCAAAAAAGACGGGCGTTCCGAGTTTGATCCCACGCGTATCTTCAAAAACTTGGAGTTTTGCCTCATTCCCTGCGATCTCAATCACTTCGGCAAGCAGAAATTCCTCGCCCACCTTCACTTTGGCCACTTCCCCTTGCCGAATCGGCTGATCAAATTGAACGTGCAAGAGATTTCCAAAAGCTTGCACGACGGTGCCTGTTGCCTGATTATTCATAGCTTCTCAATTGTTTCATTCCTTTTTCTTGATTCAATGAGGATAGAGATTCCACGATCAAGAATTTTGCCACGTAGGCCAAGACTCGATCAATCCCAAAATCTTGGGGCTCTTCCATTTCTTCAATTTTCTGAAACCGATACTCCAAAAGCGCCCGATTCAACTCTCGAGGGGGCGAAGCGCTGACGAAGAGATTTTTCAAATCTTCATATTCTTTTGGAGGAGTCAGATCGGGCATATCTTTTTGAGACAAGATTTCCATAACGAAAGGATCTGTTGGATCTTCAAATTGGAGCTCTCGCACGAGATTTTTTCCATTTGCTTTGGCCCTGAGTCCCGTCAACACCAAACGCATTTCCCTTTCAAACGTAAAATATTTCAACAAAAATCCTTTTCTCTCTTGTAAGCCCTCCGCGTACATCGAACTATAGAGAGAAGAAAAATTGCGCAAACGCTCTTCTGTCGTCTCATACCGTTCTAGAAACTCGATGATATAGGAGGGAAATCCCTCTTGAACGAGCAAACCCTCTTCCAATTCAGGAACCTTGATCTGGCTCCGATCATCCAAGGGCATCCCGAGCCAAAAAGCTTGGATATTGTAGAGATCCAAAGGCCGAAGGAGTTCATCGACGAGTTCTAAATCTTGCCCACTGAGATTCAGAGTGAGAAGATCTCTTAAATCTTTGAAAGTGAGCTCGAGAGTCATACCCAGAGTCAAAGGGGGAAACGCGGTGATTAAAAAGTAGTAGTTTGCCATGAGCTCTTAAACGTTGAACACCAAATCTCTTAAATCGCGTCTGATGTACTGTGCAATCAATTCGCGCACTGCGGCATCGGAAAGATCCACGGTGATCTTTTTTCCTTCGAGCTGGATCTGCACTCCGCCTGCGATGTCGGAGGCAACTACCGTCCGATTCTTGAGCCTTTCCAAAACTCTTGCCGCTAGCAGTTCATTGATGGAGCGTGGGGTAATCCCTTTTGGAATCTGGGCCACAAACTCCTCTTCGATCCCCCTTTCCTCCATAGCCTTCAAGAAGCTATTCAGCAAATGGGCAATCACTTTGGGTTCTGTCATCTCCTCTTTGACGAGATGAACGAGTTCTTGATTGAAGAGTTCTTTTTCAATCTTTTGCTTGAGCTGTTCAATGCCTTGTTTGCAGGCTAGATTCAAAGCAGCCTGAACGACCCTTCTCTTCTCTTCCATCTCTTTTTCGGCCTCTTGGAGCATGGAAGAGGCTTTTGTCTTAGCCTCGCTGACGATTTCGGCGGCCTGCATGTGAGCATTTTCGATGATCTCACGGGCTTCTTGCTTAGCGGGTTCGAGCGTTTCTTTCTTGAGCGCATCGCAGATTTTCTGTATCTTGTCCTTTCCGGTTTCCAGTCCTTTCATCGCACTCTCCATTTAGGCTCTACTTTTAAAGTTTAGATAGGTCCCTTGAAATAAGCAAGAATGAGTATTTTGAGACCGTCAAATCATGAGGGTCTCATTTTACAAGAATCAAAAAAAAAGCTATCCTGAGACTAGGGTCGGCAAGAAACCTCAAGGGGGAACAGGATGAGAAAATTCGTAAGTCTTTTAGTCGTAACAGCCACACTGACAAGCGGTGCGGGCTTTGCTCAGAATACCCATACTGGCGCTAGCGCAAGTGCTTCAGCCACTTACTCAAAAGAGCCATTTGCCTGGGGCATTGGTCTTGGCATGCTGGCTGTAGTGGGCATTGTCGTGGGAGTCACATTGAGCGTTTCCACAAACAGCCCCTCTACCTTCTCTCACTAAGACTTGTTTGAAATAAAAGGTTGTGAGATAAGGCAGTTTATGATGAGAAAACTGACCTTAACGCTTCTGACTCTCGCAGTGAGTCTCTCTGGATTTGCCCAAGAAAGCCGAGCACAAAGACGCGATAGACGGGGCCAGGCAGCGGGCTATGCCACACGAGATGCCACCGTCCTTTCCATGATGGGATGGGGACTTGGGTTAGCTGTGGGTATTGCCGCCCTTTGCGCGCTCATCGAAAACAATCCTGCATCAACCTCACACTGATGATGAGATTTTTCTTTCTCCTCTTTGCCTTGGGAAGTCTCTACACAAAAGAATGCACATTTCTCCCTCCGAAAGGATGGGAAATCGCCCAGCTCAAAACACCTTCTCCTCATATAAAAATTGGGTTTGTGGGTAAAGGAAGCGGAGAGTTTCGTCCTTCTCTCAATTTGGCCCTCGAAGAAGGGGTGGATGTCTCTTTAAAAGAATATGTCAAAGCGGTCAAAGAGCTGCAAATGGCAGAAAGCGGCGCTGCAATTCGGGATTTAGGTCCTTTTTCCATGCGTTGCGGCTCTGGAAGACTTCTCGAAATCACAAACCCCTCCCCCTGGGGAGAGCTCAGGATCCTCCAAGCGCTCTTTGTCGAGGAAAAAAATGCCTATATCCTCACAGCAGCTGTTCTCAAAAAGGATTTTCCGAAATTCCAAAAAGAGCTGCTCGAATCGCTCGGATCGCTGACCTTGACCGATGATCTCTTTTCTCAAATCAAAAATCCCGAAGAGCGAAACGAATTTGTCTCCTTCTTTGCTACCTTAGGAACCAGAGGGAAAGAAGAGGAATGGCAAATGCTTCAAACCAGACTCTCTTCCCATGCAACTTTAGGCCCCTATTGGGTCTTTCTCGTTCTCCAAAAGGGACACACAAAGATCTACTCTGACAATAATTTTTGATTTCTATAGGATGATTTCTATGAAGACTTGGCTACTTGCAGTGAGTTTATTAGGAGGAACCCTCCAAGCCCAGACAACGGGGGAAGGGGCTACTCAAACCGTAAAAATTGCAAAATCCAATAACTGGCAAAATTGGGTCTTTGCCAGCAGCATGCTCCTCACGGCAGCAGGCGCGCTGATCGCCATTTCGATGGAT
>CAYRJU010000017.1:0-23972 GCA_964424735.1 uncultured bacterium
TCCGATCATCACCTCGCTATCGACGAGGTTGCGGGCGCAGCCGAGGCTGGTAAAATGAAATTTATTTTTGAAAGAGACTCTATTCAGCATGGCAGGAATTATAGGATTTGTTAAATTGGAATGCAACTATGTTCCCCTACCTCTTAAAAAAAGTCTTAATCCTCCTCATTTCCCTCTGGATCGTCGTGACCGGCACCTTTTTCCTCATGCACGCCATCCCGGGCGATCCCTTCATCGGAGATCGGGTCATCCCGAAGGAGATCCTCGACTCTCTTTATGCCTATTACGGTCTCGATCAGCCGCTCTATATTCAGTATCTCAAGTACTTAAAAGGACTTTTTCAAGGAGAGCTCGGCCCTTCGATTGTCTATGAGGGACGCACGGTGAATCAATTCATCGCCGAAGGATTGCCCGTCTCTTTGAGACTCGGCCTCCAAGCCCTTTTTCTCGCCATCCCTTCCGGGATTCTCCTCGGCATATGGGCTGCTATGAGGCGGGGCAAGTGGCAAGATCATTTGGCTATGGCTCTTTCGACTCTCGGCGTCTCTGTGCCGAGTTTTGTCCTCTCTCCCCTTTTGCAATATCTCTTTGCTCTCAAACTCTCACTTCTGCCCGTTGCTAGATGGGGTGGTTTTGAAACGACGATCCTCCCGACTCTTGCTTTGGCTGCCCTTCCAACCGCTTTCATTGCACGCCTGACCCGTTCAGGCCTTGTCGAAGTGCTCGAGCAAGACTACATCAAAACAGCTCTTGCCAAGGGTCTACCGCTCTTTCGCGTTTCAATCCGGCATGGATTGCGCAACGCCCTTCTGCCCGTTCTCACCTATCTAGGTCCTGTCACCTCTTCGATTCTCACGGGCAGTTTCATCATCGAAAAGATCTTTGCCCTTCCAGGACTTGGCGCTTGGATGATCCACAGCATCAACGGTAGAGATTACCCGATGATTTTGGGACTCACCGTCTTTTTCAGTAGTTTTCTCATGATTTGCATCTTTTGCGTAGATCTTCTCTACGCTTCTTTAGATCCGCGGATTCGACTTAGGAAAGAAGTTTATGCTTAAAATCCGTTTCCCAAGTCTCATTCTTTCCCTTCTCTTCCTGATGGCCATCGTGGGCCCCTACTTGACCCCCTATTCTTATTCAGACATCCAGCTGGAGCTCAAAAATACTCCGCCGGGACTTCAATTTTGGTTTGGAAGTGATGAGCTCGGAAGGGATCTATTCGCCCGCATTTGGTGGGGAGCTCGCATTTCTCTTTTTGTCGGCATCACGGCGGCAACCATTGACATGATCATCGGGGTTCTTTGGGGATCGATCGCAGCCTACGCAGGAGGTAAAGTAGAGGAAATCATGATGCGCATCTGTGATATTCTCCACGCAATTCCCTATCTCCTCGTCGTCATTTTGCTCACTGTCATTCGGGGAACGGGCATTTTGACGATTCTCATCGCCATGACGATGACCGGCTGGATCAATATGGCCCGCATTTGCCGAAGCCAAATCCTGCAATTGAAAGAACAAGACTATGCCTTTGCCGCCCGTGCGATTGGCGCCTCGCATGCCCGCACCCTCTTTCGCCATCTCCTTCCGAATGCGATGGGACCCATCATCGCCGCAATGACGCTCACCATTCCGACCGCCATTTTCACCGAAGCTTTTTTGAGTTTTTTGGGTCTCGGCATCCAGGCCCCTGCTGCGAGCTGGGGAGTCATGCTGAATGATGGCGTGAGCGCGCTCAGATACTACCCTTGGAGGCTCTTCTTCCCCGCTCTTATGATCACTTTGACGATGCTCTCATTCAATTTGCTCGGAAACGCCTTGAGAGATTCTTTAGACCCAAGGCTCAGGAGATGACCCCTTTGTTAACTGTTGAAGATCTCCACGTCACTTTCAATACTCTCGGGAAAAAACTCTATGCGGTACGCGGGGTTAGTTTCACGGTGGAAGATGGCGAAGCCGTCGGCATTGTCGGAGAATCGGGCTCAGGGAAAAGCACAGTGGCGCAAAGTGTCCATCGCCTGACGCCTGGCGAAGTGTCCGGAAAAATTTCGCTAGATGGGAAAGAAATCACCTCACCCACTCAGTCCATCGGAATGGTTTTTCAAGATCCGATGACCTCGCTCAATCCCACTATGAAGATTGGCGCTCAAATCATGGAAGGGATGATCTACCATAAATTGGCGAGCCATAAAGAGGCCCAAGAAAAAACTCTTGAGTTACTGAAATTGGTCGGCATTTCAGAGCCAAAAACCCGCATGCAGCACTATCCGCATCAATTGAGCGGCGGCATGAGACAAAGAGTCCTCATTGCCATGGCTCTTGCCTGCAATCCCCGCCTTCTCATTGCCGATGAACCGACGAGCGCTTTAGATGTAACGATCCAGGCGCAAATTCTGGACTTACTCAAAAAAATGCAAAGCCATTTTCAGATGGGCCTTCTCCTCATCAGCCACGATTTTGGGGTGATTGCTTCTCTTTGTAAAAAGATCTTGGTGATGTATGCAGGAAAAATTGTCGAGAGCGGTCCCGTCAACGAGATCTTAAAAAGACCCAAACACCCCTATACGCAGATGCTCTTAAGCTGCTTACCTCGTTTAGACCAGCCAACAAATCAACGCCTCACCCCCATTGAAGGATCTCCTCCAAACCTCTTTACTTTGCCTCAAGGCTGCGCTTTCAAAGAGCGCTGTCCTCACGCCGCTTGGAAATGCGAGGAAGAGCCCAAAGGCCCCGTTGCCTGCTGGAGAGCTCTTTATGATTGAAGTCAAAAACCTGACCAAAATCTACCGTCTCGACTCCAAAAGAACGTTCAAGGCTGTCGATGGAGTTCATTTCTGCATCGAAAGAGGAGAGACGCTGGGACTTGTCGGAGAGTCGGGCAGTGGAAAATCGACTCTCGGCAAAATGATTTTAGGTCTCATTCTTCCTACTTTTGGAGACATTTTCTTTGAGGAAAGACGTAAAATAGGACTTTTGCCTAAACGCATGCAGATGATTTTTCAAGACCCCTATTCCTCCCTCAACCCGCGGATGAATGTAAATGCCATTCTCTCAGAGCCGACCCAAATCCATGGACTTCCTACCCAAGTAGATGAACTGCTCGATCTCATTTCCCTACCAAAAGAAGCAAAATGGCGCTATCCCCATGAATTCAGCGGAGGACAAAGACAGAGAATCGGCATCGCAAGAGCCCTTGCTCTAAATCCCGATGTTCTCATCTGCGATGAACCGGTATCGGCTCTCGACGTCTCCATTCAAGCGCAGATCCTCAATCTCCTACAAACCCTTCAAAAAGAGTTGGGATTGACTCTTCTCTTCATCTCACACGATTTACGAGTGGTCCGCTATCTTTCCAATCGGATCGCCGTCATGAAGGGGGGAAGAATTGTCGAAATCGCCCCAACAGATACTTTATTTGAGCATCCCCAGCATCCATATACCCGCACTCTTCTCTCTTCCCTTCCAGAAATCAATCAAAACCCAAAGATCTATCATGAGTCCAATACCCCCCATCACGTCTAATTCAGGAGCCACTTTAGCCCCACCAGAAAGCCCCGATGAAAAAGTTTCATTAGTAGCAGCGAGGCAGCTATCTCTATCCACAGAAGATCAAACTTTAAACCGGGAGCTTGAGAGACGATACGAAATATTTCAGACAGATTCTAGCCAAGCAGCCCGAAATCAACTCTTTGAACAGGCTCAATCCATTTGTAACAGGGCTGCTTGGTTCTTGCTAAAACCCTATAGAAAAGCATTGGCTCCCTTGCGCAATCCCCAAGGAGAAACTCTACTCGAATGGGCCACTAAGACGAACCAGCAGACGGCCAAAGAACTACAAGCCATTTTTGGTACTCAAGTAGAGGCAGCCGAACAAAAAGTCATGGCAAACTACTGTGCCAGAGAAAGAGAGCAACCAGAGGAGCTTGCAGAGTTATTTCGGATTGTACGAGAAGATACCCTCCCCCAAGGAACTGCCCTACTTTCGCCCATTCGAGTCACAGATCAGAATAGGGAGCTCATTCTATCGATGGCAAGAGGAGAAGATCTTGAAGGAAAAGATCTTGCAAAATTAATGGCAGGAAGAGAAATGGCAGGCTTTCAGGCTGTCTTAGCCAAAGCGCTCCAACACAGCGAAGATCCCTCTTTATTCCTCAGAATGCAGAGGCAATTTCCCTTGCCTGCCCATTTAACAATCAGATCACAGACCCAATCCATTGAAACCTTGGCCAAAGATGCCCGCGCAGCTGCTCTAGAAGCAAGAAAAAAGGCAAACCGGCTTAAAGGAAGAGAAAGGCTTCAAGCACTGCTTGAATGTAACCGACTCGATCAAAAAGCTGAAGATTTAGAAAAGCGTGCAGAAGAATCTAAAACCAAAGAAACCAAGCTGAGCAAGAATTGGGACAAACAATTGCGCTCTTACTATGAGAGCTTTCCTCAGCCCTTCTTCTGTGAACTAGAGACTCTTCAATTAGAACCTCTTGTCGTTCAATGTGAAGAGCTAAGCTCCATGCAACCGCAATCCATTATGCCTTTTTTGCCTTGGCTCACCACGCACTCTTATTTATTAGACGATGAAAATTTAGCTGAATTTATCGTTCAGGCAAAAAAGTGCGATCTTTACCTCACTTATGGGGCGGTGTTTCAATTTTGGTTGATGAGCATTTCCATTTTGGAATTAAAACCCAAAGCGAGCCGTGTATTTAAAGCTTTGCATCAAGCCTATCCTGAAGATATCGTTCTTGGCCCCTTCATAAAAGCTCTAGATTCTAAAGAAGAAGAGCTAGAAGTAGATGAGGAAAGAGTTAAGAGCGCCGTGGAAACGGCCTTCAACCAATTAGCCGAAGGCAAGATCGATGAAGCCATTCATCAGCTTTCTCAAACAAAACCTCTCTTGATGGGGTTTTCTCTAATTCACCGCTGCTTAGCTTTCGCATGGGCACTCAAGGGAGACTCAGAAAGAGCAATGAGTTTAGAGAAAAGAGCTTCTCAATTGCCTTTCATATTTGAAACTTCGCGAATTATAGTTTCTTCCGAACTATTTGATAAAACTTGGGCAATGCTAGATACGATAAGGTCTAAAAAAGTAAAAGTTCCCAAAACTGGAAAAACTCCTCCTTTTCGTCCTTCTTGGGCTAAAACATTCATCGAACAGACCAAACACCCGGAACGTGTGGATTATGACTCGATCTGTGCATTCCTCAACGAGTGTATAAAGATAGAAACTGCGGAAGATCCAGAAAAAGGTTTGATCATTACAAAAGCAGAAGTACAAAATTTTGTGCCCCTTTACTTGGGTCTTCGATGGTTTTCTTCTCACATGGTTCTTTCTCAAGGAAGGCAAGAAGCTTATAAGACCTTATCTAGAGCCATAGGTGTTCTGGCAGGAGAAGTAACGACCCCGAATGATTGGTTTTCCGAGCATTTTGAAAGACACCAAGAAGGAGACTGTGCTCACTTTAGCGTGTCTTGCCAAGTCCCTTTTGGATTAGAACCAGATCCCTTACCTAAAATTCAATTTCAAGGGGGGTTGCGCGTTCTCACTCCAGAGTCTCGTAATTCGCTCGCTCTATGCGTGACCAAGCAGCTTTATGATCTGTGGATTGGGATGCTAATCGCTACAGTCCCTACGAGGGTTGAGAGCCTAGCAGAGGCTTTAGATGAAATAAAAGAAGTACTCCCCTCAAAAAATCCACAAGTTTTTTTCGGCCTTTTAAGATTGGGATTCAATACAGGTATTCCTAGAAATGCGACCGAATCGGCTCTCTCTCAAAGAGCTATCTGTAGTTTAGAACATTACCTTAAAAATCCTCTATTTCCTGTAAAAGAATCTACGTTAGAATGGATGAAATTTTGCACCTTTTCTCAAGATCCTTGTGAAAGTCCCTCGGGGTCTTTGCACGCCGAAGTGCGGGGGATCTATTACCCGCCAGGTTACAAATTGCAGGCTACAGACAATCCTTTGGCCTTACGAGATGTCTTATTAGCCTCTCATCGAATTGAGATGCGCTCAGCTCCAGACCCTACCTTTGAGCTTTCTAGAGAAACTATGTATGCCGTTTTTGAATTTTCTCAACATCTATTTGGATGGCGACTCAACGAAACGTTTGAAGAGTGGGGCGCTCGGCTAAAGAAGGAGCAAAAGGAAGGAATTTTTGCCCCTGGATATACACTGAATCCAGTACGCTCGAGCTCTAATACAGAATTTAAACTAGCAACACTCAAGGCCCTGCCTATTTTGCGCCACATCCTAGAGTTTTGGATCGAATTTTATGAAAAAACAGCAGCCAAAAATGCTTTCATTCAAGCAGATGGAAATGAGGACCTACCCGGCAATTCCGAAAGACCCTGGCATCAAAACGTAGCACCCCAACAATGGAAACAGATGATCCAGACAAATACCCCTAAAACGTATCCGGGCTATGCAGCATTGAGCAAGAAAGATCAGACAGCCCTTAGCCAAGTTGTCAAGAGTAAGCATGAGCACGATCAAGAACTAAAAACTCTTAAAAAGAGCGCTTATACCTCAGAAGTTCCCGCCGCACTCTCCCTTCTTTCCAATGCAGAACAGCAGCGCCAGGAAGTATCCCATAGTATCTTTGTTAAAACCAAAGAGGTGGCAGAGAGAACCTATCGCATCCTTTTAGAAGTCGCGATCGATAGAAAAATCAGGCATCTCCTCGTTCAGTCTGGGCCTACTCAATGGAAAATTCTGGAGACTCAAGAGGCCGTTCAGCTTTTACGCCCTCTATTTGAGACTCTTTCGGGAAGTTTTCATGGGCCTGAGGAACATTTATCTGGGATGGGGCCTCTGCAGCGCCATTTCAATGCGGCAGCAGTTCCCCCTAGCACAGCTTTAGTAAACACCCATATCTATTTTGATTAAGATTTGCAGTATAAGACACGGCAAGGCGCCGATTTGAGTAGTTTTTCCATTTGAAGCGTAAAAGATTCTCTTTTTTTAGTGCCAATCACAATCATATCATACTCGCCCGGAGTGGCGAGATCCAAAATAGCCTGTTCGATCGAACGGGCTCGAATCAACTTCAGGTTAATGGAAATGTGAGATTCTCTAGCAATAGCCTCAGCCCGCTTTAAAGCTGCTTCTCCATGAGCTTCCCGCTTCTCGAGGGGAGCGTCCATGGGAAGAGAGGGGGGAATTTCCAAAATATGCACAGCTGTGAGTTTTGCATGAAAATTTTTTGCGAGCAGGCAAGCTGTTTGGAGCGCCTCTGCGTTACCGAACTCGCGAGCCGTTACGAGAATGTGCTTGAGATGCATGGGGTGATATTCAGGGATGCGGATCTTTTCAATTTGGAGTGAGCCTAAAGGGGCAATCTGTTTTTTCTTGCGGTAATATAGGTACATGATGAGACCGCCAATCAGCCAGAGCAGCCCTAAATTGCGCCCTTCCGGCTTTGTGGAAACGACGATGGACCAAACGAAGAGAGAGGCGGGAGCCCCGATCAAGGCTGTTAAGGGAACAGATCGCCCTTTCCCAAGGGGGATGTTGAGAGGCGCTCTAAAAGGTCTTTGGAGTTGCGGTTTTTTCCAGCGAAGAACGAGAAGCGAAAGATGGGCAAAGAAAAAGGCAATTTGAGCTCCAAAATTGTAGAGATCTGCGAGGAAAGGCATCCTCCCCCGGCTCAAGATCACGATGAAAGCTGCCAAAAAAGAAAATACGGCTAAAGAAATGTAAGGAGTGCGAAATTTGGAATGGATCCGATAGAGAAAATGGGGGACTTGATAGTGTTCTCCTAAAGAAAAAGTCAGGCGAGACGCCCCAATGAGCCCAGCATTCGAGGCAAGAAGAAGGATCATCGCCGCAATGAGTCCAAACCAAGAAGCAAGCCAGTTCCCTCCAAAGGGAAGTTTTGAGATGATTCCTGCAATGGGTTCATTGACATATTGCGTACCCAGCTCTTTGGGGTCGATGACAGAAAGACCCACAACGGAAATCAAGAGGTATAAAGTGACGAGAAGAACCATCGTCCACTTGATGGCTCTCGGAATGGAAAGGGCGGGTTTACGCGTTTCGGCAGCCAGTTGAGAAATCGACTCAATCCCCGTATAAGCCACCATGGCCATGGCAACTCCTTTAGCAAAATCTGGCCAGCTTGGAGACCAAGAAGCGCCCGCAACACCCACTTTTAAATGGCTAATAATAAAAGGGAGATTCATCACTAAAATGGCAGCCACCAAGACGACCGCAAACTGAGAAAGTACCGTTAAAAGAGCCAAGATGAAACTAAATTTGCCCGAATACTTCACCCCAAAGAAATTGAGAACATAGAGAAAAGCGATGATTCCAATGGTAGAGATCGTTTGAACGAGAACCGTGTCTGAAAAGGGAAGAAAATAGCGAAAATAGGGAGGGATTGCAAAAGCGGAAATCGCAATGGTCACAATGTAATCGAGCAGCAAAGCCCATCCCGCGATAAAAGAGACGAGATCGTTGAAGGCGTGGCGAGAAAAAGTGGCCGATCCTCCAGGCTCTGGGAAAGTGGTCGACATCTCTGCATAGGTAAAGCAGGTACAAATAAAGATAAATCCCGCAATGGCAAGGGCAAGAGGAGTCGCTCCAAGAGCATAGAGAGCCGTGAGGCCCAAAGCATAATAGAGCGATGAGCCGACATCGCCATACCCAACGGAAAAGAGCTCAGCCGCTCCAACCGCTCTCTTTAAACTTTTCTTTTCGAGATGAACGATCTTTTCTGAAGGATGGTCCATATCTTCAAAGTATTAGACAAAGACCTTGTTTGGCAATCGAATTTTTTTAAGAAACGTCGGCAGCGCAGCGGAAGCCATAAGTGCCGTTGACAGCCCCAGGGTTGTTTCGGTGGCGATGAGAGGAGCGCAAGTCCTCTTTCAAACTCTTCCAGCATCCCCCTCTCAAAACGCGATAGACGCCTTGAGGTGGACCCAGTGGGTTGTCGGGCTCCAGAGCGGAAGCATCGTAATAGTTATAGGCATACCAATCCTGACACCACTCATAGACATTGCCAGCTATATCATAGAGTCCAAAGGGATTGGGAGGATAACTCATCACTGCGGTTGTGTCTGAGCTGAAGAAATTCGCTTGGCTTCTCTCGATTTCAGGCCCCGATGGGTAGAGCGTATCGCGCCCGCTAGAGCCGGCAGCTTCCCATTCAGCTTCCGTGGGAAGTCTCTTGCCGATCCACTTCGCATAGGCAACAGCTCCATACCAGGTGACGCCCACAACGGGGTGTTTGCCATAACCCGATTCTATGATGAGTTTTCCGCTGGATCGCTTGATGCGCGAATCGCGGAGGCGAATGATGTCGTTGTTGTTGTGATCCTTCTCCCCTCCCATCGCCTGCAAAAATCGGACAAACTGCTCATTCGTCACAGGATGGATGTCGATCGCAAAGCTTAAAAGATGCACCTTATGGCGGGGCATCTCATCGCGGGCCCCTTCGTTACTTCCTCTCGAGTAAGTTCCTCCCGGAATTATGACCATTTCTGTCAGCACTGGTTCAATCTCAGGGGTTTCTACCTTGCTCGGGGTATAGTGAGACACCTGCATCTCTCTTTGGAAAATCGCTCCAGGATCAGGTTGGAATTCAGGACGGCTGATCTCTTGAGGTTTTAAAAGCGGTTTTAGAGAAGATTCTGCGAGCGGAGCCGGCTCTTCTTCCAACTCAAAAGCCATTTGAAGACCGGAATCTGGAGTCGGTTCTGCATAGTGGAGCATGTCCTTTAAAATGCTTTTGGGAGCGATCAAATATTCTTTGAGCGCCTGCTCTAACTTGTGGGGTCGCAAATGAGGATTTGGCTGCAAACAGCGCGTGATGAGAAGATCCCAATTGTTTTTCAGGTCGGGCAGCTCCCGAGAAGGAAGATCAAAAGCCCCTTCTGGGATTTTTTTACAGAGAAGATAATAAGCGAGGACACCGAAGCCGTAGCTATCCACAAATGAGCTGATCTCGGCTTCTGCTATTTTTTGCTCGGGGCTCAAAAAAGCAAAAGCTTGAATGAAGGGAGGATAGGGAAACTGTTTGGCCATCTTTTCCGCAAGACGGGTCAGAGAAATTCTTTCTCCAATGAGCCGAGTCAATCCGAAATCGGATACGAGAAGTTTGACTCCCTTTTCATCTGGAGTCACTAAAAGATTGGTCAACTTTAGACTGCCATGAATGAGCCCTAAATCGTGGGCATAATCAAGAGCAGAGGCGACTTGAGAAAGGAGTTGCAAGAGATCCTCTTCGGAAAGACCTTTGCCCTTGAGCTCGAGATAGCGCTCTAAATGCATGGTTTGTCCCAATGTATCGACAAACGGATCTGTTACGATAAAAAAGCGCCCTTCTGCAGAAGAGACATTGTGGATCTTGGCAATATGGGGATGATCGAGCGCCGCAATCTCTGCAATTTCTGCTTCGAAACGGCGTATGAAAATGGGATCCGAGCAAATTTCATTGGGAAGTAGTTTTAAGGCAAAAATTCGCTTGATGAAGCGGTGCTCCCCTAAAAAAACCTCACCAAAGGGCCCTTCGCCCAATTTCTTCAATACAGTGTAATCACCCAATTGTTCCATAGATTAAATTACACCTTATATTTAATCCTAAAAAATGCCAACAAATTTCGCAAAATACCAGGCGGCGATTGCAACGAGAACAAAAACCGCTCCCCAAAGAAGATTGGGAATCCAACGCACGCCTCCATGCGGGGTGCCGCGCACTTCCAAAGTGCCGATCCCATAAGCAAAATCTTGTTTTTCAGGAGGGAGCCTGAGGGCCTCAGGAAACTCTTTGGTTAGTTTTTCCGATTCAAATCCCAAAAAATTCGCATATTGGCGAATGAATCCGAGAGTATAGACATTGGAGAGAAAGTGATCGACTCTCCCCTCTTCGATCGCCTGGAGATAGACCATCCGAATCGAGGTCGCATTCTCCACTTCTTTGAGAGTCAAACTCATCTCTTCTCTTTTCGAGCGAAACTTTTCGCCCAATTTTTTCAATCCTTCCGACATAGTGCCTCCAATAGCAATATGTTAGATCCCTTGTGCAATTCCGTCAAACGTCTTATACTTGACTGGATGACATTTACCACGAAGATCGACCTAAAACTCGCTCCTAAATTGATGGAGGATTTGAAAAATCAAGGGTTTGAACTCTCCAAACCGCCCTACACTGTTTTTTCTGCCAAAAAAAAAGGGGTCTCCTGCACACTTTACGAATCGGGAAGTCTCACCGTCCAGGGAAAGGACATGAAGGAGTTCATGGAATTTTATCTGGAACCCGAAATTCTCCTCTCTTTCCAATACTCCCATCCAGATGCAGCGCTCAACTTAGAACCCCACATCGGCATGGACGAAGCAGGTAAAGGAGATTTTTTCGGCCCTCTTTGCGTGGCAGCCATTTATGCAGATGGAGAGGGAATCAAAAAAATGAGGCAGCTCGGCGCCAAAGACAGCAAGCGGATCTCCGACGAGAACATTTTGAAGCTAGCCAGCAAATTGAGGAGTGAATTTCCCTATACAGTCATCCGGCTTTTCCCCAAAAAATACAATGAATTGCATGGAAAATTCAAAAATCTCAACCGCCTTTTGGGTTGGGCCCATGCGGCAGCTCTCAGTGATGTAGCCCAAAAAACGGGCTGCAAAAAAGCGCTTCTCGATCAGTTTGCCGAAAAGCACGTGATGGAAAATGCCTTGAAGCAAAAAAAAATCGAGATTGAATTAGAACAAAAACCTAGAGGGGAAGAGGATCTCGTCGTAGCTGCAGCTTCTATCTTAGCTAGAGCCGCTTTTCTCGAGGGGTTAAAAACTCTTGGAGAAGAGGTGGGAATGGAGCTTCCTAAAGGCGCGAGCAGCACTGTCAAAGAAGCAGCTAAAAAACTGATGACCAAATGGGGGCCTGAAATCTTAAGTAAAGTGGCGAAAACCCACTTCAAGACAGCAGGAGAGCTGTGAGGCGCCTAAAAATCCAAAATCTCATCCTCATCGATCGGGCAGAGATCGAATTCGGTCCCTCTCTAAACATTTTGACGGGAGAAACTGGATCGGGCAAATCGGCCATCCTTTCAGCCATTCGGCTCATTGCAGGAGATAGGGCCGACTCCAGTATGATTCGAAAGGGGGCTGAGCTCGCGATCATCGAAGCTGAATTTGAGGGTCCCCTTTTCGTTCGGCGAGAGATTTACCGCTCTGGGAAAAACAGGTGCTTCATCGACGACGCCCAAGTCTCTTTGAGCGCTTTAAAAGAGGCGGTGCAAATCGAAATGGTCGATCAAAATAGCTCCTTGCTTCACCGAGAAAGAGAGCTTCTCGATACATTTATTGGAATATTGCAAGAAGTTGAAGAGTTTGAAAAATCAGAGAGTGAAGAAAAGAGGCTAGAATCGGAGCTAAATGCCCTCTTGGCGATTCCAAAAGAGCGGGAACTCGAATGGGCGCAAAAAGATCTAGAGCTATTGGATGCCGTAAGGTGGAAAGAAGAGGAAAAGATTGTTCAAGAACACCATCTCTTGACCCATGCGCAGGAGCTCGCCGAGAAAATGGGGGCCGTGAGTCACATTTTGACAGAAGGGCCCGAACTTCCCAATCTCAAAAAAGCCCTCCATTTTCTGGAACACTGCACCCGGTTTGATCCCAAACTGACAGAAAGCGCCCAAATGATGAAAGGGGCCCTTTTGGAGCTCGAAGAGGTGGGAAGAGGGGTAGAGAGTTATGCCGATCGACTGGAAGCCGATCCCCAAAAACTCGATCGTTTAGAAAGGGAAATGGGAGCCATCCAGAATTTAAAAAAACGTTTTGGGGGAAATTTAGAAGGACAAAGAGAAAAACTTCTCGAAACGCTCGAGCGCCTTGTCTCTCTCGAGCCCCAAATCGAAACATATAGAGAAAACCTTGCCACTTTAAGAGAAAAGAACCAAAGATGGGCCCAGATTCTTACAGAAAAGAGAAAAGAGGCAGCGCCCCGATTGGCAAGTCTTGTTCTCGCCGAGTTGAAAAGCCTCAACATCCCCCATGCCCAATTTGAAATTGCCGTCGGCTCGATCTGGAACGAGGTGCACTTCCTCTTTTCAGCTAACCTCGGACATCTTCCCACCCCTATTGAGACTCAAGCGAGCGGGGGAGAAAAATCTCGACTTCTCCTCGCCATCAAAACGATTCTTTCAGAAGGCAAATCGACCCTCGTCTTTGATGAGATCGACAGCAATGTGGGGGGACAAACAGCGGCTGTCATCGGGGAAAAATTGAAAAAACTCTCTTCAACTAGACAAGTCATTTGCGTGACACATTTTGTCCAAGTTGCTAAATGTGGAAAAGATCACTTCTTGGTTTCTAAAGAAGCGCACGACGAAAGTGCTTACACGATCATTCGAAAAATGGCAGAAAAGGAAAGAGAAATGGAATACAAACGGATGTTAGGGACGGTGCGATGAAAAAATGGATCTTTTTCCTACTTGCCACTCACCTCGTGGCCCAAGAGTCCCAAGAGTCTAAGTCTATTTGGGATTATCACCCTATTCATGTAGGAGGGAATGCGATTTTTCTCGGGAGAGCCGATGTCGAAAGAAGAAAAGGGGGCGGTGAAGATGGCGATGTCCTCTTCAATAAGGAAAATGTCTATGTCTACTGTTTTGTCCCCATCAGCAAGTGCTCTTTCTTTTTGCCTCGGGTAGAGTGGAACACCTTTGCCATGGACTGGAACCACAATCCCCGCTTCCAGGAAACTCGCTTCAACTATGTGCAATTTGCCCTCACTTTTCTCTCGCAGGCTCTAGAGACTTGGCGCTGGATCTCTCGAATCGAATACAACATCGACACCAAACACTTTTCCAGGCCGAAAACTTATGGTCTTTTCTCAGCCCTTTTATGGGGAATCCATGAATTTCACCGCAAATGGCACTATCACGTAGGCGCCGTTGGATATACGGGCTTTGAAGGACAAGAGGTCTATCCGATCATTGGACTTGACTTTGCTCCCAATAAAAAATGGTTATTCCAAGCGGTTTTTCCAGTCACCTATTCCATTGAATACGCTTTCAATAAAGAGTGGCGCCTCTCTCTTAAGGGCCGGCCTTTAAAGGAGCGTTTCCGAGTGGGAAAACGGGAACTTTTTCCTCGATCCATCTTCAACTATTCGACGATGGGGGTAGAGCTCAATCTCCACTACGAAAAATTCTTGCAGCTCGAAGTAGAACTCTTTGGGGGCTATAATTTTGGGGGAAGCCTTTATTTAAAGGATCAAAGAGGGCACCAGTCTCTTTACACAGATGTCGAGGGGGCTCCTTACGCTGGAGCCAGCCTCAACTGGGGAATTTGATCAATTGGAAGGATTTTAGGAAACGGCTGAAGGCAGCTTCATCGACCTTTCCTCTAATGCCCTCCATGGCGATGAGATAGAGTTTATTGCCAATCATGAGAGCCTGTCCGCGGAAATAGCTCGATCCCCCTTCGACCAAAAAATTCATTGCTGGATGTCCCATTAACTGAGTCAAATCGGCATAGACGAGCTGGTTTTCTGGGTTGTGATTGAGGATCCCGCTCAACAGCCCCTCGAGGCCTGCGACTTCATGCCCGCCCGAAAGGGGCATTGGATAGGTTGCGATCAAGAGCAGAAAAACTCCTTTATCTTCATGGGGAGCTAAATAGACATCGTAAGAGAGCCTGTTGACTCCATCGGCAAGGGGCAAGCTCTGTTGGATCATCTGCGGTGTTGTGGGGAAAGAAATGTGACATTCGCCCCCTTTTGCCATGATTTTTTGCCAGCTAGGAGAGTCTGCATGACCCACAGTGCGGAAGAAAAGGTGAAACGCAAAGAGAGAAAAGGCGAGGAACCAGATCCCTATTTTTTTGATGCGACTTTTATCCATAGCTTTTCTCCCTTAAAATGGTTTCCAGAATAAAAACGGGCTCGTTGCGACTCCCCCTAGAGCGTAGAGCAATAAACTCCAGAAGACAAAAAAGAGAACTCCCAAAATGATCCCCGCTACAAAGACATTGAAGATTGCACGAACCATGGAATAGTTTTGCACTTCGGCCAAAGCATTTAAAAAGATGACGAGAGACCAAATGGCCAAGGTGACTTTTGCGATCAAAATGACAAAGAGAAGAAACACCTGAGAATTGGACATCTGAGCTGCATCGGGGAAATTCATAAAGAGCTGATGGCCAAAGAGAACGACCATCAGCAGCCAAAGAGGAATATTGAATAAGATCGGGACACAGGACCAAGCATAGGAGGCCCGCACCGTTTTAAAGGTCCCCTGCCCTTTGAACCATTTTCCTGTTAAAAAGACCACCCAGCTCCAAACGGAAAAATTCACATAGCCATAAAGAGGAGCGAAGATCAATCCCAAAACGACGATGCCAAGAGGATGGACCGCATTGCCAAGAGCCACCGATTGAAAGAGGCTAAATAAGGTGCAAAAACCGTAAATGAAAGCAAGTACCCAAAGAGACCTGTTGGGCTTTTCCTGCACAATCTGAGCAATGGTTGCCCGAGGCTTTGTCCAAATGCTCAGCCAGGGGTTTAGTCTTTCCATGAATCTCAATCCTCAAGATTTCGGATGCCCCCGCCTACTCTATTTCATGCACGCGGGATGCACACTGTAGCTCAGCTGAGTAGCCAGAGGCACCCGAAAACTCGACGCCACCTAAGGCTTATTGTAAATACAAACAATCTATAATTACAATTTGTTCTGTAAGTGTCATAATTAGAATAGAATAAAACGAAAGATAAATACGCACTATCATTGACAATTTGCTCTTGAGAAAAAACTCCTGTCAGAATATTTCAAAGCCATGAGTTTGAAGGGAAAAGTAGCACTTGTTACGGGAGGCGATGGGGGCATCGGGGCAGCCATTGTCCTAGAACTGGCCCGTCAAGGCGCCAGCGTCGTGATCAATTACCACAGCCACCAGGAAGCTGCCCGGGCGATCGAACAGAAGGCAAATGGCCTCGGCGCCTCTACCCTCACCGTTCAGGGCGATGTGGGGCAAGTGGCTCAAGTAGAGAACATGATCAAAGAGAGCGTCAAGCGCTTTGGCCACCTAGATATTTTGGTCAACAATGCCGGCCTAGAGACCCGCACCTCTATCCTCGATACGAGTGAAGAGCAGTATGATCGGGTCCTCAATCTCAACCTCAAAGGGGCTTTTTTCGCAATGCAATACGCCGCCAAGCAAATGATTCGGCAAAACACAGGTGGGCGGATCATCAACATCAGCTCGGTGCATGAGGATTGGCCCATGCCTGGCAATACTCCTTACTGCCTTTCGAAAGGGGGGATGAGAATGCTCACTCGAACCGCTGCTCTGGAGCTAGCAAAACACAACATTCTGGTCGTCGGAGTAGGGCCGGGAGCTGTCGCCACCCCCATCAACCAAGCCACGATGAAAGACCCCACCCTACTCACTAAGCTCAATCAGGCGATTCCTCTCGGCTACATCGCAAAGCCGGAGCAAATCGCCACGGTCGTTGCCTTCCTCGCAGGTGAAGGGGCCTCCTACATGACAGCTACCACCCTCTTCGTCGATGGCGGTCTGATGCACCAAAGTCCCGGCCTTTAGAGAGACTATTCTTCAGGAGGCATTTCGTCGACATATTCACTAGCAATAGCGCAAAGAGGAGGGAGCAGATCTGTAGCCTCGCCAATTGCAGCACCGAGTTGTTGTCTAAGGGCAGCAACCTCTTGCTGGGCTTGAGTTAAAAGGGTTTGATCCCCCGCATCAAGTGCTTTCGGATGGAGCACAGCCCCTCGCAACAACAGGAACTTCACAATCGCAAGATCCCTTGTCTTGTGCAATGCGACCCAAAGAGGAGTCGCTTGAGCAGGTAAATCATTGAGAGATTCACTCGAAGCACAGTTCACATCTGCCCCAGCTTCAACTAACTGCCTGACTGCCAAAAAAACCCTTTTAGAAAAACGCGAGAGAGAGTTGCGACAGACATTAACCAGGATCGTGAAACCATAAGGAGCAAGACCCGTATTCCTCAATCGGTCTCTATCAACAAAAGGAAGAATGCGGGCGATTAGAGCATGATTTGACCAACCTGCAGCTTCGTAAAGTAAATACCATGCCCACTCTTGATTCTGCAACTTATCTTGAAGAGCCACATCAAACCCTGCATCAGATTCTGCAGAGCCAACAAGACCCCCCATTTCGACTACCTCAGCGGGTAAGTTCAAACAATCTATATGATTGACACAAACGCTGATCGAATTAACTGACACATCAAATCCAAGATTGAAATTTAAATAGCTTAAACTAGGAGTGAATTTAAATCCAACTTTATATTACAAAGGGGCGAATCAAAGAAAAAGTCAGGAAAAAGAGGATCCAAGTGAGGAGCCCGACAATGAGGATGTTTAGGATTGCTTTTCCAAGAGAAAAGGATTGGAGCTCTTTGAGACATTGAATCATTAGGATAAATGACCAGACTTTGGCAATAAGCGTGATGGAATTTGTGAAAAGGGAGGAGATGGGCCCTGAGTCTTGGAGAAATACATATTCGGGACTGCAAAAGAGAAGGAGAACCCACATCGTGAGAGTGAGGGTGTAGGGCAGCGCCGACCAAGCAAGAGCTGCTCGGAGCTCTTTGCGTGTTCCTTTGCCTTTGAAGAGATGGCCAGTGAGATAGAAGAGCTCTCCTCCTACATAGAGCCAAAGGAGGCCCAGAAGAGGAGATAAGAGAATGCCCAAAAGGAGGTAGAGGGCGTAGTTAGCGCGAACCCCTAAAGACCACCAATTGGCATAGAAAAAGAAGCCTTGGAGCGCATACAACATAGCCAGTAGATAGATCCCATAACTGGGTCTATGTAAAACTATGGCCCGTATCGTACTTTGAGGCTTTGTCCACATGGCAATCCATGGGTTCATCCCTGCAATCTTTGACATAGGAAAGATGCGCGTCCAAGCTTCTTTTTCGGCCGAAATTATTCTTCTTCGGCAGAGACTAAATCTTCAGGAATTTCGCTCTCTTCTTCAAAAAAAGCGAGATCTTGATATTCGCTGTCCTCTTCTTCATTGTTGAGTGTGGCGACAACTTCTTCGCTTTCTTCTTCAATGACAACAACTTGTTCTTGATTTTCGAGATTTTCAACACACTCTTCTTGAACAGCTGTTCCCGCTGCAAGGAGAGCAAATATAGCAAAACTTGCTATCATAGATACTCCTTTTAAAACTGAAGGCTATGGTAAACAGCGCTTCGAAGATCAAGATACTTGAAGTCAAAGTTAGAGGCAAGAAGTTTTGCGCTTTTCACTTTTTGACTAGCGAGAACAAGTGCCGCAGCCTCGCCAAAAAGTAGTCTCAAGAGCCAAGCTGGGATTCTAAAAAAATGGGGTCGATGGAGATTTTTCGCTAAAATTCGAGCAAACTCTCTTTGTCTAACAGGTTGGGGAGCAACCAAATTGACGGGTCCCTGAAAACTTTCTGTATCTAGGAGAAAACAAAGCGCTCGGACGAGATCTTGGAGTTTGATCCAGCTGATCCACTGATTCCCCGATCCCAGCCTGCCTCCTAAACCCAGCCTGAAAGGAAATAAAAGCTTTTGAAGCAGCCCACCGCTTGAATCTAGGACAAGTCCAAAACGGGCATGAACTACCCGAATGCCTTGATTGAGTAAACTCAAAGACGCCATCTCCCATTCTCTGCAAACACGAGCGAGAAAATTGCTTCCACTAGAGCTATCTTCTGTCAAGAGCTCTTCTCCTCGATCTCCATAGAAACCCACCGCAGAAGCAGAGAGAAAAATTTTGGGCGGCTTAGCAACTGATTTGAGCAAGCGACTGAGAAAAAGAGTCCCTTCTACTCGAGAATTGAAAATCCGATCCCGTTTTTTCTTCGTCCATCTAGAAAGAGTAAGAGGCTCTCCAGCTAGATGAATGACTGCATCAAAACCTTCAAAATCACTTAAATTAGCTTTTTGAGCTTCGGGATTCCAAACTATTTCCCCTGCTTGAGATTCTCGAGAAAGAGAGCAAACAGAATGGCCCCGAGATCTTAAAAAAGAAACGAGGGGCCTACCGATAAAACCAGAAGCCCCCGAAATGAGAATTCGACTCATTTATTTCTTGTGATGACAGCCACAGCTAGGTCCGCATCCACATCCGCAAGAGCAGCATTTGCAGACAAGACCGATTCCATAAAGTCCTGCTAGTCCAACGAGAGCAAAAATCACACGGGCTCCCGCTGACATAGCGCCACCAAATACATCGCCGATCAAGTTATATCCAAAAAAACCGACGAGGCCCCAGTTCAAAGCACCAATGACCATCAATAACATAGAAATGAAACGTATCGCTTTCATGACTCCTCCTAATACCTAATTCGTATCTTACTAAATTTTTGAATCCTTGTCACTACTCTTTATTGACTTTTGCGCAAGACCTTGGTATTTTAATTTCTTATACCCTATGGCGAACTTTGATCATCAGACTCTTGAGCATTTAAAAAAGCTGTGCAAAGTCGAATGCACCCCTGAAGAAAACGAAGAGATTCTCTCCTCTTTGAATAACATCCTCAACTATGTAGAGCAGTTAAAAGAGGTAAATACCGAAGGGACAAAGACTTGTAGATATGTCTTAAGAGGCATGCTGAATGCAACCTTAAGAGAAGATGAAGTGGCCGATCTCCTTCCCCGTGAAGAGTTTTTGGCAAATGCGCCCGATCAAATTGGTGGGATGATCCGAGTTCCCCCTGTTCTCAAGCCGAGTTCTTAGATGAAGCTCCACCACCTCTCTGCAATCGAACTCCGAAATGCCTTTTGTAAAGGTGAAGTGTCTGCCGTCAAGATTGCGGAACACTTTTTGGCCAGGATTCAGACAAACAATCAGAACTTGGGAGCTTTTCTCTCTATCCTTGCCCCCAAAGTCCTCTTAAAGGCCGAAGCGCTCGATCAAAAACGGGCCAAAAATGGACCCTTGGGGAAACTTGCCGGAGTTCCAATCGCAATCAAAGACAATATGCATATCGCCCACGAGATCACCACGTGCGGCTCCAAATTCCTCTCCAATTACAAGGCCCCCTTCAGCGCCACGGCAGTGCGCCTTTTAGAAGAAGAGGATGCCCTTCTCATCGGCAAGACCAATCTCGATGAATTCGCCATGGGTTCTTCGAATGAAAATTCGGCCTACTTTCCGGTCAAAAATCCGTGGAATCTCTCCTGTGTCCCGGGCGGCTCTTCGGGGGGCTCTGCGGCAGCTGTTTCGGCAAGGCTTTCCTTGATTGCGACGGGAAGCGATACGGGCGGATCCATTCGCCAACCTGCCGGATTTTGCGGGATCGTGGGGTACAAGCCGACCTATGGTAGAGTGTCTCGCTATGGACTCGTCGCTTTCGGATCGTCTCTCGATCAAATCGGCCCCATGACGACAACGGTCAGCGACGCCGCTTTGATGATGGAGGTGATGGGAAGGCATTGCCCTCATGACGCCACTTCTCTCGATCTCCCCGCCGAAACCTATCCCCTATCCCCCACTCTTGAGCCTGGAACGGTGATCGGAGTCCCCTGGCACTTTTTGGAAAACTTGAATCCCGAAGTGCGCAAAAATTTTGAAGAGGCGATCGAAGTGATGAAAGGCCTTGGAGCCAAAATCATCGATGTCGATCTCGATCTCTTAAAATACTCGATCGCCGTCTACTACATTTTAGCGACCGCTGAGGCCTCTACGAATCTTGCCCGATTCGACGGAATCCGATTCGGCGTCCGTTCCAAAGAGGCAAAAACACTCGACGAGATTTACGAACTTTCTAGGAAAAACGGATTTGGGCGCGAGGTAAAAAAGCGGATCATGCTTGGAACCTACGTCCTTTCGGCAGGCTTTCAGGATGCTTTTTACAAAAAAGCGCAAAAAGTACGAACACTCATCCTCGATGCGTTTGAAGCGGCTTTCAGCTCTTGCGATGCGGTGATGATGCCAGTTACGACGAGCGGTGCTTTCGAGCAGGGCGCTTTTCAAGATCCACTACAGATGTACTTGCAAGATATTTTCACGGTGCCCGCTAACTTAGCAGGCCTGCCCGGAATCAGCGTTCCCTCGGGAACCGATAGCCGAGGTATGCCTTTAGGGCTTCAAATTCTCGGACCTCAAATGTGCGATGTGGCTTTGATGCAGATCGCTTACGCCTATGAGCAAGCTACCCGGCACATGTTTATACCGAGGGATTATGAGTGATTTACCCTACGATCTTTGGGAACCTGTCATCGGTCTAGAGATCCATGCTCAGCTCAAAACCCAAACCAAAATTTTCAGCTCTGCGCCCAACCATTTTGGAGACGAGCCGAATGTCAACATCTCAGCTGTCTGTACGGGCCAGCCCGGATCTTTGCCCGTTCTGAATAAAGAGGTGGTCCGAAAAGCGGTGCAATTTGGCCTTGCCATCGGTGCAGAGATTGCCAAAGTGAGCACCTTTGATCGAAAATCGTACTTCTATCCAGATAGCCCGCGCAATTTCCAGATCACCCAATTTGAATATCCTCTTCTTCGAGGAGGGGTTGTCAAATCCAATGGAAAGAGTTTTCGGGTCAATCGAGCTCACATTGAAGATGACGCTGGCATGCTCAAGCATTTTAGCACTTTTGCGGGAGTCGATTACAACCGAGCAGGCGCGCCGCTTCTCGAAATTGTCTCGGAGGCCTGCATCCACTCCGCCAAAGATGCAGCCGCCTACGCAGCAGCCGTTCGCGCCATCCTCCTTTACCTCGATGCCTGCGATGGAAACATGGAAGAGGGAAGTCTTCGGATCGATGCGAATATCTCTGTAAAGCCAAAAGGAGAAAAAGAACTTCGTCCTCGCATCGAAATCAAGAATATGAATTCTTTCTCCTTTTTGGAAATGGCCATCACTTCGGAAATTGGCCGGCAAATCAAGCTCTATCTCAATCATCCTCATAAAGATCACCTAGAACTCATCCCTCCAGGCACCTACCGGTGGGATCCCGAGACCAAGCAAGCCATTTTGATGCGAAAAAAAGAGAGCGCGGATGACTATCGCTACTTTCCGGAGCCCGATTTGACTCCGCTTGTCCTCACCGACGCCTATATCGATGAGATCCGTTCCAAACTCCCCGAACTTCCCCATGACCGCTATGCTCGTTACGTTTCAGATCTGGGACTGACCGAATATGCCGCAGAGGTTCTCATCAACGAAAAATTCCTATCCGACTATTTTGAAGAGAGCCTTAAGTTTTGTAAAAACGCGCGCCTTCTCTGTAATTGGATCACAGTAGAGTTTGCAGGTAGGCTAAAAGACACGGGAAAAACGCTTCTCGATGTGGGGATTTTGCCGACCCACATGGCTAAACTCGTCCAGCTCATCGATGAAAATAAGATTACGGGCCGCATCGCCAAATCGGTGGCCGATGAGATGATGGCAAACCCTAACCTTGATCCCGAAACGATCGTTACCCACAATCCCGACTATCAGCCTCTCGATGATATCCGATCGATTGAACCTCTCGTCGATCAGGTGCTTGCCGAAAACCCCCAATCGATTGCCGATTTCAAGGCGGGCCGGGACAAAGCATTTGCTTTCCTAGTCGGCTCCGTGATGAAGCTGACCCGCGGCAAAGCCTCTCCCCAAATCGTCAACGACCTCCTCAAAAAGAAATTGAAATAGATTTTATTTCACCAAAAAAGCAAACTCCTTCTTTCATTTAATGGTTTAGGATGAGTAGCTCAATAGGTAAACCCAATCTTTCGACAGTCAGGCTTCAAGAAGAGCTCGGGCGAAGGGCTTATCGCAAGTTTCAAGGGCATTCGTTATCTCCTTTTGAGTCCTGTATCCAACAATACCCTGATTTTGATATACGAAAGGAAGGCCGGTGGGGGAAACACTTACTTAGCGTAGCTGCGGATTTTGGGGATATTGAGGCTGCCCAGGTTATCTTAACTAGAAATGCGAGCTCATTAAACTTAGGCAATCGGTATGGTCAGACTCCACTTTTCATGGCCTGTATAACCACTCTTCCTTCTCCTAAAGATCGCTATCGTATGGTTGAAATCCTTCTTCGGGCAGGTGCTAGGGTGAACGATGCTACATCTTTAGAAGAGCCTGCCTCTGAGCAGAATTGTGGTCAAAGGGTCCCTGCCAACGCTACTCCTCTTTGGGCTGCGGCATATGCCCTACAAGAGGTGGGATTCCTTACATTGCTTTTGGCTCATGGCGCTGTTGCACCAGAACTATCTATCCCTCTTCATATCGCAGGCAAGGAATTGTTAGGTAAAGCACAAGAGCAACTTGCGGACTATAAAAGAGATTTATCTAGCACAATCGCCTCCGCTGCCGACATCCTTCCCCCACTAGCCAGCATCATTGCTGAATACGATAGGGGTTATCCCCTTACAGACCTAGAGACCGACCTCAAACCTGCGCTTCGTCGATTTTAATTGAGATAGATTTTATTTCTCTAATAACATAAAATCGATCTTGTTTTATTTAAGGATTTAATGTGAACATTTTAACGGCAGGAAATTCTGATCTGCCCCCCCTTTTTTTAGAATGTCTCTCTTCTAAATCCTCTCCCGAAGATGTCGACCACCGCTACCGTGCAATTGAGCAACTTCTCATGACAGGTGCAGATCCGAATTACGCCACATCTTCACTCAGGTGGGTTGTTCATCCCTTTAAACCTAATTCCGTGCAACAGATGCTCCCTCAGTCTACCCCTCTTTGGGCTGCGGCCCATGCCACACGGGATGTCAAATTACTCACACTGCTTTTAGCTTACGGCGCCGCGCCAGAACCCCTCCCTCTTTTTCACAACCTCGCAAGCGAGAGCTCATTAAAAACAGCCCGTGAACACCTTGCGAGCTATAAAAGAGATTTATCTAGCACAATCGTCTCCGCTACCGATATCCTTCCCCCCGCTAGCCAGCATCATTGCTGAGTATGATACCGGCGTCCCCCCCTGACGTGCCCGTGCCCGTGTGCGTGCCCGCGTCCGAAGCTACTCAATGAGTGTTTACTTTTAATTTCCCCATAATTATGAACCCCATTT
>CAYRJU010000017.1:24072-37165 GCA_964424735.1 uncultured bacterium
GAAGCTACTCAATGAGTGTTTACTTTTAATTTCCCCATAATTATGAACCCCATTTATGGGGCTGAAACGATTTGCAGGGCTGGTTCTTCTTTTATCGGGTTGCATCCACGATGCCCGCTCCCCCTTTGACTTGGCCCCATTGACCCCCTTTTCGACCTGGAGTCCCATGAAGGGCAATAACCTGGTCTCAGCAAAGCATTGCAAGACCATGCTCCCCCCAGATTTTGAAACGAATGAACTGGCGCTATCGGAACTTTTGGACATCGCCTTGCAAAATAACCCAAGTACCAGACAGACCTGGGCCATGGCGAGAGCCGCCGCCGCTCAATATGGCCAGAGTTTGAGCCCTTTTTATCCCAATGTGCAGTTCAGCAGCTTTTATTTTAGACAAAGAGCCGGCTTTCCCACGACCGGCGTTCCCACGGCAACCCCCGGAAGTCCTACGACGATCTCAGCCGGAGGCTCAACGAGTCAATCCGTTCAAGAGAGCTATTTCACCGAAGCGGGCCCCGATGTCATTTTGAGCTATACCCTGTTTGATTTCGGCCAGAGAACCGCCGCGAGCACCGCCGCTCGAGAATCGCTCTACTACGCCGATTTGAATCACAACCAAAACATCCAAACCGTTTTGCAATCGGTCATCACCGATTACTACACTTATCTCTATCAGCTCTCAGTAGAAAGGGCCGATCTCGCCAACCTCAAAAATGCCGAAATGGCCCTCGATGCAGCAAATGAAAAATTCGCGCTTGGGTTAGCGGCCCTCGGCGATGTGGCGCAGTCAAGAACGCAGTTTTTGCAAAGCCGCATCAATTTGACTACGCAAAAACAGAATGTCGAAACCGCTTTTGCGCAACTCGCCGTCGATTTGGGACTGCCCGCCAATGTGCCTTTCAAAGTACAGCCCCTTCCCGAAAAGATTTTAGCCGGTTCTCTACTCGACGATCTCGACTCGTTGGTCACTTTGGCTCAAGAGCAAAGGCAAGATTTTTTAGCCGCCCAATCCAACTTGAGATCGAAAGAGGCCTCTCTTTTGCAGGCCAAAAGGGCTGTGATGCCAGTCTTGAGCTCTCAGGTCAGTACGGGAAGATATTGGTTCAATGGAGGACTCGTAGAACCAGAAAACCACTGGACGGCAACTTTGACCCTCACCTTTCCCCTCTTCAATGGCTACTACTACAGCAACCAGGTCCGCGCTGCCGAGGCCAATCTCGAAGAGTCCAAGGCTCAGCTCTTGCAATCGGAGCTGGGTTTGATCCAGGGGGTCACCAACGCCTATATGGGAGTCAAAACTTCGTCTGCCAACTTGAGCGATTCAGAAGAGTATCTGAAGGCGGCCGAATTGCAGTTCGATATCGCGATCACGAGCTACAAAGCGGGAACGACAACGATTTTAGACGTTTTACAAGCCCAAAGCGCGCTTGCAGATGCGAGGACGAAAAAAGCGGAGGCCCAGAAAAACTGGTTCCTCTCTTTGGCTGATATTGCCTATGCAACGGGCTCTCTTTGCGCTAGCCCCAAAGAGGAGGCCGAATGAGATTATTTCTTCTTTGCCTCCTCCTCACTGCCTGCCACAGGACACCGCTGCCCCCTTTGCCCCCCTCTTATCCGGTCAAAACAGGTGTCGCTATTGAAAGCGCTGCCCCCATCTACCTCGAAACGCTCGGCCACGTCGATTCGCTCACCTCCATTCAGATCAAATCGCGCATTGAGGGCGAAATTACCGGAGTCTACTTCACGCAAGGTCAAGAAGTGAAAAAAGGAGACCTCCTCTTCACGATTGACCCAAGACCTTATCAAGCCGCGCTCAGAGAAGCAGAGAGCGTACTCGAACAAAACCTCGCCAATTTGAGTTTAGCTCTAGAAAAAGTAAAACGATATCGGACGCTTGCCAAAGACGAATACTATTCCCAAATCGATTACGAGACTTTGCAAGCCAATTATGCGGCGACTTCTGCCCTCGTCGAGCAAAATAAGGCGCAAGTCGATAGCGCTAGGATCAATCTGAATTACTGCTGGATCTATGCTCCCATCGATGGAATGATGGGGCTCTTGCAGATCGATTACGGCAATTTGGTAGCGGACAATGGATCGACTCTCACGACGCTCAATCAAATGACTCCCATTTATGTCACATTTGCCATCCCCGAATTCCAACTCCCTCAAGTGCAGCGCTATTTTGGAAAAAGCGATCTCAAAGTGCAAGCCGCTTATGAAGATTTCAAAGCCGTTGGTGAAGTATTTGAAGGGAAACTCTTCATGCTCGACAATAGCGTCAATCCCGCAACGGGTATGATCAATTTACGGGCGATTTTTGAAAATGGAGATCGAACCCTCTGGCCGGGCCAATTCGTACGAACAAGACTCATTTTGCACACTTTGCAAAATGCCGTGATTGTCCCCTATACTGCCGTTCAGCTCACCCAAAATGGCCCCGTGATTTTTATTGTCAAAGAAGACCGGACTGTGGAACAAAGAGCTGTGACACTTGGACAAAGAGAGGATGACAAAGTCATCATTTCCAAAGGACTGAAAGCTGGAGAAACCATCGTGACCGAAGGGCAACTCAACCTCTATGCAGGCGCTAAAGTGGAAATTCGATGAATTTATCTGAACCTTTCATTCGCCGCCCCGTCATGACTATTTTGGTGATGGTCTCGATCCTCTTTTTTGGGTTCATCTCCTATGAGAAGATGTCGGTGAGCGACTTGCCGAATGTCGACATGCCAACCATTGAGGTCTCTACCAGTTACCCGGGAGCCAGCCCCGACACGATGGCGAGTTCTGTCACCACCCCTCTCGAGCAGCAGTTCATGACAATCGATGGGATCCAGAGCATTTTTTCAACGAGCAACACCGGCTCTTCCACCATCATCCTCCAATTCACTCTCGATCGAAATATCGATGATGCTTCCACAGATGTCCAAGCGGCGATCAGCCGGGCTCAACCCAATTTGCCATCCAATCTACCCAATCAGCCCTCTTATGACAAAGTCAACCCGGCCGCAACCCCGATTCTCTACTTTGTCATCCGCTCTCCCAATATGACCCTTTCAGATCTCTATGACTACGCCAATACGTTCATCGGTGAAAGGATCTCGATGGTCGAAGGGGTGGCGCAAGTGACCACCTACGGCTCTCCCTATGCCGTAAGAGTGCAGATCGACCCCGAAAAACTCGCCGCTAAAAATCTGGGGCTCGACCAGCTGACACAATCGATCCAACTCACCAACGTCGATCTACCTCTCGGAACTCTTTATGGGGAAAGAGATGATTTCACGGTCGATGTCGATGGCCAGATCTTAAGAGCTCCAGGCTATGGTGAATTGATCATCAAGAACAAAAATGGGGATCTCGTCAAAGTCAAAGATATCGGAAGGGCGCTAGACAGCGTTCAAAACGATAAATTCTTTCAAAAATTCGTGACGAGTCAAGGCGCTGAGGACTGCATTATCTTAGGCATACAGCGGCTTCCAGGAATGAACACAGTCCAGATCGCAAAAGGAATCAAAGAGACCCTGCAAAAACTAAAGCCGCAATTGCCGAGCTCTTTGACTATCGAGACCATCTACGACCAATCAGACTCTATCATTCAGGGGGTCGACGATGTCAAAATGACCCTTTTCGTCGCGTTTTGTCTCGTCGTCATCGTGATCTTTTTGGCTCTTGGAAAAGTGCTCAATACGATCATTCCGACTCTTTCCCTGCCCCTATCTATTTTGGGAACCACTTCTGTCATGTATCTTTTCGGTTATAGTATCGACATCCTCTCCCTTCTCGCAATCACCCTTTCCATTGGATTTTTAGTCGATGATGCCATTGTCGTTTTGGAAAACAATGTTCGCCATGTCCAGATGGGCGAAACTCCGTTGGACGCTTCTCTCAAAGGCTCTAAAGAAATCAGCGTCACCGTTTTGAGCATGACACTCAGTCTCGCCGCCGCTTTCATTCCCCTTCTCTTCATGGGAGGCGTCGTTGGAAGACTCTTTCGAGAATTTTCTGTGACCATCATCGTAGCTGTTCTCTTTTCGGGGTTTGTTTCCCTGACCCTCGTTCCGATGCTCTCTGCTCGCTTCATCAAGCCTTACGAAAAAGAAAAGAAGTCAAAAATAGAAGAGATGGCAGAGCGCATCATTGAAATTTTAAAAAAGATCTACAAACCGTGTCTTTACTTTGCCATGAATCACAAGCCCCTCATGCTCAGCCTTGGAGTTTTGAGCATCCTCTTATCTGGAGTTCTCTTCAAAGCCGTTAAAAAGGATTTTTTGCCCCCCGATGACATTGGCTTTTTGGAAGGATTCACGATAGCAAGAGACGGAACTTCCCCTTTTCTCATGGGAAAATACCACGAAGAGATCAATCAAATTGCCATTGCAGATCCGAATATAGAGTCGATTCTCTCGATCAGCTCCTACTCCAATCCCAACGATGGGAATCTCTTCTTTCGCCTAAAACCTTTTAAAGAGCGAAAGACCATGAATGAAGCGGTCAAGATCTTAAATGACAAGCTTTCCCATATCCCCGGAGTGAATGTCTATATTTCGCCTCTCCCTCTCATCAATTTGCAAGTGGGAACAACGGCGCAAGCTCTCTATCAATACTCTTTGACGAGCATCAATCGGGATCTTCTCTTTGAGTATGCGCCCAAACTCGTCCAAAAGATGCAGGCCAATCCGGCCTTTGCCCAGGTCTCGAGCGATCTGCATATCCATCAACCGCAATGGGAAATGCGCATTTTAAGAGACAAAGCTGCCAACTACAACGTCAATGCGAGCAGCATTGAAAATTACTTTCAGTATGCCTATTCCAACAACAAAGTTTCGCAGATCAATGCGCAAATCAATCAGTATGACGTGATCGTAGAAACTTTGCCCCGCTTTTACCGCGATCCGACAGTGCTCTCCAAACTCTACGTCACATCGACAACGGGTGCACAAGTTCCCCTTTCAGAAATTTTAGAGGTCAAAGAAACAGTCGGCCCGCTCATGGTCAATCACATCAATGGCCTCCTCTCTGTCGGCATCTCCTTCAACCCAGGCAATAACATCCCTCTCGGCACCTCGCTTCAAGCGCTAAAAGAGGTCACGAAAGATATGCCCTCCCAAATCTATGGTCAAGTGATTGGAACCGCCGATGTCTTTGCCTCTTCGTTCAAAACGCTGACTTTTCTCCTCCTTCTCGCCCTTTTTGTGATCTACGTCATCTTGGGTATTCTCTATGAAAGTTTCATTCACCCGATCACCGTTATGAGCGCCCTGCCTCCGGCTCTTTTGGGCGGCCTACTCACGCTCTATCTTCTCAACGAATCGCTTTCCATCTACTCGTTTGTCGGGCTCATTCTCCTCATCGGAATCGTCTTGAAAAACGGGATTATCCTGATCGATTTTGCCATTGATCTAGCCCGAAAAGAGGGAAAATCTGCCCATGATGCAATCATCGAGGCCTGTCTCATCCGATTTCGTCCCATTCTCATGACGACGATCTGTGCGGGGTTAGGAGCTGTTCCGATTGCGCTCGGGATCGGGGGTCCAATTGCGCAAAACCGGATTTCTCTCGGGGTTTGCATCGTAGGAGGCCTTCTCTTTTCTCAACTGCTCACGCTTCTACTCACGCCTGTCCTCTACTCCTACTTCGAGAAATTGCAAGAAAAAATCCGAAACAGATTTTCTAAATCTTAAAAAAAAACAGGATTCGCAGGATCGTAAACGGCAGGATAAGAAGGATGATTATTTTTCTTGCAAATCCTGCCACTTGTGATCCTGCGAATCTTTGTTTTTTTATTTTCAGTATATCAGGGGCGGGGATGGAAATTCTTGAAGGCGGTTTTGAGCCTATTTCCCGTCACATGGGTGTAGCGATCGGTCGTCCCGATATCTTCATGCCCGAGCATATCTTGAATGAGTCGTAAATCGGCCCCATTTTCGAGAAGATGGGTGGCAAATGAGTGGCGCAGCGTATGGGGTGATATGCTCTTCGTGATCCCTGCTGACTTCGCATACATCTTCACCCTCGCCCAAACCGTGATGCGATCGATTGGCTTTCCTCCTTTTGAGATAAAAAGAGGGCCATTTTCCTCTTTCACAATCCCTCGATCGTGGAGGAGGTAATGATCGACTGCTTGAATAGCCCTTTTGCCAACCGGAATGATCCGCTCTTTTTTCCCTTTGCCCCGCACTTTGACAAAGGTATCGCTCAAATCGGTTAAGCGAAGCGTGCAGAGCTCTGAAACCCTCATTCCCGTCGCATACAAAAGTTCCAAGATCGCCTTATCTCTTGCGCCCATGCCCTCCTCGATCTTTGGTTGGGAAAGGAGTAGATCGACCTCTTCTGGAGTCAACACTTCTGGGATGAGCTGCCAGAGTTTTGGGGTGTCAAAATATCTCCCCAGATCGACATGGATTTCCCCCTCTTTTTTCAAAAAGCGGAAAAACACCTTCACGGCAACGAGCATGCGGCAGATCGTGGCGCTCGCAAAGGCGCGCTCTCGTAAATGGGCGAGAAACGAAAGAATATCTTCGGGCTCTACCTGCTTGACCCCTCTCGGATGGATGAAACGCTCAAATTGCGTCACATCTCTTCCATAGGCCTCGATCGTATGAGGTGAAAGACCTTTTTCAGAGCGGATGTAATCGAGAAAATCCTGTTTTTGCTGCAAGACCCTGAACCCTATTTAGATTTAGATACAAGCGTGAACTAACTTGGCTAGAGTTTTCACTGTGGGATTTTTACTTTTTAAAGTGTGGTACATCGTAGATCGGGCCATATCATTTTCTTTTGCAATTTGCGTCTTATTCACTGCTTCCAGATAAATGCGAATCACTTCGATCACGCCTTCCGAATCGCCATCTTTAAGACATTCCCAAATAGCTCGTCCGATCAACTCTTCATTCAATAGCTCTTCTCTTGGATTGCTCTGACGGATCCCCGTACCTTTTCTAAGTTTCATTCTAATCTTCTTCCTCTGACGAAACGTATTTGCCAAAAATTTTCTTCGCCTGGCGGATGTCCTTGTCTTGGCCATTTTTATTCCCTCCGAGCAAAAGGATGATTTGCCTCTCTGGAATCTCGGCATAGTAAACACGCCTGCCGTTCTTCCATTTAAGTTCCCATACTTCATCACCTACTTGCTTATACTCCCCAAAATGCCCTTCATCCTGGATATGTGCTATGCGAGAGCGGACTTGCACTTGACTCTTAGCCGACTCACAATCCAGCCACTCGTCATACTCAGGAGTGTTGTAGATGGTGTAAGCTTTCCCTTTCATTGTATGATATATTGGACGTTTTGTCAATCAAAAAATCACTAACACATGATTCTCAATCACATAGTGTCTGTTTTTTTGTAGAGGCAATTATATGTTAAATATTATTTTAATTCAACCAGACATCGGTTTACATACTCGAATGGCTAAAGTTTTGAAGCGGAATCGATTCGAGAGATTCTGCCCCCTCTAGTTTCTGCTTTTTCTTCGAGCTCATCCCAGCAACCGAGTAGATCGTAACGGCTAAGTAAATGGCTCCCGAGATGCCGTAGAGAGCAAACGGAACCGCTCCTAGAGATAGCGTCAAGGTGAGGACCAGAGCCACAAAGCTGAGAAGAGCTGCACTTAAGCTGAGAAGATAAAGACTCATTTTGACCTTATTTTCTCTTTGAATGGTGTGGATGAGAACCGCCGCCTCTTGAAGAGCTGCTTGCATCTGTTTTGGATCATTGAGTTTGGCAAGGATTTGGTCTGACTGTTCGAGGATAAGGCGCAAACTCTTATTGCTCGTCCTGCGCTTCATATACTTGACCTTCACCTCTGTCAAGTCGGCGAGTTTTTGAGAAAGGAACCGCTCTTTTGCCTCGATCGACCAATCGGGATGCTCCCGTTCAATCAGCGCCGCTACCTCGGCTTTTTCTTCGGGAGTCACTGAGATTGAGTCTTGGAGAAAGTGAAGAGCCCCTCTCATTTTCTCTTGGATGGTCAGATTGGAATTATCGAGATATTCGCTTAAGCGTTGATGAAACTTGTAACAACGGACAGTCCCTAAAACAGAGGCTCCCATGGACAAGATAGAGCCCGCACCAAAGAGGATGCCTGAGGTGCTGAGAAGGGCTGAAGCCGCGCTCGCAAGAGCAAACGTATCGCTCATTCTACCGACCAAAAAGGCAAGCGATCCCGTGCCGACAATCCCCCCAGAAAAAAGCTTTGCACAGGCCCTTCTTCTCCCCTCTTCATCTCCGATTTGAAGCGATCTCTCGTACTCTGTAAGTCCCTCATCGATTTCTCGAAAAGCAAAAAACGTCCACAACATCCCCGCATAATAGCCGAGGTGATTGGCCACCGGATCATGCGGACCAAAGGTCGGAATCGCATACATGAGATTGCGCGTCAAAGAGATCGAATCATCTGCAACGCGCATACCAGCCAAGATATTTTCATTGGAACCGGGTATGCTCCCCCCATTCATAGCCTTAACCGCTTTTCTCGTCTCGGCTCTCTTTGCGCTCTCTTCGCTCGGAAGTAGCGAAGGCCGGGGGAGATGGCCCGTGTGCTGATAGTAGCGCATATACCGGTTCAAATCTTTGAGTTCTTGGCTCTTTGTTAGAGGGATTTCTCGAGAGCCGATTTTGAGATGGGGCGCACCCGGCTTCAACTCAATTCGTATAGGAAATTTTTCAGTTGGCGCATCCGGGACATGTTCATGAAAAATTTGAGTGAGAGCCTCTTCAGTATTTTTTTGATGCTGTGGATAGAGCCTCTCAGCAGGAATCTGAGAAACGCCTACGCCAAATCGATCGAGTCGAATGGATAATCCAGACATAATAACACCCTCACCGGGTTATATTATATCCGAAATCCCCTTATTTTCAAAGACTTGGAAAATTTTTTATTATGAGTCAATTAAGGCTTTTTCTAGTTTTGTTGTACTTCCTTGAGCACGGATAAATCCTATCACTTGACGAGCTGTTGCGTCCTCTGCTTGAACGTCCTCGAAATATCCGGAATCCTCATAAAATTCACGGGCCGCTTCATATTTTTCTCTCAACCAGTTGAGCATGTCTGGATCGTTTTCTTTCTCACTCTCTGGGTTATTGAGAAGTCTTAGAAAACATTCATAAGGTTCTTTGTATTTAAGGTCCTCTTTATCCCGTGCATATTTTTGCAGCCCTGTATAAGTAATGCCCCTTAAAAAGCCAGGTAAGTCCTCATGTTCTGCTCGATCCAATGCGTTCATTAATTGATGAGGTTGCGGCGCAATTGTTGGAGCTGGGGCGGTTGCTGGTGGGTTGAGGGGCACCACTGGGGCTGCTGTTGGGCGCGGTGTTAGGGGTGGTGCAGAGGGTTTTGGAGTTGTCGCAGGAGCAGGAGCAGGAGCGGGTGCAGGTGCGGGGGCAGTTGGAGGCTTTTTAACTTTGCGTTTTTTCTTAAGGGGTTTTTCCTCAACTTCTTCTCGTTTCACTTTTTTAGATGGCTCGGGAAGAGGACTTTCATAAGTTGGGCGGATCACGGAATGTGACGGATCGAAGGATACTCCTCCCTGTACTTGGTGGAAAAAGAGGCTGTGGAGCTCCTTCATATAAGGGGTAAAGGTTAAATTCTTTTGCTCAGCAGGAGCAGGAGTGACAATTCTATTTGAAGACTCTTTCTCTTCTAAGAGATTTTCCCAAGAGACGTTATCTTTTCCTCCGGTGTCGCTAAAGCGAATCCTTCGATTCTCAAAACTTTCAAAATGCCCCTTTGAAAAGATGATTCCCGCAAGTTCTATCACTCGCTGAATAGTCTCGATAGCAAATCCATCTTTTTCACTTACAGAAATCACCTCACCATTGGCATCTTTACGGCGAATGCGAATGTCGTAGCGCCTCCCATCTTCAAGAGCTACCCCCTTGATGATGAGCCATTCCCCATCGGTAGCAAGACGAGGGCTGCCCCCGGCTGCAGGAAAGTGGTGTTGTAAAGGATCTGTTGTAGACATATTGATTATCTATGTAATTTGCAAATATTATATCAATTATTTGCATTTTAAACAATTAATATTAAATACTTAGATATATAGTTTAATTAACTAAACTTCTTACAGTTAAGGAAAATTGGGATAGAAAGAAAAAGGCCAAAATGGTACTTCTGAGGCAACAACATGCAAGAAAACTCGATCATTCCTCAGCATACCGAGCCTTTTCGCTCTGTCCTGATCTTTGGCCCCCCGGGGTCTGGAAAAGGGACTTTGGGCAAGTTTTTGAGTAGTGCCGGCAACCATTTCCACCTCTCTTCAGGGGACATTTTTCGCTCGCTATCCCCCGAATCGCCAGCGGGCAAGCTCTACCACACTTATGCCAGTAAAGGGCTTCTATTGCCCGATGAAGTCACCATCCAGATCTGGCACCATTTCGTTCATGGCCTAATTGCGACCAACCGCTACTTCCCTAACCAGCAGCTCCTTCTCCTAGATGGGATCCCCCGCACCCTCCATCAGGCAGATCTATTGGAAAACCATGTCAAAGTCGAAAGGGTCATTGTTTTAGAGGTCAAAAAGATTGAAGAATTGATCAAGCGTTTGCAGAGAAGGGCCATCATCGAAAAAAGACAAGACGATATGGACCCCAAAGTCTTGAGAACCCGCATGGAGGTCTATTCCAAAGATACGAGTCAACTTCTCAAGCATTACCCAGAGTCGCTCATTTCCCGCTTTGACGCAGAACAAAAACCGCTCGAAGTTTTAAGAGATGTGCTGGTGGGACTCACGGATCTGCTCGCCCATTAAAAAAAAGCCTCCAGTTTCCTGAAGGCTTTGTCTAAGAAGTTCGAATTAGAAGAGACTAATTACGGGAGGGACTGACATGTATTGATCCCACAATCTCGCTAAAATCCCTTTCTCTGGTCTGCTCGCAGTTGCTTTTTCTACTTTTTCTTTACGAGCTTCCTCAGCTTCTCTCACACGTATCCGCTCGGCGTTAAGAATCGTCTCAACTTCCGCTCCATTGTGATCGGGATCCATATCTACTGGAGTGGACGCCAATCTCTGACGAGCTCGGTCGATGAGTCCATCTTTCCCGAGGACTTTGAGATGTTGGCTATTCAATCCGGTTTGCCTTTTATCCATGGCCGCCTCTTTACTGACAACCGCATCTTTCTCTGTTTTATCTTCGATTTGAGCCAGATGATTCTTACGGAACACCTTGAACACAGCAATTAAGTGAGAAATCTCAGCATGCCCAGCTCCGATCTCCTCAGTCAGCTTGACCTGCTGATCAGTTAAAGCTGTCAACTTTGCTGTAAGCTCGTCCAACTTCATGATACGATCCACTGTAGCCTGAGTAAACCCTTGATTTGCTAGTGCATCCATTTGATCTTTTCTTTGCCTTGCATTCCGTACCTTCTGGATCCTTCCTTGGGCCGCAAAATATTCACTTGCCGCTTGAAGGATGGTGACTTTTTCACCTCGGATGGTCACTTTCTCTTTTCGAATTTCTTCTGATGCAGCAAGAGTGGCAAGACGATCTTTTTCCATCGCATCATACTGCTCGAATTGACCGCTCAACACTTTTTGCTTTCTCTCGATCAGATCGAGCATTCCATTGAACTGGCCGAGTAGAGATGTTTGATCAGCTGCCTTTTGAGCTGCTTGCGCCCTTTCAGCTTCGAGTCTTGCGATTTCTTCTCGATTCGCTTCTCTCACCTCTAGAACTTTTTGCTCTGCAGATGTCAAGAACGTGCTGACCTCTTCATCTTTAAGACGCCCTGCTTTTTGCAAATCCAAGGACACGTAAGTCAGTTTGGACTTCGCTGCAGCTTCGTCTGAAGCATTGCTTCTCAAAACATCTTTGGCAGCAGCTTCGGCAAGCAATTCTACTTCTGGCTGAATACGGCTATTGATTGCATTAGCTCCATCCTCATTGACAAGCTTTTGCTTGACGGCCGACTTGAGAAGTTTTCGAACTTCTTTTTCTGCTTGTTGGATGCCCGTTTCGAGTCCCTCGACATAAAGAGTCTGGGCTTTTGCTTCCAATGCCTCTTTTGCTTGGTTAGGCTTCAAAAAACCTGCTTCCACTCCCTTTTTCAAATTCGCTGCAAAATTGCCGCTTCGGTCTGCAAGTTCGATAAAGAGTTGGTCAAGCGCAGGTGTTGTTGTTGCGAAAGCATCAAAAGTAGAAAGACATTCTTTAAACGCCACATCTCGAAGCAACGCTGGTGAGCCTGTACGCTCTACTTTATTGGCAATGTAGAATTGATCTCCTGCAGCCTTTGCGACAGCCTTTTCGACCATCCCCTCAGCCACATCGACTTGTTTCAAGAAGTCATCGACTGTAGTCGCATTGCGGGAAACAAACGCATAGACCTCTTCAGCCAATGCTTGTTTTGCTGCTCGGATCTGAGCTTCACCCTCTAACGCATAGGGCGAACTAAAGCTACTATTGGTGTGGAAATAGCCCCCATTCAATTTGTCATAGCCACCGATTAATTTTTCAGCCAATGTGTCCATTCTTGCTTGAGAAAGGGCATTTTGCTCTTCCGGAGTCAGTTCTTTAGGAGTCATATAGGATTGGTAAGCAGCACTTACTTTAGCGCAGGTTCCAGAAACGACCTCGATCAAACTCCAGCTCTTTCCATCGATCAAACCCACTGAGAAGGCAAGTCTTCGGCCTAAATCTAAAATGGCGGTCGGAATAACGGCAAACAGCGAGAGGACGCGAAGCGCGAAGGGTTGATTCGAATCGAGAAGACGAGACGTGAGCCATTCAAATTTTGGTTTGTCTACAGGTGCAACCGTTGCCTCGACAACAGGTGCGATATTGGTCACAGCACCTTCTTCAAGAACAGGTGCAGAGGGCTTTGTTACATTCTCTACTGACATAATTATCTCCGAATATTATTTATTAATTTCGTAATATTATAATTCAATTTGAAAAAACGTTCAATCTGAATGAAATTATATTAAGTAATAAAAATTCAATTATACAAAACGTTGCAACAATTAACCGAGAGGAATATAATCAGAATCGTAGTAATAAAAAATATTAATTGGAGTTTTTATTATGGACATCAACAAAAGAATAGCTACATTAGAAAGTTTAGTTGACTACTTAAAAACAGAATTATCATATTTA
>CAYRJU010000018.1:0-31989 GCA_964424735.1 uncultured bacterium
TAATACCAGCGCTCCCTGCTTCAATGACACCTTTCACACATCCCCAGAACAGTTTGATCTCGCTATTTCAACCAGTGTGCGTGCGACCTTTTTTCTTTCTACAGCCTGTTTTCCTTACCTAAAAGAGAGCAAAAACCCTCACATCATCAACATCGCGCCTCCTCTTGATCTTGAAGAACAATGGTTGAGAGATTATTTATGTTTTTCCTTGGGCAAATATGGGATGAGCCTGTGTACAAGGGGAATGGCTGCAGAGTTCTATTCGGCTGGGATCGCAGTCAATTCCCTATGGCCTCAAACCAATATCGCTACACAACGACTCAAAGATCATCTTCTCCCCCAAGTTTACGCTGGGAGTCGCTTCCCTGCGATCATGGCGGATGCTGCCTATGCACTTTCACTCCGCACATTTAAAGAAGCTTCTGGCCAGTTTTTTATCGATGAGTCTTTACTACGTGAAACGGGAATTACAGATTTCTCCCAATATGCGGTCGATCCAAATCATCCCTTAGTGCAAACCCTATTTTTACCACTTAAAAAAGGAATGATTCCTATCTCCCGGGAATTATTTCGATCCAAGTAACAGTCTCTAACGCCTGTATTTTCTAAATCACTGGTTATACCATCTATCAAAAATAACCTTGATTGGGAACAGCCATCATAGCAGCTCACCTTTTAACGAACGCTCGTCGCCCATATTGATGCAATATGGGCCTCCTCGCGTTCGTCAAAATCTAAACCACTCTGAGACTGTTCGCAGTCAAGCTTTTTTCTGATAAATGGTATTATTTTTTGGGACCAAATTGCAGATCGGTAAATAAGCTCGTCAAATCTTCATTCAATTGCATCGCACTGTATTGATTGGGCGATTGTTGATATTCCGTAATGAGCTTCCAAATCGTCCCCTGCTTGAGATCATCCCCCGATTGACCAAAGAGCAGCGTAAAAGGATTCGGGCGAAAAGGAGCAGGAGGAGGCGCGTTAGGGGACCATCCCGCCTCTTTGCACGCAGCAACCAGAGCCTCTTTGTTATTCATGAGAAATTTCTCAATATCTAACAGATCTTGATTCACAGCTAGCGGATTAGGAGTGCCCCACTCATCCCTACGGAACTGCATGAAAAGAGCTTCCAGCTGCTCCTCAAGAGGAGTTAAAGACCCCAAACTATTAGGGGGGATATTTGTATTTAGGTTTACGATCATGTGCCACCTCTATTTATACTATTATATCAAAATTTTATTATTATATGTTTATTATCTATCCCGATAATGTTTATCGGGATAGGCGGCTATAGAAGCCTGGTGGTTTCTTGCACAACCCACGATAGATAGAGGGGATTTCCGTCGGAGACATTCAACTGGACAATTTCGGGCACTTCATAGCTGCAGTGGGCAAGAATGTAATCTCGAATTGCCTGAAAGTGCCTAGAGACTGTCTTCAGAATCACCTTCACTTCCTGGCTTTGCTCGAGTTTTCCTTCCCATCGATACATGGATTCAACTTCGGGAAAAAGAGAGGCGCAGGCAATCAGGCGCTCTTCTAGTAAAGCCCGGATAATCTTCTCGGCTTCCCCTTTTTCTCGGCATGTCCAAAATAGATACACAACTTCTTTACTCATAACAGCTTCCTCTTCTTAAGGATAGAGAACCTTTTAAAAATTGCCTACACATTTTATAATCAAGGGCAAAAAAAGGGGGGGGTGTATGGATCAAGATGAAATAGATCTTCGGGAAAGAGCAAGAAAGCGAGTTGTTTCTCGTTACCATCTTAGCATTTATCTGGTGATGGTTCTTGTCTTTTGGGCAACCTGGTACGTGGCAACCTATCCAGAGAAGCGCGGAATCCCCTGGCCGATATTTCCCATGATAGGTTGGGGCATGGGCATTCTCTTTCATTATCTCTCAGCTTATCATGGAGATAAAGCTGTAAGCAAAGAGCTTGAAAAACTTAGGAAACTTTCGAAGTAAAATTTTACGAGGAGAGATCCCCCTCAAGTACGGGTAGGATCTCTCAACTGTTTAGACGAAAAAAATCACGGCCCAGTACCTGTATGGAAAGCAAAGAGGTTTTTCTGGTAATCGCCAGCGGCAGAAAGAAGCAAAAGAGCGATTTCATCCACATGACGCTTTTGCCAAGCCTCCTGTGGCGTGTTTTTCACCCATTGATTGAAAGCGCCTAGAGCAGGTCCTGTATGGATCTGATAGTCAGAAATCCGGTCTGGATCTCCCTGGATTGCCCAAGCATTGGAATTGCGTAAATACCAACGAAACAAAGCAGCCATCTTTTCCTTACCGGTCTTTTTCTGGGTATAGTAATCCCCCATTTCTTGGGCCGCTTGCTCAAAAGAAATGCGAAAAAATTGCTTTTCCACGAGATCGCGCAGAGAAGGGGAAATTTCCTGAAGATTTTTAAAAGTCGTGTAGAGGTTGTAAAGAGTATTGGCTCGTATAGGAAAGAGGACTCCCTTTTTTAATACTTGTACTTTAGCGCCCATTTCAAACATATCCCCTGCAATGGAGTAATCTGTATCTTCTGGAAGCATGGCTTGTAAGAGATCCTTCACCCGATCGCTTGTCCCTGCTTCAAGAGTGCATTGATTGATTGAACCAGTCACCACAAAATCGGCTCCCATGAGAAAGGCCATTCCCACTGAAATGGGATCTCCAATGCCACCCGCTGCTCCCAAAAAGAAGGGTTGTTTATAGATCTTTTGCATTTCTTCTCGGACCTTAGCCACAGAAGAAAAGAGAGGAGCCAGAGGTTTGCGATTTGTGTGTCCTCCCGAATCCCCTTCTACACATAGGCAGGTACTCAAGGGATAATTTTTGGCAAGAGCCGCCTCTTCTAAAGTGATTCTTTCCTCTTTCAAAAGAGTCTCAAGAATGTGAGGTGGCGTGGGTTGCAAGAACATTTGAGCAATTTGTGGATGAGAAACTTTGGTAAAAATAGAATGACGATTCGCTACTTGCTGCTTTTGACTATCATAATAGAGCCCTTTGATCGCATAATAGGCAAGAGCAGGCGTGATCATGAGAAACGCAGACGCCTCTACTACTTTTATGCCTTTTTGCAAGAGAAGATCGGCCAGTTTCATTTCTTCTTCTGGGAACATATAATTGGAGAGAAGATTGACCCCAAAAGGAGTGTCCGGAGGAAGAGCTTGCTGAATTGTGGAAATTCCACGCTCAATTTCTTCTAATTCAAGCCCTCCCGTTCCGTAAAAACTGAGAAAGCCAGCTCTTGCCATCCGGATGACAAGTTGAGGAGAAGCAATCCCTCGGTACATCGAACCAGAAACATACGCATGTTGCAATCGAAAAAACTCCTTAAAAGCGTTAGATCCCAAAGGAAAAACGTTTCTTTTTTGCTCTTTAGTGAACGTTTTTTCTTGACGGATCTCTTGCACCATTTTTGAAAGGATTTGGGAACCCACTTCGTGAAAAGTTTCTACACCTTGAGACAAGAGTCGAATGATCGACTCTTCCCATCGTACCGACTGAGAAATTTGTAAAGAGAGCAAAGAGGCCATGTTCTCTTTTGTATAGGGCTCCACAGTTGCATTCGAAAGAACGGTTACTTTGGGATCTTCAAAGGAAAAAGAGGCTAGAAATTCGGAAAACTCTCTTTGCGCAGATTGCATATAGCGAGAGTGAAACGCCCCACTGACATTGAGGACGATCGCTTTTGTGCCCTGCTCACTTAGCTTCTTAGCCAACTGTTCAATGCGCCCTTTAGGTCCCGATAAAACGAATTGCGTTGGAGTATTGTAATTTGCTATATCGATCTCAGAAAAGCTTCCCTGCTCAAGAATGTCTTGAATCTCCTTTTTCTTGAGTCCTAACACTGCGAGCATTCCTCCCTCTTTAGCCTCGCTCATCAAAAGGGCTCTTTTTTTGACTAGTTGGAGCCCCGTTTGTAAACTAAAAGCTCCAGCTGCACAAAGTGCCGAATATTCTCCTAAGCTATGCCCTAGAAAAAAAGTGGGATCGCCATAGAGCTTTTGATTCTCGTAAAATCCCAGCATATTGAGGAAAAAAAGCGTAGGCTGCAGATAGCGAGTTTGGAAGAGACGGTTTTCTGGATTGACCAGACAGAGCTCTTCGATCGAAAAACCCACCAGTTCCGAACACTCTTGAGTAAGCTCTTTATACTTGGGAAATAGGTCTATGCCCATTCCCTTTTTTTGAATGCCTTGACCTGGAAAAAGTATTGCTGTCATAAATTTCTGCTTTTGTAAATGTTTTAAAAATGTATCTGTCAGGTGAAATAACAAGAAGAGGAGGACTCTTCTTAAGCCTTTTGCAAAATGTGCTTTGTTCATCGATGAGAAGATCGCTCCCCGACTTAGAAGAAATCGAGAAAACCGGTTGAAAATCGGGAAGAGAATCTATTTTTTCCTCACTTTCTAGATTCACTAGAAAGGTCCATCCTAAGGAGGACAGATGATCGAATAGGCTAGTTTGGTCTGGGAAAATACAAGGGACATTAAATAGCCGCATTCCCGAGCTAAATCCTTCTGTCTTTTTCGTCTCTGGATAATCGATAAAAAACTGCGTTTGCTTGAGCAAAACAAGACGACTGATTTCTGGCCTTTTGAGGAATTTAAGCTGCTGCAAGAAGAAAAAATTGCGGATCGGATTGGATAAATTCTTATGCAGTTGATTCGTTTCCTCAAGAACGACTTGGGCAGCTTTCATCCTCTGAAGTGAATAGGTGTCTAGAAGAGAAGGAGCGCTTTTTTCACAGATCACCATTCCCAGTTTCCATCCCAAATTATACGCATCCTCTATCGAAAGATTGATTCCTTGGGCGCCAATCGGACTCACGATATGTGCAGCATCTCCTAAGAAAAAAAGAGGTCCCAAGCGAAAACGGTTCAACATGAAGCGAGAAGGGTAGAATCGACTGAGCCATTCTCCTTGAGTGATATCGAGATCGGTCCCTATTCCTTCCTTGATGGCAAACGAAAACTCTTCCAGACGAGGAGTTAAATCTGCAGCTCCTTGCAACCCAAAGGCAACTACCCGTACATACGGATACGTCATAGGAATGAGAGCATAAATGGCCCGATTTTTGAAATAGGTGTACCTCTCATCTCGAGGGAAAGGATAGTTTTCCATCCGGAAATCCCCCATAATAAAATTCGAATCGTAACGAACCTCATGGGTAAGCTGAAGGTCTCCCTTTTTGAGAAAGAGAGAGCGAAGAGTGCTTTTCCCCCCATCAGCCGCGATCACATAATCGGCTTCATACACCTCTTGTCTTTGAGAGTCAACCCGTTCTACTTTAACGAAGGCTTTTCCTTTTCGGATCTCTACATCCGTGCACCCAACTCCTCTTTGAATGACAATCCCCTTTTCTTTCAAGGCGCTTTCTAAAATGGATTCCGATTCTGGCTGGGTAATCGAGAGAAGAAATCCACAAGAAGATGGGAGATTGCCATATTCGATGGACCCAACATGTATTTTGTTGGCAAAGAACTGGGTCTTACGAATCAAATTCCCCTTTTCTTTAAAACGCTCTAAAAGATGGAAACTCTGCATTAATTCCAACGTTCGAGGTTGCAGAGTGAGCGCTTTAGTAAAATGAGAACGCTCTTTCTCTTTATCAATTAAGATCGGCTTAATTCCAAATTGGGATAGTGTGAGAGCTAAAACAAGTCCACCCGGACCTGCACCTACAATGACGACTTTCATACCATTTGTCCTATTGTTTTCTCGATAATTTCTAAAACCGCTGTCTGAGCGGAATCTCTACGTAAAAAGAAGTGATCTCCCTCTAACGGATGAAGAGCAAAATCGGAGAGTGTTAAGGCCTTCCAGGCCTGCATCTCTTCTACCGTCACTCGGTCATCCCGTATTCCAGCAAGAGCTACGATGGGAACCTGCACTTTGGGATCTGAAGGAAGAGAAAAACTTCTCACTAAATGTAAATCGGCCCAGATCGACGGCAAGATTTTCTTAAAGAAATCCATTTTGAGCTCTATATACTCACGCGATGTGCTTCGAGTTAAGGCAAGGATCGCTTTTTCCAATTGCGCATCTAATAGCGGCTCAGCCAATGTGGGAAGGGGAAAAATCCCTTCTGCTTTTAGACTTAAGACAAGAGTTTCAAGCCAAGGATTGGGTTGAATTGTGGGAGAAGAATAGGCTCCTACAATCAAATGCGTGGGAAGTCTTTTGCCTTTCTTTTGAAGATGGAGTGTCAACGCATAAGCCATTAAAGCTCCGATGCTATGCCCATAAAAAGCAAAAGGGGTCTCATCCGTTGGGAAAACAGCTTCGAGAGCTTCCATCAAACGCCCCATGTCGTCGAAAGGGAGCTCTTCTAATCTATCTTCTCTACCGGGAAGCTGAATCGGAATCACTTGGCAAAGATGGCTCAATTGTTTTTCCCAAGCACTATATTCAGAAGCTCCTCCTGCACCATAAGGAAAGCAATAGAGGCGAAACATTTCTTTCTGTTCCCAATTCCCTTTAAACCAAGGATGTTGAGAACGATTTCTAGTGGACAGATGAGTCAAGACTTGTTCTACACAGCTTTCAATAGAGGGGTTTTCGAAGAATTTTTCCATATTGATTTCGATACGAAATAGGGTTTTGAGTTGATGAACGAGCTCAATTCCCATGATTGAATCAAATCCTATGTCATACAAGGACGCCGAGAGAGGAAAGTCTGTGACATTTAACCATTTCCCGATCAGTTTTTGGATCAATTGCTGACAGAGCTCTTTTTTCTCTGATGCTTCTAAAATGGCTTGCAGCTCAGTCTGATAGGCTTGAGACTCTACTCCGCTGACTGCAAGTTTTTTCATCTGTAATTTCTTCCAGAAAAAGACCAGCCGCTTTTCTCGATCGAATAAATAGACATCGCCGATCAGCTCACCTTGTCTTTCGAGGAGTGCTTCGAAAGGACCTTCTGCTTCAGATAAGAGCAACTGGGAAGCTTCCCACCCCGTTACTAGAAGACGGGCCTTTTCTTCTCCTAGCCATAAGTGGAATAACTGAGCTAGAGCATCGAAAATCCCTCTATGCAAAGAAGACGCATTGTTGAAGGGAATCAACATGGCCCGGATTCGAGTATCTTCGCAATACGCTCTTTCTACCCATTGAACGCTAGGTCCTAGATCGACCCCTTTTTGACGAAGAGATTCATAAAATTGATCTCGAGATATCTCTCCATCAGCGCTGCCCATCGCCGGCTGAACTTCAGCCTTTATTCGATGGGGATGTATTTTACCCTGCAGATGCAGCCTCCATTCTTGATCTAAAGTCTGAAGGGAAAATTGCTCGCCTTCAACCAAGCCATAAATTTTGATCCCTTCTCCTACTAAAAGCGCCCTTTCTAGAGATACTTCACTCGTTGAAACCTCTTCAGCTAAGAGCGCATACTTTCCTTTTGCCATTGCATAGATCATTTCCAAAATTTGCCCTACGTGGAGCAATCCGTGCGTATCCTGCACCTCTTTCAAATTCCCAGATCCAATGAAAAACTGATGTTGGTAATGAGACAGAGGGGAGATGATTTTCGTCCCTTTTAGAGGAGGTCCCTCTTGAGTCTCTTTCAAGCTCGCCTGCTTTTTAAACCAATAAGCTTGAGGACTAAAAGGATAGGTAGGAAGGGGAACCTGCTTACAGGAAGCACCCGGTAAAACCTTTTCCCAATCAATCGTTTGACCTGCTAGATAAGCTTCGATGATTTCTCGTTTAGCCCCAAGAGACAAAGAGATGTCGCTGAGTTTTCCAAGATGGCCTTCAACGCCCTCTTTTTGTAGTTTTTCTAGCTGCTGAATGAAATCTTCTTTGCTATGCCCTAGAAGCACGAGCCGATGTTTAAAAGAGGAGCGTCGAAGACATGCTGCATTTTGGATGGAAGACAAAGAATGAGGAGTCTCTTTCAAAAACTGCAAATAACGATCGACATAAGCAGAAAGAGAGTCGATCGATTTCGCACTGATCGGCAGGAAATAAGGAGGTTCATCGAAAGAGTTCAGAGGATCGGAAAGAGGGGGAGACTTCCACTCCTCTAGAATTACGTGGGCGTTCGTACCGCTAAAACCAAAAGAGTTGATAGAGGCAATACGACTCTGAGAATCCCAAGATTCATTTTTTATCGGAATGTAAGCTGGAATAGAATCGAGTTGAATCGCTGGATTTAAAGTGCAGAAGTTGATTTGAGCAGGGATCGTTTTATGTTGCATACACAAAATCGTCTTCATCAGTCCTGCTAGTCCTGCAGCTGCTTCGGTGTGGCCTATATTGGCCTTGACGCTTCCAATCGGAAGTGCCTTGCCTTGTCTAGACCCAAAAACCCTTTCAATTGCCTGAATCTCCAAAGGATCTCCCACCTCTGTGCCAGTTCCATGTGCTTCGATATAACTCACGGAACTGGGGTCTAACTTAGCTTGTGCTAAAGCCTCTTTCATCACCTGAACTTGTGCTTCTTGGTTAGGAACGGTCAGCCCTTTGCTCCTCCCATCATGATTGACAGCAGAGCCCTTCACAACTGCGTAAATGCGATCTTTATCTCGAAGAGCATCACTCAGCCTTTTCAAAAGGAGAAACCCCCCTCCCTCACTCCTCCCATAGCCATCTGCATTCGCTTCAAAAGGCTTGCAGCGTCCATCTCTACTCAATGCATTGAGCTGACAAAGAGAGGTAATCGCATAGGGACTAATCATCAAATTGATTCCACCTACCAGAGCCATTTCCGATTCCCCTGTTTGGAGACTACGGCATGCTAAATGGAAAGCAACGAGAGAAGAAGAGCAGGAGGTATCAAGAGAAATAGCGGGACCATGAGTGCCATAAAAATAGGCAATTCTGCCCGATGCCATATGCGTCATAATCCCCGTTAAATAGTAGGGGGATGTTTCATACCCATCTCGATCATAACCCGCATATTCTGAAGAAATAATCCCTACAAAAAAACCCACTTTCTTCCCTTTTAGGGTAGAAGGAATCACTCCAGCATCCTCAAAAGCTTCCCAAGAAAGCTCCAGTAAAAACCTATGCTGTGGATCGATTTCTTCAGCCTCGCGAGGTGAAATACCAAAAAATTTGGCATCAAAACGATCGACGGGAGTCTGTAAAAAAGAAGATTCTTTGATGTAAATCGAGTTAGGAGTGATTTGAAGAGGATCATAAAAAAGAGCGTGATCCCATCTCTCTTTTGGAGGAGGACAAAGACCTTCTCGATTTTCGATCAGAAGCTGCCAAAAATCTTGAGGAGTATTGATTCCTCCGGGGAAACGGCAAGACATCCCGACCACAACAATCGGCTCTTCATACCGAGCCAGCTCTTCTTTTAAGCTCTGGATCTTAAATAGCGCTTTTTTAATTAGTTCGGATTGTTCTTGACCCATTTAAACCAACTCCTTTTCGAGAAGAGCTTCTGCTTCAGCATCGGATAAATTTTGGATATCAGAGTCCATTTCTCCTCTTATTATTTGTTCAAAATTCTCTATAAAATCCCTCAATGTTTCGCTCTTACGGAACATTGAAAAGGGAAGAGCAATGGAGTAGAGTTTTTGCAGCTCTGTTTGCAAGCGGATGGCTTCAAAATTTCCAATCCCCAATTGAGAAAGGGGTAAATTTGGATCTACTGCTTCGTAAGAAAGGTTCAGCATGCTCGCGATTTTTTCACGGATAACCCCCTCATAAGTTCCCACTTTGCGCGTGTTTCCCTTCTCCTTGGTCAAAGAGGCTGTTTCTACCTCTTTAAACTCAGCAATCAGCTCCCCTTCTTCTGTATAAAATTCAAGTCTGTAGGAACAGTCGGCCACCTTCTCCACAAAAACCCGAACTTTCTGGGGAAAGTTTCTATAAAGAGAAAAGCCCTTTAAGGAGTAAGGAGCCTCATTTTCCTCTTCCGTTCCGATCGTATGAAACCCAATCATGGCATGCAAAGCCCCATCTAGAATCGAATAAGGGACCATTGCATCTTTTTCCTTAACTGAGGCCGGCAGTTCCAGGAAAACCTGCAGATATTTTGGATAGACATGGACCTTTTTAACAGATTGAAAGGTGGGTCCATATTCAAATCCAATTTCTTTTAAGAGAGTATAAATCTGTTCAGATGACCAGATATGCCGTGGAGATCCCAAAGAAGGAATAGAAAAGGGTTTTCGGCTCGGTTCTCCTCGCTCAATTTCCCCTTTCATTAAAAGAACTTTTTCTCCTTTTACATTTCGGGTCCAGAATTGCACTTCTTCTCCCGTAACTGTTAAAAAGAGTTGAAGGGGTTTTCCATCAAAATAAAGCGGAGCTAAAAAGGTGCTTTTTTTCACAGAGATAGCCGTCTTTAAAAATCTCTTTCCTATTTCCATTAAAAACTCAAAGTAGATGGCCGCGGGCAATAAAGGACGAGACAGGAGTTTGTGTTCTCGGAGATAAGGCTCTTCGCCTGTCAGCGTCTGTACGTAAGTGGTCTCTATTTCTTGCGGACTTTCCATCCAGTCCGAAGAAGGAGGAGGAGAAGGCAGAACCGAATCTGAATCTGTTTTTCTCAAACGAAGAGAGATCTCTTTCGCTACATCGTGAATGGTCGGATGTTCAAAAAATAGAGAAAGATCAAAGACCTGATTGTAAGTTTTAGCGAGCTGACGAGCTAGATCGCTCAAGCTCACCGAGTCTGCGCCATATTCTTGAAAAGGCACATCGTCCTGAATCTCTGATAGATCCATTTGAGAAACACGAGAAAACATCTGACGGACCTGTGTCAATATGTCTACTTCTATAGCACTTTCGCAAGAGCGAGAAGCTGAAAGCTCTGGCAAAGGCTCTAAGAGGGAATAAGTTTGTTCAATTTTCTTTACATCACCTTGGAAAATAATGGCTTGAGACGAAGATAATCCGAGCATCACAGAAAGACCTCGGGTCCCTTTTTCTGTCTCTAAGGGAACTTCTCCCGTCATTTCAAACATCTTTTGCTGGATATCCGATGAGATTCTCATTCCACCTTCTTTCCAATAAGGCCAATTGATCGAGAGGGTTTTCCCTTGACGCTCACCCTTTTCTCTTAAAGAAGAGCGCTTCTTAGCAAAGGCATCCATAAAAGAATTGGCAGCTGCGTAATCGGTTTGACCAATATTTCCAAACGCTCCTGCTTCTGAAGAGCAAAAGATCACATAGTCAAGAGGAAGCTGACGAGTTGCTTCATCGAGATTTTCCACACCTAATATTTTCGGATTGAGTACATCAAAGAGTTGATCGAGGTTTTTACGAATCAGCCAAGAATCTCTGAGAACCCCTCCAGCATGGATAATCCCATCGAGTTTTCCGTGCTCTTGTAAGAGTATTTTTACTGTTTCTTCAACCGATTCTCTTCTAGCAATATCGCACACTTTATAAGAAACGGATCCTACTTCCTCTTGTAGACGCTGCAACTTCTCTTTTTCTATTGAAGATCTACCCGACAAAATCAGAGTCATTTTTTTGCCCAGCTGGTTCATATGGCGAGCAAAAATTTGGCCAAGTCCTCCAACTCCACCTATAATCCAATAGACTCCTCCCTCTTTGACAAGGGGAAACTGAGTTCCCTCTTTCTCCTGAATAGTCCGATACCGCCAAACTTTGCGCTGCTTCTCTTCATAAAGAACCATTGCATCTTCTTTTTCCCACTCTTTTTCCCACCATAGAGGCAATCCTTTCTCTCCCCCTTTGCCAATTTGCACTATGCGGCTCTTGAAAGAGGGTTTTTCTTGCGAAAGAGATTGAAGAAAGCCATGTAGATACCCGTTTTGCCAATACACACTCTCTTCGCTGAGAGCCACGATCGAAAGATCCGTATATTTTTTGCTCTTTAAAATCTCTTGCATCCAGGCGCTCATCTTCTTCAGAGCTTCACAAGCGTCTTGAGCAGTTCGATAGATTGGCAATTCGAGCTCTGCAACAACCCCTTTTCTCAGATCATACCGATCGACGAAGGAACGCAAAGCCGCTGGATATACTAAAATCTTAGGAAGGCTCATCGCTAAAGTACTTTTCCCCTCACTCTCTTCCCATGCAGGGATGGCAAAAAGAGAGGGATATTGCTGCTCTGTAAAAACAGGGAGAGATTCTGTTTGCTGCTCTTTGAAGACTAAAGGTTTTTCATCGATCCAAAACTTTTTTCTCTCAAAAGGATAGGTGGGAGCATTGATTTTCATGGGTTTAGAGGGCCAAAACCCCTCCCACTTGACGTTTTTCCCATTGACCCACTCCTGCATGAGATCTCCCGCTTGATAAGACGCATGAGAATGGGATTCTGCATAAAGACACTGAGAGGGAAGATCTGCCTGAAAACGGGCCAGCTGATCCCGCAACTCTTCAAGGTTTTTCACAGAGCAAGCCAATCGGCAGTGCATGGCTTCACGTCCTACTTGATAGGTGTAAAGCAATCGAGTTTGGAAATCCGACTCAGAAAAATAGGAAGGGTGATCGCGGCGCCGATCTAAAAAGGGGAGGAGTTTTTCTATGTACTGCTTCAATCGATTTTTAGAGGCAGCGGATAGGAGAAAGATATGCTGAGTAGGCGAAGAGACCTCGGAGAGCTTTTTCTCTGGGTATTCTTCCACTACGATAAAGGCATTGGCTCCTCCCGCTCCATAAGAAGGAATTCCGGCTCTACGAGGTACATCCCGATTCGGCAAATTCCACGATTGACAATCCTTTTGCAAATAAAAAGGAGTCGTCTCAAACCGAATATTCGGATTTGGCTTTTCCGAATGGATGGTCGGAACGAGGGTCTTATGTTTCATTTCGAGTAAAACTTTTGTCAACGAAGCAATTCCAGCAGCCCCTTCTGTGTGACCAATGTTTGACTTTACTGATCCCAAACTACAAAATTGCGTGTCGGCCGTCTTCTTTCGAAATACTTCCACAAGCCCTTCGACTTCAATTGGATCACCCAGTTCCGTGCCCGTACCATGAGCTTCTAAGCAAGTAATCGTTCTTGGGTCTATCTGCGCTTGAGAAAGAGCTTTCTCAATGACTTTGGCTTGAGCTTTTGCCATGGGGACGCGATAGCGACTCGATCGTCCACAGTTATTGACGGCAGCTGCTTTAATGACTCCATAAATAGGGTCTTTATCTCGAATCGCATCTTCGAGACGTTTCAAAACAGCTACCCCACATCCTTCTGACGGAATATATCCTTTCCCCCCTTCACCAAAGCTTTTGCAGAGCCCATCGGGAGAGAGAAATTTATTCTCAGAGAGCACGAGGTATTTGTTCGGATGAAGTGTTAAATTGACACCTCCGGCAATGGCTAAATCCATTTGCTTATGTCGCAATCCTTCATAAGCTAAATAGATGGCTGTCAAGGAGGAAGAACACATGGTATTGATGGTCATAGAGGGACCATGAAAATCAAAGAAATAAGAGGTGCGATTGGCTACCTCTGCAATGATCCCATTCGAAAAAGCATCTGTTTCCAATCCAGCATGATGTGCTGATAGAAGCGAGTAGTCATTTGTCATGATTCCGGCGTAAACTCCGACCTCACCTCCTGTCAGCTCCCGAATCTTTTCTCTTGTATATCCCGCATCTTCCAAGGCTTCCCAAGTCGCTTGTAAGAATAGACGATCTTGAGGGTCCAGAACCTTGGCTTCGCTGGGCATAATCTGGAATAAGAGATTATCAAATTCTTCAGCCCCTTCAATGAATCCCCCTAAAGAAGTGCACACCGTTCCCTGTTTACTGCGCTTCGGATCATAAAATTCTCTGACATCCCATCGCTCTAAGGGAATGGGCCCAATTCCATTAAATCCCCGTTTTAAATTCTCCCAAAAAGCTTGAAGGTGAGGACTTTTGGGATACTTTCCACTCAAACCAATCACAGCAATCTCTGCAGAAGAGGGGGGAGGCTCTGTGCGAGGAATGAGGATAGGTGCTGCAGGCTCTCTTTGAACGGGCAGAGCTTGCAGAGTGCGAGACAGCCCATCCAAGTTATGTTGGAAGAAGTGGAGAGAGAGTTCTTCAAAACTCCGGTATTCAAAGAATAGAGTTTTTGAAAGGGGACCTAAATCTTTTTCAAAGGCATCAATGAGTCTCATCGAGACAATCGAATCGATTCCATAACTCTCAAAAGATTCAGTGAGTTTGAGTTGCGACTCTTCAAACTTCAGCACTTGAGCTGCCACTTTTAAAACATATTGTTGGGCAGCTTCCAAGTTCAACGAAGTACTCGGCAAAAAGGGCCGCTTACCCGATAAGAACTGTTGGATTTGAGCCTTGGCCTCTTGAGCCGATATCTCATGATCCTTTAATTTTTGTAAGACATCTTTGATTTGCATAAAAATTTACCTCAATCAGGGGGATAAAAGCATAAGAGCCTCTTCGGCTTCTTCTAAATTTAGGGCCTCTTCCTTCACTAACTCGAGAAGAATATCCAGAGAGTTTTTTGAAGGTTCAGCTGTTCTTTTTGTAATGGGAGCATCCTGGAACCCATAGATAGAGACCACTGCATTTCCTCGTTGATCCAATAAGAAAAGATCGCACATCGCATTCTGAACTCTTTTTCCATAGATCCAAACGATCTCATTTTTCGATGCACTTCGTGAGATTTTACGAATAGAAAATGGCAACGTTGGAAGATCGGATTGAGAGAATACAATCGTCGCTTGTAGAGCTGCATCGAGACAATAGGGCGAAATATGGCATTCCCGATAGGAGGAAGTCTCAGAAGAGAGTTTGATCTTTGCCAAGAAGGCGTCTTGAGAAAACGCGATCTGTTCTAAGGTGCGAAAAGTGGGACCAAAAGAAAATCCCATTTTTAAAAAATCGCTGTAAATTTGATCGGCATAAATTCGGTGCTTCAGCTCTTTTTGAAGAGATTCCAGTTGGAAAAACTCAAGGGTAGGAGTAGAGGACGAAAAGACCACTCTACACTGGCTACAAATCTCTTGATTTTCATCTATCAACATGGCTGTTTCTCCCTGCCCTTCAAATACCGTATCAACTTGCAAAGAGGGTCGTATTTTCCTTACCCCTTTTAGCCACACCAAATTCTCTAGTTGACATTCTTGGCCCGATAGCAAAGAGGCGCCAGAGAAAAACATTTCGACCACTGCTGCACCCGGTAAGATCCATTCCTTTTGCACCACGTGATCGCGCAAGATCGGATCTCGATCCGATAAAGAAGAGCGGAAGCGAAATTGTGAGAAAGTAGAGATGTTTTGATGAAGAAGAGGGTGAAGTCTTTTCTCTTCAGAAGAGGGTAAAACAGAATCTACTTTCTTAAAAAAGCAAGGTATTTTGGCAAATGGGTAAAGAGGTAAATGGAGAAGGGCGGGCCGCTTGTCTCGATATAAGGCCTGCCAATCGATTTGGGCTCCATGTACCCATAATTTTCCCAAAACTTCGATCGGATAGATAGGGCCTTTTTCTCGCAAAAACTGCTGAAAATCTTCCTGAATTCCAATGACTTCTAGCAGCTCATTGAAAGAAATCTTCTGGGCGAGAAAAATTTGTAGATTCTTCTGATTTTCCAAATAGAGAGTCAGCTTTTGTCTTAAATCTTTTAAATCTTCAAAAACAATGGCCAATTTTTCTGGGAAAACTTCCCTACCTGTTTGCAAAGTATAGGCAAAGCTCGCCAAGGATAGACCCTTCCCCTCCTGTTTTTCTAAGAAGAAGAGAAATTTCTTCGCGTAGTCCCGCAATCGATCTGAATCTTTGGCAGAGAGAACAAATAATCTCGAAAGTTTTGATTCTAAGGGCGGAGTTTCTTCTCTTTGGGATTTTTCAACAATCACACAGGCATTCGATCCCCCAGCACCGAAAGAAGAAATAAGGGCGATTTTTCTCTCTTCTTTCCACGGCGAAGAGGTCTTTTGGACAGTGAAGGGAAGCTGATCAAAGGCAATATAGGGATTGGGAGGCGTGCTGTGTAAAGAGGGAACGAGTTGATTGTGCTGCATTTGGAGCAAGACTTTAGTGAGCGCTGCAATCCCTGCCGCCGATTCACAGTGACCCATATTGGATTTAATGGACCCAATAGGAATTTTTCTCTCTATCTGTCCAAAAGCTTGAGATAACCCCGAAATCTCAATAGGATCTCCCAAAGCAGTTCCTGTCCCGTGGGCTTCTATGTAAGAAATCGCCTCTTTTTTGAGACCCGCCTGTTGAAGCGCTAAGCTCACCACTTCAGCTTGAGCTGCCGCATTCGGTACCGTATAGCCACTGGCTTGTCCGCCATGGTTGATATCGATCCCTTTGATGATCGCATAGATCGGATCTCCATCTCGAATCGCATCTTCTAGTGGCTTGAGTAGAACCGCTCCCACGCCTTCCGAAGGGACATATCCATCTCCCCCCGCACCAAAACTCTTGCAAAGGCCGTCGGAGGAAAGGAAGTTTTCATACGTGAGCACTTGGTATTTATTGGGGTGAACGGCAACATTGACGCCGCCGGCGAAAGCCATTTTACATTTCCCCAATTTCAAGTCTTGGCAAGCTAGGGAAAGGGCTGTGAGAGCTGAGGAGCACATGGTATCAAGGGTAAGGCTAGGGCCCGTTAGATTGAGGAAGTAAGAAACTCTATTCGCGATGCTGGAAGCACTTCCGCTCAGCATGACGGGATTCCCTAAAAGCCCTTGCTCTCCATTAAAGATCTGGTATTCCTGATACATAGAGCCTGCATACACACCTACTTTTCTCTTAGCTAAAGAGACGAGCTTTTCGCGAGTATAACCCGCATCTTCCATCGCGTGCCAACAGGCTTGTAAAAAGAGCTTTTCCTGAGGATCTAAACGCTCCGCTTCATCTTTAGAAATTTTAAAAAAGAGGGGATCAAAAGCATAGACATCTCTTAAAAAGCCTCCCCATTTACTCTTCGTCTTGCCGATTGTGCGAGTATTTTCTTCAAAGATTGTCCGATATTCAAAGCGATCCGAAGGGATCTCTTCAATGCAATTTTTCCCCTGCACTAAATTTTCCCAAAGCTCTTCTAAGTCATCGGCTTGAGGATAGCGACCAGCAATTCCAATGATCGCAATATCGCTTGAATAGGGCTTCTTCTCCTCTTTTTCTCGATTGCGCAGGGAAATGGTTGGTTTCTCCAAGACAGGGTCTTTTCTCACAGGAGAAAAACTCTTTTCCTGAGAAGGACTTACAAAATAAGAGGCATGATGTTCGATAAAATAGCGGACTAAAGATCCAAAAGTCATGTGTTCGAAGAAAAGGGTTTTCGGTAAAGAGGAGAAATTTTTTTCCAAAGTGGAGATCAAATTCATGGAAAGGATAGAGTCAATTCCAAAATTCTCAAAAGGGGTCTTTTCTTGTAGAAGGTGGGGATCAATTTTCAATTCATGGGAAAGAGTTTTCCTGAGGAAGTCGGCAACTTTCTTCTTCCCTTCTACATCCAATTGGACTGATTCTCTAGATCTCGTTTCTCCTTTTTCCAAATTCAAGCGACGTAAAATTTTCTGCCTTTGCCCCTGTAAAATCAGCACTCTCGGATCGGGAAGAGAAAGAAGTTTGTCGAGAGCCTCGAAGGCAACTCCTGTTTCTAAAGGAACGACTCCCTCTTCTTCAAAAAGCCTGTCTAAAACCTCTTCTGAAAGACGCATCCCTCCCTCTTTCCAATAGGGCCAATTGAAAACTTTCAGCTGTTTGACCCCAGGCAAGGCTGTAAATCCATCTAAAAAGGAGTTTGCCGCGCAATAATCGGTCTGTCCCGCAGTACCAAAAATGGATGAATCCGATGAAAATAAGACTAAATAATCCAGAGGATGATTCTTCAAAGCCTTTTTTAGATGGAGAAGTCCTTGGATCTTTGGAGCTAAAACTCCCTCAAATTCTTCCCTATTTTTGTGCATGAAGAAGCGGTCGCGAGTCACTCCAGCTAAATAGATCACTCCAGAAGGCTTTGTCGACTCGATCAACTGCTCTACAGCCCGCGCATCCGTGACATCACAGCAAACACAGCGAACAGAACATTGAGAATCTTTTTCAAAATCATCCTCTACCTGCTTTCTTCCCGCTAAAATCAGCTGACAAGGGATTGCCTTTGATCTAAAAAAGGCGACCAGTTGCCTTCCAATTCCCCCACTCCCCCCTAGGATTAAATAGACACCCTTCGGACGGACCCAGGAAATGGCTTCTCGATGAGGGACTTGAGGAATTTCTTCATAGACCTCGACTCGCCGATTCCCTGCCGCATCATAACGAACAAAAGGATCGATACCCTCTTTTTCTTTCTCCACCCATTCTTGTGAATAATGAGGCATTAAAATGACTCTTCCAAGTAAAGAGGGTTGCTCAATAGCAAGAGCTCTGAACAGGCCCACAAAGGGACGCGCTAACCCCTCTTCCTCTTCTCGGAAAACCATTGTTATAGAACAGCTCTTTTGACCCTGTAGCGTTTCTACAAGTGAAAGGAGATGGGGAATTAAAGTCTCTTCTTGGATATTTAGTGGGTTGGGTTCACTTGTTGAAAAAAGATGGCTCACATAGAGCAGATGTCTTTCTGCCTTTTGAAAAGCTTCCCTCTTTTTTTCTCGCCAAGTTGGGACAGCATAAACAACTGAAGACGAAGTTGTTCCGGAAAGTAGAGGAGATTCCGTAAACTTCTCAATCTCTATACAGAGCTCTTTTTGCTCGTTATAGATTTTTAAATCATACTGTCTTTCAAGCTGTTTTTTCCCTTCTAGCTGCCGAGCATGAATATAAATCTTCCCGGAAACAGGGTTATAGAAGTGAAACTTTTCGATGCCTGTTGGAACATAGGTCCAAGCCGTATCTCTTTGCCAGTCAAAGGCAATGGTGCTTTGAAAAGCGGCATCGAGAAGGGCTGGGTGTAGAATAAAAGACTCCACCCCAACAGCTCCCAACTCAGCCTCTATAAACGCCTCATTCCCTTCTACTTGAATGGATTGAATTGTCTGATAAAGTTCCCCATAGCGAAAATTTTGTTCTCGATATTTAGCATAGCATTCTTCTTTACTATAGACCGAAGTAGGCTCTATCGATCTCTTGTTCCAAACATCTTTGCTTGGGAAGACTTCAACAGAAGAGAGAAACGCCTGGAAATAGACTTTTTCCTCTCTCCAGATTTCAATCCCCGTTTGCTTCTCTTCGGGAATCAACGAGGTAAAAATTGAGCAAGGAGAGGCAGAAAGAGAAAGGGCCTTGAGCCATTTGATTTGAGTCATAGAGAAAGGTGCACCTCTCTTCAGGACCTGACCCGCTAAAAATAGGGTCATTTCCAGATAAGCGGCGCCTGGATAAATGACCTCTTCGCCAATTCTGTGATCTCGAATCGACTCTATTGTAGAGCTGAGCTGTGAATGAAAGCGGACTTCTGTTAAATCGGAAATATTTTCGTGTACAAGAGGATGAAGAAGAGAAGAAGAAGGAACTGTACTTGCCGACTCAAATCGACAAGGAACAAGCGCAAAGGGATAGGTCGGCAAAGAAACTCTTCGCCCCCCTTTTCCCTCAAATGAAGGGTTCCAATCGACCATCTCTCCCTTTAGCCAAGAATTTAAGAGAGCTTGAAGCTTTTGAGGACCTTTTTCCTTTTTCTTTTGCCCCAGGAGAAAGGCTTCCCATTTTTCAAGAAGTTCATCGATAGAATGACAAATCCATCCTTCCCTGATTGAAAAGGCCTCTCTTCCAACTGCAAGGGTAAAAGCGATATCTTCCAGGCGCAGCTGGCGTCTTTCTTTTAAAAAGTCATAGAGCGTCTGTACACAGCTTTCTAATTGCTCTTTTGTCATTGCAGACAAAACAAGAGGAAAAGGAGAGGAATCAGAAGAGGCACAAATGGGCGCCTCGTATTCCTCCAAGATTGCATGGACGTTCGAGCCACCGGCTCCAAAAGAAGAAAGGGCGGCAAAGCGAGGAAAAGAGGCTTCCCAAACCGATCTTTCTCGCTGCACATAAAAAGGAGTTGTGTCAAAGGGAATGGAGGCATTGAGAGATTCTGCATGGATAGAAGGAACCAATTGACGGTGTTGGAACTGAAGAAGAATTTTGAGAAGGCCAGCAAGACCTGCAGCTGATTCAGCGTGCCCCATATTGGATTTGATGGAACCGATCGCACAGAATTGTTTTTTCTGAGTTTGAAACCCCTCAGTGAGTCCCCTGATTTCAATCGGATCTCCCAAAGCGGTACCCGTTCCATGCGCCTCTACATAACTGATTTGTTCTGGATGAATCCCACTTTGTTGAATCGCTGTTCGGATAACTTCAGCTTGCGCTCTTGCATTGGGAACGGTAAATCCGTTCGTTTTGCCCCCATGGTTCGTGGCAATTCCCCGAATGATCCCATAAATATGATCCCCTTCTTGAAGGGCTGCTTCTAAGGGTTTGATCAAGATAGAAACAATCCCTTCTGCCGGAATGTATCCAGAACCTCCTTGACCAAAGCTCCGACAAATTCCTTCTGGGGAAAGAAATCTTTCTTGAGCAAGCTGCAAATACCGATTTGAATGGGGAATGAGATTCACGCCTCCCACTAGGGCCGCTCGAATCTTCCCAGTCTCTAAATCTTGACAAGCAAGAGAAAGGGCAGTCAATGAGGCAGAACACATCGTATCTACTGTCAAACTGGGCCCTCGAAAATCGCAAAAGAAAGAGACCCGATTTGCGATTGTTCCCATCACTCCATTCAAGATCACAGGATGATTTTTCGCCCTCTCCTCTATCCCATATAATTGGTATTCCTGGTAACTAGCTCCTACATAAACTCCTACGAGATGCTCCGTTTTCCGATTGAGCTCTTTGGGGCTATAACCAGCGTCTTCTAGAGCCTCCCAGGCGGATTGTAAAAAGAGTCTTTCTTGTGGATCGAGAAGGGCTGCTTCTCGAGGTGACATTTTAAAAAAGAGAGGATCAAATCCATCAATCGTGTCTAAAAATCCACCATATTCTGAATAGGTTTTTCCCTCTACCCCAACTCTCTCATCATAATATAGAGAATGGTCCCAGCGCTCTTTCGGGATTTTGGTAATCAAATTTCTTCCTTGAAGCAGGTGATCCCAGAGCTCCTGAGCTGTCTTTGAGGAAGGAAGATGACAACTCATTCCTACAATGGCCAATCGCATCTCAGACCGAGTCAACGGAATCGCTTCTTTTTTAGAAGGATTTTTTTGAAGAACTTGTAAGAGATCGCCTAGACAATAATGCTCAAACAAAAACGTACTTGGCACAGGCCCAAACAAATCGTTGATTTCTTTTGTTAAAGAAGCAGCCAAAACTGAATCAATCGAGAATTTTTCTAACGGGTCATTTAAACTTATCTCTTCTGCTTTATTTCCCGTTGCATGGGCAAACCAAGAAAGAAAGTCTTTTTCTAAAGAGGTCCCTTCCAGTTGGTCATACCAATATCTCTTTCTCTCAAAGGGATAGCCAGGTAGAGGGATTCTCTTTGCATTCATTGAAAGGAAATAGGAGTGATGGGCTACTTTTTTTCCATCCATCCAAGCAAGCAAACACTCTTTGGCTTCTTCTGAGAGCCAATCGGGAATAGCAACAGTCTCTCCTGCCTCAAAAAAGGGCATGTCCTTCCTTTCCAAAGCCTTTTCAAGCTCACCCAAAGTTTGAAAAAAGCCCACACATCGCACTCTTTTTTGGATCCTTGAGAGCCCCAATGTAAAGAGCAGATCTTCCAGGCGAAGGGTTTTGCGATATTTTTTGAGATGGGCTAAAAGCGCTTCTAAATAGGCATCCAACTGCTCTTTAGTTTCCGCAGACAGAACAAAAAATCCTCCTTCAAATTGAGAGCGCATTTTTTCTAAAAGAGGGGCTTCTTGAAGTACGAGATGCGCATTTGTCCCGCCAATGCCTAAGCTCGTGACAGCTGAGCGTCGAACCTGTTTTCCTCTCTTAAAGACCTTTTTCTTTGTAACGATGTAAAAAGGGCTGTCTTCCAACGAGATCTGAGGATTTGGTTGAGAAAAGTGGAGGGTCGGAGGAATCAGCTGCCTATCTAAGCTCAGTACCGCTTTCATAAAGCCGGCTATTCCTGAAGCAGCGTCTAAATGTCCGAGATTGGTTTTTACAGAACCTAGACCACAAAATTTTTTTTTCTTGCCGTTCATCCCAAAAGCTTGACGCAAGGCTTCAAATTCAATGGGGTCGCCTACCAAAGTTCCCGTTCCATGAGCTTCTACATAAGAAATGGTTTCAGGATCAATCCCTGCCACTGCATGGGCCTGACGAATGACTTCTGCTTGACCTGCTACACTCGGCGCATTGAAATCGACTTTCCTCTTCCCATCATTATTCACCGCTGATCCTTTGATGATGGCATAAATATGATCTCGATCTCTGAGAGCTTTTTCGAGCGGTTTTAGAACCACACACCCCACGCCATCACCAAAAATCACCCCATTGGCTTTTTCATCAAAAGCCCTGCAATGGCCATCAGAGGAATAAATCATGCCTGGTTCATAATAATATCCCTCTCTGTCTGGAAACGTTAAGGCGGCAGCTCCTACCAACACTACGTCAGACTCTCCCAGTAAGAGCGACTGACATCCCAAATGTAGAGCCACTAAAGAACTCGAGCAAGCCGTCAATACGGTCATACTCGGTCCTTTTAAATTCAGTTTGTAGGAAATCCGCATAGACAGAGCATCTTGGATATTGCCCGTATAGGCAAGAAAACGGGAGGATGGCTTCTCTTCTTGTGCTTTCCAATAGCGAGAAAACCAACCTTCGACATGCTGATAGGTATTAAAGTGGGAAGTTGCAAAAACACCTACTTGTCCCTCTATTTCATTGGGCAAATAACCCGCATCCTCAAACGCATGCCAAGCACATTCCAGCAATAAACGCTGTTGAGGATCTAGCAAAATGGCTTCTTTGGGCGCGATTTTAAAAAAGGGGGCATCAAAACAATCTGCTTCTTCAACCCAAGGTTTTGCCGAAACATAAGAAGACTCCGGATGGGTCGCAGCAAATGTCGATATACTTTCTTTTCCCTCTAGTAAATTCTCCCAAAATTCATTGTAGTTAGAAGCTCCTGGAAAGCGAGCCGACATACCGATGATCGCTATATCCATATTTGAGGACACTTCGAGATCTCTATCTTCTATCGGAGTCATCCTGTTCTCCACTTTATTGTTATGAATAGCAGGATATCATGGGCTTAAGGCTTTAAAACTAGGGTAGAAAATACCCTATTTTTTACTTTAGTAGATTTTGTAGAATTCAAGTTCTATAACAAGCAACGCAAAGGACAACATCATGAGGATTCTTTACTCAACCCTACCTACTCTTTCCCATTCAAAAGCCTCCTGGGGTACCCGTTTCTCAACGGCTACCCTCACTCTTTTTTCCAAACCCATCTCTTGGACTGTTTGTGCACTCCAACATCTTGCCAGCCCGATGCTCAAAGGTCTTTACGATAAGATGTCCAAAGAGGGTAAACCTGTTGATTATGCAAAATATGGCTCTCCTCTTTCTCCTCAAACAGTGAAACAGTTAAATACGCCCCTTCAGCATCGACAAATTACGTTTAAAAACCGTCTCGTCAAAGCAGGGATTACAGATGGCCTTTCGAATGTTAAGGGCGATCCAACTCCTGCAATCATTCAAGCCTATACAAGATATGCAAGTGGGGGATATGGGATGATCATCAGTTCCGATACCTCTGTCGATCGGAGATGCCGTTTACCAGGGGCCACAGGTCACACTCCAATTTTTGATGCTCAGAGCAATCTAACGGACTATACCGCACTCGCTAAAGCGATGAAAAAAGAAGGAAGTGCAGCTATCCTTCAGTTAACCCATCCAGGCCCTATCGTCTTTTTTAGCGATCCAGCGTTTGCTCCCTCTTCTCTTCTAGCAGACAACCCTAGAGGAGTATGGTCTCAATTTGCCTCCCGCTTATCTGAAGCTGAAGTGAGTGCTATTTTCAATATGTTTCTCCAATCGGCGCAACTTGCGGAAAAGTGTGCATTCGATGGGATCCAAATTGTCGCTTCCAATCACTATCTTCCCTCCCTTTTTCTCAATCCTCGGCTCAATCAAAGAGAAGATCGTTGGAAAAAAGAGGCTTTTGTTCTAGAACTTTTGAAACAGCTTCTGGCTCAACGAAAAAACCCACAATTTCTCATTGGGATGAAAATCAATGCAGCAGATCTCCGGTCAGCCGGTTTATCTGTCCAGCAAGCAGCTGATCTGACAATCAAAATCGGGAAGTTGGGCATAGATTTTTTAGAAATCGGAGGAGGAAACTGTCAAAGCCTCTTTGAAAAGCCCGGTTCCGATTCTGATTCTAGAGAAGGCTACTTCACTCAATTTTTTAAAAAAATCATCGCCGCAAATCTCTCTATCCCCCTGATGACAGCTGGGGAGTGGAAAGATCCCCGTCTGATGAACCGAGCAGTGGCTCAGCATTCCAATCTACTCATAGGTCTTGGGCGTCCAGTTTGCATCGATCCTGAGGTTGGGAAAAAATTACTCAACGGTGAAATTTCTAAAATCCCCTCTTGGTTTCAAGAGTATATGCCTCCCTTTGTACAGGGGAAAAAAGAATTAGCCCACAGTATCGAACATGTTTGGCATGCCCTTGCTGTGGCCAAAATAGCGAGAGAAAACCGAGCAAACGTCGTAGGAATTTTCGACAATCCTCTTTACGCCCTTGCCATTCGGATTCACATGATGATTCGAGCGATTTTGCCTAGAACACTCCTCTCTTCCTACTTTGCTCAGCACCCTTTTGGTGTAGGAGGGCATCATGACTAAAATTCTCGCCTTTGCGGGCCAGGGAGCTCAATATTACCAGATGGGAAAAGAGCTTTATCAAAGCTCAAAAACCGTCCGATTCTGGCTCGAAAAAAGTGATGATCTCGTGAAAAAAAGAAGGGGATCTCCCTTTCTAGAAAAAATGTTCGATCCGACTAAAACATTCAAAGATCCCATGGATGATATCTGCCTTTCCCATCCGGCTCTTTTTTCTATCCAATATGCCATAGCTCAAATGGTATTGGAAAAAGAGCCGATCGGGGCTGTATTTGGATTTAGTCTCGGCGAGCTCGTTGCCATGTCGGTGAGCCAAATCCTCTCGTTTGAAGAGGCCCTTTCTCATTTACTCGACCAAGCTGACTGGCTTGCCCGCTCGAATCTCCAAGGTAGACTTTTTGCACTTTTCGCTTCTCAGACTGAGATTGAGGAGGCGCTCTCCTCCTACCAAAACTGCTATTCTTACGCCATTCATTCTCTACCCAATCTCTGCACCATCGCTACTCCAGATCCCTCTTTCGAATTCGTCCTCCAATCCAAAAAAATCTCCTATCAAAAACTTCCTGTTCCCCACCCTTTCCATTCTCCTTGGCTCGATCCCATGATTGCTTTTTTCAAACTTCAACCCCTCTCTTTTTCTTCTCCTCACCTAAAAATTGCCTCTTGTGCTCAACAAGCCTATATTTCTTCTATTGAAAAAGAACACATTTGGAAAATCGTCCGCAATCCCATTCATTTAGAGCAAACTTTCCGATCCCTCTTTCAAGAAGAGGATGAAATTTTTGACTGCAGTCCAAACGGGACCATCAAAGCTCTCTTACGCAATTACTATGGCTTCCATTCTCCTATTTTTCAAAGAGCCCAAACCTTTCTTTCACTCCGAGGAGGCAAATCTCTATGACTGCATCGATTCAGGTCACCTCTCTTCACGTCTGTCAAGGAACCATGAAAAACTACTCTTACATCGTTTATCAAAATGGTTTGAGTCCGGCTCTCATCATTGATCCTGCTTGGGAACTGGAAAAATATTTGGCTGTTTTCCAAGAAAAACAGCTCAAGCCCCAAGCCATCCTCCTCACCCACCTCCATCTCGACCACACTCATCTAGTCTCTTTTTTCCAAAAGAAATACCAGCTACCCGTTTACGCCTCTATCGAAGCCAAAGAAATAGCAACCCACTTCTTTCACCACGAACAAACTCTTCTTTTTTCCACGATCCCCTGCACTTCTTACTCGACGCCGGGACATACTCCAGAAAGCAGCTGTTTTTTGATCGGTGAACACCTTTTCACAGGAGACACTCTATTCATTGAAGGGTGTGGAATGTGCTTTGAAGAATCTTCTAATCCTAAAGCTCTTTATAAAAGCCTTCAATTTCTAAAGAAAACCATTTCTCCCCAGACAAAGATCTACCCAGGACATCGCTATGGCCAGTATCCCGGCGTGAGTTTCAAAGATGTTTTGGACCAAAATCTCTACCTCAACATCCAGGATGAAGAACGATTCATCCAATTTCGAATGCGCCCTAAACAATACAACCTGTTTAACTTCCTATGAAAACGACGATCCTTCCCCTCTTTTTTGATACTTCTGCCGTTTGCGCCTGCCTTTTAGAAAATGGCCATGATGAATCTTCTCTCGTCTCTTTTTTAAGCTCCTCAGAAAAACAGCAATTCAATCGATTCCAGTATAGGGCCCGCAAGAAGAGTTATCTCATGGGCAGGTATTGCGCAAAACGAGCCATTGGTCAACTGATTCCAAAAGCTTTGCCCTCTTCCATCTCTATTGAGAATGGGGCTTTATCCCATCCCATTGTGCGCGGCTTATCCGAGACGGGACTTTGTGTGTCTCTTGCCCATTCGGGACATTCTGCGCTCGCTTTAGCTCATTTCGATTCCCATCCTTGCGGAGTGGATTTAGAAATGATCGACCTTCTACCGAGACAGACGATTTTAGATTTACTGACGCAAAATGAGTGGCAGCTCTTAAAGCAAATGAATCTACCTGAAAAAGAGGGGCTCGCTCTTTTTTGGTGCGCGAAAGAAAGTTTGGCCAAAGCCATTAAAACAGGCCTCACCCTTCCTCTTTCATTTTTCGAGCTTTTATCTATTGAGAAAAAGGATTCTTACTATGAAGTTTTTTACACCCATTTTTCTCAGTATTCTTCTCTCAATCTTTTGCATCAGGGAATGATGCTCTCTTTAACAAAACCCAAAAAGGTGACTATTTATGGACTCTCTTTATGATCAATTTCAGATCGTAGCCGATCTTTATCCCGAGAAAACAGCTCTCCTTTTTAAGGGAGAAACATTGAGCTTTGCTCAGTTGAAAAAAGAGGTAGAGCTTTTCAGTGAAAAGCTCTACTTCAGCGGAGTCAAGCCAATGGATCTCGTGGTTGTAGAGATTGAGCGCTCTCCTCTTTACCTCATCGCTCTTTTTGCCTTGATTCGGCTGAAGGCGGTCTTTCTTCCTCTTGATCCAAAGCTTCCCGAATCGAGAAAAAACCTCATCAAGCAGGAGAGTCAAGCTCCTTTTATTGTGACCTCCAACGGGCTTTCACAGCAAACAACAAACCCTCCTAAACTGCCTGACGGAGCGTTTTATGTCATGTATACTTCAGGAAGCAGTGGACATCCTAAAGGAGTGATTGGATCGCAAGAGGGACTCATCAATCGTATCCGTTGGATGCAAGAGACCTACCCGATCGATTCTACAGAAACCCATCTCTTTAAAACAGCTCTTAGCTTTGTAGATCACCTGGCAGAGAGCTTTCAAGCTTTGCTCAGTGGAGCATCTCTTGTCATTTTACCCGATAATGAGGTCAGTAACATAGAGCTCTTTTTAGAAGAGATCCACCATCACCAAATCAGTCGTATGGTCGTTGTCCCCTCCTTTCTCAATATCTTGCTGCAGATGTCAAAATCCAAACTTCTGGCTTCTCATCTGCGCTTTCTCTTTTCTAGCGGAGAAGCTCTCCCCATTTCTCTAGCAGAAAAATGTGCTCAACTATTCCCTCAGACTCGCCTGATCAATATCTATGGCAGCACAGAAGTGAGTGCGGATGCTACTTTTTATGAATTTGAAGGGGCAGCTGAAAAGCATATCCAAACACTTTTTCACAAGAAGAGCAGCCCTCTTTTTACTCAAACAGATATTCCCCTCGAGCAACTCTTTTCTCACTTTCTTCCCCACCCCTTACCTCATTCGGGAACACCGAGCGATTATCAGACTTATTTCTCAAAAAATATTCTTCCCTACTCTGTCGATGTCTCTCACCCAAAATTCATTGGCCACATGACATCTGGACTTCCCGACTTTATGGGAGAGCTGAGTCAATTAGTGACCATGCTCAATCAAAATACAGTAAAAATTGAAACGGCTAAAGCCCTCATTCTCTTAGAAAAGAAAGTATTAGCCACTCTGCATCGCCTCTTTTATCAGCTCCCCGCCTCTTTTTATCAACAACACACGCAAGGGGCTGATTCTTGCTTGGGATTGATTCTCTCTGGAGGAACCCTTGCCAATATTCAAGCCCTTCATATTGCCAAGTTCCAAGCCCTGCTGAAAGCGGGGGGCTCTTTGTCTTCCCTCAAAAAAGAAGGGTTTTATTCAGAGCTTTACCGTCTTGGCTATAAAAGGGCTGTAATTTTAGGTTCTTCTCTCATGCATTATTCTATCAAAAAGGCTCTTTCCCTATTAGGAATGGGAGAGGAGGGTCTTATATCGGTCAACACAAACGCTTCTCATCAAATGGATCTAGAAGATCTCCAAGAAAAAATTGATCTGTGCAAAAGGGATCGCTCTTTGATACTCGCAATCGTTGGAATTGCTGGAACAACTGAACTAGGCACCCTAGATCCTCTCCTCTCTTTGGCTGAAATTGCTGAAAGAGAAAAGCTCTTCTTTCATGTAGATGCTGCTTGGGGAGGCCCTCTGATCTTCTCAGATCTGCATAAACACAAGCTCAAAGGAATTGAAAAAGCCGACTCTATCACAATCTGTGGGCATAAACAGCTCTACACCCCTTTAGGAACCAGTCTTCTCCTCTTGAAAGACCCTTATAGCGCCTCTGCTACCGCCGTCCATGCTCGCTATCAGGCCGCTCAAGGAAGCTATGATTTAGGGCAATTCTCCCTACTAGGATCCAAGCCTGCCCAGGCCGTCTTTCTCGATGCAGCCCTCCAAATTTATGGGAAAGCAGGTTATCAATATCTCATCAATAAAGGCTGTCAGCTAGCCAAAACTTTTGCCAACCTCATCCAATCAATTCCCGCCTTTGAACTGATTTCTCCTCCTGAAACCAATATCCTCGCTTATCGTTACATCCCTCCCGCGTATCGCGATGGACTTTCTGATCCCGTAGCAATTACTCAAGCTACTCGCACCCTTCAACAAACCCAATTCCTCAAAGGGAGCTCTTTCCTCTCCTACACGACCCTTTCCTTTGACAACCACTCTATCGGCGTCTTTCGTGCCGTTTTTGCGAACCCTTTGACGACAGAAGAGGATCTCTATGCGGTTTTAGAGGAACAACTCGCCCTTGCGAAAAATCTCTTCGAAGATCCCATCGAAATTCCCCTCTTTTCTAAAACGCATAACAAAACAATTCCCATTGGCTATCCCCTCTCCAATACAACTCTATTTCTTCTCGACTCTTCACTAAACCCAGTTTCTCCAGGAGAAATAGGTCAAATTCATATCGGAGGCTCTCCTCTATGTCTTGGCTATCTCAATGCCCCTTCTACCTCTTTCGTTACTTACAAAGATCAAATTCTATATCAAACAGGAGACTATGGGCGCCTGCTTGCCTCAGGAGCGCTAGAATATCTGGGACGCCAAGACCAGCAAGTGAAAGTAAGAGGTTCTCGTATTGATCTTCTAGAGGTAGAAGAACATCTTTTCTCTATTGCTTCACAAGCCTGTGCTCTGGTTTTGGAAGGAGAGCTCATCGCTTTCTACACAGCCAACAAAACCCCCCTTGAAATAGCAGCTCATCTCCGTCAGCGCCTTCCCGAATATATGATTCCTTCTCAGTACTTTCCTCTTTCCCAATTTCCTCTCCTTCCCAATGGGAAAATCGATCGACAGTCTCTGTATCAACTAGGGGTCCAAAATCAAGTACAATCGGAATCCATCTCTACTCCTTATGAAAAGGTCTCTTCTCTGACTCAATCTCTTCTTCGCCAATCACAGCCCGATCCTAAGACCAATTTTTTTGATCTAGGATTTACCTCTCTTTCTATCCATCTCTTACTTCTCAAGCTCCAAACTCACTATCCTCATCTCAAGCTCACGGACCTCTACGCTTATTCCACGATTGAACAGCTCTCTCATTTTCTGGAAACAGGTTCTTCTCTTTCAACCACCTATCTCGATCGAAGAAAACGTATTTTAGGAAAGAGAAAGTCCGCGCTTAGAGCATTTGCTAAGGGTTAATAACTTCCAAATTAAGGGCGACTATGATATACTTAAGCTTTTTTAGAGAGGTCCCTATGAAGAAATTATTTTTCTTCTTCGTTCTTTGCTGCAGCGTCTTGGGATTTGGATTCCCGATCCAAGAGCGCAAAATCGATCCCGATAAGCTATCAGAACTGGCTACCCATCTCAACATCCCTTCTAACGCGGATCTAATCGCAGAGACGCAGAAACAGTGGCTGCGTAAACCCGGGCAAGAACGGTGGGAAATCGCAGAACTTTCTTTAGAGCAAAGAGCGTTCGTATTGAATTGGGGAGTAGAGCAAGGTCTCTTCGCAGCCTGGAAACCCCTCTATTCATCTTACGATCAGGCGCTGATCCTCGGAGCCACCACCTCTCGCATGCAAATGCGGCTCGATTTTCTAAAAGAGCTTTGGAATGAAGGCGTCCGTTTTAAGGAAATCGTGTGGCTCACGGGAGATAGACCTCTAGATCCCAAAGCGGATGGCTTGACGGACCGCGCTAAAAATGAATCCGAAGCTGCCCGCGTTCTCTGGAAAGAGGCAGATCTTCCGGCAGACATGCGCGCTCTTCCCGTCACTTTCATTGCGGTCCCCATGAAACAAGAAGGCGGCGTTCTAAAACGTCCCAATACAGAGGATACGATCATCGCCTGGCTTCAAACATCCCCTAAACCGGGCAAATCCCTATTCGTCTCCGATCAGCCCTTTTGCGGCTACCAATTTGCCGTCGTAAAGGCCGCTTTGCCCAAGGAGTATGATTTTGATCTCGTAGGGCAAGGGGTCGATCCGATGAGCCATCCATCAGCTGCTGCCATCACCCTCGATTCAATCGCTCGCTGGATCTACCAAGAAAGCTTAATCTCTAAAAACCGATAGCCATGCCCGCGCTCACTCTATTCGCTTTCATCCTCTTAATCAGCTCTTTCCTAAGTCTATGGATTCGACGCGATCCCAAAATCTGGGGAGGCTTGTTGGGACTGAGCCTCTTCGTTGGATGGACCTCTCATCTTCTCAATTGGATTGGCCTCATTTGGATCATCGCCCTACTCCTACTCTGGGTTCTTTACGAGCGAAAGCCTCGAGTTGTCCTCTTTATCCTTCTCGCCAGCTTTAGCCTCATCCTCAAAATGCGCTTTCTTCCCGGCTACACCCCCTTCTCTTTGACTCCAAAATTTGCTCTTGGACTAGAAGGCTCTTTGGTCGGTTTATTTCCCTTGGCTTTTTTGGTCCCCTTAGCTCGTGGAACTAAAGACTGGATAGCCGTCCTAAAAGGGTTTTTCATTGGATGCGCTGGAATCGCCATTTTAGCCATTCTTGCAACGATCAGTGGAGCTGTCCATTGGCAGTTCAAACTCCCCACTTTTGCAACAGAAAGATTCCTCAGCAATTTCTTCCTCACTTCGATTCCAGAAGAAGGATTTTTCCGGGGCTTTATCCAAAATACTTTTTGTAAGTACTTTGAGCGCATTCGATTCGGGAAAACTGCCGCGCTTCTCGCCACCTCTTTCCTATTCACGGGGGCTCATGTGTACTGGAATCCGCGTCTGGATGTTTTGGCCTTTGTTTTTCTGGCAAGTCTTCTCTATGGCGGCGTCTATCTGATTTCAAGGAAAATCGAAAGCGCCATCTTTTGCCATTTCCTCCTCAACTTCATCCACATGACCTTCTTTTCCTATCACGCTATATGAAACCCCTTCACACCATTCTCCTTCTTCTCGTCGTCGCAGTTTGGGGATTCAACTTTGTCTTCGTCAAAATCGGCCTGAACGAAGTACCTCCATTGCTACTCTGTGCAAGTAGGTTCATCATCGTCAGCTTGCCTGCTATTTTTTTCTTCAAACGCCCCCTCGTCCCCTTTCGTTGGGTCGCTCTCT
>CAYRJU010000019.1:0-6229 GCA_964424735.1 uncultured bacterium
GGAGGTCTTCCCCTCTTGGGCCTTGGATTGAGCGCCTCATTGGAATAGTAGGTTTTTGCCTTCGCGAGAAGGGCATCTCTTGCCTGAGAGATATCTTTGGGAACTTTTCCCTCAAAAAGGGATCTCTTTAATTTTTCGACAACATTTTTATTGAGCTCCAAATCCTCTTCAAAGACAAATGAAATATTGAATTGCCGAAGCCACTCAATAATCCGAATCCGAGATCTTTCCTGATAATACAGCTGCCACTTTTCTAGCTCCGCCAAATGGTCGTAGATGAATTCAAGAAAATTTTCACGAGCCTCTTTTGCAGAGATCAAATCGAGGAGTTTTTCTTTGGTGTCGATATCGTAAACTTTTTCATGCACAAACCCCTCCATGAATTTCTTCACTTCATAGAAGGTCATTTTCGGCAAAAGCATGTAGCGATCGGTGTTTTCAAGAAGCTCTTTTTCGAGCCCTTCTAACTCCTCAATACCCTTATCGAGATCGATATAGAGCAAGAACCCCTCCACTTTATCGAGATAAAAATCTCTTTCGTCGTCCGATTTGGCGAAGGCGTCCATGAGTCTATGATAGCGAAGAATGAGCGGGTTTTTTGCCTGAGGATAAGTGGATTTCATGGATTCGAGAATAACAGGAAATTGACTTTAAGGCAAAGGGGGATCTATATTTTATAGGATATGTTAGATTTAAAAGAACTGCGCAAAGACCCTCAAGGGCTAGAGGCAAAACTCAAGAACAAAGTGCCCGAAGTCTCTCTCTCCCAAGTGATGGCGCTCGATGAGCGCTTGAGATCTCTCAAGACAGAGGTCGAAGAGCTCAAATCGAAGAAAAATGCCGCATCCAAAGAGATCGGACAGAAAAAACAAAAAGGCGAAGACATCTCCAAATTCATGGAGGAAATGGGTGCTCTCAACGAACAAATTGCCGTGCGCGATCTCGAGATTGCCAAAGTGGAAGAGGAGCTCAAATACTCAGTCGCCATTTTGCCCAACTTTCCCATGGACGATGTCCCCATCTCACCGAGTCCTAAAGACAACGTCTGCATCAAAGAATGGGGCAAAAAAAGAGAGTTTACCTTTCCCTTTAAAAATCACGTAGAGCTCAATGAAACCTTAAAACTCTTTGACTTTGCAAGGGGCGCTAAAACTTCTGGATCGGGCTGGCCACTCTATGTGGGCCTCGGTGCGAGACTCGAATGGGCCCTTTTGAATTACATGCTCGACACGCATCGAAAAAATGGGTTTACGCAAATCATTCCCCCCCTTCTCGTCCGTCCCGAGATCATGTATGGATCGGGTCAGTTGCCTAAGTTTGAGAGTCAGCTCTTCAAACTGACAGATCCCGATTACCATCTCTATCTCATCCCCACCTCAGAAGTATCGATCAACGGGATGCACTACGATGAGATTTTAGAAGAAGAGGTCCTCCCTCTCAAATACACCGCCTACACTCCCTGTTTCCGAAGAGAAGCGGGCGCTGCTGGTTCTCAAGAAAGGGGCCTCATCCGAATGCACCAATTCAATAAAGTCGAGATGTTTTGCCTGACAAAACCAGAAGAGAGCCCCGCGATGTTTGAAGAGATGCTGAGAAGCGCCGAAGAGATTTTGCAAGGCCTCGGCATCCACTATCGGAACATGCTTCTCACGACGGGAGACATGTCTTTTGCAGCAGCCAAAACGATCGATATCGAAGTGTGGCTTCCCGGACAAAATCGCTACTACGAAGTCTCCTCTGTGTCCAATTGCACCGATTTCCAAGCGCGCAGGTCTCAGATCCGCTTCCGCCACAAAAACGATAAACCACAATTTGTCCACACGCTCAATGGGTCGGGCCTTGCCACTTCTAGGCTCATGGTGGCTCTTTTAGAGAACAACCAACAAGCGGATGGATCGGTCCTTGTGCCAAAAGCTCTTCACAAGTATTTAGAAGAAGAGATTATTTGCATCAAACCCAAATAGAGGGACCTCTATGCTCGAAAAATTTGTCCATTTCGTCGGCCGCTCTCCCACTGTCTATCATGCCACCCGAGAAATCGGAATGGCTTTGGCAGAAGCCGATTTTACCCCTCTCAATGAAGAAGACAAGTGGAAACTAGAGCCAGGGAAAGGATACTTCGTCGTACGGGAAGATACTCTGCTCGCAGCTTTTCGACTGCCGCCCCAAAAACCTACGAATACGCTTCTCCTCGCAAGCCACATCGATAGCCCCGCGCTCAAAATCAAACCACAGCCCGAAATCAGCTCGAATGGCATCGGCCTTTTCGGAACAGAGCTCTATGGAGGACCGCTCCTCCACACGTGGCTCGATCGCGATCTTTGCATCGGAGGGAGGATCGTCGTTCTGAACAAAAAAGGTCAGTGCGAAACAAAACTCGTTCTTCTCGACGACTATCCACTCATCATTCCGAACGTCGCCATCCATCTCAATCGCGATGTGACAGAAAAAGGGCTCATCGTCCACAAACAGGATCATCTGAAAGCAATCTATTCGATCCAAAATAAAGAAAAGCATCTCGAGACTCTCCTCAAAAAACACCACCCTTTTCAAAAACTTCTCGGCTTCGACCTCTTCTTGGTTCCTCTTGAAAAGCCTGGGTTTAATGGATTTGACGACGAGCTCATTTCATCTTATCGCATCGACAACCTCTCCTCTGCTTTTGCAAGTCTTGAGGCCCTCATCCAGGCCAAATCCCCAAAGAATCGCCTGCAGATGGCCATTTTCTGGGATCACGAAGAGATTGGGTCCAAAACCTATGCGGGCGCCGACTCGGTATTCGTCAATGAGCTCTTTGAGCGTATTTGTCTCTCTTACAAAATGGATCGAGAAGACTATTTCCGGATGAAGAGCGCCTCTCTTTGCCTTTCTTGCGACGTCTCTCACGCCTACCATCCAAACTACTCTGACAAATACGATCCGCAAAATGCGCCTCTTCTCGGGAAAGGGCCGACGATCAAATTCAGCCAGCGCTATGCAACGACCGGTGCGACGGCAGCGCCTCTTTTCTTTCTCGCCGAAAAGCATAAAATTCCCATCCAGACTTTTGCTTCGAGATCCGATCTGCCTTCAGGCAGCACGGTGGGAGCGATGATGGGAGCGAGCTCCGGGATTCCAACGGTCGATTTGGGAATCGGCTGTTGGGGCATGCACTCGATCCGAGAGACGATTGCGGGAAGCGATCAGATCGCCCTCACCCATCTCCTCAAAGCGGCTCTCGAAGAGCCGATTCTGAGGTGTCATGAACCACTTTAAGGGCAAAGATGCGATCTCTCATGTAATTGAGGCCAGGCTTAGGGGGAAAGTCGCCTCTGCAGAAATCCATGGAACCGAACTCCCGGGACATGTGAGCGCAGCTGCCGATGCGGCAAAAGAAACCGCCTTTTTACTCCTCGCTCTCTGGTGTTTATTTGGAAATCTACCCCCTTTTCTCCTATTCGTCTTCATTCTCTCTTTAGCTGTTTGGAAAGTGGGACGCAGCGCTCTTTTAGGCTGGGCACGACTCGAAAGGCTTCATCGCCTCATTGAAGAAGAGCGCTATGAAATTGAACACCATAGAGCTCAAGAAAAAGAAGAATTAAAAGCTCTCTACGCCGCTAAAGGATTTTCGGGAAAACTTCTCGATGAAGTTATAGACGTCCTCATGGCCGATGACAATCGGCTGCTTCAAGTCATGCTCGAAGAAGAGCTTGGGCTCAATCTCGAAACGCACGAACATCCCCTCAAGCAAGCAGCGGGCGCGTTTTTAGGAGTTTTGGGATCGGCGATCGTGATGTCGTTCGGAATTTTTGCCCTTCCCGAGTGGACCCTTCCCCTTTTTGCCGCACTCGTCATCGCTCTTTGTGCAGGAACAACGGCCCAGTTGGAAAAAAATAGAGTCCTTCCCTCAATCATCTGGAATTTGGGACTCACCGCCCTCGCAGTGGGAACCGCATTCTTCCTAAAAAAATTATGAAAACACCCTATCTCTTTGATGAATTCTTCTCTTCTGGCAAGGAAGAGAGCATTAGCCCCTTTCTGACCCCCTCTTCTCGCAAATGGGGCAAAAATCTCTCTCTGAAAAGCGCGCTTTCTTCGAGCAGCTTTCTCCTCTTGGCCTTTCTATTTTCCTATTTCAATCCTCCCCTTTCGCATCTCTTCTTGCTCCTCGTCTACTTTCTCTCTGGGATCCCGGCGCTCATCCATTCTCTCGACGATCTAAAAAATTTAGAGATCAACATCGATGTTCTGATGACTTTGGCCGCCTTTCTCGCGCTTGCGATCGATAGCGGCTTAGAAGGAGCGCTCCTGCTCGTCCTCTTTGAGCTCTCTCACGGCATTGAAGAGGCGGTCTCTACGAAGGCCAAATCGGCCCTTCACAATCTCAATCACCTCGCTCCCAAATTTGCCCTCGTGGTCGATGATCAGGGAATTTTGTTTGAAAAATCGGTGCGCGAAATTGCCGTTGGGGAAAAAATGTTCGTCAAACATGGCGAAATCGTGCCTTTAGATGGCACTGTGGTGGAAGGAATCTCTTCCGTCAATCTCGTCCACCTGACAGGAGAAAGTCTCCCCGTGACCAAAACTATCCAAGACACGGTTCCAGCGGGGGCCAAAAATCTCGAGGCGGCCCTCGTCATTGAAGTGACGCGCACAAGCTCCGACTCCACCCTTTCCAAAATCATTCGACTCATCACTGAAGCGCATAGCGCCAAACCGAAACTGCAGCGCTTTCTCGATCGATTTGGAAGACACTACGCCTCAACCATCATTGCCCTCACCTTCCTCTTTGCCATGGGACTTCCCCTCATCGCATCGATGAGCTATTTTGGGCACGAAGGATCGATCTATCGGGCGCTCGCCTTTCTCATCGCTGCCTCGCCTTGCGCTCTCATCATTGCCACTCCAACTGCTTATCTCAGCGCCATCAGCGCGTCTGCCCGTAAAGGCATTTTGCTCAAAGGGGGCATCACTCTCGACGCTCTTTCCACCTGCTCAATCATCGCTTTCGATAAAACGGGCACTCTCACCACAGGCGAGCTCCAATGCATCGCCGAAAATTGTCCCCCGAAAGCCCTCTCTGTCGCCTACGGACTCGAGCGGCAAGTGACCCACCCGATCGCAAATGCAATCTGCAAACTCGCAGAAGGCAAAAATCTAGCGCCTGCCCCCATCCACGATTTCAAAGTCATTCCGGGAAAAGGGGTCGAAGGCCTTTTTGAAGGGAAGCGGGTCGCCGTCGGCAAACCGGAATGGATCGGTCTCAAAGCTCAGCAAGAAGGAATTTTAGCCGCTCTTCTCTTCGAAGACAAAACCTATCTCTTTCGCTTTGTCGATCAAGTCCGAACGAATCTTCCCCACCTCCTCAAAACTCTTCCCTTAAAACCGGTCATGCTGACGGGCGATCACGAACAAAGTGCACAAGCAGTGGCCAAAATACTCGGCATTACCGAAGTCTACGCCAACTTGCAGCCCGAAGATAAACTCGACAAAGTCGCCCACCTCTCTGAAACAGCTGGCCTTGCCATGGTGGGAGACGGGATCAACGACGCGCCGGCGCTTGCCAGGGCTACAGTCGGCATCTCGATGGGGCGCATCGGAAGCGGAGCCGCGGTCGATGCCTCCGATGTGGTCCTCCTCAATGACGATCTCCACCTGCTCTCCTGGCTCTTTCACAAATCGAAGAAAACACAAGCCGTCGTCAAACAAAACTTAAGCCTTGCTCTCGGGGTGATCCTTCTTGCCACCACCCCTGCCCTCCTCGGCCTCGTCCCCCTCTGGATGGCCGTCATCCTCCACGAAGGGGGCACCGTCCTCGTCGGCCTCAACAGCCTCCGCCTCCTTAAGTAGCTGACAGTAAAAAGAATACAGAAAACAATCCAAAAATTTAATTACACTAAAAATAAACTAAAATTTTTGATATAATTAATATATTCATCTAAATAAATAATAGGAGCATTTAATGACTACTAAAGTATCTGATTCAGTAAGAAACCTTGAAGACACATTCGCCAGTTTTTCCTTCAATACAATGGGGGGATATGCTGTAGCAAAGAGAATTCAAGCGAGATTCGAAAAAACTCCACCAAAAGATCTGCCGGCATTGCAAAAAATGCAGGAAGAGATCCAGAAAGTCATCTCTATTTTTTCTACACTTGCACCCCTTGAAAAGACTGTGGATGACAAACTAAAAGACACAAACAATTCTACTGCCGATCGAGCGGCCTTATCAAAACTTAAGGACGCAATG
>CAYRJU010000019.1:6329-28674 GCA_964424735.1 uncultured bacterium
CACAAACAATTCTACTGCCGATCGAGCGGCCTTATCAAAACTTAAGGACGCAATGCTTGGATTCGAGTTCGTTCATATATTGTCTTCAAGGGAAATGATTGCTTTATCCAACAGAATCGACACTGTTATAACAAAACTCAACGCAGATAGAGTCACAGAACTAGAACTTAAAGATCTCTAATTTCACTCAACAGGGCCTAAAAAGGCCCTGTAACTTAAAAATAAATTAAAACAAAATAGGTTTAATATGTCATCTAATATAGATTATAAAGGATATTCCAGCTTAATCCACTTTGCTGATATACTTTTAAGAGAAGCTACGGACATCTATAAGGATTCTTTACAACCTCAAGATCTAGCGTCTCTTACAAAACGAATCGAGCAATGTAGAGAGAGTCTCAAAGGCCTTGGAGAACACATCGATGAAGCTGCGAGGGTAGGTGTAGCTCAAAAAAGTGATACAGAGCTTGGCACCTTGGGGCTAGCAAGTTTTTTACGTTTTGTTGGCCAATTTCGTAAGATGGTAATTTCAGAGATGCATCCGCTAAAACTCGCTGAAAAAAACATCCAGAAATACCAGCAATAACCAAAACAGTCATTCAACAGGGCCTAAAAGGGCCCTTTGCAAAGTGATCGGAATCTATACCGATCTCTCGGGCCTGGAACCATTTTGGACCTTTCCCATCCCCTCCTTGATGTCAACAATTTAAGGACTCTTAAGTCCTTTGTGATAAGCAACTTAATTTGTTTAAACATATAGCTCTATACCTATAACCATGGTCATGATAAAATGACTATATAGAAAGAGAGGAAATATGACTGAGTACATTCAGGCCGGCAAGTTTAAGGCGCGATGTCTAAAACTCATGGATAAAGTCCAAAAAACCAAACGAAAAATCGTGATTACCAAACGAAATAAACCCATCGCTCAACTCGTTCCCATTGAAAAAGACGAAAAACCTCTATTTGGAAAAATGAAAGGAACAATCCATATAATTGAAGATATTATAGCTCCAATTGATGAGGTATGGGATGCCTCACGTTAGAGAAATTAAACAACATAAACTCCTCCTTGACACACATGTCTGGATCTGGCTTACAGGAGGCAATCCCATTCTCACTCCAACAGCGAGAAAAGTTCTCGAGAAAGCAAAAGAACGAGAACATCTCCTCATTTCCCCTATTTCCATATGGGAAATTTCCATGCTTGTTGACCGAAAGAGAATTTCTTTAGATATGGATCTTTCAGATTGGCTCAAACAATGGGTTGAAACGCCAGGAATTTTAACAGCTGAGTTTACTTTCGAAGTGGCCATTCTGAGCAATCGGTTGCCTGGAATCACTCATACTGATCCAGCAGATCGGATATTGATCGCGAGTGCTTATGAAGAGGGCGCGGTTCTAGTAACAGCCGACGAAAAAATTTTAAAATACGGAGAAAATCATTTCATCTCTGTATTCGATCCTACTTGAACCTAAATGACTCTCTCTTAGCCCCCTCTGGATGGCCGTTACCCTCCATGAAGGGGGCACGGTCCTCGTCAGCCTCAACAGCCTCCTCCTCCTTAAGTAGCTTACTTTAAACCAAAAATGACTGCTCCTTCGCCTTTAGGCGGGGGAATAGTCACTCCCTGATCCTGCCGCGAACGAAAGTGAGCGATCCTGCCGGCGTTCTCGCCGATCCTGTTTCTCTATATTTTAACAAGGATCCGCTCGAAGCGAGCGGGCAGGATCGCTCACTTTCGTTCGCGGTAGGATTTGCCAAAGCCCCTTGAATTTTTCGAATCGAGTCCCTAAAAGGGGGCTTATGCACAAAGACAATCCCCAACTGCCCCCAGACGATCTCAAAAAAGCAATCGACATTGAAGTGAAAGCCTTTGAAAACGCTTTCCTCTGGCTGCAGAACGAAATGCCCAAGAGCTTTTTAGACGCAATCGACGAAGAGACCAAGATCCTGATCGCGAGGAATTTGATGAGCTTTTGCCTGCAGGATCACTTTTCGCCGATCTACTTCAAACACAAGATCATCGTCCTTTGCCAAGATGCCCCCGATGCAGACTTGAGGATTTTTAAGAAATTCAAACACTACGTCATCCGCTATTACCGCGCCTTTGTATCGAGAGTCCCCCCACCTGGCGATCCAGGAGGGAAAAAGCTGCGCATCGCCTTCCTCTATTTCTATGACCTTTCAAAAACGGAAAAACTGCCCCACGGGAAAAAAGAAGAACTCTATGCCCAAGCAAGAGAGCACAACCCCCATTTGAAAGATGAAGAAATAGAAACACTTACCCACGGGATCACCTCGAACTTCTTAAATTCTATGGCAGGAGAAAGGCTATCGCTCGCCCTCTCGATGTTCTTTAAGGCCAAAAATGAGGAAAAATGCCAATACGAAGTGCGCCGCAATGAGGACTGGAAAGAGAAAGAGGCCCCCTCTTTACAGCTCGTCTTGGCCTGGCGCAATGTGCCCAAAGCAGGATTTCTCTACCATCTTGCCAAAGTGATCAGTCACCACCACCTGGCCCTTCGCAAAGTGGTCGGAACCTATATCGATCTCTCGAGCACAGAAACCATTTTGATTCTTTCCTTGGGGCTGCATGGCAAATCGGGAAAGGCCGCCTGGGAAGAGTGCGACATCGATGATTTTTTACGCGAATTTGCCCTGATCAAGTATTTTGAGACTGATGATAAGGTAGCGTCGACCTTTACGGATCTGCATCTCTTGACGGGCAATGAGGCCCATTTGGTGAGAAATTTCATCAGCTTTGCCCATCAGATCCTCGTCTATGGAGACGCCAACTTTTACTCCCATGAAAACGTGTTGGAAGCCTTTTGCCGCCATCCCGAATTGACGGTCCTTCTCGCCAAAACTTTTGAGGCCAAATTCCACCCAGAAAAAAGGGAGGAGGGGCGCTTCGATACTTTGAAAACAGAGTTTACCCAGCTCCTCGATCAATTGGACACCGGCCAGGCGATCAATGATTTAAGACGAAAAAACGTGCTGAAGCAGGGAATGAATTTCATCGAGCACACGTTAAAGACCAATTTTTATCAGCAGAATAAGAGCAGTTTTTCCTTTCGGCTCGATCCCAAATACCTGGATTTGGTTCCCTACGATCGAAAGGAAAAGTTTCCAGAGCTGCCTTTCGGGATTTTCTTCATCCGCGGCATGCATTTTCTCGGGTTCAATATCCGCTTCAAAGATCTTGCGCGCGGTGGAGTGAGAACCGTAATTCCTGAGCGGATGGAAGCCTATTTCCAAGAACGCAACCACATCTTTTCTGAAGCCTACAACCTCGCCTACACGCAGCAAAAGAAAAACAAAGACATCCCCGAAGGGGGCGCAAAGACGGCGATTCTCCTCGAGCCTTTTGAGGTTTTTCAGGAAGAAGAAGAGATTTTTAGAAAAGAGATGAAGGCAGATGGAGTGGACTCTGCTCTTTGGGAAGAAAAACTCAAAATTTATCGCAGAGATCACAAACTCGACTACATTTACGCCTCTCAGAGCTCTTTCATCGATAGCTTCATGAGCCTCATCAACTGCGAAGAGGATGGAGAGCTACGGGCTAAATCGATCGTCGATTACTGGAAAAAACCCGAATACATCTACCTCGGCCCCGATGAAAATATGTTCAACGACATGATCGTGTGGATCGCCCATTTTGCTGTAAAGAAAGGCTATAAACCGGGCAGATCGTTCATGAGCAGTAAACCTGGCGCCGGCATCAACCACAAAGAATATGGAGTCACCTCTTACGGGGTCAACGTCTATCTGGAAGAGATGCTGCGCTTTTTGGGGATTGATCCCAAAAAAGATCCGTTCACGATCAAAATCTCTGGAGGTCCTGATGGGGACGTAGCGGGCAATGAAATCCTCAATCTCTACAAATTCTATCCGAAAACGGCCAAGCTACTCGCTCTCACCGACGTATCGGGAACGATTTATGATCCAGAGGGGCTCGATTTGAAGGAAATGGCCGAACTCTTTCACAAGAGTTTGCCCATCCGCAGTTATCCAACAGAAAAACTCCACGACGGGGGGTTTTTACTCGACGTCAAGACCAAACGGGAAGAAACTGCCTTTGCCCAGCAAACTCTCCTCTCACGCAAAAAAGGGGGGAAAGTGCTCGAGGATTGGATTTCGGGCAGCGAAATGAACCACCTCTATCGCAATAACGTCCACCAGGTCAAAACCGATGTATTTATCCCTGGAGGCGGGCGTCCCCGCACCCTCAACGAGACCAACTACGTGAGTTTTCTCGATGAAACGGGAAAACCGACCTCTAGAGCCATTGTTGAAGGAGCCAATCTCTACCTTACCCCTGGAGCGAGACGCTCTCTTGAAAAACTCGGGGTTCTCATCTTTAAAGATAGCTCTTGCAATAAAGGGGGCGTCATCTGCTCTTCTTTCGAAGTCCTTTCGAGTCTTTGCATGAGTGAAGAGGAGTTTTTGAAGGAAAAGAAAGAGTTTGTCCAAGAGGTTTTGCAAATCATCGGGAAAGCCGCTTTTAATGAGGCGCGTCTTCTTCTCGATACGCATCAAAAAACGGGACAACCCCTTACAGAACTCTCCGATCTCGTATCTGAAAAGATCAATCTCTTCAAATATCAGTTACTCGACTACTTAGTCCCGCTGAAACTGGAAGACAAAGCGCTCATCCACTGCCTCATCCAATACTGCCCTCCCCTCATGCGCGCACGCTACCGGGAAAAAATTCTCCAAATGCCAGACATTCACAAAAAAGCAGTGATTGCCTGCTACATCGCCTCCCATCTCGTCTACAAAAAGGGGCTCGATTGGAATCCGCAAATCGCCGACGTGCTCCCCATGATCGCAAAAGAGCTTGCCGGCGGCGAGTAGTTTGTTTATCCTCTTTTGAGAAAAAAAAAGAGACGCCGATGTCGACCCTTAGCCAATATGGAACATTGCCCCCCGCACAACTTTCTGCAAGAGCGAATGAGGTTGCTGATACCATAGGCACGCTCCTCCAAAAAGATCCGAGTGAAGAGGAGTTACAAACAGCACTCGGACTCATTCAAAAGATTCTCAAAGTTCGGGAAGCGGTATACCGCAGTTTTCGTGAAGCCGCTGAAATCCTTCATGCCAAAGATCCTCGTCCCATGCAAAGGATCAGGGAGGCTTCTAAAGATACGAGTGATGCCCTCGATCATGAGCTAACATTAATCAGCCGATTGCGCTTTCAAAATGCCGATATCCAATCGAGGCTGGATTTTGGACCCGGGTGCTTGAGAACCTGCTGGCGGGTGATGCTCAGTATGCACCTTTGGAGAGGCCATCCAGCCGCTCAAGATTGATCCCAAGATTGATCCAAGGGGTGTTGGCAAAACTCTCTATTCACGATATTCTCGAAGCATCTGCGCTGCCCGCTGTCCTAAGTTCTGCTCAAGAAAGATCAGTCTGATTGCGTCAAAATGATCGGGTTTCTCAAGTTTGTGGATTACCTGAAGTGCTATCCGGGTACCCCGCTCAAAATCAAACCCATAAAGTCCTGTACTAATGGACGGAAAAGCAATCGTTTTGTATCCCGCGCTCCAAGCGCGATCTAAAGACTCACCGTAGGCGGTTTCTAAACGTTGGTCAGGGTTCTTAGGTTTTAGATGCATATTCGGACCGATAGCGTGAATGATGCCTTGAATACCTTGGGCAATCAAATTGCCAGCGCCAGTCCTTACTGCCTGACCTACATCCTGTTTGCTAAATCGCCGACACTCGACGAAAGGAGCCTCTCCTGCAGCCCGGTAGATGGCCCCGCATACTCCTTGTCCTGGACTCAGCTCAAGATTGGCTGCATTCACAATCGCATCCACATTGCGGAGTTTCGTAATATCTCCCACCTCAATCGAAACGCGTGTTCGCCCCACCATCTTAAAGGCAAGCTCAACCGGCTGAGAAGTACCTTGAGCTTGCTGCTGTTGGCTTGGCGCTGTCGGAAAAGCCTCCTTGGGATAGGCTTTTTGCCAAGAAGTTTGCACTTTGGTCAAAAGAGCAGCGGATACGTTAGGCTCAGCAGCAATAGCTCGGGCTACTGTTTTTAGATGGGTCGAACCATAGCACCCTAGCCAGCGGAAAAACTGCTGGAAAAAGCCGCAAATCCCCTCGAATTTGACGACACCCCATCCATTTGTCGAATCATAACTCAAATAAGTCCACTTACTTACGCCAATTTGATCAAAACTCGCAATCCGATGGTTGCTAAGCGCTTGTTGTAGAGATACGGACATAAATTCTCCTTTCTTGGGCCATACAGTATGTGCGCAAAGCTTAAAATAAGTCACTCATCAATCTTTTCCAAGAGGATCTTTTTCGCCTGCTCGCCTAATTCCGGCTGCTTCGGATCCCAAAATATCAACCTGATTTGATCGAAACTATATAGACGCTTGTTTTCTTCCACATAGTCTCTGATTGCTTGTATAGCTGCCCTGGTTGCCCTATCAAAAGGACGCCCTGTACCAAGGGACGGGAAGGCAACGCTTTCGCATTCTTGGGCTTTTGCAAGGTCTAAACATTTCTTGTAGATGCTTCCTAAGATCTCTTCCCAATTCTGTGAATCTTTTTTCCCATCTGGGGGAACAGCGTGAATGATGCGTTTAATACCAGGATCCAAGTTGCCAGACCCGGTAATGCACGCCTCACCTGGGTTAACACAGTGCATGTACGGCCCTTTTTGAAGCTTATCGAAAAGATCCTTTCCTGCAGCCTCATAAATAGCCCTGCTCACTCCTTCTCCTGGAACCAGCTGGAGATTGGCCGGATTGACAATCGCGCCCAAATTGCGGAGTTTCGTAATATCCCCCACCTCAACCGAAATACGTGTTCCCTTTATCCGGATGGAGGCAATTTCGACAGGCTCGGGCGCAGAAACGGCTGGCATTTCTTGGGTTTGACTTGGCGCTGCTGGAAAAGCCGCAGAAACAGCTGGCGCTTCTTGGGGTTGGCTTGTTGTCGCTGTCGGGAAAGCCTCAGTGGGATAGGCCTTTTGCCAAGAGGCTTGTACCTTGGCCAAAAGAGCAGACACGTTAGGTTCATGAACGATAGCCAGGGCTACCGTTTTTAGATGGGTCGAACCATAACACCCTAGCCAGCGGAAAAACTGCTGAAAAAAACCGCAAATCCCCTCGAATTTGACGATATCCCACCCACTTGTTGGATCATAACTCAAATAAGTCCAATTACTTGTGCTGATTTTACTGAGGTCGGTGATCTGATGGGCATCCAGCGCTTGCTGTAGAGTTACGGACATAGGTTCTCCTTTCTTGGATGATAGAGTATACCCCCCCTCCTCAAATAAGTCATTTAATGGCATTTCCAGCTAAAAATCAGCGGCTTACAAAAAGATTCCAGCAATCTCAACTAAGGATTGCTAAAAATCCTTGCCGAGGTCTATAGTTTGAGGTATAATGGTTAGCAAAAGATGATGAAGAGTGCCACCTATAAAAAGTCCCTTCCCGCTAAAAAACTCCCCAAAACAGACCGGGAGCAGGCCGTTTTGCTTGGCCTGATCGAGCTCTACCTGAAAACGGGAAAGCCGATTGGGTCTCAGACGCTGCAAGAAAACGGGTTTGAGTCTTTGAGCTCAGCTACGATCCGCAACTATTTTAGCAAGATGGAGGAGGGGGGATATCTCAAACAACCCCACACATCTGGCGGAAGAATTCCCACGGAAAAAGCGTTTCGGCTCTATGCAGATACCCACCTCAATGAAGGGGTTTTGGAAAAAGCCCAAGAAGAGGCTTTTGAAGAAATATTTCGGGAAAAAGGGCGAGAAGTGGCCACTTTGCTAAACCGATCGGCCGATGTTTTGAGCGAGCTGACCAAATGTGCGGTTTTTGCCACAGCCCCCCGCTTTGATCAGGATTTTATCCAAGATGTCAAATTGGTCCGGCTGGGTGGAGAAAAGATCCTCGCCGTTTTGATCACCGATTTTGGTCTCATTCGGACCGAAACAGTTTATTTAGAAAAAGAGGTCGATCCCACGTTCTTGAGAAGCGCAGAAGAGTATTTTCTCTGGAGACTGAATAAGGGAGAAAAGCCCCTTTTTAAAAACGAAACAGAAGGAAGGCTGGTAGGCCGCATCTATAATGAGATCATGGTGCGCCATGTCGTGGGCTATGCAAACTTCCCGGAAGAGGACATCATTCGGACAGGTCTTTCCAAACTGCTCTCCTATCCAGAGTTCAACGACGCTGCAGCTCTTGCCAGCAGCTTATCGCTGCTCGAAGATGCGGCGGGGATGCGAGAGCTTTTACGAAAATGTTCAAAGCAAAATGAAATGGTTCTCTGGATTGGCGATGAACTCGTTCCCTTTGTGCCGGAAAAAGCAGAGTGCACCGTGATTGCGATTCCTTACCGAATCAATCAGGCAATCGCCGGAAGCATCGGCATTTTGGGCCCCATGAGAGTGCCCTATCGGAACCTCTTTGGACTCTTGCAGATTTTTAGTGAGAATTTGAGCCAAGCGCTGACAGAGAGTCTCTATAAATTTAAAATCACGTTTAGACAGGCAACTAGCGCTAAACAACTCGAGGTAAAATGACTGAAGAAACAACTGTAGAGCAAAGCCCTGCGGTAGAAGAAGAAAATTGGAAGGATAAGTACTTGCGCGCTCTTGCCGAGCAAGAAAACATGCGCAAGCGCATCCAGAAGGAAAAACAAGAGATGGTTGCCTTTGGCATTGAGAATGCCATTTCTGAATTTTTAGGAGCCATTGACAATTTTGAAAATGCAATGCGATTTGCAGAAAACGGCTCAAAAGAGGTGAAAAACTGGGCAATTGGCTTTGAGATGATTTTGTCCCAGTTCAAAGAGGTGCTCCACAATCACGGAATCGTCTCTTTCCACTCGGAAGGGAACACGTTTGATCCGCAATTTCACGAAGCGGTGGAAATTGTCGAGACGACAGAACATCCAGATGGCACCATCATGCATGAATTTACAAAGGGGTATAAAAGTGCGACCCGAACCATTCGCCCAGCTCGTGTGAAAGTGGCAAAACACCCCCAAAAAGAATCAACAGAAAAAAGAGATTAAAATTATGGCACAAAAAAAACGAATTATCGGTATTGACCTCGGAACGACCAACTCCTGCGTAGCGATTATGGAGGGGGGAGCAACCGTGGTGATTGCGAATGCAGAGGGAGCGAGAACAACCCCTTCTGTCATCGCCTACAAAGGCAATGAGCGTCTCGTCGGGATCCCAGCGAAGCGCCAAGCCGTGACCAATCCAGATAAAACGCTCTTTTCCACAAAGCGCTTTATCGGAAGAAAATACACTGAAGTCCAATCAGAGATTGCCACCGTTCCCTATAAAGTGACCAAGAATGCGAATGGCGATGCGATCTTTGAAGTGGATGGAAAAACCATCACGCCAGAAGAGGCTGCCGCTCACATTCTCACAAAGATGAAAGAGACAGCGGAAAACTACCTCGGCGAAAAAGTCACCGAAGCGGTCATCACCGTTCCTGCCTATTTCAACGACTCTCAAAGACAATCGACCAAAGATGCGGGAAAAATCGCAGGGCTCGATGTAAAGAGAATCATCCCTGAGCCGACTGCTGCCGCTCTTGCCTATGGGCTCGACAAACAGCACAGCGACAAAAAAGTCGTCGTATACGATTTGGGAGGCGGTACATTTGACGTATCGGTTCTCGAGATCGGCGATGGCGTCTTCGAGGTGCTTGCCACCAACGGAGATACCCACCTCGGCGGAGACGATTTTGACAACGTGATCATCCACTGGATGCTCGATGAATTTAAAAAAGAGACGGGCATCGATCTATCCAAAGACAAAATGGCCCTCCAGAGGCTTCGCGATGCGGCGGAAAAAGCCAAAATTGAGCTCTCTGGCGTCCTCACTACAGAGATCAACCAGCCCTTCATCACGATGGACGCGTCGGGTCCCAAACACCTCGCTCTCACCTTGACGAGAGCCAAACTCGAAAGCCTTTGCCACAATCTGATTGAAAGAACCGTGGCTCCTTGCCAAAAGGCCATGAAAGACGCAGGGCTTTCCAATAGCGATATCGGCGATGTCATTTTAGTCGGTGGAATGACCCGTATGCCTTCTGTTCAAGAAAAGGTAAAAGCGATCTTTGGAAAAGAGCCGCATAAAGGGGTGAATCCAGATGAAGCGGTGGCCGTTGGCGCTGCGATCCAGGGCGGAATTTTTGCAGGAGATGTCAAAGACGTGCTCCTTCTCGACGTCGTTCCCTTGACTTTGGGAATCGAGACACTTGGTGGAGTCATGACGCCGCTCATCGAGAGAAACACCACGATTCCTTCACAAAAAAAACAGGTTTTTTCAACCGCGAGCGATAACCAGCCTGCCGTGACGATCGTCGTTCTGCAAGGCGAGCGTCCCATGGCGAAAGATAATAAAGAAATCGGCCGATTTGATCTGACCGATATCCCGCCAGCTCCTCGTGGAATGCCCCAAATCGAGGTCGCTTTCGACATCGATGCGGACGGAATCTTGCATGTCTCTGCGAAAGACAAGCAGTCTGGCAAAGAGCAAAAGATCAAGATCGAAGCCAAATCGGGCCTCACAGATGAGGAGATTAAGCGCAAAGTGAAAGAGGCGGAGCTGCATGCGAAAGAAGACCAAGAGCGAAAATCTCAGGTCGAAGTGCGCAATGAAGCCGACTCGCTTGCTTTCCGGGCGCAAAAATCTCTCAATGAATACAAAGATAAACTGCCTAAAAATGTCTCTGCAGACATCCAAAACCACATCGATGCTCTGAAGAAGGCGCTAGAGGGTCAAGACACAGCGCTCATCAAGGCAAAAACGGATGAGCTGCAAGAGCACATGCAAAAGATCGGCGAAGAACTTGCCAAAGCAGGTCAGGGCCAACAAGCCGCCGGTGGGCCAACTCCCGGTGGAGCGCATCAGGAGCCAAAATCGGATGTCGTAGAAGAGGCCGAAGTCGAAATCCTCGATGAAGACGAGAAGAAGTAGTAAGATTCTTTGGAGGGGGCAGGTTCTGTCCCCTTTTTCTATGCAGTATAACGTTCAATAAGTTAGAAAGGAACAGGATCTGCAGGATCGTAAACGGCAGGATAAGAAGGATGATATACTCTCTTAAATTCCAATTTCCTCTTTCCAAAGTTCACCAATAATCCGACTTCTATCTTGGTCACCGCAAGATAGTTAATCAACTGAGCTTGATGTTCACCAACCAAGTTCTGGCAGCACTTCAATTCAACAATCACCTCATCCTCAACGATTAAGTCAGGGATAAATATCCCAACTTTTTGGCCCAGAAAGGTGACTTCAAATCCCTTTTCTACATTGATTTCTAGGCTCTCGTTTGTTAGTGCAACAATCAATGAATTTCGATAGATGGATTCCAGAAAGCCGCTGCCCAACGTATTCATTACCTGAAAACAACATCTTAAAATAGTATCTGTGATATCGCTATTTTTTCCTGCGAATCCTGCCACTTGTGATCCTGCAAATCCTGTTTCCCTTCTGAACTTTCAGCAGTCTGCCATAAAGGATTCTTTAACGATAGTCTAGAAAACTACAGGAGGGAGGGGAGGTTCTGCCCCCCTATTCATTACATGATGGTACATTCGCCCTCTTCACTCTGTTCTTGAGTGACGGTGGCATCTAGAATTTTTCTATCTGGGTTATTCCAAACGTAAGAGCTATGGGCCAGGGACGGTTCTCCGATTCTCAGGCCGATATTTTGCATGAGCGTGACCCAATCCTCTTTTTTGAGAACTAAAATGTGTGGGTATTTTGAAGCAATTTCTCTGATCCAAGGATCCTCCTTTTTTGTGAGCGTGAGAAACTGTTTCCAACTTGGGTCAATGATCCACTCCTCTTGATCCTTGGAAAGAAGAAGATAATAGTGATATTCGATCCGTTTTTTGACGTTTTTTGGCTCCGACCGAACTACGCTCAATTGAAAGGCTTGTCCTTCAATAGAAAGAAAGAGTTTTTGATCGACGAGCCGCCCTTGATAGGCACGCGCCATGGCTTTTCTTATTTGGTAACTATAGGCAATGCATTTTCCTCTAAAATTTGAATAGGGATTAAAAGCTTGGACGATCTGACTCCATCGAGGACAGTTCCTTAGAAAAAGAGGGTGATGGGGAATTTCTTCCAGAGATTTTTTTGGGATGGAGTTTTCCTCAAAGCGGCTCTTTTGAAATACGGGATCGTACTGGCAAGAGGGAGGTAAACTTCTCAAGTGATTTCCTCTGAGATCAATGTACTGTAATTCTATTAACTGATCGCAAGCGTCGGGAAGAGTTTTAATCTGATTGCCCGAAAGATCCAATGTGCGAAGAGAGGACATTTTTCCAAGAGACTCGGGGACCTCTCGAATCCGGTTGAGGGATAAATCTAGAGATGTCAAATCGGGCATTCGCGTCAGCGCTTCAGGCAAGGTTTCAAAGCAATTATCAGAGGCAATGACTTCTCTTAAATGGGGAAGATGCGCGAGAGAAAGGGGAAGAGAAACCATTCTATTTTGAGAAATATTTAGCTTTTGAAGTCTTTGAAAAGAGGGCAGATCGAAGACGTCAGGGAGATGGGCAAGAGATAAAGCATGTGGCTCGAAATGATCTGAGCGTTGCCAATAGAACCGCCCAAAGTCTTCTTTAGTTTGTATGGGTTGAGCCACTTTCAGGGCATCGATTCTTTTTTCAGCCTCAACAACTTCCCACTTTGCCAAAATTTTAGGTAAATGAGGAGAATCCAAGGCTATCCCCCGCTTAGCTCCCGCATCGTAATCACGAACGTGTCGACAGGCTGGCTCTTGAATGATTTCATCGATACATTGATCGACAATCCCCTTTTGATGCTCGTTTGAAAGGCTATTGAAAAAATCGGTGGCAAGACTATGAATAGCACGGCGGATTTTATCAGGATCTCTCAGCCCGATCTGCCTTCCCTCTTGAATTTTCTCCCACCTCAAAGCGCCTTTAGAACCACCTTCTCCCTCGTAAATCCTTCTTGCCACCTCTGTTTGCAAAAGAAAAGGGAGGTCTTGGAAAGCTTTAGCAGGACATTGCGCTTCACGATATAGATCGGCTAACCCGCTAAAACCTAGCGAGTTCATAATACCAACATCTAACTTGTTTGGGCATGATAATGAAAACGTCATAGAAATATTATAAAATAAACTAAAATAGAAATAAAACAGAAATATTTTATTGACAGGGGGTTAGAGAGCAGGCATCGATCGCCCGATGATTTGGCTGGTCCTCATACATCGTGAAGACGAGGCGAATTGCGGGATATTGATTGGTATTCGGACCTGTTCGATTGCGGATGCTATCTCGACCAAAATCCTTCTGAATGATGAGCTCTTGGTACATATTCCCGTAAAAGCGCTGATTGCTGAAACTGTCATCGGACTTCAAAACCACCACTTCCTTCATCGAATCGACGGTGAAATACCGATTCCCTTGACTCACAGTGACTTCTGCAGCCCTTTGCCGGGCAAGTCTCTTGGCATCGTTTTCTGAAACGCCATCCATCACGACCAAAACGGCATACTGAGCCCCTACGAGGGGGTATTCGATCAGTTTATTCCCTAAAAAACCATAAACAGTTGAATTCGAGCTAGAACAAGACAAAACAAACAACGAAACAATAACCATATAAACAAATTTCAACATAATTATATATATAACAAATTTTAATTAATCTTGCAAATCAGGATAGGGAAGAGGTGCCATTCAAAATTTTCTTTAACAAAAAATGGGGGATGCGCTAAAACTGACCCCTCTTATCACAAACCAACCCCGAAGAGGTTTTTATGGCAGCACCAGCAGCAGCAGCACCAAGAATTTCCTATTTTCAAGGCTTAGACGCCATTCCCAAAACGGATGGTTACACAGAGCGCATGCAAGCAGCAAATAACACGTTCTCTACCGAATACAAAGACTCTTTTTCCCAGCTGGGTCCAGAAATGGATGCTCTTACAGTGACTTGGACAGCGAGTCAGGCAAGGGCAACCGAAGAGGATTTGACACGGTGGATCGTACAGGTGGTTAAATACCAAGGACTCCGCATTCAGGCAAAAGAGGCTCTTGAGAAAATCAGAGCAGCCTATGAAACAGCCATTAAATATTGTCAGCTTCCTTCGTTAGATTCTAATACTCTCGCAACTTTGAAAAAAATGAACGCAAATGTTCAACAGCTTGAAAGTCAATATATCGCAATTTTCACCACTCAGTTAGATGCTTGCAAGGCTCGGCTCACTGAGGTTGTAAAACTCTCTACGACTATTGAGACAGCCTACGGCAATATGAAAGCGGCTCTTGAACCAACAGCCTACAGGTTGAAAGCAGGGACTTTTGGATCTTTGAGCTATCTTGCTGGCAAGAAGACACCTTATGTCGACGCCCTCCGAGACGCTCATAAACAGCAAGTTGCGGCAAATAAACCATCCGAAGAAAAAGACAAAACCTAACCCATCCGGGCGCTTCCAGCAAAGAGGCGCCCTTCTCTAAAAGAATTTACTGAAAAGTCGCGTGATGTCGTTGTAGGTCACAAAGATAAAGAAGCCGATGAGGAAAACGACAAACGGAATGATCAACCGCTCCATCGTCTTGGCCCTCAAGGGGCGTTTGGTAAAGGCCTCGATCAGCGAAAAGAGGATATGCCCCCCATCGAGAACGGGTAGCGGAAGCAGATTGATGATTCCGAGATTTAGACTGATGAGCGCCATCCAAAAAAGCGCCTCTTTGAATCCGATCATCCAGCTGTGATGCACGATCTGCACGATGCCGACAGGCCCCGCCACATATTTGGGATTGGCCGAACCGTTAAAGAGAGAGGTGAGCGTATGGTAGGTGTCGCGTAGGACTTCGACAAATTGGCTCTGGGGAGGTGGATTGTAGCGCACTTCCCGATCGGTTAGAGGTACTCCCAAAACAAGACGCTGTACGGGTTTATCTTCCGAAGAGGCGTCGGTTTTCAGCTGCGTCAGCTCTGACAGGGGTTTTGGCACAATGGGCTGTAAGAGATGCAAATTCCCCGCATGCAGGGTGAGATGATCGGTGCCGATACTCGAGACAATTTTTTGAAGATCGGTCACGTTAAAATCATCGAACTGCTCATCGGCCTTTGTCCAGAGAACTTTTTGAGAAAGAACCGGATCGCGATCGACGATGACGAGCACTTTTCGCGTCTGGAGCTCTTTCAAAAGGGCGTAAGGAGTTTGGATTCTCACTCCATCTACAGCGAGGATTCGATCTCCCTCTTCTAGTGGAGTGAAGTAGGGACATCTTTCACACGGTTCAAATGCCTGTTTTTGCTCCTCCTCATCGATAAAGGCGATGCGCCCCTCTACATCGAGAGTGGGAGAGAGATTGTAGGGAATGAAATAGAGATCGAAAAGAGATCCCTTGAGAGCCGATTCGTGCTGCCAGTCATCGATTTCTCCTTTCTCGGGCGGCGTCAATTTGAGATCTGCGAGGAGAATCCGCGGAGTTTTTGTCTGAAAGATCTTGTCTCCCCTTTGGACAGTCAAAAAGGCCGAGGGCTCATTGGTGAGCGCGCTCAGCTGCTGATGAGAAAAGAGCACCTCTCCATCTGCCCAAAGGAGCCGATCTTCCGGTTCAATGCCGCTGCCGAGCATCGGAGAGCCCGCTAAGAGATGGGGACCTTGATAGATCAAATAGCTCGCAGGAGACAAAACGCCGATCGTATGGAGCTTCTCTTTGCCCATGGTCTCGGGGCTTTGGTAGGTCTTTAGAGTGTAATCAAAATGCGATTTTTCCCCAGTTAAATAATCGATCTTTGTCCCTGCGATTTGCGTCGTGTCCCCCTTCATCAAAGAGGTGATGAGAAGATCTTTAATCCCCGTGAATGGTTTCCCATCGTATTTCTCGATGAGATCCCCGGGTCTTACCCCCTTGGCATAGAGCGCTGATCCGGGATCCACCCAACCAATTCTGTGGGTAAAATCGTAAAACTGCTTATCTCTTCCCCCAGACATCCAGAGAAAGCTAAAGACGAGAAGAGAAAATCCGATGTTGACGAGAGGTCCAGCAAGCGCGACCCAGATCCGATCGAGCGGCTTTTTCCCATAAAAACCGTCATGGATCTCGTAAGGCTCTCTAGAGCCCTCTTTTTGCATGCCGGCAATTTTGACATAGCCTCCAAAGGGAAGCATGCAGATATGCCACTTGACACCATCTCTTTCCCAGGTCCAAAGAGGTTTTCCAAATCCAATGGCAAACGCCTCGACCCGCATCCCTTTCCTCCGGGCCACAAAATAGTGGCCAAGCTCATGGATGAAGACGAGAAATCCCAATCCCAAAATGGCCAAAACAATAGATAACATACTCATCAACGTCAAATGATACTCGCCCTTTCACGCGCCTTCGCGTCTACTTCAAGAATTGCCTCTAAGGTTAGCAGATTTTGCGGATCGTGTGAAGAGATTAATTTTTCGAGTTTTTCTCCAATCTCAATCCAAGAAATTTTTTTCTTGAGAAATTTTTCGACGAGCACCTCGTTCGCTGCATTGAGAAAGCAGGGGTAGCTCTTTCCCGCAATCATGGCCTCTATGGCCACTTTTAAACAGCGAAATCTCTCTGGATCGGGGGGATAAAAATGAAGGGTCCGATTCTTCGTAAAATCATAGGGAGGGAGCATCCCGACCTTTCTTTCTGGATAGGTGAGAGCATACTGAATGGGAAGGAGCATATCGGGTTCAGAGAGTTGGGCTAGAATAGAGCCATCGATGAATTCGACACAACTCTGGATGTGCTGCTCCGGATGGATGACCGCCTCGATCTTTTGAGGGTCTATCCCATAGAGCCATTTTGCCTCGATCATCTCGAGCCCCTTATTCAGGAGAGTGGAGGAATCGATCATCGATTTTGGACCCATGCGGAAATTGGGGTGGGCCAAAGCCTCTTCTAGAGTCACTCTAGACAGCTCTTCTTTGGTTTTGTGAAGGAAGGGACCCCCCGATGCTGTCAAGATGAGCCTACGCACTTGGGATCTCTTTTCTCCTCGAAGGCATTGAAAGAGGGCTCCATGTTCACTATCGACCGGAATGAGATCCACCCGATATTCTTCTGCGAGATGGGCGATCAATTCTCCTGCAGCAATCAGGATCTCTTTATTCGCAAGTCCGATCTGCTTTCCCGCTTCAATGGCGGCCATTGCCGGTAAAATCCCTTCACTTCCCGACATGGCGAGCATGGTCAACTGCACCTCTTCGAAAGCAGCTACCGCTTTGAGCCCATCCATTCCGGTCAAAACGGGGATTGAGGGGAGTCTTTTTTGCAAAATTTTGGCAGGGCCCTCCTCGTACACAGCGACGAGTTTGGGATGAAATTTCCTAATTTGAGCTTCGAGGAGATCGATATTCGATTTAGCGGCTAAAGCAACGACCTCTAATCCTAAGTGGGCCGCGACCTTTAAAGTTTTTGTGCCGACAGAACCGGTGCTCCCTAGGACGGCGATTTTTTTTCGCATAGCTGCATTCTAATGGAATGAATCCATTTTGAGAATAGGTAAATCACCCCGATGAGCACAACTACGAGCCCTCCCGTAGAAAGGGGAAGATTTAAACTCTGTAAAGAAAGACGGGAAAGACCCACACCGGAAATAGAGGCAAAGATTCCAAGGAGAGGGGTGAAAAAGAGCAGGGTTTTGAGTCGATGGCAAAAAAGTCTTGCGGTGAGAAACGGCCCCACTAAAAAAGCGAGAACGAGGAGAACGCCGACTGCCCGGAAAGCGCCAATGCAAGTCGCCGCTGTGAGCAAGAGAAGGGTAAAGTGGAATAGAGAAGTCTTCACGCCCATGGTTCTTGCGAGATTGGCATCAAAACTGATGAGCTGAAGAGGTTTAAAACATAGACAGACGACGAAGAGATTGAGAAGGGCTAAGAGTAGGGTGAGTTTTAGATCGCTGAACGACAAGAGATCGACATTTCCCATCACCGCTTCTACTCCTAAATGGACATTGTTCAGGTAAAGCGTAACGATGAGAATACTCAAAGCGAAAAGAGCAGTAAAGACAAGGCCCATGCTCGCATCTTCTTGGAGCCGAAAGACCCGCATCAACCCTCCTGTACAAAGAGCTGTCAAGATTGCGGAAGAAAACGCTCCAATGAGAAGAGTCCACAAGTTCAATTCTGCACTTCCAGACAAGAGAAAGGCCAGGGCGATCCCTAAAAGAATTGTGTGAGAAAGAGAATTGGCGAACATCGTCATCCGTTTCAAGACGAGAAAAGGGCTTAAGAGAGCGCAGGCAATGGCAACAGCGCTGAGAACGCCTATTTGTAGTAGATCGCTCATAGCCTCTCCGGTATCGGTTGATGATGCGGATCGTGTTTTGGATCTTCGAGCAGTTTTGTCAATCTCTCCTCCATTTCTGGAGTGATGATATGCTCCATTTCTTCCGCTGTCCGGTGCACTTTTTCCACTTGAAAGCCGAGCTCTTCCGTCAGATACAGCTCCCAAAGACGGTGTAGCCTCACGATCGACGCCGCTTTTTTGGACCCATCCGGAGTGAGCCTCTTCTCCGGGTCCACCCACCCCTCTCTTCGCAAGCGAAAAAGGGCGATTTTCCCCGTCCAATTCAACGAAGGGGCAGATCCCCTCTTCCAAAGCCCTTTGAGGATGTTTTCCTCCATACAACGCAGTCGAAAAGCCCAGATTCGATAGAGGCGGAAGAGGAGCCCTCTTTGAGGGGCAAAGAGAAGAGAAAAAAGGGCAAAACCGGCACCTACTAAGACGATCGTAGGTCCCGTCGGCAAATTGTAAACTACAGAAAACAGATTCCCCAAAAGGCCGCTGACACCTCCAAAAAGAGAGGCTAAGAACAAAACCATTTGGAGCCGATCGCTCCATTGACGAGCAGCTACCGATGGAGCGATGACCATTCCAGATAGGAGGATGACACCGACACTGCGAATCCCGACAATGAGAGAGAGCAAGAGGAGCCAAAAGAGAATTTTTTCGAGGGGCTCGACTGGAACCTGATTGGCTTTTGCAAAATCGGAATCAAAGAGAAAGGCTTGAAGGGGCCTAAAACCGAAAAAGAGAAAGAGGATGACAACGCCTGCAAGAGCTCCATAGATCCAGATATGCATATCGCTCATCGTCGCAGCTTGGCCAAAGAGAAGCATTTGTGCTTGCTTAGCCATAGGAGGAAAGACTCTTTGAAGGGCGCTCGTGATGACAATCCCCATCCCAAAGAAAAGAGAGAGGACAAAGGTGAGTGCAGCATCAGATGGAACTTTGCCCTTTTCCATTTTCTGAATGACTTTCAATCCTAGTAGAGAAGAGAAAAAAGCTCCAATGAGTACAGCTAAAAAAATCCACTCTTCATGATTTGGAAAAAAAAAAGCAAAGAGGGCAATGCCGAGACAGGCCCCTGGATAAGTCGCATGGGAGAGCGATTCACTCAAAAGAGATCTTTTTTTTAGAAAAAGGGTTGTTCCCATAAGAGAAGAAGCGATGGACATTAAGATACATCCCCAAGTGGGCGCGCGCAATAGCGGATCGGTAAAAAAATCTAAAATCATCGAAACCCGCTTTTGCTCTTTGCCGAAAGATTTGCAGCTTCTGAAAAGAGCTCTCCTCTTTTACCAAATGCCTTTGCCAACATCTCCTTCGTGAACATTTTCTCTAAGGGGCCGCAAGCATGAAGGCGCGTATTGAGAAGAAGCACCCAATCAAAATACTCTTCTACACTCGGTAGATCGTGGTGCACGATGAGGATGGTTTTGCCATTTTCTTTTTGCTTTTTCAAAATCGCCATGATGGCTTTTTCGGTTGCGAGATCCACTCCCGCAAAAGGTTCATCGAGAAGAAAGAGATCGGGATCTTGGACAAGAGCGCGGGCAATGAAAAGTCTTTGCTGTTGCCCTCCAGAAAATTGGCTGATTTGACGATGTTCAGCTCCTTTCAAACCAACCTGCTCAAGTGCTAAACTCCCAGCTTCTCGATCGGCTCTCTTCAATCTGCCAAATAGACCGAGTTTTCCATACCGCCCCATCAACACGACCTCCTCGGCTGTAATGGGAAAATCCCAATCGACGCTTTCTCTTTGGGGGACATAAGCAACTCTGCCATTTGTCGAGATCTTGCCCGAAAGAGGTTTAATGAGATTGAGAGCTGCTTTGAGAAGAGTGCTCTTCCCGGCTCCATTTGGACCGAGAAGTCCTACGAGCACCCCTTTTGGGATCTGAAAAGAAACATCCCACAAAACAGAGGTTTTTCCAAAATTGACGTTGAGTTCTTTTGCTTCTAAGGCTGGTTGCATAATAAATATTTCGCAATTGTATTGGCATTTTCATGCATCATTTCTAAATAAGTGAGATGGTTCATGGCATCTCCATAAAGCGGCTCGGAACAGATCTGCACGTTTAAACCGAATTCCTTTCCAGCGGTTGCAATTTTTTGAATCGAATCTCGACTCACATTGGATTCTGGAAAGAGTACAGCGATGCGCCGTTTTTTGAGAACATCGATGATTTTTTGAAGCTCGCGCGCCTTGAGTTGACCTTCTGGAGCCAGGCCTTCTGGCGCATTCACTCTCTCCGCCCAATTTTCCTCTCTCGGCTCAGCCAGATAGCTCCTGGCAAAATACTGAAACGCATCGTGACTTGTAACGAGATAGCGCTTCTCTGAAGGGACGGTTCTCAAAAGAGCTTGGATGTCTCTATGCATTTCGTCCATTTTCACAGAAAGTTTTTTCCCCTGTTCTTGATAGAGAAGAGCTCCTTCAGGGTCCAATTGGCTCAAAACACTCACAATCGGGTCAATCCCCTCTTTCCAAAGTGAAATGTCCATCCAGATATGGGGATCGACAACCCCCTCTCTCCAAATCATTTGATCTGAATGGGAAAGGCGGATCTTTTCCCCAATTGGAATTGCCTTCGGCGAATTTCTGAGAAGGGAGGAAAGACTAGCGCCATGTTCAAGCCCCAACCCATTATAAAAAATGAGATCGGCCTTCCCAAGTTTTTCGGCATCCCCTTTCACGATCTCATAACTATGCGGATCGAGATTTCCCTGAATCAAAACCAGACTGTCGACTCTCTCCCCCCCTACTTGAGAGACGAGATCTCCAATTTGGGCAGTTGTTGAGAGAACTTTGATCTTTCCATTGTCCCTCATCCAATCGGATAAGTGAGAATCGGGCTGACAAGCCGTTCCAAAGAGGCCAAATAGAAAGCCGAAAATAACTTTTTTGAATCGCATCATAGTTTGTTCAAATCCATGAAAAATCTAGATTAGAATGTTCCAAAAAAGAAAAAAAGAAAAATCGTAGTTTCTTGCACAAAAAGAACCACATCACTATACTCCACAAATAATTTTGCATTAGACATATGAAATGTCCTCAACTTTCAAAAAAGAGATTGCAAATAATTCCATAATGGGATAAATCAAACTTCAGTTTTGAAAAAAATTTTAAAAATCCGGGGTAAGTGGACTTACCTCGAACAACGATTAGGACGGAAAAAACCATGGTCGCAACAAAAGACGAAATCTCAACGAAACCAGCGAAAAGCTTAAAAGAAGTAGAAGATGTGATTGCAAAGGCAATCAAAAAGCTTGGCGCCAGAAAAGAGAATGAGCTCTGCAAATATCTTCCTATGAAAACGGGTGGATATATGCACCATTTTACTTTGAAAAAAATGAAGTATAAACAACCCCAAGAGCTTTCTGGTATTATCGAAAGGTTTGTGCTCAATGCAGACCGTCCCATGGTCATTCCGCCGAAGCAACGCGCAGCTCGGGGATCTCGCAAAAGAAAAGATCACATGAATTTCACTCGCATTCAGCTCGAAAGGATGCTCAGTATTGCTCGCCTTGCAGGGGATAAAGAAATCGTTACTATTTTGAGCCCACGCAAATCTTTAGCTGGCTGCAAAAGAGAGCTGATTCAATCTATCCGTCAAAATAAAGTAGAACCAGAGCTTTGGAATCATTATATGGAAGCGGCTTCTGCCCAAGCTATGCTTTCTGAACACACAGCTGCTGGCTCTTCTCAAAACTAAATATTTTCCTCCTTATCTGTAGCCCTCAAGGTCTCTATAATCTTGAGGGCCATTTTTTTCTTAAGACAACAGAAGAATAAGAAGTAATTCTACATGTCGGGGACAAAGCGGATCGCCCCATTTCATGGGGCCCCACCCTCCGGTCGCAGTACTTTGGTGAAGGGAAGTCCATCTTTAAAGGCAAAAAACTGTGGCTGTGGGGGATGGGGCTTTGGGGAAGGGGGCCTCTCCTTCCCCGAGGTTCTGCGACCGGAAGGTGGGGCCCCCGCTTCGGGGTGCCTCCAGGGCGCAGCCATTCGCCGCTACGGCAAAGCCAAATCGTAGCACAGGAGAGCTTCCG
>CAYRJU010000020.1:0-28224 GCA_964424735.1 uncultured bacterium
CGATTCCTATCCCATTGCAGCCGAGGTTGTACCAAAGATGAGGGTTTTTCCTATCTTGACCCACCCAACGAAGTCCTGTTTCGGTGTAACCCATGATGCCGTACCATTGGTACTGAAAGGAGGGATTGAAACCGTAGGTTCTTTGGGCAAATTGAGAGATGAGTGCGAAGGTTTTATTCCATTCGTTCTGATCCAGAGCTGGATCGGCATACTCGGGTCCAGCAAAGATTGTTAGAGAATCACAATTTGTTATATGCCAGTAAGGGACTGATGGATCTCTAGGAGTGATAAACGCTGCCGAATAGTCGTTAGGCAATGAAGTAGAACAAGCTGCCACATAGGCTGCTCGGGCAGCTGCCTTATTGCTATAACCATTCGTACAGATCACTAAAACGTCTGAGGTGATTGTGCCCGAAGAATGTTTGAGAGTGTTCTTTTCAATGTGGGTGATTTCGGTCTGCTCATATACTTCAAATCGATCTGGGAAGCGATTCTTGAGGTATTGTAAAAGGCGATGGCAGAACAAATAGGTGTTTGTCCGAGCTCTGTCGACTGAATCATAGAGGAGACCGATGTAAGAGGGGTCTGTCGTTTGGAGTTTTTCTAAAATGACCTCTTGAGGAACGCGATGAATCCCTTCACCTTCCACCTCGATTTCTTCAGAGATAAAAAATTCCCATTTTTTTCGACCCATCTTTTGAAATATGGCCCCGTCTTGCAAGGAACGCTCTAATGTGGCCTTGTCGGTGAATCCAAAGCCTAATCCCGAGTTGCGCAAGGGTTCCACATTGTTCTCAAGGCCAATGAGTTTGTGGATCCTGATATATTGATCGAATCCATGGTCTAATTCTAAAAAGACTTCCTTGACTGGCTCAAAGCCAAAGTCTTCTACAAGCTCGCTGACTGGCCGCTCGATATGCGCCCACGCAAATCCAGCATTATTTCCGGTTGCGCCACATCCTATTGTCCCTTTTTCCACAAGAACGACCCGCTTATCTGTTAGGGTCAACAAGTAATAAAGTGTTGCAATGCCCGATATTCCCCCACCTACAATCGCTACATCGGAGCGAAGGTCTTTCTTCAAACGGGGCCACGTAGTGGGTTCGATCTCTTGCCAGGGGGAGTGATGTTTAGCCATTAAGGCTGTACTATCAATAAAGACCATTTCGAGCAAGCGTATGCAGCCAAAAGTTCTGAATGTGTCCAGCCGTCCCCCAAAACAAAAAGGCCTGACGAAAGTCAGGCCTTTTTGTTTTTGGGGAGCGGGAAAAACGCCCCTTGATCTGTCACGGTGGCAACGTGATGCTTATAGCAGCACTTACCCCGTCAAAGGAATTGGTTGTTCGTACTGTATACACATCGCTTGACATGCGATTGTGATCCAGGTAAGTAAGAGGGGCAAACGCAGGAACGAAAGCGATGAGAGCTCCGTTGCGAAAGACTTCATAGCCCGTTGTGCACGAGCCTGGACTGGCTGTCCAAGAAATAGAATGAATTTGATCTTCTTGAGTCAAAAACCGATTTCTCAGGACCTGTCCCCATATGGTTTCAGGAGGTAGCGCCTTGGGTGTAAGCGATAAATCCAAAGACGTAGACACATTGGAAATCACGGTAACGGGAGCGCTATTGTCGAAAAAGTTTTGCTTTCTGGCTGCTATGGTGTAATCGCCCGGGGCTAATCCATCGATGCTATAATTGCCGTTAGTGTCTGTCAAACTAAAACCCACCACAATAGATCCATCATTCGCTACAACCAAAGCTCCTAGAAGGGGGGATCCGTCGCATAAATTCAGGATCTGTCCGTCTACAGAACCTGGATTTTGATCCAATGCAAAATCAGCCGTCGTTGACATCCCGTCGATCACAGTCTCTAAAGAAAAATCAGCTCTGTACCCCTCGGCACGAACTAAAACTACATAGTTTCCTGCAGCTAGGTCGGCAATATTGTACATTCCGTTGGCGTCTGATACACTGGAGGTGATCAATTGAGAGCCTGAAAAAATCAAGATTGTAGCGCCGGGGATAGGATCTGTACTCATTGCATCGATGATCGTCCCTGCAATGGATCCAGGTGTGAGAGAAAGGGAGAAATTGACAAGAGTCCTTGTGCTCGCTTCCACGGAGGCGGTTCTGCCGGAACTTTGATATTGAGTGGCCAAGGCGCCCACAAAATAGTTTTCTGGCGCAAGTTCCGGTATTTCATAGTTTCCCCCTTCGTCCGTCAGGTCGGATAAAACGAAAATTTGATCTTGAAAAACAGCGACCATTGCACCGGCGATGGGATCGGAAGTATTGGCATCAATGACGTTGCCTGCAATCGTTCCGGGCGGTTGCGTTAAAGCAAAGTTTAGAATGGTAGTGGCGTTCGATTCGACAGTCGCTCCCACAAATTGGGAGTTGTAATTGATAGAAGAAGCTATGACAGAGTAATTGTCCGGTCTCAGGCCGGAAATTATATAGTTGCCACTGCTGTCGCTATTGGAAAACCCGACTAGAATAGAGTCGCTAAGCACTTGAATTTGAGCATCTGCTATGGGGTTTGCGGTGAGCGCGTCGGTCACCTGACCGGAAATCGTCCCAAAAATCAGTTGCAGCGCAAAATCTACCGTGGTTGTCATCCCAACGGAAACTAGGGCGCCTTCCACCTGTTCTTGAAACCCGGAGGCTGTCGCTAAAACGATATAGGAACCGGGCGATAAATTACTCACTGTATACACGCCACTGCCGTTTGTGGTTTGCGAGGCAATCAAAGTCTTGTTTTGGAAAATATAGACAGATGCGTCCGCAATAGGCATAGAAGTCATGCTATTTGTCACGATGCCGGATATCGTTCCTCCGTTAGGTACTAGACTCGCATTGGCAATCGTGATTTGGGCGTTTTCTGGTTTCGCGCCTACAGCGTAGGTTTGGTAGCCGGAAGCGCTGAATACTAGGGTGTAATTGCCTGGATTGATAGCGGAAAGAGTGTAGGTTCCATTTGCTGCGGTAGTCGCAGAATATCGGACTGTATTTCCTCGGATGGCGTTCACAAGAGCTCCGGAAATGGGTAGAGAAGTCATCGAGTCTGTTACAGTTCCGGTGATGGAAGCGCTGCTTTGGAGGGAAGGGGAAAGGAGGAGAAAAAAAAGAAGAACCAGATATTTGAATAGATTAATAAAAACCTCCTATCCCGCCACCGAAAGATAAGCCTGAAAGATTTACATGAGTAGTTCCTGTAGAATTTGTTGCATCCAATGCTTGCAGGGGGTAATCCGCGAAGGCGGAGATGACAAGCCAATGAATTTTTTTTGTTAAACTGATTTTTGCAATTCCTCCCCAGCCATAAATGGTATTGGAGGAGGGAATAAATCCGGAAGTATTTGTTTCTTTCAGCCACGTATAACGAGCCCCCGCCCCAACGGAAAACTCGAAGGATTTAGGCAAAAAAGCAACATAGGCAAGGCCTGCGCTGATCGGGAGCATTTGGAGATGGGCGGTTGTTCTGAAAGGCACCGAATATCCCTCTTTATTCAAGTAAGCGATGTTTCCCCATATTTTGAAACTCCAGAAAGGTTTGCCAGAGATTTCTAATTGATAAGAAGGAATGAGGGTTCCATAAATTTCTCGAAATAAGCGAGATTGGGAAAGAAACCCACCGACACGTCCTTCGAATTCAACAGATCGAACCTGTGATGAGGCGAAGGTAAAAAAACAAATCCAAATAAAGACGGTTTGCTTATTGATTATGGGAGCCAATTCCACCTGAAACTAGTGAGCCTATCTGATACCTTTAGAAAAAAGTTATACCTAATGGTGGTCCTTCCAGTCAAAAATTTTATTTACAAAATCCTTGATAGATCTTTATAGTACTTGCCATACAAACTCTAATCGAGGAAATATATGGCTGCCCCCACAAATCCAGTAGATATAAATGCACTCAATTGTGCGTTTTACAATGACCCTAAGAATACGAGTACTTTTGATGTGATCCCTTTTAAGGACATTCTTATTGCATTGTTTAATCAGTATGGAAAAGGAACTGAAATTCTTGAAGTAGGTTCTGGACCTGGAGCATTCGCTGCTTGGCTAGCGGAGAAAGGGCATAACGTCACCTGCCTTGAGCCCGCACGAGAATTAGCCAAACTAGCAGCTGCCAAAGGACTTAAGGTACATGAAGTTACAATTCAAGCGTTTAACACAGATGCTAAGTATGATTCTGTGGTCGCCATTTCTTCGCTGATTCATGTGCCGAAGCAAGATCTTGCCGCACAAATCGAGAAAATTGCACGTCTTTTAAAACCTCAAGGTATGTTTTTTGTTAGTTTTATAGAAGGGAATAGCGAGGGGTTAGAAGATCCTACAAGTAAAGGAAAAGACAGATTCTTTTCAAGATGGAGCGAGGCTGAGTTAAACTCCATTTTATCGCCTTATTTTAAAATGCATGCACACCTTGAGATTCCCAATCCAAAAATGAATTGCATGTTTTTCCTAAGGGTCTATTCTCTTAAAAAGGAAGAGTAGATTTTTACGCGGCGAAGGGTTTTGCAAAATGATCTCGTAGAATCGGAGGTTCTATGAAGCAAATGCATGATATGGTTAGAATCTCGAAAAAATTTGATGATAAACTAACCTCCTTTTGTGCTCCTCTCATACAAATGTTTGGAATTAGCCAATTCTATCATGCTCACGTCTCACATTCGGGTCATTTCATAGGCGTGAACATGAATCGAGACTGGGAAGAATACTTTTTCTCAGATAAATCGCACCTCCTCATATGGCCAGATAAATGCCAACCCTGCAAAAGTAGTAATGGAATCAGGCTTTTACAAGAGGGCACAAATGAAAGCCTCAATCACTTATTGAGAACGGCAAAAGATAAATACTCATTGAATTTCAGCTTGCAGTTTGTAGAGAAGTCTAATCATGGCACCGATATGTATGGATTTGCTTTGAATTCGCCCAGCTTGCTGCAGCATATGCTGCTGCTTAAAGAAGCACCCTTGCTTCGCCTATTTATAAAACAATTTCGAGAAGAATTTAAACCATTATATCTTGCACTACACGATCACCAAGTAGATATGACAAAGCTTTTGGGATCTCAATTCTATAAGGTCAAAAACCCTGCAATCACTGAGCCCCATGACCGCGATCAATTCCTCAAGAGAATGCACATCGAAACTCCTCCATCCCTTACTCCTACAGAAGTCGAAATCATTAAATATTTGATTGGGGGTTCCTCTGCCTCTGAAATTGCCTCTTTGTTATTTAGATCGAAAAGAACAGTTGAACATCACATAGAACGGATCAAGGATAAATTCTTTTCCATTTCAAAATCTGAACTCATCAAAAAAATCCGTGAATTTGAACTCATCGGATATTTCGCGTTTTGAACGTGCCCCTGCCCTCGCCCGGACGAGGTTGTGCAATACACCCGATTGTCATCTATTTGGATGCCGGGTTATTAACCCGAGCCCCAAACAGGTGACGATCAACTTGGCTAAAGGCTTTGCCATATCGATCCTCGCTCGGAAGCCTTCGTGTTCAAGAATGTTTTTCCTCGCGACGACCGCGGGGCAAGATCAGCTTCGATCTGGCTTTGCCTCGCCGAGTCGATTGTCACCTGTTTGGGGCTCGGGTTAATAATAATACTCCCCATTTATAGGGTCATAAATATTTTTTGTCCGCTTCTGGGAATTCTCCTATGCTTTTTTATCGTTTGTAAGGTATAGTACATCAACCAAAAGAGACAAAAGATGACATTCAAAAAATTTGACTTGATTCCCGAACTGCTCAAAGCGATAGAGGAGAAAGGATATTCGAATCCGACGACCATTCAAGAACAGGCTATCCCACTGATTCTTAACGGCAACGATCTGCTTGCAGGGTCTCAGACCGGCACAGGCAAAACAGCGGGATTCACCCTTCCCCTGCTTCAAAATCTCATGAAAAAAGCCCGCTCCGGAAGAGCGAGAGCGCTCATCTTAACCCCGACGAGAGAACTTGCCGTTCAGGTTGAGGAAAATGTAGCGGAGCTGGGAAGATATTTACCCCTGAAATCCACTGCCATTTTCGGAGGGGTCAACATTAAAAGTCAGATGAACGTTTTGAAAAAGGGCATTGATATCCTTGTCGCCACTCCCGGGAGACTTCTCGATCTCATCGACCAGAGGGCTGTAAGCCTTTCTCAGATCGAGATCTTTGTCCTAGATGAAGCAGACCGGATGCTGGATATGGGATTTATTCCCGATATTCGCCGCATTTTAAAACTCCTTCCCCCCTCAAGGCAAAACTTGCTCTTTTCTGCCACATTTTCAGAGGAGATCAAACGGCTTGCAAACGGTTTACTCAACTCTCCCAAAATGATTGAAGCCGCTCGGACCAACTCGGCAGTCGAGGCCATTACTCAAATTGTCCACCCAGTCGATAGTCATAGAAAGACAGAGCTCTTATCCACACTCATCCAGGAGAACAATTGGCAGCAAGTTCTCGTCTTTATGCGCACAAAACATAGCGCCAATCGTCTAGCCGATAAGCTTAAAACGAGTGGAATTAGCGCTGTTGCCATCCACGGCAATAAAACTCAAGCTGCACGCACTAAAGCGCTAAAAGACTTTAAAGCGGGGATAGTGCGTATTCTCGTGGCTACAGATATTGCAGCTCGAGGATTAGACATTGATCAACTGCCGCACGTTGTCAATTTTGATCTGCCCAATATCCCAGAAGACTACGTTCACCGAATTGGGAGGACGGGTCGTGCCGGCAATGTGGGTGAGGCCATATCTTTGGTGTGTATCGATGAGCGTCAGTATTTGAGAGATATTGAGCGCTTATTGAAGCGAGAAATCCCAAAAGTTGTGATTCCCAATTTTCAACCAGATCCTTCAATCAAACCGCAGCCCATTTTTCATGGCCGCCGCATGGCGCCGAGAAGAAATCAGCATCAGCCTTCAAGACAGGCGCATTCTAAACGCAGGAAATATTAAATCTCATGTCAAATGTATCGTCTCTTCCCCTGATTAATGAGGATCAAGCGGGCTTTGTCTACACAGCAGCAGCAGCAACAGGGATTGCTTTAGGCGCTGTGTTAGCTCCCTGGGAGGCGGCGCGCATCATTGGCATGACGGTATTGACGGGCGTCGGTTACGGCATTGCCAATGACTTAGTCGCCTGTCATGACTGTATCGAGTATTTTACATTGGGCCATTTCTATGATGGACAAAGATTGGAGAATCGTCCTCTCAATACGCTCGACCCGATCTTGAATGCGATTGTTTGGGGGGCTATGGCTACCTGGCATGTATGTGCGATTGCGGGCGCTTTTTTTGCCATTCTGGCTCGCACTCCTTTCCCAGGTCTTGTACTCAAAATCACAGCGGTTCAGCTGGCTCCTTATCTCGCGATCGGAGCTGCTCTCACTCTCTTAGTTTCCCATGTTATAAGTCGTTCTGCTCAGCAAGAAATGGAAGAACAGCCTTGGCCAAAATATGATGGGGTGCCAATGCGTTTCCAAAGCGGCTGGGAAGCTTGCAACGTTCGCAATTCCACCGGTTATGCGGCACTTGGCCTAGGCGGCTTGGTATTGACAGTTGCCATGATCGCAGTCAGAGCCGGCCTTTTCGGGAGATATTAACCCGAGCCCCAAACAGGTCACAATCAACTTGGCTAAAGGCTTTGCCATATCGATCCTCGCTCGGAAGCCTTCGTGTTCAAGAATGTTTTTCCTCGCGACGACCGCGGGGCAAGATCAGCTTCGATCTGGCTTTGCCTCGCCGAGTCGATTGTCACCTGTTTGGGGCTCGGGTTAATGATCACTCAATTATTTCTGAAGGGGTGGGAGATTTTTTGAGAGAGACACTGATATAGGTAACAGGGGTCACCCCTGAGACTGGTTGCCCTGCTTCATAGAGCTCTTTCAATATTTTTTTATCGAGAACCTCTTCTGTTTTCGTAGCGCCAAAAGCGCGCGCCTCTTCAATGGGAGTTTTAAAGGAGAGCCGCTCATAGCGACGCACGGTGTATTCTCCTACGGCCATTGCCTTTTCTGGCATTTGCTGCAAGATCAGCTGACTCAGCTCTCGTCTTTTCTGTTCCAATTCGGCAATTTGCTCAGCCAATTTTCTGTAGGCTCGCACCTGTTCTTCAAAAGAAGCCACATTCCATCTCTCGTAAACGGTCTATTTCTACAATTCACGTGCATTTTCGACAAGACATTTCTTGACAAAGATATTTTTGAGTGAATATGGTTTCTAAATATTTCAAAGGTGAGAAGAAGAATGGACGCTCTCATACTCTCTCGTATGCAGTTTGCCCTTACGAGTATGTTCCACTATATTTATCCCCCCTTGAGCATTGGGATTGGTCTCATGCTCGTAGTCATTGAGGGAATCTATCTCAAAACGAAAAACCCACTCTATAAACAGATGGCAAAGTTTTGGGCGGGAGTTTTTTCCCTCACGTTTGCTCTAGGGGTTGCTACGGGGCTCGTTCAGGTATTTGGGTTTGGGACAAATTGGGCCAGTTATTCGCGCTTTGTCGGAGATGTTTTTGGAAGTGCGCTCGGCGCTGAAGGGATTTTTGCCTTTTTTCTCGAATCTGGCTTTTTGGGAGTGATGCTTTTCGGATGGAATCGCGTCGGACCCAAAATGCACTATTTTGCAACGTGTATGGTTGCGTTAGGGGCCCATTTCAGCGCGATTTGGATTGTCGTTGCGAATTCATGGATGCAAACACCTACTGGCTTTAAAATCGTGGGTGAGGGGAGTCAGGCACGCGCGGTCGTAACCGATTTTTGGCAGATGGTCTTCAACCCCTCCTTCTTAGATCGGATTACCCATGTGATTTTGGGGTGCTGGCTCGCGGGAATTTTTCTCATCTTGAGCATCTGCGCCTACTACTATTTGAAAAATAAACATCTCGAATTTGCCAGACAGAGCATGAAAGTCTCTCTTTTTGCAGCTGCCTTCGTACTCATTTTACAGCTCCTTTCTGGGCATTCTACTTCTAGAGTAGTGGCAGCTTATCAGCCCGCAAAACTCGCTGCTATGGAGGGAATTTATACAACGGAGCCGCACACCCCGATCTCTGTTTTCGGTTGGGTGGATACGAAAGAGAAAACGACGCATGGACTCAAAATTCCTTCTGTCTTGAGCTGGCTTGCGCATGGCGATTCGAGCCAGCCGGTCACGGGTCTCAACACATTTCCAGTGGATCAGCAGCCTCCCGTACAGATTGTCTATCAAGCGTTTCACCTGATGGTCTGGATGTGGGCCCTCATGGTTCTCTCTGTAGTTTTGGCTCTCTTTTTCTTGGGAAAAAGCAGCCTAAAAAATGCAAAATGGACCCTCCGACTGCTCTTGTGCTCGGTTGGTTTCCCTCTCATCGCAAATCAGGTGGGTTGGGTGGTCGCTGAAGTGGGAAGACAGCCCTGGATTGTGTACAAGCTTCTCAAGACATCGCAGGGCGTTTCTAGCTCCATAACAGCTGGCGTTGTGGCCTGGTCTTTAACCATGCTCTTCCTCATCTACTGTTTGCTTTTAGTTTTATTTTTGTATCTCTTAGATCGAAAGATCAAACAGGGGCCTGAAGCAGAAAAGCCCACTCAAATCTCAGAAGTATATCGGAGTTCTTAAATTGGAGTTCTTTTGTGGATGAAATAACCTTGAGCTTTCTTTGGTATTTAGTGATCGTCGTTGCCCTCATTGCCTATGCAGTTTTGGATGGATTTGATCTAGGTGTTGGGTCTTTGCATCTCTTTGCTAGGACAGACGAGGAGAGAAGGGTTTTTCTCAATGCAATTGGTCCTGTATGGGATGGAAACGAAGTGTGGTTAGTGGTTCTTGGAGGCGCTTTATTTGCCGGATTTCCAGAAGTTTTTGCAACGGTCTTTTCTTCGTTTTATGTCTTTACTATGTTGCTTGTCTTTGGACTCATTTTCCGAGCTGTATCGATTGAGTTCAGGAGCAAGCACGCCTCTAGAAGGTGGCGAAGAAACTGGGATGTTTCCTTTAGTTTGGCGAGCCTTCTCATTGCTTTTGGGGTAGGACTTGTCATGGGAAACTTGATCGAGGGAATTCCTCTAGACCTTTCCAAAAATTTTACCGGATCTTGGCTCGGATTCATTAAACCCTATCCCATTCTCTTTGGGCTGACGGCTGTCTCTCTTTTTGCCATGCACGGCGCCATCTATCTCGTGATGAAAACGGAAGGGTCTTTGCAAGCACACCTCGAAATCTGGGTAGCGCGCTGCATAAAACTCTTCGTTCTCTTCTATGTCCTCTTAACTCTTGCGACTTTTTCCATCGCTCCCCATATGACCGATCGGTTTCGAGAGTATCCCGTTCTGTTCTTGATCCCCCTCATCGCAATTCTCATGATTGGAAATATCTCGAGACAGATGAAACGGGATCAGCCCGGCTGGGCTTTTATCTCCTCTTGCATCAGCATCGGAAGCCTCATTTCTCTATTTGCGATTGGGAGTTTTCCGATCATTGTCCGCTCCAGCATCAATCCAGAAGGCAACAGTTTGACCCTCATGAATTCTGCCTCTTCCAATCTGACATTGAAAGTTTTACTTTCCATCGTATTGATCGGAATCCCTCTGGTTTTAGCCTATGGGGTCTACATTTACCGAGTGTTTAGAGGAAAAGTCAGGTTAGACGATCACAGTTATTAGAGACCTGCATGCGCATGGCTTTGAGCTCGCGCCCTGTGAGGTGTTTCCAAAAAATGGGATCCATCCGACAGGTGCGAGAGGCCTGAAAATGCAAAATCACCGTTTTTTCAAGGGGAATCGGGTCTCGATCGAAGATCTGCATGTACTCGAGAGGAAGATTGGCAATTTTGAGGGGAGCTTTTTGAAGAAGCGAGATCATGACGGGTTGATCGGGCAGGAGCTCTTCATTTGGGCGGGCATTCAGAGTTTGCAGGGTCTCATACCAGAGGAGCATAAAGTCTTTAGCAGCTTGCGTGGGCCGAACATAGATAGTGGCATTTCTTGCGTGTTTGGTGAGCCTGTCATTGAAGTAGAGTCCGAGATCACAAGGTCCTAATCGCAAGCAGGGTTTTTTCAAAACAATCCCATCGGCATCGACCCAGAGAAGAGGTTTTTTAAATCTCTTTAAGCACTCATAAATAAAAAGGGGTTTTTGATTGCAATTTTTTTCCCAGCATCCGAGATCTTTTCTCTTTTCGATATAGTGATCGATTTGAAGCGTTTTACAAGAAGCGCTTAAATCTTCGATCTCTTTTTCATAGATGGTGTTTTCTGTATAAAAAGAGATGAGTTTTACCATACAAGTGTTGCCGCAAGACCGTGATGGTCGGAAAGGGCCGTTTTCGTATTGAAATCGGGACCAAAGGCCCGTACGAGATGTACATCTCTCAAAGCCACATTGGGTTTATGCGCGCAATGGAGAGCAATGTCGTCGATGAATTGATCTGGATCATCCCGAGTTTCATCCCACTGCTTGAGCATTTTATTGGTACAAGTGGGCTCTTGTTCGAGATAGCCGGGCTCGAAATAGCGATGCAAAACGCCCCCTTCCTCAGGGTTGTCTCTTTCGAAATTGAGATCCCCCATCAAGACAGTTGGAAGGGGAGGAACAAATTCCAAACTGCCCAAAGCTTGACGCATTTGCTGGATTCTAGCGGAGTTGTCGTCGTGGATAAAGTGGGTTCCAATGATCCGTGCACAGGGCGCCTGATCTTCAGGGCGGGCTTTGATTTCGAGAGTAGCAAAGGTGCGGTTGAGGGACCAGTGATTGTTGTGAAAAGAGGTATTCGTAAAGCGATGCACAGCGCATTTGGATAAGACCATACAGCCTCCAACACTCCCCACGACATTGGCACCTAAGTGCAAAAAGAAGTGAGCATAGCGGGTTTGCAGTTTTTCAACGAGCGCTTCTGCAAGAGCTGTGTCATAGATTTCTTCGAGAACAAGGACGTCGGGGTCTTCCGTTTCAATTCTTTGAATGAGTCCCTCTAAACGGTCTCGCCAATGATTGACGCCTCCATGATCATAATGCAGGCCGCCTCCAATGCCGCACACATTCCAGGTCATCACCTTTGCCCGATTTTGGGACAGAGTTTTTTCAGGGGCTAAACCCCGGACGTGCGTGTATTTGTTATTTTGAAAGGCGAATCCAATGGCCCTTAAAACTTTACTGGCAATTCCGAGAGTCGCTACCGCACTCGTAACGAGTAGGGGGGCAGTTAGGAGGCAAAATGCTACAGAGAAAAGGATGAGAGCTCGGCGGGCAACCTCAGCAATTTTATTCTCGTAGTTATCAAATTTATTTGGATCAAGGGGGGCTATGACCTTGTAGCCAAGTCCCCAGACCCAAACTAGAGGTTCCACGCATTTAGAAGAGAGATCGAGCAGGTTACGGTCCCAGCCCGTTTCTAAAACGTCGGTGCTCATTTGCCTAAAGAGTATGCGATAGCGCTTACCTCTTAGGCAAGGGTTATTTTTTTGTCCCTTTCAAGGTGACAAAAGTGACCGGAAAAGAGGTGTTTTTTTCTTGTTTCAACCCTTCGACACTTAAGCCAATTTCGCTACAGAAGATTTTGAATTTTTCTGGATCTTGAATCACCGTTTTGTAGTGTTTGCCAGAGTCGGTATACACATATTTGGCAAGTCCTGCTTCGTTTTCTTCTTGGGTAAGAGAGATTTTTTTTTGTCTTTCTGCAACCCCGAACTGACTTTTATCTACCATGATGACCGAGAGCATATCTTTTTCTGTCATCTTTTCTGCTACGAGTCTCAAAATTTCTATAGCAACTTTTTCGGGAACGACGTTGAGAAGAGTTCCCAAATGAAATACGTAACGCCCCTCATCCGTGCGTTTAAGGACTTGGGAAAGATATTCTTGGGCATTGCCTACAAAAAATTGTCCCTCTTTTTCAGAGGCAAGCCAAGCTGCCAGGGGATTGGGATCTACAGTGGTGCAGTCTGCCTGGAATCCGTTCTTTTCAAAAACGCTAGCAATGGCTCTTCCGTCATCGCCCACTCCGCCTCCGATGGAAACCACGTGAACTGGCTCTTGTTTATCCCACTTTTCAAGTGGGGATTGCCAATAGGCGGGCTGACCGACGATGGCGCCCCCTTCACCGGCTAAAGTGACTTTTTCTTTTTGCATGTGAAGCGCGCTCAAATCGATTTTTCCTGGAGGTAGAGTTGCGCTCAATGTGGCTTCGGCTTTACAAGAAGGGGATGGGGCTTTATCGGCTGCATAGGCTCCCCAGTTTGTCCCTAGGTCTTGAGCTTCCCGACACTTCGTTAAGTGATTTCGCAAGCCAAATACATTTTTCTCTTGAACCAGTTTCTCGATCTTTTGAGCTGAAACCTTACAAGGACATGGAGGAATCTTTGTAGAGAGGGTCCTTTTGGAAAGGGGACGGGCAATTGTAGATAAGAAGGCCGCCTGCATAAAGCGGGGAAATGTGGGATTAACCCTCTTTGTTTTAGCAGCAGATTGAGAGGCTCTTCCGAAAGTAGGCCTTAATGAATTTGTTATTTGGCTCATAATTACTCCTATTATTTAAATAAATATTATATAATAAAAATAATTTTATGTTAATAACATTTAATCCAATTAATAAAATAGATGGATAAGAAATTGTCAGAGATGTTTGAGGACATAGGGCAGAATGCCACCTTGCTCGTAGTACTCCACTTCGATCGGAGTATCGAGACAAGAGAGCAATTCGATCTGGTGAGCGCCGAAGGTGAGCGTTACCTTTTGCCGAGGAGCCAGCTTTTTATCGAGATGGAGGGTAAAAGTCTCATTTCCCGTGATGCCGACACTTTCCCAACTTTGTCCTTCGAGAAACTGTAGGGGGAGCACTCCCATCCCGATGAGGTTGCTCCTGTGGATGCGCTCAAAGCTTTGCGCAACGACCGCTTTGACGCCGAGAAGGGCAGTGCCTTTTGCAGCCCAATCACGCGAGCTTCCCATCCCATAATCTTTTCCAGCAAAGACGATGAGCGGGATGTTTTTTTCGCGATACTTTTGGCAAGCATCGAAAATGGGCAAAATGGTTCCTTCGGGCATGAGGGCTGTAAACCCCCCCTCTTTTCCTTTGGCCATTTTATTCAGGAGGCGGACGTTGGCAAACGTGCCCCGCATCATCACTTCGTGATTGCCCCGTCTACTTCCGTAGCTGTTGAAATCCTCTTCTTGGACACCTTGGGAAAGGAGATATTTCCCCGCGGGGGTATCTGCTTTGAAGGCGCCAGCAGGAGAGATGTGATCCGTTGTGACAGAATCGCCGAGAAGAAGAAGGGGGCGCATATTTTGGAAGGTGGGAGCTTTTTGAGGTTCGAGGAAAGGGGGTTTGCGGATGTAGGTGCTCTTGGAATCCCAAGGATATTTTGCGCTTTTTTGAGAGGGGATGGTTTCCCAGACAGGATTGTCTTTTAAAATATGGGAGTAGCGCTTTTTGAACATTTCGGGTTTTAAACCTTTTGCAATCGCTTCATGAATCTCTTTAGAAGAGGGCCAAATGTCTTTCAAAAAGACCGGTTTGCCATCTTTCCCGATTCCGATGGGTTCCTGGGTCAAATCGATATCGATTTTTCCTGCCAAAGCAAAGGCTACGACAAGAGGAGGAGACATGAGAAAGTTGGCTTTGACTGCGCTGTGGATGCGCGCTTCAAAATTGCGATTGCCACTCAAAACGCTTGCCGCAATGAGATCGTGTTCTTTGATCGGTTTTTCAATTTTGGCCTCCAGAGGACCGCTATTTCCAATGCAAGTCGTGCAGCCGTAGGCAACGAGTTGAAAACCCAATTGATCGAGATAGGTTTGAAGTCCCGTCTTGGCCAAATAATCGGTCACGACGCGAGAACCTGGTGCCAAACTCGTCTTGACCATTGGGTTCACTTTGAGCCCTTTTTCGACCGCTTTTTTTGCGAGAAGGCCCGCCCCAACCATGACAAAGGGGTTGCTGGTGTTGGTGCAACTCGTGATGGCGGCGATGACGATCGAGCCATGTTTCAAAATGCCCTCACAGGAAAGGGTCTCTCCATAGCCTGGAGCTCCGACGGGAGGGGTGAGGGGACGGTTCGTGAGCATCTCCTGTTCGCTCCAAATGGCCTGCTTGGAATCATTCACTTGGGTCGTGCCTCCCGTGTTTAGTGGGATCTCCTCGGCAAAAAAGCCTTTTGGATGGACGTAGACAATCTTTCTCAACTCGTTCGGATTTTTTTCATAGCCTCCAGAAGAAAGAGGCGCCGAAAAGAGTTTTTGAAAGGCTCCTTTGAGTTCAGTTAAGGGAATGCGATCTTGGGGCCGTTTGGGACCTGCTACACAGGGCAATAGATCGGCAAGATCGAGCTCGATCACTTTGGTGTAGTCGATTTCTCCTTTTCGGGGAATGCCGAAAAGCTCTTGGGCTTTGAGATATTTTTCTGTTCGTTCGATCTCTTTTTCCTCTCGGCCTGTCAGGCGTAAGTAATCGAGAGTTTTTTCATCGACAGGAAAAAATCCCATCGTGGCGCCGTATTCTGGCGCCATATTGGCGATAGTGGCTCTGTCGGCTACAGTGAGGCTCGCCGTCCCTTCCCCAAAAAACTCGACGAATTTGCCCACGACTTTTTCTTTTCTAAGAAGCTCTGTGACCCGCAAGGTGAGATCGGTTGCCGTTACGCCTTCGGGCATTTTTCCTTCGAGGAGAACGCCGATCACTTCGGGAGTTTGGATAGCGACTGGCTGTCCCAGCATGGCAGCTTCTGCCTCGATCCCGCCGACACCCCATCCAACAACGCCGAGCCCGTTGATCATCGTAGTGTGGGAATCGGTTCCGACGAGAGTATCGGGAAATAAAACCCCGTTTTCTTCTGTCACGACCGTTGCCAAATGCTCTAGATTGACCTGGTGCACGATGCCGATGCCCGGAGGAACTACTTTGAAAGTTTTAAATGCTTCTTGTCCCCATTTGAGAAACTCATAGCGCTCTCGATTTCTTTCAAATTCTATTTGGAGATTGAAGAGAAAAGCGTCGGTCGTTCCCGATCGATCGACCTGTACAGAGTGGTCGATGACGAGATCGACCGGAACGAGGGGTTCCACTTGGTTTGGATTTTTCACTGCTTCTCTCATTGCCGCGAGATCGACTAAGAGAGGAACACCTGTAAAATCTTGCAGGACGACTCTTGCCACGCAAAAAGGGACGTCGCATGGATCTGGCTGTTTGGCATTGTAATGCACGAGACGATCAATATCCTCTCTGCGCACCTTTTTGCCATCGAGATTGCGCATCAGAGATTCGAGCATGATCCGAATGGATACGGGAAGACGAGAGTGGTGTCCCAAGAGGTCGGGAAGAGAGTAGTAGGAGTTATTGCCGAGTGGTTTTTTCATTTTTTTTACTCTTTTAAGGGCTTTAGGACCATTTGCCATTTTGGAATATAAGAAGAAAGGCTCTGGAAATGGCCCGTTTGGAGGATTTCGATGATTCCTTGCGCTCCCATCATGGAAATGAGGCCTTGATGGAAGATCCCCGTCTCATAAATGTAGGTTTCGTTTTCTAAGATGTAGGCGCTTTCATCGACGAGTTTACTTTCTTTGAGGGCTTCGAGAAGATCTTCAGCTTTAGCCAAGTATTGTTCATGATAGGTCTGAAAGACGATGAGATGTCTTCCCGTGCCGTTTAAACCCACAAAAGGGGTCAAATTCATCATTCTGGAGATGCCGCTCACTGTGCCTCCTCGGTAAGAAAAGCGAGGGGGAGTGGGGTCTTGGATCAGCATATACAAATGATAGTGCTTTGATTTCCCATAATTTTGTGGATAGGTGCTCGGCTGCAAATTGAGGCTCGTCATCGGGGTGACGATCAGTTTATTTGTGGTATAAGAGGCGTCTTTAGTGTGTACGATGGCCATTTTTTGAGGGGCATCGATATAGACATTTTCTGCTCGGGCATTTGTGAGAAGAGCGATGTCTGTAGCCGAAATGAGCCTCAGCAGATTTTCGATCAGTTCGTAACATCCTCTAGAAAAATACCAACCGTTTGCACCTTTTCCTTGCTCAAACGGAAGTTCGGGATGATCCATAGAGACGATCTGGCATCCCGTATAGGTTTCTAAAAAATGTTTGAGATTGAGATCGTGTCCGATTTGGTGGCAGCCCAAATCGACGTGCATGAGTCCGCAGATGGGGATGCCCTTCCAGGCTCCCCCGCACTCTTCGGCCTCTTCGAGAATGAGCACCCGTTTCCCAGAATGGTGCTGGTAGAGAGCTTCAAATAGGGAAAAAGGGCTCGATCCAATCAGAATGCAGTCAAAATCGGCAGAAAAGAGGGCGAAATGGAGGAGAAAGAAAAAGAGAATACGCATCTCATTTTCCTTTCATCTTCAGCCACTCAGAGCGGCTTATCTTTTTGGGCCAGTTCATCCAATGGATTCGATATTGAGGGATCTCATCTTTTTCTACCCAGTGAAGAGCAGAATCATCAAAAATCCGATCGGGAAATCGGATCCCATCTAAATGATCGATCTCGTGTTGAAAAATGCGGGCCACATACCCTTCGTACTCCTCTGTAAAAATATCGCCTTGGCCGTTATAGGCCCGGATGAGAACTTTACTCGATCTGGGAACAAGGCCACAAATGCAATCTGTAGAAAAACACCCCTCTCGCCAAATGATTTTTTCCTCCGATTGCCACAAAATTTCTGGATTGATGAACTCTTTGATTTGAGGAGGAGGAGGACCTGAATCTTTGGTGAAAATTCCCGTTGCCGCTGTATCTACGAGAATGATCCGTTTTTGGATTCCGATTTGGGGAGCTGCGAGTCCGACGAGAACAGCTTTGGCTCGATCTTGGCTTTCTCCAAAAGCAATTTCGTACATTTTGCTGAGAATCGACTGGATTTCTTCAGTCGGGATATTGCAAGGGCAAACCTTCGTGGACTCTTCATTGAGTCTTGGATCGGTTGGAGTGAGGAATAGAGTCATAGCCATCAGGAATTGAATCATATAAACATTTTATGGAAAGTCGAAAAGGTTGCAATAGATTCTTGCCATTCGATCCTGTTTTCAGTATGATTTTTCCATATGGGTCGGCTATTTTTCATTTTTATCCTGTTTTTCAGCTCTGTCTTTGCGGAAAGGACAAAACTCTTATTCCACTTGCACGATGCGGGAGAAACGAACGCGCTTCTTCCTGTGATCCGAGAGCTGGGAGGGGATTACTTAGTTTTGGCAAGTGGCATTTCTGCGAAATTGGTAGAGACTCTTCCCAAAGAGCGAATCCGCCCCTTTTCGCATTACCCACACATTGAACCGGAACTCGTCATCACGGGAGTAGCCTCTGAGCTGCAAGCTCAGGTGCTCGATTATTTCCGCAATCGGGGAGTTATGACATGGGCCTATTGGGACAATTTCAATGCAGAGGGAGAAAACCCCTATTTCAAGATGGCCCACTTTGTCGAAAAGAGGGCAGAACTCTTATTGATTCCCTGTGAATCTCTCCGCGCCTCTTTTCCCAATCGACCCATTCGGGTCGTGGGGCACCCCACTCTCGACGTAAAGCTCCCTTCCAAAGTCATTCTCTGGATCGGTGGATACGGGAGAGAATACGAGGAGGCGTATGCCCTTTTTCAAGAGGGGATGGGCCAAATCGAAGGGACTATGGTGATCGTTCAGCACCACCCAAAGACGGGATTGAAAAATCCGTTTAAGTTGACAGAAGCTCTCAAATTTGCCGATCTCGTTGTCTGCCATCAATCCACAGCGGCTTTTCAAGCGCTTGCTGCAGGAAAACGAGTGCTACACGTCATTCCAGAGGGCCAGCAGTTTGATAGTTTGCCCCTTCAAAAAGGTCTTGCCAAAAAGGTGAGCCGTATTGAAGATTTTGAAAAGGCGATCCAAGAGGCGATTGAGATGGATGTGAGCTCTTTTTTTGAACTCATGGGGATTCCTGAAAATAGCACCGAAACGACTCGAGCGGCAATTTTAGAGGCTATTCGTTGAATAGGAGAGAAATTCGAGAAGAGGGGATTGTGGGGACTCTTTTTTCTAAAGGCTCTCCTCAGTCTGCCGTGATTGTTTTGGGTGGTTCGAGCGGAGGAATTCCAGAGTCTAGAGCGAAAGAATTGGCAGAAGAGGGGTTTTACGCTTTGGCGCTTGCCTATTTTGGGGCTGAATCTCTCCCAAAACGTCTACACCGCATTCCTCTAGAGTATTTTGAAAAGGCGCTATCGCTTCTCTCTCATTTCGTAGATAGAATTGGGCTTTGGGGAACATCGAGAGGCGCTGAGCTCTCTCTTCTTTTGGGGACTCTATTTCCTCAAAAAATTCATGCGATTGCAGCTCATGTGCCGAGTAGTCTCCTCTACGGCGCTTTTGAGGATCCGCACATTCCTGTTTGGCTTTATCAGAATCAACCTCTAGCTCCCAATGCCCCTTTTTCCTATCTTCAAAGAGAAACGGGTGAGTGCGAACAAACCGCTATCCGAGCAACTCCTAGCTTCCTCCATTCTATGAGGGATCCAGCAGTCCTTGAACCTTCTGCAATCTGCGTAGAGAAATTGGAGTGTCCCCTTCTACTCATTTCTGCTGAGGATGATCAGATGTGGCCTTCTCATTTCTTCGCAAGGCAGATCGTGGAAAGGCTACAAAAATACCGATCCAAAATCGATTACTCCCACCTGAGTTACCCCAATGTGGGCCATGCCCCAGCAAAAGGAACGGCAGGGTTTCATCCTGTTTTAAAGAAATGGTTTGCCTATGGCGGCAATCCCATTGACAATGCAAAAGCCGCTACCGACTGGGAGAAAAAGACTGTTTCTTTCTTCAAGGACAAACTTTAATGACAGCAGCAGCTCTCTTTGGTGCAGGCTGCCATCATGTCGCTTGCGATCTCGATCAAAATCCCGTTGAAATCTCTCACGTACGCGATCATTTGTCCCCAGGGTTTTTCTTCGGGTGAAGCGATGAGTTCTGCTCCCGCTTTGACAGCGACATTCAAAGAGCGCTTTACATCTTTGGCAGTGAAAGAGATCTCGCAGCCAGGCAGCTCTTTGGGTGTGATGCGCTTAAAGCCTTGGGGAAGGTTTTGGTTGGCGAGTTCTAAAGAGGCAAATCCCAAAGCAGTAGATCCCGTTTCGAGTTGTCCGTAGCTTCCTGTCGGATCGATAAAAGATCTCGTGAGACCAAAAGCCTTTTCGAAAAAAGCCATGGTTTTTTCTACATTTTCGACGTAAAAAATAATATTTCCCAAACGGTTCATAAAATTCTCCTGATGTCGGCAAGTATGCCATTTTTTTGTCTTCCCTGCAATTCGATTCTTTGTTAGGGTAGAGATCATGAGATGGGTCCTCTCGCTTCTTTTCCTCTTTGGCTCCCTTCAATCCATGACGAAGGCGACTGTTCCCCATGCGCTTGCAGAAAATATTGGAGTGCACACCGCCCAATATCAAGATGAAAAAAGACAAAGGCCCGTTCTCGTCGAAATCTGGTATCCGACCGATCAGACAGGTCCGGTTGATTCGCCCGAAGATCCTGTTTGGGAGCATCCGAAGGAGATTCGAGATGTTCCTATTGCCGAAGGAAAGTATCCGCTCATTCTCATGTCGCATGGGCATGGTGGGGATCGGCGCGATCGGAGTTGGCTCGTCAATCATCTCGTAAAAAATGGCTTCATCGTTGCCTCTGTTGAGCACTATGGAAATTCCTGGAGAAATTACAACCCCGTCTTAACTCTTCATTTTTGGGACAGGGCAAAAGACATTACCTTTACTATTTCCGAACTCCTCAAAGATCCTCTCTTAAAAAAGCGAATCGATCCTGCAAAAATTGGATTTATAGGCTATTCCCTCGGAGGGATGACGGGATTGATTCTGGGGGGAGCCAGAGCGCAAAATGTGAAGACATGCGCAATCGAATTTCTCAAAAGGTACAAAGAGATCGATCGGATCAATCTCGAGATGATCGAACACACCGATTTTTCCGAAGCGCAAGGCAATTTTACAGACGCTCGCATCAAAGCTTTAGCGCTTCTTTCTCCAGCAGCTTTTGCGATCTCCGCAGAATCTTTTAGAAAGGTAAAAGTGCCCGTTGCGCTCGTTGCTTCAGAAGAAGATGAGGTCTTGCCGCACCAAGAACATGCCTTGAAAATTGTCGAGTATTTAAAACCTGCAAAACTCAAGCTCTTTCGAGATAAAGTTTCCCACTACGTATTCTTAAATCGCGTATCGGATGTAGGGAAGAGTTTGCTTCGACCCGATATCCAAACTGAAAGGATCCAAACCGATCGGCTCAAAATACACGAAGAGGTCGGTCAATTTCTTGCCGCCTTTTTCAAAGAACATCTCTAAGAGGGTGCGAATTCAGAAGGAACAGGATTTGTAGGATCACAAGTGGCAAAGATGTACAGGAAGAAATTTTAAGAGAGTGTATGATCCTTCTTATCCTGCCGTTTACGATCCTGCACATCCTGTTCTTTCTGAATTTGCAAACGCCCTCTAAATAGCCGTCCTCTCGACAAAGAGATCCTGTTGCATAGCCTGGAAGATTTCTCTGACTTTCTCTAAGCCAGGAGTATTTTCATAAGAGATGCTGCCATCTTGTTCATTTTTGAGTTTCGTCACTCCTAAATGGGGCTGGCCGCCGCTGATCCATTCGCAATGGCGATTGAGTGTCCAAAAGAAAAGGCAAGCGAGAGGATATTTTTGGGTGATAGCAAAAATCTCTCCAAAAGCTCGAGCTTGAGCCTCATTGTCCACTTTGATATTTCTGTCGCCAAAATTCATTCTCTTGGCGTCCGCGCCCGTTTCTGTGATGCCAATAGCTGGAATCCTTTCCTGTGGGATCGAAAAAGCTTCTTCGAGAACCTGGACCAAATCGCTCGGGTTACAAGGAGGGCCAAAATATTGCATGCTGCCTTCTGGTCCACAGGTGGATCCCGCAGTGAATCCAACCCCTAAAGAGGGGAGAACGAAGTTGTGCACTTTATCTGCAGCGCCGGGATAGAAAATTCCTCCATTCCAGCCGATCTTGACTCGGGGGAATCCATAGGCCTGAACACCTAAAAAGTCGGCCACTTTTCCTTCTCTTTCATCCCGCAGTTCTACATTAGTCCGAAAGGGAATTTTAACCTGCATGACACCCTCTTTGAAAAACTGCAAAAGGGGAGTGTGAACCAAATTTGTATAGAAGAAAGCTGTCATTTTTTCAGGAGGGTTGGAGTCAAAGGGTAAAAATTTGAGCCATTGGTGCGTAATTCCAATATTGAGACTCTCTTTCTTGGCTTTCATGGCATGAAAAGCTTGGGTGTGCGCGATCAAGAGATTTCGCATCACTTGAGCAGCTGTTGGGATATGACTTTCTTGAGGGGGGTGCTCTCCGCGCACATAGCCTTCCATGGCCCGAATGCCTGGCTCATTGAACGTCATCCAATTTTGGATCATGGGAAACGCATCCATCATTTTCTCAGCGTAGCGAACAAACCCACCGATATTTTCTTCTTTTTCAAACCCTCCTTGGGTCTCAAACCACTGGGGATTTGTGAAATGGTGAAGTGTGATCCAAGGCTCAATGCCGTTATCTTTCAATGCTTTGAAAAGGGCTCGGTATTTTTGAATGGCGAAATCGTTGAATTTGCCGGGCTCTGGTTCAATGACGGAGCGCTCTAGTGAGATCCGATAGGCAGTGCATCCGAGATTGGCTAAGAGCTTTGCGAAGACATCTGGATAGTCCATGATGTTTACGAAGAGATCTTCAAGACGCTCCCCCTCTTTGAGAGTAATGCCCTGAGTAAGAGCTCCAATTTTCTCCCCATTTTCCGTTACCTTCTGAATGGCCCTCTTGAGAATTTTATCCCAATCTCCAATCCCTTGACCTTTCAGGCTTGAAGGATCGAAAGAGGTTCCGATCGCCCCATCTTGAAACCCAGAGTTTGCAAAACCAAAAGCGGTGGGCGTGTGATGGTCCACTTGATGAGAAGGCTGTTTTACCGTGACTTGTCTTCCGAAAGAAGAAAGGGTGCTGGCTACAAAGGTAAAGGGGAGAGTGGCCAGGGAAGTGATCAGCTGAGCGAAACTGGATAGGTAATGAAGGGCTACATCTTGAATCGTTTGATCGATTTTTTCGATCGTCCCATTTTTTCTAATGACCCGAATATCGGGAGCGGGGAGCAAACTGTCCCAAATGCCTCTTAGGTTACTGTCATATAACCTGGAGAAATAGTCGCCTTCTATTTCTGTCGACATCCAATACCCCCTTACTTACTTGATAAAAATTTCTTAAGAACCTTAAATTTTCTCAAGACGCCTCATTAGATGTCAATGGGTTCTTCAGTGTAAAAGAATTCCTTTGACCAATGCGGTGACAGCTAAGATGAGTAGAAAGACGCCAAAAGCATATTTGCTTTGGAATTTTCTGTTTTGAAGGATAGAAATGCCTTTTTCGATTAAAAGGGCGCAAACATAATCACCGAGAATTCCAAAGACTACTTTGAAAATAATATTGTTTTCCCAGTCCATAGAAACTAAAGTATATCTTGAACAAATTTTAGCTCAAGAAAAATTTGCTGTCGGGAGGTAGTCCACAAAATAAGCTGAGAGTCGGGGAGGCCCCGAACCCCCAAGAAGTTCGCGCCCGGGGCCTCCCCTTTCTCTTATCTTTGCACATCCTTTAGAGGCTTCTAAAATACGTAAGGAATGATCTTGTAGGGGACTTTTTCACAGTACGCATTCCAGTATTTCCCATATTTGTCGGCGCAGCGCCTGTCATGGCGAAAAGCCCGGTCGAGGAGTAGAGCCGTGAGAAAGACAAAGTAGAAATAGGGAAAGAAGTTAGAGAAGAGAGCTGGCAAGCTCCAGAAAAAAGTTCCCAGAAGTTCGGGAATATAGTGGAAATGGCGAGAGAGCCCCCACCAGCCCGAAGCGAGAAGAAGCGTTTGCTTGGTTTCTCCCGCCCCTGTTTCGTAGGTTGCGTGGATGAGAGAGGGTTTGGTTCTCCAAACAAGGCAGGCTCCATTTTTCGCGCGCACTTGTTGTCTTTGCCGGTCGGCGAGATAATTGATCAAAATGCTGAGGGCGCCTGCAGAGAAAATCGTGAGAGCAAGAGGGGTTCCCAGGTGATTGGGGTGGTGAACGAGATAGAGGGTAGGCGAAGTATAGATGCAGGGAAGCCAGACGAGACAGCCCCAACAGATCATGAAACCTGCCCGATCATGCATGATGTCGAGGGATCGCAGATAGCCCGTTTCCCAGATGAAAAATTTTCCAATATAAATGAACTGTAGAGCCACCGCCACCAACATCGAGTCGCTGAGGCCATAGAGCTCTTCTTGCTTGGCCGCGTAAGAAAGAAGAATGAGCCCCCAACTCATCATGCCAAAGCGGCAATTGGTGAACATTTTGACATCCCAGCCAAAGATGCGTGGATAGAGCTCTGTTCCCCAATAGTAATCGAAGAGGTGGTAGCCGCTGGCTCCCGAATCGGTGCTCGAGGGCGCTGTTTTGCCTTTGAAGTAGAGAAAGAGGCAAAAGAGAAGACTGAAACAGTTGAGGGCGCCAAGAAGGGGCCCTAGATTGTCATAGATGATGGTGGGGGAGAAGAGGTGGAATTTGAAACTGGCCAGATAGAAGGCGCTAAACGTGATGAGAAAACAGGGAAAACCATTCGCTTTGTAGATTGGAATATTTCCTTTGGGGGTGATGGGGCCAACAAACGGTTTTCCAGGGACGATTTTCATGAGAAGGAGCTGAAAGGCGGCAAAAGAGGCGAGAATTTTCCAAGCTGTTGCCGATCCAAAAAAAACGGGCACCCAAATTTTGGCAAACGTGGGGAAAAGTCCAAGAGAGGAAAGCATCTGCCAAAAGGCTTGGAAAGAGCCATCCAGCGCTGTGGCTGTATACCAAAAGACAAAGACAGTGGGGGGGCAAAGAGCGAGAAAGGTAACGGGAATCAAGAAACGGTGGATCCAAGTAGGAACTCTAGTAGCTTCGGTCATTCAACTCCTCACGGGTGCATTTTTTCAATATAAGATTTGGGTTGTTTTTTTCCATCTCTTATTTTATGATGGGAGCATAAATCCATACGTTCAGGTATGGGCATTAGTGAATGATGAAAACAAACACGACAACCAACGCATATGTGCATATGACAACAGCCACCCTTACGGTGGCCGGTTGGGTTGTGGTGTGTTTTACATCCAACTAATCGCCCTCACCGCCTGAACTTCTCCCAAAAAACAAAAAAAATCCAAGAAGCTCCGGCGGAAAGAGGCTGATACAACCGAGGAGACTTTTATGTCCACACGCGCAATTGCCCAACATCCCAAACTGTCCATTCTATCTACGGGTCTTGCCCTTTTTTCCATGTTTTTTGGAGCTGGCAATATCATTTTCCCCCTCCTTGTGGGAAAAATGTCGGGGAGTGAGACGCCTGCAGCGGTATTGGGGCTGGGATTTTCTGCGGTGGCATTTCCCTTTTTGGGGTTGATCGCAATGATGCTCTATGGAGGCAATATCCATGCTTTTTTACAAAGGCTTGGGAAATGGCCTGCCATTTTCCTTCTCCTCATCCTCCAACTCAGCCAAGGCCCTGTAGGAGCCATGCCCCGATTGATCACGTTGATGCATGCGAGCCTCTATGCCTATTTGCCCATTTCCTTACCGCTCTTTAGCCTTTTGATTTGCACCTTTGTCTTTTTGCTCACCGTCAAACCTCAAAAAATCATTGACCTTTTGGGGGTTGTTCTGACGCCGCTTCTTCTCTTGACCCTCGGTTCGATCGTCATTATGGGGGGGATTCTAGCGCCTCCGCCAGAGCAGGTAGTGGGGGGAAGTGTTCACTATTTCGCCCAAGGGCTCAAAATGGGATATCAAACGATGGATTTGACGGCGGCGCTTCTCTTTGCCACTCTCATTTTGCCTCATCTTTCTCAAGGAACAAATGATCCAATCGTCATTCGGCGCCGCATGGTGCAGGCAAGTCTCATCGCCTCTGGCCTTCTCATGATCACCTATATCGGTCTTTGCTGGACAGCTGCCCACTACAGTTTTTTAGACGCTGCCCCGGAAGCCCTCTTGCAGAAAATCTCTATTGAAATTCTAGGGCCTTTTGGAGGGATCATTTCGGCAGCAGCGGTCTTTTTAGCCTGCTTGACGACAGCGATTTCGCTTGCAGCCGTTTTTTCCAACTATCTCAAAGAAGATCTCTTGAAAAATCGGATTCAAAAGAGCTTATCGCTCTTAATGACTTTGATGGGGACTGCCATGATGGCAACGCTTGGATTTAGCGGAATCATGAAGCTCTGGGGGCCCATTCTCGAGATCCTTTACCCCTCGCTCATCGTTCTTTGCCTCTTGAACATTGCCTATAGCCTCTATCGGGTGCAACCGATCCAGGCTCCAGTATTCTTTGTTTTCGGAGTGGCTCTCGGAGGTTATTGTTTTGGGTAAAGAATCCTTTATGGCAGATCGCTGAAAAAGTTCAGAAGGAAAACAGGATTTGCAAGATCGTAAACGGCAGGATTCGCAGGAAAAAAATAGGATACCACGGTTTATGGATGAACTTTGGAAAGAGGAAATTGGAATTTAAGGGAGTATATCATCCTTCTTATCCTGCCGTTTACGATCCTGTAGATCCTGTTCTCTTCTAACTTGTGGGTGATGTTTGATATCACCCTTTACATAGAGCCATTTTCCGTCTACTTTTTCAAATAGACTCTTCTCTTCGAGAAGGGTTTGGCCCAAATGGGCAATGAAATGGACAGAAGATTCGGTAGAATCCAAAATTTCTAGCTTGAGAAATTGGGTCGTTGTGCAAAATTCCAAAATGGCCTTTTTCCACTTGCCTCGATCTCTTTCAAAATAGGGGCTTTTGGAATGGGTTGTTTGGATGATGTAGTCTGCTAGCCTAAGCGCATAGGCAGAGTAGCGCGAGCGCATCAGGGCAAGAGCTGTGGGAGGAAGGAGTTTGCCATCGTGGTAGGGTTTGCAGCATTCAGCGTAAGGTTTCTCTGAACAGCAAGGACAGTTCATTAGATTCTCAAGAGGAGTTTTGCGAGGAACGCGAGCGCAAAGGGAAGTCGGATGGATCTCCATCCCCAGAGTTTATGGAAAATACCTAGGACCGTTAAGACAATGAGCGCAGGGTAAATGGCTTCCAAGATGGGGCCAATGATCCGGGCAATCCCCGCAAATTCGAGAATGGAGGTAAAGAAAGCGATCCCTAAAGTCGTAATGAGGGCGGTGGAGAGATTGATTCGATCTTTCGTCACCTCTTTTTTTAAGAATTCGGCAAAAAGAGAGGCCAAAACAATGGCTGTTGTCAGGCAGGCCAAGACAACCGCACAGCAAACAATCGGGGCAGCCAGAGGCCCAATCGCCTTCTCAGCCACAAGGGCTAGCATTTCTTGGGGCTCTACTTGGGCCAGTTCCGGAGCGTAAATCGCGCCTAAAAGGACGAGAACAGAATAGATGAGGGATAAGAGGCCAGCTCCTATGAGAGATGCCTTGAAAAACACGGAGAGCGATCTCGTCTCTTCTGTTTGCCGATCCTTCAAATGTTTGATGACAAAAGCTGAAAAAAAGAAAGCGGCTAAGAGGTCCATCGTCTGATAGCCCTGCAAAATTCCATTTTTAAAGCTACTCCAGGCAGAACCTGTGACAGTGGTAGGTAGGTCGGCCGATTTTAAACCGAAAAAGGCAATGGCCGCTAGGGATAGGAGAAGCACTGGAGTGAGGACGGAACCGAGGAGCGGAACAATCCGATTTTTGCGAATCGTCAATAAAAAGATGACTGCGCAGGAAATGAGGCTAAACTGCCACAAACTGAGACTGGGAGTCAGCAGTTTGAAAGCGCCATGAGCGACCGTGATGCAACGGGCCAGGACACCAAAAGGTCCCATGAGAGAAAGGGCAAAGAGGGGAAACCAGAAAGTAGCCGGTTTACCGAGTCTGCCAAAAAAATCAGAGGAACTTCCGTTGAAGAGAAGCATGACGAGGATGCCGAGAAAAGGAACGAGAACGCCTGTAAGGAGGATACCGAGAGCCGCAAGGGTAAAATGGCCTTCGCTCATCTGGCCAACGACTAAGGGAAATACCAGATTGCCCGATCCAAAAAACATGGAGAACATGGCGAGGCCAGTTGAGAGGATTAAACTTTTGTTTTTCATGGTGCTCCATTATAGAGTCCCATAGATTAACCGTCTATTGGATTCCTCCTGGTAAAATAATTTGAACCTATCCAAGTAAAATTTGGGGGTGATTTTTGCGTCAAAGCCCGTAGAATC
>CAYRJU010000021.1:0-25444 GCA_964424735.1 uncultured bacterium
CTTACACAAGCTTAAGTTCTTCTGAATACTCTTCTCTTCTTCTACTGTCAAAATAGAGCAGATGGTCTCGCCATCTTCATTCGTTTTTTTCAGGATTTCTGATTTGAACGAAGATAGAAACATACTAAATCTCGAGATTTTTCTGCAATGTTTATTCGAAAAGATTTTCTCAACACCTTAAAAAAGAGAACGTTAAATCTAAAAAAATTCGCAAAGCTAGATTTGAAAAAGACTTTCTTCCCCATGAAAGTTAAATTTTTATTGCAACATTCTTGGCAAAAATTTATTGTGGGTGAAAACCAACCTTATGCTTTGGTCTAAAGTAGATGATGAATCATCCGCTCCCAGGGTATAGGGCGTTTTATTAACAAGAGGTCTGCCCTGTAAAGCTACCTCTAAACAAGAAAAATCGGAGAGACTTTATGCATTTTAAGTGGAACAAGTCGTTCGGCAGGGTGCTAGCGTCCTCTGTTGCCGCATTCCTTGCGACAACAAGCCTGAACGCGATTCCCAGAGACCCTTGCGAACCACCATCCCCCCCTGTATGTTGCGAAGAGCCACGTCCTGGCCCATTCGCTTTTGCCTATCCCTTTGATATGGATCTGAATTGCCCAAGAGATTTCTACGTTCACGTAGATGCTTTGGCTATGCAGGCAAAAGAGGATGGTTTAGACTTCGGAATTGAAGATTCAACTGCACCTGGAGCCAATACACCTATTACCAACGGAAGAATTGTTGGTTTCTCAAGAGATACCCATGACTATGACTGGAACCCAGGTTTAAGAGTCGGTCTTGGTTTCTACCTCGATCACGATGCATGGAATCTCGATTTCAATTGGACTTGGTTAAATATTACCAACTACCAACACGGGAACGCCAACACTGCTTTAGGAGTGATTCTTCCCCAGTGGGCTTTGGGAATCGGAACTCCTGCAGCTCAAATTGGCGCTAGAACCAGCGCAAAATGGGACGCCCACTACAATACGTTTGATATCAGACTGGGCAAACCCCACTATGTCAGCCGTTATCTAGTGATGTCTCCCCACTTCGGCCTTCGTGCAGGATGGATCGATCAACACTACTCTGTCGATATGGGCGGCGCAACCGCATCTACATCTACCCGCAGCATCATGCATGCTGAGAACGATTTCTGGGGTGTTGGTGCAAGAGCTGGCTTGGACACAGAGTGGATCATTGGCAAGGGATGGAATCTCTTTGGCAATGTCGCTGCATCCATGCTCTTTGGTAAGTTTGATATCGATCAAAACTACACTTTGCCTGGTCAAAGCGTCGAGGGATATGGTCTCGATTCAGACTTCTTCCAAAACGTTCCCAACTTCGAGATCGCTCTCGGTATTAGCTGGGGTAAATTCTTCAACAAGAAGAAAAATCACGTGGCTCTGAAACTCGCTTATGAGTTCCATGAGTGGTTGGATCAGTTGAACCTCAAGAAATTCTATTCTGGTGTAACTGGCCTTCCTACAACCACACCAGCAGCTACAGGGATCTACATGAATGAGACCGTAGCCCGTGGTAACCTCACACTGAACGGACTTTCTCTCAGAGTCCAATTCGATATCTAATCGATCAAGACTCCTAAAATACGAAGGCCTCGCAAATCTTGCGGGGCCTTTTCATTTATTGAATAGCAAGAACAGACGAAGCGCCCTTGCCGGAATAGGCAACCAGTATCCCATCGAATACGTTCATCATACTCTTTTGGCCTACCTCTGCCGCAATTGCTGGAGGATATGTAAAAGTCTGCTCTAGCTGGGCAATTTCACGGTGAACAATGTCTTTCATGATCGCAGCACGAACCCGTTCCTTGAAGGAATCTACCTGTGCGTTTTCCCGATCTAAGACGATGCGCTCTTGTTCTCCTGCCTCAAGGACTCTACGCTGCTCGGTATGGCTCCGTTCTAAATTTCCTCTTTGCTCTACGAACTGCGCCGCTTGTGCTGCATGCTCTTGCACGCGCGCATTTACTTCACCATTCAACCGAATTTCTTCTCTTTGATTTCTCAAGATCCGTTGTCCAATCTGATGCACTTTATGACAGACATAACCTACAGCTCCAGCAACGAGAAGCGGCACATAGAAAGTCGGTTGAAAAGCTGTCGAAGCACACTGTTGGATGGCAGTTAAGGACACTTGATGACAGTTTTGAGCAAGAGTATCGCGATGCAACGCTCCCACAAGAGGAACCATCGCATCTAGAGCATAGCGCCCTATAGACGCAACAGCACGCCCCATTTTTGTTGCGAGAGGATTTTTGAATGTGAAAAGGGCGATTCTGTGTTCATCTCTCAAACTATTTCGAACCCCTTCAAGTTGTTCAGAGAGTTGCGCCCTTTGCCGTTCATAAGTCGCTTGTGCACTCTCTACCCTACCGTCTAATTCCCTGCGATCGCCCGCAATCTTTTCCAGACTCGTAAGCGCTTCTTGCGTGCACCTTTGAATCCCACTCAATTTGTCTCGAATTTCAACACCTCTTTGGACCGCCCGAGCGATATTTTCAAAATCTCCTCGACGCCGTTCTATCCACTGATCTACTTCTGGACCCTGCAGGTAGACGAGGCCTTTTTGAAGAGTACTTGTTTCCTCTCTAGAAAGTCCCATCTCGGCCAAAATCAACTGGCCCCCTGGAATTAAATTATTGTTTTGAACAACCAAAGACATAAATAAACTCAAAATTAATTTCAGATATTTTATATTAAATTGAGCTTAATTTCTACTTAAATAATATCTATTAAAATAGCGTCTGCTGCAAGACGAAGGCAGCGACTCCCGACAGGTAGCTGAGAAGTGCAATCAGACTTATCCTCCTCAAATACCAGAGAAAATCGGCCTTTTCCAGACCCATAAAGGCCACACCCGCAGCAGAGCCGACGAGGAGGATACTGCCCCCTGTTCCCGCGCAAAAAGCGAGCATCTGCCAGAGATACGAATCGGGAGGATAGGTGGTTAGATCGTACATCCCCATCCCAGCCGCGACGAGAGGCACGTTATCAATCACAGCAGAAATGAGTCCAATGAAAGTCACAATGAGAGAGAGATTTCCCACTGCTTGATCGAGAAAGCGGGCAAGCGCTTCCAAAATTCCCGCAACATCGAGCGCGGCAATGCAGAGCAAAATCCCGAGAAAAAAGAGGACGCCAGAAGTGTCGATACGGGTGAGGATTTGCGGCAAGCGGAGGTGTTGTCTCGTTTCATGAGGCGCATGGAGGACATCTGTGATGAGCCAAAGAGATCCAAGAGATAGAAGAATTCCCATGAAAGGAGGCAATCCTGTCAATGCTTTAAAGATGGGAACAAAGATGAGTCCTCCAAGCCCTGCAAAAAAGACGAGGCGAGCTCCTGGTTCCACCTCTTCTTCATGAGCGCGCGCTGCCGCCCTGGGATACACTCCTTTCAGATTCCAACCGATTAGAAGAAGAGCGACGAGAAGCGAGACGACGCTCGGGAAAAAGAGGTTTTTCATGACTTCGAGAGTCGTGATGTTCCCATTGATCCAGAGCATTGTCGTCGTGACATCGCCGATTGGCGTCCAAGCGCCTCCGGCATTGGCCGCAATCACGACAGCGGCTCCTAAAATCCATCTCTCTTTTTGCTCGGGGATCAATCTCCGAAGAAGAGAGATCATCACGATTGTCGTCGTCAAGTTATCGAGAATAGCTGAGAGGAAAAAAGTGATGAATCCCATGATCCAGAGCATTTTTTTCTTAGAGCTCGTATGGATCAGATCGGTGATTGCCTTGAATCCTTTATGCACATCGATCACCTCAACCAGGGTCATCGCCCCGAGAAGAAAAAAGATGATCTGACTGATATCGCTGACTTTTTCTCCAAGCTGATGCAAATTGGGAAAATACAAAAAGAGGAACATCCAGGTAAAAACAGCCATCAAGAGAGCAGATGCTGTTTTATTGATCTTGAGATTGTGTTCAAAGATGATGGCCAAATACCCTAAAACAAAAACGGCAATGATCATGAGGTTACCTTTTGCAATATATCGTGCATGCGAATGAGCCCAACCACTTTTCCCTCTTCTAAAACGGGCAATACCGTAATCAAGCGAGCTGGGTCCTCCTCCATTTTTTGAACCGCTTCAAAAGCGAGCTTTTCTGGGCCGATCCATTTGGGTAGAGCGGTCATGAGTTCTCCCAACGGCAAATTCAACGCTAAAGATCCGTGAGACTCGAGCGATCTCCTCAAGTCTCCATCTGTGAAAATGCCAGAGAGGCGATTCTCTTCATCGATGACCAAGAGACAGCCGCAACGCTTCTGAGAAAGCTCATGGAGAACTGATAGAAGAATCGCATCGGGCCTTGCTCGGGGAATCTCTTTTCCCTTCAACATGAGATCGGCAACTTTATGGGTGATTTTGTGGCCCAACATCCCGCCAGGATGATTCGCTGCAAAGTCGTCGACTGAAAAATTTTTGGCCCTCATGAGGCCGGCCGCCAAACAGTCGCCAAAAATCAATTGGGCAGCCGTCGAAGTCGTAGGGGCAAGATCGTGAGGGCAAATTTCTTTAGAAACGGGAAGCACCATCGAAAGGTCGGCAAGACAGCCAAGCCGCGACTGAAGCGCCGAAACCACAGCGATCGTAAACGCTCCCCTTCGCTGCACATGGGGCAAGAGATCGATGAGCTCTCGAGAATAGCCGCTTTTACTAAAAAATAAAAAGAGATCCCCCTTCCCCACGACCCCGATATCTCCATGGAGCGCTTTGCCTGGATCTAAAAAGATCGCACGAGTGCCCGTCGAGGAAAATGTCGCGGCCAATTTCTCGGCAATGTGCCCACTTTTCCCCACTCCCGAAAGAACGATCATTCCTCGGCAGCTGAGCAGTTTCTCCAAAACTTTTTCGGCTTGAGGCAAGTCGATATGGTCGAAGAAATGATTGAGGTAGCCGCGCTCCTCTTCGAATATGGTTTTCAGCATCACGATTAAATTTTACAACCTGTTATGCTTCTGGAAAAGGATTATTTATGGCAAAGACCCCTATAGCTGTGGCAGAAGGCGATGGAATTGGCCCAGAAATCATGAAAGCCACTCTCCATATTTTGGAGGCAGCGGGCGCTCAACTTGAACTCCACCGAATCGAAATTGGAGAAAAGCTCTACACCAAGGGATTTCAGACGGGAATGGACCCCAAAAATTGGGATGTGATCCGAGGAACGAAAGCCTTCTTAAAAGCCCCTATCACCACGCCTCAAGGCGGCGGCTTTAAAAGCCTCAATGTGACCATTCGCACCACTTTAGGACTCTATGCCAATGTAAGGCCTTGTGTTTCCTATTTTCCCTTTGTCGCGACCAAACATCCAGAAATGGACGTCGTCATTGTCCGGGAAAATGAGGAGGATCTCTATGCGGGGATTGAATATCGGCAAACTCCCGACGTTTGCCATTCGATCAAACTGATTTCTCGACCCGGTTCGGAAAAGATCATCCGGTACGCTTTTGACTATGCCAAAAGGCATGGAAGAAAAAAGGTGACTCTCTTCATGAAGGATAACATCATGAAGCTCTCAGATGGTCTTTTCCATAAAATTTTTGATGAAATTGCGGCAGAATACCCAGATATTCTCAATGAAAACTGGATCGTTGACATCGGAGCTGCAAAACTGGCAGATACTCCAGAAGTTTTCGACGTCATCGTCATGCCGAATCTCTATGGAGACATTCTCTCCGACGTAGCCGCTCAAATTGCAGGTTCAGTCGGCCTTGCGGGCTCTGCCAACATCGGCGAAAAAGGGGCTATGTTCGAAGCGATCCATGGATCGGCGCCTCGTCGGGCAGGGCAAAACGTGGCCAACCCATCGGGACTTCTTCTCGCCGCCGTTCAAATGCTCGATCACATTGGGCAGCCAGAAATTGCCTCTACAATCCACAACAGCTGGCTCAAAACGCTCGAAGAGGGCATCCACACCTACGATATCTACAAAGAGGGAACGAGTCGAAAAAAAGTGGGTACGCAAGAATTTGGCGAAGCGGTGATCAAAAATCTCGGAAAAAAACCCGAACAGCTGAAAGCTGCCGTTTATGGGAAAGAAAAGAGTGCTCTTGTTCACAAGCATGTGCCCACAAACCCAGATCGACGCCTCGTCGGGATCGATGTATACATCTATTTCCGGGGACAGCTGGCCGAATTCTTTTCAAAAATTTCCCACATCAATGTGGGGCCTTTACGGCTCAAACTGATCACCAACCGGGGAGTGAGAGTCTGGCCCGAAGGACAGCCTGAAACGTTTTGCATCGAGCAGTGGCGCTGCCGTTTTATCTCGGATGATGGGCGCGCTGTCGTGCAGGAAGATCTGATCAAGATTCTGCATGCCTTTGATCATGTCAAACTAGACATCATCCACTCCGAATTCCTCTATCTCTTCGACGGAAAACCTGGCTTTTCTTAACTTTGCGGCGATCCTGTTCTTCTAAATAGATAGAGCGGGCCTTTTTTTGGCTTGGAGGATTTTGAATTGGATGAGACCTGCCACCATCCACACAATGAGAGGAAGCGTGTAGGAAAGGCTCGGAAGTTTGCTCCAACTATAGTACCCTAAAATCGCGCAAGAAAAGAATGCGAGACTGAGTACAGAAACTTGGATGACGTTTCTTCTCTTCCAGTAGGTGAGAAAAGCCGCGAGTAGCGTCAGGAAATAGGCAAGCAAAATCCCCAAATTCGAAACAGAGAAGAGAATCTCGATATCCGTGATGAACGTGAGAAGAAGGAAGAGGAGAACTCCGTGGATCAAGACAATCCAAACGGGCCGATCGTTTTGGTTCACTTTTAAAAGAGTTTGGGGTTTTACGATCATCCCTTCTTTAGCGAGCGCATGGATATTCGAAATATTGCTGAGCGACATTCCGAGAATTGAGTTTGCCCAGCAGAATAGAATCGCTCCCAAAATGGCCGCCTGTAGCCCCGCTTCCCAGATAGGACTTAAGCCCAAAAATTTGGGAAACCCGACAGCGCCATAAGTCGCTAGATTCTCGGCCCCCATGATATGGAGCAGTCCAAAGTGGAAGAGGAGATAGAGGCTCGTCGTAGCCAAAAAGCCCACTAAAATGACCGAAGAGACTTTTTGAGGTCCGCCCTTCAAATAACCGCCAATACTGCAGCAAGCTTCAAATCCCCAGTAGCCAAAAATGACTGTGGGAATGGTCGCGCCCAAATACATCAATTTTTGAAACTCAAAAGAGAGCTGGGAGTTGAAATAGAAAGCAGTCAGAGCAATGACGAGAAAAAGTGGAGTGATTTTGATGAGCGTTGCAATGCTCTGAATTTTGCTGATTTTCCCAAGAGGGAGCAGCTGAAGTAGGCTGTAAAAAACAACGGCGATAGCATTGAAAATAAAGGGGTGATCTTGCAAGAGGCTCAAGCCCAAATTTTGAGCAAGACCCGTCCGAAGAACAGTCGCAAGGCTTGCAGCAGAGCAAATGAACCCAATGAGATAGGCCCAATGCGCCATAAAGCCGGCAGTCTGATTGATCCCCGAAGAGCAGTAGTGATAGAAGCCGCCTTCGCCCGGAAAGAGTTTTGCCGCTTGGGCAACTCCCCAAATTACAGGGAAGAGAAGGAGTCCAATCAAAGGCCAGCCAAAAAAGCTGACGGTTCCAGAAGAGGCGGAAAGAGGTCCTACCGCATAATAAATTCCTGCCCCTACCATGATGTTGATACTCATGAGGACAGCAGCAAAAAACGACATTTTACCTGATTCTTTCATTCGACAGCCATATCTTCTTCTAAGTGTTTTTTAAGTTCATTCAAAAAGCTGCAGCCATAAATCCCATCGAGGACACGGTGGTCAAAAGTGAGTGACACGAACATCACCGATCGAATCGCGATCGAATCGTCGGGCATAGCTGCTACTTTTTTGGTGATGGCTCCTAACCCCACGATGGCCACTTCCGGATGGCGGATGATGGGAATCCCGATCATCGTGCCTGTCATTCCAAAATTGGTCAGGGTGATCGAGCCTCCCTGGATATCATCGGGAGCTAAGGAGTGGGAACGGGTCTTTTCCGCCAAAGAGGCAATCTCTTTCGCGATTTGTCCGAGTGTTTTATTTTGGCAATCTTTGATGACGGGAACCATGACGCCTTGATCGACGCTCACCGCGATGCCCAAATTGACATACCGTTTCATCACGATCGTATCGCCATCCAAAGAAGCATTGATGAGAGGAAAAGCCTCAAGAGCTCGGCTCATGGCGCGGGCAACAAAGGCGGTGATGGTCAATTTCGCTCCCTGTTTTGTCAAAAAGGCCTGTTTTTTCTCTTGAATCACTTTTAAGAGGTTGGTGACATCGACTTCTGTAACAAGAGAGGCGTGAGGCGCCGCATAGAAAGATTTGACCATATTGTCGGCAATGGCCTTGCGCATCGCACTCATCTTCACCCGTTCAGTCGCTGGGCACTGCTTCGCCTTAGCCGCGGGAACATAGTCCTCAATATCTTTCTTGGTCAGTCTACCCCCGCTTCCAGAATGAGGGATTTTGTCGATTTCACTGAGAGCAATCCCCTTTTCTCTTAAAAGACGCATCACGGAAGGGGATAAAAATTCCTCCATTCCTTGAGGACTGTTCTTCGAAGGGGCTTCTAGGGGAACTGCCGCCACGGTAGGAGCTGCCATTTTCGTCCCGAGAAGAGCAAGCGGTTCTCCCACCTGGACCTCTTGATCGGGATAGGCCAAAATCTCTTGCAAAACACCTGCCGCAGGCGACGGGATCTCACTATTGACTTTATCGGTCGACACTTCGAGAAGCGGCTCGTCGAGCGCTACAGGATCGCCAACCTTCTTAAACCATTGAACGACAGTCGCACTGACAATGCTTTCACCGAGTTTTGGCAAAGTAATTTTTATAGATTCACTCATAGGTGCAATCGATTATCGAGGGTTTGATCGATTTTTTCAATCAACTTTTCCCACCTCCCAATTCCTTGAACAACCTGCATCTGCATTTGTAAAAAAAGAATTGGAAGATCGGTCCTGGGCAGTTTGACTGCATCTTTTTCCGTGCAGAGATAGAGCTCGCCTTCGGGAAGCTGGGAAAGATCGATCTGGCCATGATCGGCAAAAATTTTTTCAGCCGCGATGAAAGCTCCGAGGCTCTCCACAGTTTTTCTAAAACGGTGAGGGTTTGCAATCCCACAAAAAAGGATCACTTTTTTCCCTCGAATTGAGGGGATTTCATTTCCCTTGAGATCTAAAATCTTTTTGACGACGAGCTCTAGCTCATTTTCTCTGAAAACGGCATCGGCTCTATCTAGTCTTTTAGGGCTATCGCGTAAAAAGCCCCAGGGAAGATAATGTTCTTTCTTTTCTCTCGTCAAGACAATGTCGAAATCGCGATGGAGTTTGCGGTGCTGAAAACCATCATCGAGCAAAATGAGATCAAACTCTTTCGCAATTTGGATAGCGAGTTTTGCCCGATTTTTGGCAACAAATACTTTTGCAAAAGGAAGATTGCGAGATAGTAAGAGAGCCTCATCTGGTAAAGCGCCATATTCCCGCGATAAAATGGCCACTCTTCGTTTTGAGAACCTAGAGGCGAGTAGCTGAACAAAAGGGGTTTTTCCCACTCCTCCTGCCACGATATTCCCGATACTCACGACGGTAGAGGGCACTTTTGTGATGGCTAAAAGATTCCAATCGTAGAGCTTATTTCGAAAGAAGATGGCTATTCCATAGAGAAAACTCAAGGGAGCCAAAAACCAGGGATTGGATTCGATCAGTTTTTGTCCGAAGAGACGAATTTTATCGCGCCACATAGGCAAATAAACGCTGTTCAACCATTTCAATGATGATGTGGATGGCCGTCATATGGGCCTCTTGAATCCGATCTGAAAAAGAAAAACCCGAAACGATCCATTCGAGATCGGTACACCCCTTCATCTTTCCTCCTGTCTTTCCGAGAAAGGCGATTGTTTTGAGCCCTTGCTGTCTGGCTTGGGTTAAAGCCGCAATCAGATTTGGAGAATTGCCGCTCGTCGTGAGCGCGATGAAGAGATCTCCTGGGCGTCCCAATGCTTCGATTCCACGGGCAAAGACCGCATCATAGCCCATATCGTTAGCCACACAGCTCATGTGACCCGGATCTGCGAGGGCAATGGCTGGGAGAGCCGCCCGTTTTTGTCGGAACTGCCCGGTCAACTCCTCGGCAAAATGCATCGCATCGCAAAGACTTCCCCCATTGCCCGCAATGAGGAGTTTGCCTCCTTTTTCATAGCAATCGGCAATGAGCGCGGAAGCCTTTTCGATGAAGGCAAGACTTGTGGGAGATTTGAGAGATTCGGCCGCTCGAATCGCCTCATGAACGGCTTTCTGAATGAGATCCACCATGGGTTCTATAGTTGCACAAAGTCCCAGTTCTTTGCTATCCTAATTATGCATGAAAACGGTTGCAGTCATTGGCGCAAGTGGCGCTGTCGGAAGTGAAATCGTCCGGCTCCTCATCGAACGAAAGTTCCCTTACAAAACCCTTCGGTTATTTGCTTCTTCGGGCGGGAAAACAGTGCATTCGATCCCCGTTGAACCCCTAAAAAGTCTGGATGGAGTCGATCTTGCCTTCTTTGCTGCAGGCTCCAGCGTTTCGAAAGAGTGGATTCCCAAAGCAAAATGTCTTTGCATCGATTCGAGCTCGGCCTTTAGGACCTCTCATCCCCTCATCATCCCCGAGATCAATCCCCATGCAATTCAGGGAAATTTGCTCACTTCACCCAATTGCGCAGCGACCATTCTCTTGATGCCCCTTTTTCGCCTGCATAGACTCTTTAAAGTAAAACGGATCGTGACAGCTACCTACCAAGCTGCGAGCGGCGCAGGAGCGCGCCTTCTCAAAGAACTGCAAGAAGAGACGAGAGCCCTTCTAGAGCTGCGCCCCTACCCACATACTTTGCCCTTCCCTTATGCCTTCAACTTATATCCCCACAATTCTTCCCTGCATCCAAGCGGTTATGTCGAAGAAGAGCTCAAAATGCTCTATGAAACGCGAAAAATTCTCGAAGATGATTCGATTCAGGTGAGCGCAACGTGTGTCAGGGTCCCCGTTTTAAGGGCGCACAGTTTGAGCGCCAATGTGGAATTTCAAAAACCTTTCACTCTCGATGCCGTTTACGAGATTTTGCAAACAGTCCCGGGGCTCAAAATTTTCGAGGATAGGGACGCAAATCGATTTGCCACTCCTGTTGACGCTACGGGGAAAAATGAGGTTTTTTGCGGAAGATTCCGGATCGATCCGAGCCAACCGAACACGCTAGAATTCTGGGCGGTCGGCGATCAACTCCTGAAGGGAGCTGCCCTCAACGCCGTGCAAATTGCTGAAGAAATTGTGATTTAACATTCTTTCTTGTATCCAACAGGAGATATGGGAAAGTTTACTCTTGGCTGGCAGATCCTCACTGCGGTTCTTCTCGGGATTGCAACGGGACTATTTTTTGGCCCCCTCACCACTTCTTTGAGCCCTATTGGCGAAGCCTACACGATGCTCTTGCAAATGGCGGTTCTTCCCTATATCGCTTTTTCACTGATTCATGGCCTCGGGTCGATGAGTCCAGAACTGGGAAAAAAAATCTTTAAATCGGGCTCGCTCTACTTCCTCTCTCTTTGGCTCTTTGTCTTTTTTCTCATCTATCTCCTCTCTACCCTGATCCCGAGCTCCTATTCCCCACTCATCATGGCTCAATCTTCGAGTGAGGTCGAATCAGACTTCACCAAGAATTTTTTGACCAATCTCGTTCCCGAAAATCCGTTTTACGACATCATCAATAACATCGTGCCTGCTGTCGCCATTTTTGGCCTGATCGCCGGCTCTGCCCTCATGCATGTCGAAAAGAAAGAGCCGCTCATCGGCGCTTTAGAAAGAGTGAATCAAACCATTGAAAAAATCTTGCAATGGTTAGGAGCCCTCTCTCCAATTGGCGCTTTCGTCTACATCTCGATCGCTTTTGGCACAGTTTATTTCGAAGATCTTTTCAAAATGCAACTCTACGTCTTCGGATTCATCGCGTCTGTTTTCTTCGTCGTCTTTTGGGTTTTGCCCTCTCTGCTCTCTGCTCTGACACCCATGAAATATCAAGAGGTCTTAAAAGCCTTTCGCATGGTCTGCCTTGTTCCCTTTGTCACCGGTTTGAGCACCACAGCTCTTCCCTTCATCAACAATTTTCTAAAAAAACTTGCTCACAAACACCAGACGCACGAAAGGTTCCGAGAGACTTCTCAGACGATTCTTCCCCTTGCCTATAGCTTTGGCCATATCGGCAATGCGATGATTCTCTTTTTCCTCTTTTTTCTCTCCTATTATTACCGTCATCCCTTCACAGCGATGGAACAGGTTTTGCTCTCCATCCTGACCATTCCCCTCTCTTTTGGATCGTCAACGGGCAACTTCAATTCTCTTTTGTTCTTGATCAAAGAGCTCGGCTTTCCCGAAGATGCGACTAGCTTTTTCTTAGGCATCAAACCCTTCACGATGAATTTTCAAGTGCTCATGAGCATCGCAAGTGTGCTCACTCTCCTCATTCTCACTCTCTATTCCTATTACGGGATCATTCAGTTGCAATGGAAAAATCTCCTGACGCGAGTTTCCTTGCCTCTTGCCATCTTTGCTCTTGCGATCTTCTCTTTACATTCCTTCATTCATCCACAAGACATGTACGGTAAGCTCTACATGAAACTCAACCTTGCCGATGCCATTGAAAAACCGGTCCAAGCGAGTTTTCTCAAGGAGGGCGAAACGGGCGCTCCGAGAAGCTTTCCTACATCGTACATCCCCGAAGTCTTTAAACAAATTTTAGAAACCAAAGTTTTAAAAGTTGGTTTTTTTATCGATTCCATTCCCTACTGCTACTACAACGACCAAAAAGAGCTGGTTGGATTCGACATCGCCTACGCCTATGAGCTGGCAAGAGATTTAAATTGCAAACTCGAATTCATCCCTTTTCAATTCGAACATTTAGCCGAAAATTTGACAGACGGAGTTTTCGATATCGGCATGTCCTCCATCATCATGAATGAAAAGAGACTTCTCTCGATGCAATTCACCTTTCCCTATCTCGACGACCGGAACATTCTCGTCGTACCGAGAGCCAATAAAAAGCCCTTTCTCACTCTTAAATCTGCCCAATCCATCAAAGGTCTCAAAATTGGCGCAGGGGGCGCTCAGATTGAAATCGCGAAGCAAAATTTTCCCAATGCCATTGTGTTTGACAGTCCCATCACAACCCAGTCTATCAACAAAAATCTCGATGCGATGATGTGGTCTCGAACAACGGCGATTATTTGGTGTTTACTTCATCCTGAATATGTGGTGATCGACTACGGAAATCAGATTGGAAAGAGTTATTATGCCTATCCGATCCGCGAACATGCGACCGACTTTGGATTCTTTTTAAACAACTGGCTTACTTTGAAAGAGGAATCGGGCTTTAAAAAAGAGATGGAGAACTACTGGCTTCGCGGCATCATCCCGAAAGAGCGGCCCCCGCGCTGGTCGATCCTCCACAACCTCCTCCACCTCACCAACTGAAGAAAGCGGGAAGATGGAAGAGGAAAGATAAGAGGATATAATTCTACATGTCGGGGACAAAGCGGATCGCCCCATTTCATGGAGCCCCTCGATCCGTCCTCGTCCCCCGCTGGCCCCTCTTGCGCCTACCTACGGCTTTGCCGTAGCGGCGAATGGCTGCGCCCTGGAGGCACCCCGAAACGGGGCCCCGCCTTCCAGGCGCAGTACCTCGGGGAAGGAGAGGCCCTTCCCCAAAACCCCATCCCACCAGCCACAGTTTTTGCCTTGCCAGAGATGGACTTCCCCTTCACCAAAGCACTGCGACCGGAGGGTGGGGCCCCGTTTCGGGGCGTATCCGCTTTGTCCCCGACATGTAGAATTATATTTTCTTGTTTCTTACTTCTTATTAAAAAGGGAGGGGGGATTGGAACTGGAGGGTTTCTTTCGTGACGGGATGTTCGAGTTCGAGATCCGTGCAGTGGAGATGGATTGCGTCTTGGGGTTCTTGCGCTCCGTAGCGCCCATCCCCGATAATTGGATGACCAATAGCACTGAATTGAGCCCGAATTTGATGGTAACGGCCCGTCTCAAGCTCAATTTTCACAAGAGTGCTGTGCTCCCGAAATTGGATCACCTGAAAGGTGAGCCGCGCATGCTTGGCCTCTTTGTCCCCCGCCTTAGCTAAAACAGCCCGATGCTCTTTATGAATGAGATAGTGATCGAGTTTCCCCTCTTTGAAAGGCAATATCCCCTCTACTTCAGCACCATAAATTCTCTGAATCTCTTGGGCTCTTTGCTGTTCATTCAGCCGGCTGAGCGCTTTGCTCGTCCGCGCAAAGAGGACAAGGCCACTGACCGGCTTATCCAAACGGTGAAGGGCATGCAAGAACACATTCCCCGGCTTGTGGTAGGTCTTTTTGACCCACGCCTTGGCAAAATCCTCAAGAGATTCTCCCCCTTCTCCAGGCGGAGGCTGCGTCGGCAAACCACAAGGTTTTTGCGCCACGAGGAGATGATTATCGCAAAAGACAATTTCGCTGTCTGACAACTTCATAGAGGAGAAGCGTGGTTGCGGATGCGACATTGAGCGAATCGGCTACGCCGAACATCGGAATGCGAACTTGGGAGCCCGCCTGTTGCATCCAGGTTTCACTGAGTCCATATTGCTCTGTCCCAACAACAATCGCAAGAGGAACTTTGAAATCGGCCTCCGTAAATTCTCGATCCGCATGAGGCGTTGCCGCTACGATTGCGATGCCGTGAGTTTTCAAAAAGGCAAGCGTCTCTTCAGAGCTCCCTTCGACTACGGGGATTGTAAAAAGAGTGCCGACACTCGATCTCACGACATTCGGATTGTGGATATCGGTCGTCGGATCGCAGACAATCACCCCATCCACTCCTGCAGCATCGCAAGAGCGCAAAATCGTCCCCAAATTGCCCGGCTTCTCGATGCTTTCCGCAATGAGCAAAAAGGGATTTTTCTTGAGCTTTAGATCGGAGAGCCCCAAATGCAGCTGCGGTGCGATCGCAAGAAGTCCATCAGGACGGTCTCGATAGGCCATTTTGGCAAAGACCTCTTTCGTACATTTGAGAAGAAGTGCACCCTCGCACTGATCCTTTAAATTCTCTTCGTTCGATCCTAGAAAAAACTCTGGGCAATAAAAGAGAGTTTGCATCCTTCTTCCCACCCCGATGGCCCTCTTCAACTCCCGATACCCTTCGATGAGAAAGAGTCCTGTCTCGTCGCGATAGGCTCGATCGCGCAATTTCACCGCTTCTTTGACTTTTGGATTTTGCAAACTCGTGATCAGGGCGTCCATCTGGCAAAGCTCCCGCTCGGAATGGAAAGTGTACCCGAAGAATGGAGAGCCATCTCCCCTACCTCGAGGCTGCCTTTCGGCATGGTTTGTCCGAGTAAATGGCGCATGCAAAGCGGAGTAAATCCCGGCGTATGGCAAGAAAAGATCACAAAGAGAGGGAGGCTACTCAAAAGCTCGCTACAAGCTTCTAAAAGAGGCAAAATGTCCCGTTCGATTTTAAAAACCTCTCCCTTACTTCCCCGCCCAAAAGTCGGAGGATCCAAAATGATCCCCTCATAAAGAGATTCCCGTTTTTTTTCCCGTTTCAAAAATTTCAGCGCATCATCGACAATCCAGCGAATGGGAGCCTTTTCTAGGTGGTTGAGTTTGGCATTTTCGCGCGCCCAATCGATCATCCCCTTAGAAGCGTCGAGATGGCAAACTTCCGCGCCCTCCTGGGCAGCTGCCAAAGTGACTCCCCCCGAATAGGCAAAGAGATTGAGGACGCGGCACCCTTTTTTGATGAGCGGTCTCATGGCCTCCCAAAGATCGGCATGCTCGGGAAACACTCCCAAATGGCCAAATTCTGTCGGAGCAATTTGAAATTCGACTCCTCCATGTAGGACCGTCCAAGATTTTGGAAGCTTTTTGTGATAGATCCATCTCTCTTCACGGGTAAAAGCAGCATCGGGCTTGAGATTTTGCATCGGCTTCCACACGGCCTGAGTACAAGGGCGTAAGAGGGTGTATTCACCAAACCGCTCGAGTTTTTGCCCATTTCCACTATCTAAGAGTTCGTAATCTTTCATGAAAAAGTCGCCGTTTTATGGACAAGTCTTCGCCAAAGACCGCCGAGAGCAAATTGCACCGCCATCTCAATGGCCTGACTTCTCTCTTTGGGAGCGTGCACGACCCCCGCATCGATCTTTTGTCCTCTTTCTCCAATCGCGATGTAGATCGTTCCCACCGGTTTTTCTACACTGCCCCCGCTTGGGCCTGCGATGCCCGACACAGCCACAGCGAAATCGGCATCGGTTTCTTGAAGTAACGCTCGCACCATTTCCCTCACAACCTCTCGGCTCACTGCCCCCTTTTCCTTGAGAGTGCTCCGAGACACCTGCAAAAACCTCTCCTTCCAGCTGTTCGAATAGGCGACAATGGATCCGAGAAAATATTGAGAAGCATTGGGAATTAAGGTCAATTTAGACGCAATTGCGCCTCCCGTACAGCTCTCTGCGAGAGCCAGCGTCTTATTTCGGGCGATGAATTCTTGGGAGAGAGCTTCTTCGATCTTTCCCTCTCCATAGAAAAACGAGGAAAAGCGCTTTCGAACTTCATCCACTAGATCATCCACGTTTTTTTCGCTCTGAAACCGGATCTGAAGAGTTCCTATAGAGGGGAAAATGGCCATGTCCACTTCGGGACGCCTCTTTTTCAATTCCTGGAGAAAGGGCGTCACTTCCGACTCATTTACCAAACAAAGAGAGCAATTGCGGATATGTTCAGTTTGCATGAACACCGATCTGTTGCTGGATGAGATCTGGATGGAGGTGAATCCAGGAAAAACACCCTTTCCCAAGACGGATCGGAACATTGGTCTTTTTCCCACCTACAAGGAAAGGAGTCGCTCTCGTGTCATTCCGAACCCACTCTTTGATCTTCTGAAAGAGCTCTGCATTGGGACACTCCTCTACTTCGAGAAGTTCCAACGTTTTGGGATCTTGATAAATCTGAGGGAAAGAAAACTGAATTCCCCAAAAAATATTTCCCGGTCCCATCGTCATCGGTCGAAAAACCCCATCGAGGGAAGAGTAGGTGAAAAAATGGGCCTGTACTTGAACGAGTGGCTTTGCCACTTTGACGATGTATTTTTTGCCGGGCACCTCTTGTTTCCAGAGCGCATCTTCCTCCACAGTCCAAGCGGATGCGAGAACGCGTCTCAACGCCTGATCCGTGGGAGTACGTCCAGCCTTCAATTCTTCGATCCAAGAGCGATATTCTGCGAGAAACTGGGCATGGGGAATAGGCTCTCCTTCATGCAGTCCTGTGAGTAGATAGATCGAAAAAGTTCCCAATTTCTCAAAGAGATGTTTTAGCTCCTCTTCATTGCAGAGCACTTGAAACTTGAGGTATTTGGACCCTTGATAGACTCCCTCTTTTTCTGGGGTAGAAATGCGCAAGCTCATATCATTTGAACTTTTTTTGGTTTTGGCCAGAGAAGACAGAGTAAACCAATGGAAATACAAGAATCAGCCACGTTGAAAATGGGAAAAGAGCTCCCCCAAAAAGTAAAGTGGATGAAATCGATGACATGGCCATAAAGACAATAATCGATTGCATTTCCGATAGCCCCCGTCAATACGAGCCAGGTGGGAAAACGTTTAGGCGCCCAAAAGAAGAGCCCTAAAATGATGAGAGAGCGGAAAAAAAACAAAAGGCCGGCATGGCCCGCAAATATTCCCCAAGCAGCGCCGCTATTGACGATATAATTGAAAGAGCAGGTGATCCCTCCCAAAGAAAAAAGACCGATGCCTCCAAAAGGATAGGGGCCATAGCTCAACTGGGGAATCCAGTGCATTGCTATAATTTTAGTCGCGATGTCGAGGGCAAGCAGGAGGGGAAAGACCCAAATCATTCCAAAAGACCCTTTTCAAACTTTTCTTGCGCTTTGACTGTCATTGTTGCGTAAGGGATCGCTTCGAGGCGCTTAATCGGGATCTCTTCTCCACTGATATCGCAAACCCCATAGGTCCCTTCTTGGATCTTTTCAAGAGCCCGATCGATCTGTCTCAAGAGATTGAACTCTTTATTCGTCACTTCGAGATGGATGTTTTTGACAAAATCATCTGTCCCCTCATCGGCAGAGTGCTGCGAATATCCCTTTGCCTCATCGGGCTGAGTGACCGCTTCTTTTGTTCCCTGAACGGTTTTCATCACTTGGACTTTCAATTCTTCCAGTCGAGTTTTGAAGTGGGCAATTTCAGTTTTCTTCAGCGGCATGGCAACTTTCCTCATTTTCCAATTCGCGAATGACTTCCAATAGTTCGCGAAGTTCTTTAAACCGTTTATAAACACAAGCAAAACGGATATAGGCCACTACATCCGTCTCTTTGAGCCAGCCTATGACGATATCTCCGAGCTCCTGGCTGGAGATTTCTCGTACTCCCTTCGCCACCAAGTCAGACTTGATCTTATAGGCAATGGCGCGCACCTGGTCGTGGCTCACTCTCGTGTGCCTGCAGGCCGCATCCATTCCCTGGATCAACTTTTCCTGTTGAAAATCCTCATAGGTTCCATCCCGCTTTTTCACCTGCAAACTCAAATCCACCGTCTCGAAAGTCGTAAACCGCTTCATGCATTGACAGCACTCGCGCCTGCGACGAATCGCATTGATCTCAACCGCATCTCGGGAGTCGGTCACTTTGGACTCTTCATGCGTGCAAAAGGGGCATCTCACTCAAAAAACTCCAGTAAGAGTCCAAAGACTCTCCTAGCCTATTTAGGCCGTTCAAAGATTTTTGTGAATTTCTTTCTTGAACGTCGGCAATATACCAGATGGGAAAAAAAGATTCAGTCAAAATCTTCGAACAGAACGTGATTGCGGATTTCTTCTTTGAGGTGCTGCAACATTCTAGGGTCGCTCTGGGCAAGGCGCACATCTTTGATGAACTGCTCCAGATCGAATTTATTCAGTCCCCTTTCTACTTTTTCTCGGATCTCGTCACGAACCATCCAACTGAACATAAACCAATGCTCATCGATCATCGCTTCGACTGCAGCATCCACCCCCTTACTGAGAATCTCTTGTCGAACGACCCAGGCAGGTGGGATTTGCATCCCAGGTCTTGCATACGTTTCGAGCAATTTTGTCCAAACCCGAACCAATTCATGCCGAACAATCTCTTCATCCGTATCCATTCGATGCTTCATGCGAACTTTAGGCGAATTTGTTGTATCGAATAAAATTTCCACTTTATTTTCCTCTTTACCAGAAATCATAACAACGGATTCATTTCAGGACCACTCAAGAATTAACTTAAAACAACAAAAAAAATCCTTTACGTCAAAAAGAAATCGTTTTACCCTTTTTCCGTGAACCTATCCAAGTAAAATTTGGGGGGAATTTTTAGCGTGAAAGCTCCGTAGAATCAACGATGCGCGAAGCTCGCAAGTTGATTCGTATTAATTCAATACGGGTCAACTTGCGACCTCCGATTCTACGGGCTTTGACGCAAAAATCACCCCCAAATTTTACTTGGATAGGTTCTTAGTCAATTTTTAACCTGTGAGGTGTCTTATGAAAAACAGTGCAAAATTATTCCTCGTAATGGCTCTCTCTTTGACGACCCTTTTGGGGGCAAAATCCGTGGAATACAAGATCAAAGACGCGATCGATTCTGCCGCTGAAGCTCTAAAACATGGAGTGGAAAATATTGGCGATGACCTGGAAGCTGCGCAAGCCTATTTAGACAACTATCCCTGGAGAGGAATTTTAGAAGACGAAACGCGGGTTGGTGCTGTGACCTTAAAACACCTGCAACTCAAGGGAAGATCTAGGGTCGTTGCTGCGCGTCCCGGGGAAAGAATTGAGGGAAGCGTCGTGGGAATGTATGACAAAAACCAATGCTCTCCCTGGAGTTACTACCGCGTCGTATTGGGCATTTATGACAAAGGTCCCCAAACCACGATCTGTGAGTCATGGGGAGGGTTTGCCTCAGAGTCTCTCGAGCACTTTACTCTGATTGCGCCTGCTGAAAAAGGGCTTTATCGAGTCTCTTTCCAACCTGTTGAAGCTTGGACAGAAGCCAGTGCTTTGGAACAGTGGAATCAAACAGACAAGACCGCCACTCTTGGACTCATTCTCGTAAACTAACCGGTCCCCATTTCTCCTGATGGAAACATCAGGAGAAATTTCTTTGAATCAATTCCTGAAACCTTTAAATTATAGCCCACAAAAAGGAGCAAACTATCGATAAAAGGAGCGATCATGAATACACCAAAAACACTGGAGCATTTGACCCCACCAGAACTCCTCACCTTCTTGAGGCATTTAGAGTTGGGGGAAGAGCATCTGAAACAGATCCTGACAAAAGAGGAATTTCAGCAACTCCTGACCTTGGAGAGCCTCGATTCCAAAACAGCACAAAAATTAGATGCCGACAGAACAGAACTCACGGGGAAATTTATCCCCACCCTTCACAGTATTTTTACGACTCTGGTCGGATTATGGCTAGGACTCAGCGGACTTTTAGGATGGAGTCTAGGCTCGAGAGAGCGGCTCTTCTTTGTCGTGACCTTTGCTGGCCTTACCGGGGCGCTGATCGGCTATTCGAACTACCGCTTCACTCAAAAACTCGGACGATCGGCTTTGAACAAGAGAAAACTCCAATCGCTTCAAATGGACGTTTTGACTCTTTTAGAAAAGGATCGAAAACAAGAAATCGCTGAGAAAAAGGGATCTGTAGAACCTCTTTCTATCGAAACGGAAGAAACAGTCTCTTTACCTGCCTTGAAAAAGCTCATCACAAAAAAAGAGGATCGAATCTATAAACCTTCCTGGTTCAAGAGCAATCTCACGAACTTTTTCCTCTCTTTCATCCCCACTTTTTTTGGCGGTTTTGGCTCTATGTTCCTCTACATTTCGGCACCTACTCAACTCGCCGAAGAATTTGGCAACAAAGATCTCTACCTCGCACTCACCAATCCGACTCTTAAAAAAATCGAGCTCATTTCGGCGATTTTGATCACTCTCTACTTCGCCTACCAATCTTTGTACTTGAATTATAAATCTTTTTTGCGCAATCGGGAGTTTGAGGAGATGGAGGAAAGGTTGATCAGGAAAAAAAATCACCTCCATAAACTCGATGACGAGCTTCTCAAAATCAAAGAGGCACTTATGCAAGGAGCAACCCCATGAAAATGACAAAAAAAGAGATCATTCCCTCTTTAAGCGGTTTTCAATACGGTTACAACAGCTCGATCATTGCAGGAGCCCTTTTCTTTGTGGTTTCGGCCTTTTCCCTCTCTTCTTTCCAAGAAGGGCTGATGGTAGGGGCCACGATGATCGGCATGTGTCTGGCCTCTTTTTCTGCAATTTTGGCCAACTACACGGGCCGAAAAAAAGTTCTCTTTTTGAGCGTTTTTTTATTTCTCATCGGGTGTCTCTCTACGGCTCTGACCTCCAGTTTTGCGCTCCTTCTCTTCGGAAGAGTTTTGATCGGTTTCGGCTCTGGGATTGCCATTGTAGCAGCTCCGCTCTATCTCGTGGAAGTGGCTCCTACACGAGATAGAGGAAAGTTTTTGAACATGAACCAAATTGGCATCGCTTCTGGATCTCTTTTAGCCTACGGCATGGGTTATATTCTGGGATTTAGACAAGATTGGAGGCTGATGTTTGCCATCGGCCTGATCCCGGCTCTTTTTCAGCTGATTGGACTCTTCTTCATCCCAGAAAGCCTCACCGATAAAAAACTCGCCGCCTCTTCTTGGAAAAAAGTGTTTGAAAAGGGGTTTCGATCTCGTCTTCACCTGATCCTCCTCCTCATTCTCTTTCAGGCTCTTTCTGGCTCTGTTGCCATTTTCTTCTTCGCCCCCCGAGTTTTTGAGAAAGCAGGTTTTGACGACCCCCAAGAATCGCTCCTTGCCACCCTGATCATCGGCGTCGTTTACTTACTTGCCATTTTGATCTCTTTTTGGGTCGTCGATAAGCTTGGAAGAAGGGCTCTTCTCATCACCTCTTTTTTCGGCATGGGCTTAAGCCTTCTCAGCCTCGCCCTTTTTTCTTACTTGGAATTTTCCAACTTTCTCACCCTCGTCTTTGTCCTGATCTACATCGCCTTTTTTTCCTTGGGAGTTGGACCCATTCCGCCTCTCGTAATTGGAGAGATCAGTCCAACCGCGCAAAGGGGCCATATGCTGGCCCTCATGGGATCGATTGGTTGGTTCACGAACTACCTGATCGCATTGACATTCTTGCCCCTCACCGAAACCATTTCTCTAAACGGCACCTTTCTCATCTATGCAGCTCTTTGCCTCATTGGTGGCGCCATCTCCTACAAATTCCTTCCCGAAACCAAACAAAAGAGTTTCGAAGAAATCGAATCGCTGTTTTAATCTTCTCGATAAAAAGGGGGAAACTATGGCCGCACCCGCTGCACCAATAGGCAACATCATCATCGCAACCACTACTTTTTACAAAGAAGAGTCTGAACTTCGCTTCCAGCTAACATTGGAAATGATTCGAAAAGCAAAACAGTGCGGATATAAAGTGATCATCGTAGATGCTTCACAGAATCTACCAATATCAGAAAAAATGAAAGAAGCCGGAGCTTATGTATTTTTTCAGAACACTACGACCATGGGAGCCTCGAGAAGAGAAGCCTTTTTCCATGCCGCTGAAGAATTAAAATCCAAAGAGGGTTTGGCGGTTAAAATCATCGTTTGGATAGAGCCCGAGAAAATAGATATGATCCGACATATAGAACAAGTAGTTGCGCCTATTTTGAGAAAAGATGCGGACGTGGTTATTCCACAAAGAACAGCAGCATCTTGGAAATCCTATCCTCAATTTCAACAAGACAGTGAACAGATGGGAAATGCCGTATTTGCTCAGCATTCTGGTAGAGAACTCGATGTATTCTTTGGTCCTGTCGCCTGTAATTTAAAGGCTGCGAAAAAAGTCATCACCTTTGATCCAATGGAATATAATGGAGTTGCAGACACCTACGTTCCCCAATATTTAGCAGCGCTTGCTATCCAAGAGGGGGACTTGTGCGTTGATTCTGTCTTTGTCGACTTCCAATACCCACCTGCACAAAAAGAACAAGAAGAGAAAGTTCTAACGGCAGAATTCCAAGCCAGGCGAAAGCAGCAATTAGCGACCGTGTCCGCTGCGCATGAGCGTATTCTCCAAAGAAATCCTATAGCCCAACGCGTGTAAATCTTCTTGCCAGGCCTGAAGAAAATCGAGCTCTTCGAGCCTAAAAAATCTTTCTTGGACGAGAAGATGGAAGAGATCTTGGATGCGCTCTTCCAAAGATGCGGCGGTAGGTGTCCAGCTGCCAAGAAGAGAAAGGAGAGAACTTGTTCTTAAATAGAGATCGACTTCACTTGAAAAATCCTTCAAAAGATCGTGCGGATTTCGGTATTGGATGGCGCTGGGAGGCAAAAAACATAAAGAGGCGCCCATTTCCCATAGCACCCGCTGGACCCAGTAACCTCGCCATATATCGCACACTCGAAAAGAGGTTGAAATCGGCAACACCAATCCCCAAAAACCGCTATAGTGAAAGATCGTATTTTGTGAATTGAAGGGACATAAGGTCTTTTGCAGTAGAGCTATGGGACCTTGCAGTGCATCAAACACAATCGGATAGTCTTTCCGCGTCAATCTAAAAATGGCATCCACATCGGGATCGTTATCGACGAGGCCTTGCTGAATCGGGATGTGCACTGTCTCGCTAGTTAACTGATACTGACTTCTCCGAGCAATCTCCCGTAGAGGAAACCCCCTTGGCCATATGTCGGGCTGACCAAAGTATTCGTACACATTAAACGCCTCTTGATCGGTGCTGATCCCTGTGATTTGACTCATTTCGGGAAGATAGGTGATTTCTTTCGAAGAGGGAAAATTGTCATCATCGGTATCGTAGATGATTTTGGCTCCTCGCTCAATCGCATACAAATAGCCGATATTTTTTCTGCAGTAGTGATTCCAAGGCAAATAGCGGATGATTCGGTAGGGGAGTTTGTATTGCTCTTCTACGCTGAGGAAATCACAAAAGTCCAAAGACCAATCTGCAGGGGTTTTCTGATCGGCGACGACGATGAGCCGCCAGCCTGGAATTGAGGCGAGCCTCTTCAGGCTTTCAGTCGGATAATTGATCGTCGTTACGACAATGCATCTCTCATAGGAAGTGGCAGAAAGACAAACCCAAGCGGACAAGAAAAGAAAAATTTTTTTCACTGCAAACCTTTTTTTTGAAAAGAAAAGATTTTTAGCGAAAAATGGAAAAATCGTCCAGAGAAATTTAGTTTGCCCTACTCATGCTCCGCTTGACTCTTATGTAAGTCAGGAACACCAGGATCAAAATTCCTTAAAAATGCAACCTGGGCATAGGCGCACTCTAACGTCTTCTCCCACGTGTCACGAGACCTTGTATCCTGCGCATTTTGAATCTTCTCATTTAGTCTTTCGACTAATATTTGCCCATGCTGTTTATAAAATTCACAAAAAGAAGGGATAACAGCGGCAAGCTGCTCGTTTTGTTTCTCCAATACCCCCTCCCAGCGAGATTTTCGAGACCACGCTTCGACCAAGGGCAAAATAATCCCACCTATAACTGGCCATACAATACTTGCAATGGCTAGCTTACCGTTTAAAGTTTTTATATTTGGACAAAACCAAGGTCCACTAGGCTCGCCATCTTGAATTCTTCTTTCTGGAAAAATAAAGTCATTGGAAGCTATCGCATACAGCACAACGCTTGCAATAAATGCGCTGCTACCTAAGAAGGCAGCTGGAACAGCTCCAATAAATAGGCCGCTAAAAATAGCCCCGGCAATCAAAGAAACAAGACATGCTGTTTTCAAAAAAGCGATAAGAATATTTTTTGTCTGTTCATTTGCCTCAGGCAAATGCCCGGTCAGTGTATTGTGAATGAGATCCACACGATGGCCTAAATCATGTTGCAAATTTGAACCAATTTCTCTAGCAACCCTTTGAAGTTCAAAACATTCACACCATCGTGATTTTGATATTTGAGAAGCATCGGTGATGATGATCTGTCTTCCTTGATAAGGAAGAACCAAAGATAGAACGGATACGCCCATAATGACCTCTTAAATTCGAAAGAGAGTGGGATGCCCTCTCGCAGGGCGCAAAGCGCCCGTCTTCCGGGCCGGCGATTCGCGGCGGTCAAACGCCGCTTCATTCGAATCCCACCCGCGACACAAGCAGTTGTGTCGCTTCTCCCGCTTTTTTCATAGAAAAAATCGGAGAGAGTGGGATTCGAACCCACGAAACGCTTTCACGTTTACACGCTTTCCAAGCGTGCTCCTTAAGCCACTCGGACATCTCTCCGCTTAAAAAAACTCGTCAAGTTTAACTTAACATTCTTAAAAGGGCAAGGGTCC
>CAYRJU010000022.1:0-24232 GCA_964424735.1 uncultured bacterium
TTTCGACTGTGCCGGTTGCAATTTTATAGTAGCCGCCCACGCACTCGAGCTGTTTCTTTTCGATGAGCTGTTTTAGGAAAGGGCTTTTGCTCAAGCTTGCGACCACATGCCGTACGTTATTTTTGATCGTTGCTTCGAGATCGCTCCCCTTTTTGATAGCGGGTTGGATAAGAGAGGCGACCGCTTCGATATCTTTGGTATTCTTTTCCATTACCGCTTTGACAGCCCCGCACGATTCATGACCCATGACTAAAACGAGTTTGACGCCGAGAACTTTTACTGAATAGTCGATACTGTCGAGCTCGATGGGGCCGACCACATTGCCTGCAACGCGCACTACGAAGAGATTTCCTGTTCCTTGATCAAAAATGATCTCTGGGGGAACGCGCGAATCGGAGCAACTCACAATGGTTGCCAAGGGAGCTTGGCCCTCCACTAAGGAGTTTCGTCGATCAGAAGAGTGGTCAGCGTGAAGAGTTCGATCTTCTGCATAGCGCAAATTGCCGTCGATTAAATTTTGCAAGGCACGGGAGGGCATTTGGGCAAATAAAGAAGAGGCTGTGACCGAAAATAGAAGAATTAAGTAGCGCATATTTCTATCAATAGAGGTTTGGCGCACCTTCTGTCAATTTTTATTGCGAAGGCGCGTCCTCCCATTCAGAACCTCTGATATGAATGATTAATTAAAGAATTGTTACATCCGTTGCTTCTGGCCCTTTGCGTCCTTGGCCTTCTCTATATTCTACGCTTTGTCCTTCGCGCATTGACCCAGGATCGCCCTGAATGTTGTTAGCATGAACAAAGAGGTCTTTTCCACCTTTGTCAGGTGTAATAAAACCAAAACCTTTCTGTACGTTAAAGAACTTAACTTTACCTTTTGATTTAGTCAAAATCATCTCCATAATTTCATTTATTTATGAAAATCCTTGCGTGGAAACTCTTTCCTCAAAAGGATTTTCCCCCAGTGTAACATAAAGGGTATTTTCGGAGTAGGCTGTAAATTTTCGTATGAGAAAAGAGGGTGTGAATGAGGCCACATCACCCACAAGGAAAAAAGCTGAGGCCCTTGACCCGGCCGAAATAGAGGTGGAGAGACGCTATTGCAGGGCCTGTTTCTTCTGAATTTAAAGCCTATGTACAAGAATTGTTAAAGATAAATGTTTGCGAAAACATCAAAGAGCTAATCTGCGGTTAGTTTTCTTTTTTTTCCTGGAGTAAGGCTTCTTCGATCAGCTTCAAAAACGACGCCTCTCGTTGCTCTTCAGGCGAAAAATGGTAATAAGACCCTGTCGATAGAATATTGATTGAGCTCTTGCTGTAGATAAAGTTGCTTAGCCCCGTAAAAGTGCCGTCTTTCAGCTGCTTTCCTGCCACCAACTGAACAAATCTCTTTTCGTTTACGATAGATTGAAAACGATCCCACATGCTCATAAAGTTATGGCAAAATTGAACTCTTTCTATAGCATACTTTTCAATGGCTTCTAGATTTTCAGGCGTAAAAGCGTGGTATTTTCCGCCTAAACGACCGCAAACGGAAAAAGTTAAGTTCTCTTTTACCTTCTTTCCAACTTGAATGCCGAAATAAGTTATAATATCGGAATTGTGATGAGTTGTATTCAAAAATCGCCTTTATTTTGATTTGTATATAAAGTATACCATTTTTTTGTTATTTGTATTACATAAATCGTTAATGAGAGGGGGTGAAAGTATCCCAGTAAAGAAGTTGTCTTTTTCTCAGAGCGTTTGGTAGACTATTCGCGTTCACCAGGGGTGCCCTTGAGGCTGAAATAGTGCAGCAGCGCTAAACCCTTACGACCTGATCCAGGTAATACTGGCGTAGGGAGTGTGGAAGTAGTTCCTTTTCTGGTGAACACGGAAAGGAAAACACGTAATTTGTGTTTTTCTCCAAACCTAAAAAATGGAGAAAATATGTCTATCGAACCCAATCAATTTCTACCCAAGCAAGAAGAACTCCTCAAAAAGCCATGTCCGCCTTGTTCCTCCAAGGCAGGTCGGTTTTTTGCGCAGATTATAGAAGGAGGATACGCAGAGGCAATGAAGCAGAAAATGGGGTGCTCGGCTTACTGCCAGGCTACTCTTGGTAAAACAGCTGAGACTTTTGAGCAGTGCGTTTTGAATTGTGAGGAAGATTTGCGGCAGATCCGCTTTTCTAGGATGCCCTGAACAGGGTTGAAGCCCGCATGTTCTACATGCGGGTTTGTCAGTCCTGTCATTTAGGTCAATTCTTGATCGAGAAAGAGGGCACCTAGTTTTTGTATATCCATGCCATTTTGGAAGGGGAGAAATGCTATTTTGGGACTTTTGATTGGAAGAGTATAAAACTATTTCAGTGGGAAGAGAGCCAATCTAAAAGTTTTGTGTCAAAAAGCTCACTCTCTTCATAAAACGGGGAGTGTCCACTGTGCTCAAATATACAGATCGAAAGATTTTTGAATTTGGAACGCAGCGGATTCCACGAATCGGGGGGAGCAACTATAAAATCATATCGACCTAGAGCTAAAAATACAGGCTTATCTAACTTTTCCAAGTCTTTGATAATGTCAATGTCTCTAAAAAGAGTTCCCCAAATATAATCAAAAATTGGCATGTTAACATTCACATCTTTCCATAATAAGGCCGAGTTGAAATTGAAATTATACCAAATACGGGCGCCGTGACGAGTATAATTCCAAATGAAGTGCTGATTCAGAGGGATTTGAGCGCGCTCTGAATCGGGGTGAATTTCTAGACTTTTAGCTAGGGCTACTTTTTGAGCTTGAGAAGCCTTTTCATCCCAATACTGATCAGCTGCTTTTTTACTCTCCTCGCTAAAGTCGGGCCCAGTACCAATCATGACGACATGAGAAACACATTCTGGGTATTTTTTTGCGTATTCAAGCGCGAGAAAGGCATTGCCTGAATGTCCTATGATGATGACTTGGCTAAGGTTCAGTTTTTGTCGTATACATTCGATATCATCAAGGATTAAATTAAGATCGAAGTTCAATGGAATTTCTGAACGTGGAGCCGGAGCGAATGCTCTCATGTCTGTGAAAATTAGACGCAAATGTTTACGAAGATTATCTGAAAAAATTCGAGGGTAATAAATCGAGCTGCCAATGACTAACGCATTAGATCCAGTGCCTTCTATTTGATAACCAAGATCAAAGCCTTGGCTCGTTATTATTCCTCTATGATGGTGGCCCATCTCTGATGCTCCTTGAACAGGTGATGTGTAAAAAATTTGAAGGCAGAAGATAAAAAGAAACCCTAAATGGAAAAATTTCCAGCTCATAACTTTTCTACCCTTGTAAATTGGGATTTATAAAAGAACAAGTGTAATGGAAAAAGTCTAAAGAAAAAAGGCCGAACTTGAAAGTTCGGCCCTATCATTTTGGAGGTGGAGAGAAGCCCTTTGCTAGGGCTTACGCCCCTAGTCTGGCCGGGCCGGTCGGTCTCGGTCGGTTTTTCGAAGCGAAAAACATCGCCCTCAACTCAATTCTCCCACACAAGCCAAACTGTTGGCTTGCTCACCTCCAAAAAAAAAGACCAGGATTGAATCCTGGCCTTTTGTTTGGAGGTGGAGAGAATTGAACTCTCGTCCTTAACATCCTCGTAACATTGATGACTACATGCTTAGTGCCTTAATATAGATCGGCCCTGCCGAAAGGCTCAAAACGCTTCGGGCCAATCGAACCCTCTTGTTTCTCGAATCCCCCCTAGAGTGCTCAAGAAGGAATGGGATTCACACCAAGATGTATGACAGTAGAACTCTGAAACTCCCGGTCAGATACTCAGGCTACCGTGCAAAAACCGCGATTAAGCAGCTTTCGCAACTGCTGATTCGTCCGAAGAGAAATCAACAGCGACAATTTTATTGTTGTCGTTTACTTTTTTAATCGGATGATTAAAGAGGCCAACCGATCATCCTCTGCATGCCACCAAAGACTCGAATTTAAGTCGAAACCTTGACACCCCCGTACGGGAAACGGGAGATCCTTTTCGCGTACGGGAATGTAAAAGCCCTAAAGGTCTTATTGGTTTTACCCCTTCATTATAGCATGTTTAGGAGTTTTTTGGGTAGGCCCCTATTTATTTCTTATCCTAAATAGGTTATGATTGCAGGATTAGTGAGGTTTTTATGTTCGACTTTGAGCAGAGTGAAAGTTTCCCCGCAAGAGAAGAGAGGGTGTTGAAGTTTTGGCAAAAAGAGGGGATTTTTCAAAAATCGCTCGAAAAGGGGAAAAAGAGCTTTACCTTCTATGACGGCCCCCCCTTCGCAACGGGACTGCCCCACTATGGCCATTTACTCGCCGGCACGATCAAAGACGTCATCCCCAGATACAAGACTATGAAGGGGTTCAAGGTCCCCCGAAGATTCGGCTGGGATTGCCACGGGCTGCCCATTGAGAACGAGATCGAGAAGGCAAAGGAGCTTTCAGGAGCGGGAGCGATCGAGGCTTTTGGTATCGATCGGTTCAATGAGGAGTGTCGAAGCATCGTTTTGCGCTATACCGGAGAGTGGAAAAAGACGGTCGACCGGATGGGCAGATGGGTCGATATGGAAAGAGCTTTTCGAACGATGGATACCCCCTTCATGGAAAGCGTATGGTGGGTATTCAAACAGCTTTTCGAGCAAGATCTCGTCTATGAAGGATTTAAAGTCATGCCCTTTTCGACGAAATTGGGGACGCCTCTTTCCAATTTCGAAGCCAACCTCAACTACCAAGAGGTGGATGACCCATCGCTTGTCGTCGCTTTTGAAAGTAGAGAAGAAAAGGAAACTTTTTTCTTGGCTTGGACGACGACTCCTTGGACGCTCCCCTCGAATTTGGCCCTCATGGTGGGCCCTGAGATCGAGTATGTGAAGGTGAAGCATGGAGGGAAATTTTATTGGGTGGCAGAGGCGAGGAAGAGCGCCCATTTTAAAGAAGAGGGAGAAGTCGTCCTAAAGAAAAAGGGCAAAGAGCTAGTGGGAAAAACCTATAAACCGCTCTTTGACTTTTTTGCCGACAGGGATGCTTTCCGAGTGATTGCGGAAGAGGCCGTTTTGGTTGAGGATGGAACGGGGATTGTCCACAGCGCGCCAGCTTTTGGAGAGATGGACTTTTATGCTTGTAAAAGAGAGGGGATCGATCTCGTTTGTCCCGTAGATAGCAATGGACGATTCACGGCAGAAGTTCCCCCCTGGACAGGAGTTTTGGTCAAGGATGCAGATAAAGAAATTGCCAAAGAGCTCAAGCGAAAAGGGCTTCTCTTTTCTCAAGGGACAATCCGGCATAGATACCCCTTTTGTTGGAGATCAGACACCCCCCTCATCTACAAAGCCGTGAGGACCTGGTTTGTCGCAGTGGAGCGGTTTAAAGATCGGCTTTTAGAGGCGAATCGGGAGATTTACTGGATGCCTACCCACATCAAGGAGGGGAGGTTTGGCAAGTGGCTAGAAAATGCGAGAGATTGGGCGATCAGCCGCAATCGCTACTGGGGCACCCCCATCCCGCTTTGGAGGGGAAACAAAGGGGATTTGATGGCCATTGGCAGCATCGAAGAACTCGAAAAACTCACCGGCAAAAAAATCACCGATCTGCATAGACACTACATCGATTCGCTGAAATTTGTAAGAGATGGACAGACCTTTGAGCGTATCCCCGAGGTGTTTGATTGCTGGTTTGAATCGGGTTCGATGCCCTATGCTGAAAACCATTATCCTTTCGAAACCCAAGAGAAATTTTCCGAGAGATTTCCTGCCGATTTCATTGCAGAAGGGATCGATCAGACAAGAGCCTGGTTTTATACACTGACCGTTTTGTCTGCAGCGCTTTTTAAAAAACCAGCTTTCAAAAACGTCATCGTCAACGGGATTGTCTTGGCCGAAGATGGCAATAAGATGTCAAAACGGTTACGCAATTACCCCGATCCAGAAATCGTCATCCAAAAATATGGCGCCGACGCCATTCGGCTCTATTTACTCGGTAGTCCTGCTGTCAGAGCTGAGGATTTGCGTTTTTCTGAAAAAGGGGTCGAGCACGTTTTGAGACAGGTGCTCATTCCGTTTTGGAACTCTTTTGTGTTCTTTGCCACATATGCCAAAATCTATCACTTTAAACCGGGAAAAAAAGAGCGGCCCAAAGCGCTCATCGATCGGTGGATTTTGTCGATGACGCAAAAGTTGATCCAAGAGGTGGAAGAAGGGCTAGAAAGCTACGATCTCAACCGGGCAGTGGGTCCCTTGATGGGATTTGTCGATCAGCTCACTAACTGGTACATCCGCAGATGCCGCGCGAGATTTTGGGAAGATCAAGATACTCTCGATCGGAAAGAGGCTTTTCAAACTCTTTATGAAGTTCTCTTGACTTTGAGCCAAGTGGCAGCTCCCTTCATCCCTTTTTTGAGCGATGCCATTTACAGGGAACTCAAAGATGAAAAAATGCCCGAATCGGTCCACTTATGCTCTTTTCCTGAGGCTCAAAGTTCTTTAAGGGATGAGGCGCTCGAAAAAGAGGTAGAGGCAGCGCAGGCTGCAGTGAGTTTGGGACATGCTTTGAGAAAAGAGCACAAACTGAAAGTGCGGCAACCCCTTTCCAAAGCCCACTTGATTACCTCCAATCAAGAGCTCTTGGCGGCTTTGGAAAAACAGAGGCAGCTCATCGCCGATGAGCTCAATGTGAAAGAGATCGAATTACACAGCGATGAGGCGAAATTTGTTCAGTGGATGGTCAAACCCAACTTTCCCGTTTTGGGCAAAAAGATCGGGAAATTGATGCCCCTTGCTCAAAAAACCATGCAAGGATTTGATCGGAAGCAGATCCAAGCGCTCGCTGCCGGAAAGTCGCTCAAGGTCGAAATAGGGGGCGAAGGAGTTGAGTTAGAGCCGCAAGATGTGCAGATCGAGCGAAAAGTCAAAGAGGGGCTTGCTGCGGGCAACGAGGGAGAGCTGACAGTGGCTCTCGATACCGCGCTCAATGAAGAGCTCCTCGAAGAGGGCCTTGCTCGCGAACTCGTCAACAAGATCAATTCGATGAGAAGGGATTTGGGATTCGAAGTCACCGATCGCATCCGGCTCATTTTAGAGACAACTCCTCGAGTAGAAGCCTGCTTTAAAAAATATCGAGACTTCATTACTCATGAAGTATTGGCTATCGAGGTTCAATTTGGTTCTTGTGAAGGGACTCCGTGGGATCTCAACGGCGAAAAGACGCAAATTTCTATCCACAAGGCTTGAAAAATGGCTGAACTGTACTTATGCCGTCACGGTGAAACCGAATGGACCCTATCGGGAAAGCATACGGGAAAGACCGATATAGGTCTCACTTCTAGAGGCAAAGAGCAGGCGGCCCATTTGAGAAAAAAACTGGGAAAAGTCCCGTTTGAGGCGGTCTTTTCAAGCCCCAAAAAACGGGCGCTCGAGACGAGTTTTTCTCCCTGCTTGATCGATCGTGATCTCGAAGAGTGGGACTATGGAAATTATGAGGGAAAAACGAGTCAAGAGATCCACGAAAAGCATCCCTATTGGGACCTTTTTGAAGAGGGGGCGCCGGGCGGCGAGTCGCCTATGCAAGTGGCCAAGCGGGCCGATGTCTTTTTAAAAAAGATCCAAACCTATTCGGGAAAGGTAGCTATATTTTCTCACGGACATTTTTTGAGGGTGTTGGCAGCCCGCTTTTTGGGACTGAATCCCGATTTTGGGAGATTTTTGTTTCTATCCGTTGCTTCTCTCAGCATCCTCGGACAAGATCGGGGGAAAAATGTGATCCTTTTATGGAATGAAGTTTTTTAAAAATTTCTTCCAGGGTCTTGGAGGCTCTGAGGCGTGAGAGGGGATGATCGCGAACATGAGAAGAAGGAGAGCGATCAAAATGTAGAGCTGCAGAAACAGGGGAAGCTGAAAGGTCGGGTAAGTATAACCCGTATAGAAGAGAAGGCCTATCGGAAGTACTTGCAAGAGATGCATTTTGTTGAGGGACTCTCTGTAAGAGAGAAGAGCAAAGAGGATCGTGATAGCGCCCGAGAGAACGCCAATCCAGTCGGTAGCCGAAAAGAGCTGTCTACTCAAGAGAAGAGCGATCCCGATGAAGATTTCACTGAGACGGGCCCACACGATTCCCTCCTCTTTTTTGCAGCATAGCCTCTCCTGCAGCATGTGCTTCTACACTGGGATACCCCCAAAAAGCCCACCAAACAGTTTTCCAACCAGCCCGCTTCTTAATTTCATAGAGATAAAGACAGCTTGAAATGACCTCGTCGTAAGCGAGAAAAATGAGGATGAGCGAAATGGCTGCTGTGACGAGGCATAAAAAGCACCAGTGATCTACGACAAAAGCCTGCATGAGGACCAAAATGATGCTGACGGCGCCGAGCGGAATGACATCAATCCCAAAGAGAACGACGAGCCAGGGGCGATCTTGCCATCTGCGCTCGGATCCTGCCAAGGCAAAGACGACATCTGAAAGATAAGCCAAGACACCGAGAAGGGCATCGGGAATTCGCAAGAAGCGGATGATTTCATGGGAGACATCGGAGGTGAGTACCTCCATGGATCCATCTCCAAAGAAGGGATCCCAAATAAAAGAGATCGCTTTCCATTGATAAAGGCCCAGGTAAAGAGCAATGAATGTGGCAACGAACCCAAGGTTTGCAATGCGCCACCGCTGCTTCCAAGAGGAGGGGTTGTAATTCCAGGGACGGGGAGGTTGGGCAGGAAATTTATCCATACCCTTCCTTTAATGCAAAAATTTTTAGAATTTCAAGGGTTTTTTCAATTTTCGACGTAAGTAGAGGGTTGAGATGAGGGCTGTGAGGGAAAAGAGGGTGAGGATTGTGAGATTGGGAAAAGTCCAATGGGGCTGTGCGGGCTGATAGGGTCTTCCCCATCTTTCACCTGGAGGAGAAAAGAGAAAACTGACGCCTCCTTTCAGGTTATCTTCCGGGACAAACCCAAATTCCCGGCTATCTGCGCTCATGGCGTGATTATCGCCGAGAGCCAAATACATCTTTTCGGGGATTTTGAGTCCAAATTTTTGGATCTCTTCGATGCTAGGGGCTCCCAAATCGATGAAGGGGTTAGCTTTTTGCCTTTCTTTAGCGACATAAGTTTCTAAAGTGGGGTCCCCTCGATGAAGAACGGCGCCGCCCATGAGATAGAGATCGCCATTTCTAAAATAGGCATAGCGAGAAGGGCTTGCTTTTTGATGTTTTTGTGTGGGCAAGTACTGATTGAGCGGCTCGAATCCGAGATTGAAGAGTTTATGGAGCTGTTCGGGATTTTGGGAGTAAAGGGGATGATCTTGAGGGAGTTCTCGAGTGACGCCATTGGTAAAAATTCCCAAAATCGGAATCGTTGGGAAGGGGAGTTGAAACGCTTTGCCCTTTTGAATTTCATAGACTCCATCTGGCACGCCGGGAAGACGGGGTAAATAGGAGCTGAGCCCTTTGGCATTCCATCCGAGACGGGACATGGCTCCCTCTTTCACCTGGAAACGGCAAGTCGTCATCTGTTCTTTCAGCGCTTTCAAATGCTGTTCTTGAAGGGGAAGGATCGAAGTGCTGAGCGCTAATTCTGGGAATTTGGCTCCTTGAAGGGTTGGATGATGGGTCAATTCTAGATAGAGGATTCCCTCTTCTACTTTAGCCTCTGGATGGATGAGGGCAAGCTCTCTTTGGGTCAAGAGGCGAGCCGTGGCAAAGTGTTTGATGCCCCATAAATCGCTAAACTCATGCCCTTTTTGTTGGATCATTTCTCCTCTACCGTGCCGAGAGAGTTTGGCCACGGGGAGATTCATCTGATGAAAGACGAGAGACCCGTTGGGTCCCGCTTCGACTTTGCCTTCAAAGCGGATCATTGGGATATGTTCTAAATCTTGGAACCAAGGAGTGGTTTTGTATTCGGGAATTTCGCGCCCTTCTCGATCGATTCCATAAATGTGGCCCCCATAAAAATAGAGAGTATCGCCCGGTTTACCGATGAGCCGTTTGACAAATTGCTTTTTGCCAGGAAATAAATAGAAATAGATCGTGTCGGCATCGTTGATGTCCATATTCGCTCCATTGAACACGATGATGGAGCCGCGCTGAACGAGTTTTTCATCAAAGTGGAAATGGGACACTTGTAAAGGAACATTGATCCCATAATCGGTCTTTGAAACGATGAGATAATCCTCTTCTTTTAGGGTCGGGCGCATGGAGCCTGTTGGGATCGTGTAGAGCTCAAACCACATGGTCCGGATCAGGACGGCAATGGCCAGAGCAAAGAGAAGCCCTCCCACAAAATCGCGCAGCTTTTCAAAAGAGCTTTTGGGCATGAGACGCAACGCTGCCTGCTCGAGCTCTAAAGCCATTCGCTTGGCTTCGACAGAGTCTTTTTTCAAAATGGCTTCTCGAAGAGCGTGGAGATATTCTTCAATGGCTTCTCGAGAATATTGATCGAGAGTTTTGCTTTTTCGCTTGTAATGGCGGTGGATGTGGCGAAAGATGCGGCGAGATTTTTTAAGTGAAAAAAAACTTCCTATCATAACCCATTAGTTTAGAACATCTCTTGATCCGATTGCAAGAAAATGTGGAAAGCCTGTTCATAACTTTCTTAAAACCCTTATTTTCAAGTTTTTGCGCAGCACTACAATAGATGGTGTAAGTCATTTATAGTAAGCGAGTTAAGGTGATCTTCAAAGATCGAGAGAGAATCTTCCCCTAAAACTGTTCAAAACTCGGGCAGCCAACAAATTGTTTTGTCAATAAAATCGGTAACAGTTTTCTTCTTTATGAGTTTTGTGAAAAGGATCAGCGCAGAGAGAAAATGGATAATAGGGTAGGGAGTCACAGAGAAAAAACTATAATTTAGAGAATTGACGGGACCTTGCCCTGAGTGAGAGAGTGTGTTTTATTATCTGCATCCAAAATAAAACGTCGAATTCCTTTTTTCATAAGAGATTCATTGAAATTGAAAAGTAGTCCTACTTGCTTTTTCATGAATCTTAAATAACTCAGGATTTGAGAGTCGTGCACGGGTAAAAGAGTTTCTATAGATTTCAGTTCTAGAATCACTGTATTTTCAACTAAAAAATCAACTCGAAATCCGCAGTCTAATTTTCGGCCTTTATAAGTCAATGGGACAGAGATCTCTCTTTGGTAACCTAAGTTTAGATTTTCCAATTCCGCGGCTAGGCATGTCTGATAAGCAATCTCTAAAAGTCCGGGTCCCAAGTGCTTATGAACTTCTATTGCGGCTGCTATAATTTTTCCGGTCAGTTCTTGATGTTGCCAAGACATAGTTAGAAGCTCTCTTCCTCAGGGCAAGGCCCCGTCAATTCTCTAAATTATAGTTTTTTCTCTGTGACTCTCTACCCTATTATCTGTTTTCTCTCTGTGCTGATCCTTTTCACGAGTCAGGAATTTTATCGAGAGCCCAGAGGAAGGGTTTTGAGGTCTCTGTGTAGGCGTCGTGAAAACCGACAGGCACTAAGAGCCAAGTGTAGCTGTGATCGGCTTCGAGCGTGTTTTTGAGCTCTTCTAGATCGATAGCGACCGTTTTCCATTCCTCTTCCCCATCCAAAAGGGAATGCGCAATGGGAACAATCTGTTTTTCGCGGGAAGTGACATCGATGGCGTAGAGCTCAAATTGTTTGTAGTATTTGGGACTTTTGAGATTGAGGTGGAGTTGGGACTCTTTTTTTCGGGGAAGCCCTACAAATTCGGGGGCTCTGCGAGGAATTTTGCGATGGACGAGGGGAAGATTTTTTCCCGAATCGATTGTTCGCATGATTGCAGCCATATGGGAGGTTTGGACCTGGATCCAAAAAGGAAAGGGAAGAGATTTTTCGAGATCAAAATAGAGCAAAACCTCTTGTCCTGCCAATTCGCTCTCATCTGCGGGCCATACTGTTTCATAAACCTCGAATTGGACAGAGTCGAGTTTTTTTCCCTCATAGACAAGAGGAGGCACCCAAACTTTTCGAAAATCGGATTCGCCATCCAGAGGAGGAGGCCCAATTTTCTTCTGTTTTTCCGGGGTCACTTTTTTCATAGGGAGATAGAGCAGGGTTCCAATGAGGCTCTCTTTTTGGGAGAGGTGCACCCAACTCGATCGAGAGAAGGAAAAACATTCGAGGAGTTGTCCTGTTTGGGGATCGATTTCGACCATGGACCAAGAGGTGTGGCCAGGGGCGTTGGCTTTGATCCAATCGGGCCACGATTCGGGCCGTTTTTTCAGATTTTGGATAGGTGCGCTGATCTCTTCGATGACAAGAGAATTTTGTGTCATCGACCGAACGCTCAAGATGGTGATCATTTTGCCCGCCTCGGTGACTATGTAGTCCCCGGGTTTTGCCTTTTCGATCCTCTCTTTTAAACGAAAGGGGGAACTAAAGAGGGCAAGGGATGCTAGGAAAAAGAGGACGAACCAGGCCTTCATCTTTTTCATAATACGCCTCCTCTCTTTTAGAAACAATTGCCAAAGAGCGGTTATTTCGGTATATCTCAAAAAAAGTTTGGGCAAATCGATGAACCTCAGGCGATCTTTTTTCACAACTTTCTCCTTCTTCTTGATTCTCTGGGGGTTCAGTGGTTATACCGCCAGCCGGACAGCCGATATTCAAAAAATTGACTCCGAGATTGAGCAGCTAGAAGACATGAAACGGGGCTATGAGGCGAAGGCTCTCAAGCATACCGACACGGCCACCTATCTCCAATTTGATACAGAGGCTGTTTTGGAAACGAGAAGGCATCTCAAACTCGCAGAGGAAAATCGAAATAAAGCAGCCCTTGTGCAAGAGCGGATCGACCGGCTGAAAGAGAAAAGAGCGCAGTTACAAAGATGAAAAGAGAGTGGGTCTATCAACAGTCGCTCGCTCTTTTGACCGATCTCTACCAGCTCACGATGGTGTATGGTTATTGGAAAGCGGGGATGGCGAATCGAGAGGCGATTTTTCATCTCAATTTCCGAAGATGGCCCTTTCAAGGTGGGTTTGCCCTTGCGGCAGGACTCGAAACAGCGATTCAGTTTTTGCTGGGTTTTCAATTTTCTCCTTCCGATTTGGCCTATTTGGAGGAGCTCAAACTCTTTGAAAAGCCCTTTCTCGAGTTTCTCTCCACCTTTCGATTTGCCTGCGATCTCGATGCGATGCCAGAAGGGACGCTCGTCTTTCCGTATGAACCTCTCATCCGGGTCAAAGGCCCCCTTTGGCAAGCGCAGCTCCTCGAAAGCCCGATGCTCAACATCCTCAATTTCCAAACGCTCATCGCGACAAAAGCAGCTCGCATCTGTTTGGCGGCCCATCCCGATCCGGTGATCGAGTTTGGAATGCGAAGAGCGCAGGGGATCGATGGGGCCATTTCTGCAAGTCGAGCCTCTTTTATCGGCGGCTGCGAATCGAGCTCTGATGTGCTTGCGGGCAAACTCTTTGGCATTCCCGTCCGAGGGACACATGCCCATAGCTGGGTCATGGCCTTTGACGAGGAGGAAAAAGCGTTTGAGACCTTTGCCAAGATGAGACCCAAAAACTGTGTCCTCTTGGTCGATACCTATCACTCGCTGGAAGGAGTTAAAAAAGCGATCAAAGTGGCAAAAACCATCCCTGGCTTTGAATTGGCAGGAATTAGACTCGACTCGGGCGATTTGGCCCATTTAAGCATCGAAATCCGAGCTCTTCTCGATAGCGCTGGTTTTACTGAGACAAAAATCATGGCGAGCAACGAACTCGATGAACACCTCATCCACGATCTCAAGCGGCAGGGAGCAAGAATCGATATTTGGGGAGTGGGAACCCATCTCGTCACGGGAAAAGATCAGCCGGCTCTGGATGGAGTGTATAAACTCTCTGCGATCCAAAATGAGAGAGGGGAGTGGGTTTATAAACTCAAACTCTCCGATCAGACGGCGAAAGTGACCAATCCCGGTTGCTTGCAGGTGCGTAGATTTTTCGATGGTCTATTTTATACGGGCGATGCGATTTACGACGAATTTCTCGGGATTGAGGATCCAGTCACGATCCTCCATCCGCAAGATCCGAATAGGCAAATGCAGGGGAAGGGAAACAAGATGGATCTCTTGGTTCCCATTTTTCGAAAGGGCAAGCTCGTCTATTCTCCGCCCTCTTTACAGGCCATCCAAGCGCATGCCAAGCGGGAATTGACCCGTCTTCCTCCCAGTATGGAGCGGTTCATCAATCCAGAGCCCTATTTGGCAGGGCTTGAGAAAAAGCTCTATCAAAAGAAACTGGAATTGATGCGGACCCTTCGATGAAAGCGCTCATCATCACAGATGTCCAGCACGATTTTTTACCCGGAGGCTCTCTCCCCGTTTCCAAAGGCGATGAAATCATCCCCATCATCAATCAAATCACACCCCATTTTGATCACGTTTTTGCCACGCTAGACTGGCACCCGCCCCATCATGTGAGTTTTGCTTCCACTCACAAAAAACGGGTAGGGGAAGTGATCCAGATCCAAGGAAGAGAGCAAATTCTATGGCCCGATCACTGTGTGCAGGATACATTTGGGGCACAACTTTCTGAAAAACTCGATCAAAAAGCAATCGAAAAGAGGTTTTATAAAGGGAGTGATCCCGAAATCGATAGTTATAGCGCCTTTTTCGATAACGCCCGTAAGCGCTCTACGGGACTTGGGGAGTATTTGAGGAAAGGGGGCTTTCAATGCCTTTATTTCGTTGGGCTTGCCACCGATTACTGTGTACTCTACTCAGGTTTAGATGCGCTCGATTTGGGGTTCAACGTTTTTGTGATCCACGATGCTTGCCGCGCCATCAATCTCCATCCTCTAGATGAAAAAAGGGCGTTTGAGAAAATGCAAAGAGCGGGAGTCAAACTCATCGCTTCCGTTGCCATATCACATAGCTAATCGCAGCAATGCCAATGAGAAGAGCAGGGATGGTGAAGGCGTAGAGGTATTTGATGGCCACTGCGACAATTGCCGCGAAAAGCCCCAAGATAATCCCGATCAAAATGAAGGTCGTTTCGAGATAGACTCCAATCGTGAAAACGGTGAGGGAGAGCATGGTGAGGGCAAAGAGGCTCGCCATGGACCTACTCAAGAGTCCCGAATGGAGATAGATCTCCACTAAAAAGATCGCGAAAAAAAGGCCTACCCAGTGCAGGAGCTCGTGCCAGAGAGTGATGGGGCGGATGGTGTCGTGGGTGCGCCTTTCATACCAACTGAGCCAAAGGGCCATGGCAGCGTAGACGGGGACGATGGCTCTCCAGTAGGCCCAGCCGCCTGTAGTCGCTATATTGGTCACGATGATGCCGAAAAAGGCGAGGAGGAGCATCACTGTTCCGACAGCAAGTCTTGCTCCCCAGGGGTGTTTTGGTTGCATGAGGATCATTCCATTTGGGTGGTTTTTAAGATTTTTCTTCTTATAAAAAAGGCGAAGAGAATGGCTGCTGTTATAAAGGCCAAATTGAACTCTATCACCACGCGGAAAGAGGGAAGGAATTTGGTTTGTTGCAAGTGGAAGATAACGGTACTCAGAGCGAGGAGAAGAGAGCCAAAGACATTCCAAAAAGTACAAATTGTTCCAATTCCTTCTCCAACTTTTTGAGCGGGGAGATTTTGATTGACCGCAGCAATCATAGCGGTGTTGCTCAATCCCCAATTGATGCCGAGGAGCGCGAAAGGAAGAAGAAAAAAGGAAAGAGAAGAGTGGGCGTTGAAAAAGAGGTGTAAAAGAGCTGAACAGAAAGGTGTCAGAGTCGAAATCAAGAGTAGATTGGCCAATCCCAATTTTGCAATGGATTGGAAAGCAAAAGAGATAACGACTTGTGCTGCGGGGATAACGGCAATGAGAAGGCCGATGGTATAGGGGGAAAGATGGAGGATATTTTCCAAGAAAAGGGGATCAAAGAACATGAATACGAAAGAGACACACCCCGCCACACAGCAACTGAGAGTGGAGAGAGATAGGAGAGGGTCTTTAAAAATAGAGAGGTTGAGAAGGGGGTGAGCCGTCCTTTTTTCGAGGAAAAAGAAAAGTCCTAGGCAAGTCAAACCGGTGAGGGCCGAAATCGAGTTGAAAAGGGAGAATTGGCTAGCTGTCCCCGAGATGATTCCATAGAGCAAGGAGCCAAGACCTAAACTTAAAAGGAAAAGCCCCTTAGAGTCGAAGTGCACATTTTTTTCTCTTGGAGATGATCCTTTTAAGCTCTTGATGCAAGAGAAAAGACCGATTCCAATGAGGGGGAGATTGATCCAAAACACCCATCTCCAATCCAAAGCGCCGATCAACATTCCTCCAAAAAAAGGACCCAACATGAGTCCTGCTCCTGTCACGCCTCCATAAATCCCAATGGCCCAAGTTCGTTCGCTGTTTTGGAAAGTTTCGGAGAGGAGCGCTGAGGAGACAATGAAAGTGATGGCGGCTCCGAGGGCTTGCATGCCTCTAAAGAAAATGAGCCATTCGATATTTGGGGAAAATCCCGCAAAAAGGGCTGCGATTCCAAAAAGGATCACGCCGAAATAAAAGACCTGTTTTCTACCCAAGAGATCCCCGATTTTGCCGACTGCAATCATGCTCATGCTCAAAATGATGGGAAAAATGTTCGAAACCCATTGGAGGTGTAATAAATCGACTCCAAAAGCTTTTTGGATAAAGGGAAGAGCTGTATTGACGATTGTGAAATCGAGAAATGCCGTGAAGGCGAGGATGCAGATCCCAAAGAGGGCGAGCCGTTTGGAAGTGTAGGTAGCGGTCATAGAGAGCCGACAAGACCCAGGATGCCGACGGCGATGAGGTAGATGGCGACGACGATGTTCAAGAGTTCGGGGAAGATGAGAATTAAAATTCCGGCGATGATGGCGACGACGGGACCGACGACTGGATGGATCATAGAAAACTCCTTGGCTTTCTTATCCAATAATCGGACTTACGAGATTATTGCAAGTGGAACCACGCTGGGATGGGGCGTGGTTCAATAAAAATGATGTATAAAATTTTTGAAAAAAATAAGGTGGAAAAAATTTACTGAATAGCACAGAATATACATTCAATTTTTTTGGAGGTACAACATGTTACAGTCAATCCCAGCAGTACGGTCCCAGTTTGTGGAGGGGTCGTGCATTGATACTTGCACACAGTTTTTCAAAGATTTGATTGAAAAGATTCAGAATGTAGTGATGGCGATTTTCCGCACTGTTTTCTGCTGCTTTTTCAGTGAAGAGACCGCCACCATTTCTGCATCTGTGACCACAATTTCAAGCGGACCTGTGGGAGGAGATCAGTCCTCAGCCAATACGACGGAAGCATCTATAGCACAATCGAGCGCAGTGACAGAATCGTCGCCCGTACAAAAACAACAGGGTACAGGAGAGGATGGAGCGGCAGGAACTGCGGAGCCGGCGCCAGCTAACAGGTCTGCAGCAGCAGAGGCGGCGCCACAAACCGCTTCAGATTCAGAGGAAGAGGATGAAAAAGTTCCAGAGTTGGTTCCTCCAGCAAAGCATCTAGGGAGAAGGTCATCGCAACCAGAGCAAGTATTAGGCAGGGTTGCGGCCACAAGTGAGCGGGTTGCGGCCATGAGGGACAAGGTAGCTTCTCCTAAGGGTGATCTAAATCTACATCCACCAGCACCACCTAAGGCACCACGACCGCCAGCAAACAGACCTGCACCAGTTGTGGCTGGAGCAGCTGATGCACCAGCTATACCTCAGCCTGAACGCTCTGTTCGGGTGGGGTCTAAACTTGCAAATCTGGGGCTTGCTCTAAGTGCTGTTGCCGAAGTTCTAAAGCATGACAACGCTAGCGGTTTAGATGGGAATGGATTGAAAGCGTTAGTGACAAAGGGAAAAACGAGAGAAGAGGCAGGTAGTAATCTGGATGATCTACTTTCAGCATGCGGTTTGAAAAGGTCTCCACATACAGGAACTCTAAGGCCAGGCCAAGCAACCTTAAGTAAAGGCCAGGCTCAAAACAGTGTTCTCGCAACCTCTCTGCTATCGGAGCTCGCCGCGTTGGCTGGGAAAGCTGATATGACTGGTAAGCAAGTGGGAGCTTTTCTGAGGATTGGAGGCAAAACATATGGCGTGATGGTCCCACCTCAAAGTAACGCTCGAGGAACGGTGTTTTTCTTCAACCCTTATAATAGTGGAGCTCTGGAGCAATTCAACCGCAGGCAGCCGTTTGTAAGCTATTTTATTTCCTCGCTCGGGTTAAACAAGGATGAAATATGCCAAGTTATTCCTGTTACTCTTAAAGATGAAGTGCCTGTTCCTAAAAAAATGGAAGAGCAGAAAGAGAGTACAGATAAACCCGCAGCACCAGCTTTGTTAACTCACTTACCTCGGGAAAAAGATCCGAAAGTAGGTGTGTACGCGGCATTCGTATCTATGCCTGTGATGGAACGGGCTACGACAGGAAATGAAATAAGACCTTTATCTCCCCAGGAAATTCATGACCTTTTAATAAAGGGATGCAGCGAATTCGATGAGGGGGCTGGTATGCCAGTGGAGGAGCTTACGATAAATGAAGAAGGCTTCAATAAATTGGCTGAGAAACCATTTGAATGGCAGGGCTTTGTGACTTTCTTACAGGAGGGGATAGAAAAAACTTTAGCAAATCCTCACGTCCGCAAAGATTTTGTAGAAATACTACTCGTCAATGCCGACCAGACTGCTTCTCATGCTTTGCTCGGTAGTCCAGTATACAAGCAGTTGCCAAATGGAGAGCTGGGAGATGCGATCAGTTATCAATTTGCTGTTTTTAGTCCCAATGAGAATCCAGCAAGCTTTAAAGTCTATAAGACAATAGACGAGTTGCGCCAGGCTCCTCTTGCAAGATCGTCTACAGAACATACAGGTTATGAAATAATAGGCTAGTAAGAATCTTTGTCGATTCAACACACGTCTTTGGGAATCCAAAGGCGTGTGCTTTCTCATAAAAGCCTTACCTATAAAAAATTTTTTCTGTATATCTTGTCCTAAATGGACAGGAAAAACAAATTCCCCACTCTAATCATCGTTTCTCTTTTGGTCATCCTCGGAATTATTCTGTGGATGCACACGAGCCGCGATCTCATGGTCCTCTATCCTTCGGGCTGGGTCGGTGTTCAACAGCGCAATCTCATGTTTTTGGTCTCGGCCATCATGCTCCTCGTCGGCATTCCGGTGATCTGGATGACCATTTACTTTGGCTGGAAGTATCGAGAGGGGAGAAAGGCCGAGTATCAACCCGAATGGCACGAAAATCATCTCGTCGAGCTCATCTGGTGGGGCGTTCCTTGCTTGATCATTTTATTCTTTGCGATTTGGACCTGGCGGGGTACGCATCGACTCGATCCCTATAAACCGCTCGCCAGCGACGTCAAACCAATCGAGATCCAGGTCGTGGCTTTGCCTTGGAAATGGCTCTTTTTGTATCCCGAGGAAAAAATTGCCACGGTCAACTACATTCAGTTTCCCGAAAAGACGCCGCTGCATTTCGTCATCACGGCAGATGCCCCGATGAACTCTTTTTGGCTACCCGCTTTGGGAGGACAGATTTATGCGATGGCCGGGATGCGCTCAGAGCTCAACTTGATCGCCGATCATGAGGGAGTGTTTCGAGGGCAATCGGCCAATATCAGCGGCGTCGGATTTGCCGGGATGGTTTTTACTGCCAAAGCCACAAGTAGAGAAGAGTTTCAAAATTGGGTGAAGAGTATCCAAAATGCGGGTAGAGCGCTCGATTTCAATCGTTATAGCGAGCTCGCAGCTCCCAGTTCTTATAACCCCGTTTCGACTTACAATCTTACGGAGGATCATCTCTTTGATCAGATCCTCATGAAATACATGCCCCCGATGGAGAAAAAATGATCGGATATAGCGAAATTTTTGGGAGGCTCACCCTCGATGCGTTTAAGCGCGATGCGATTGAAGTGGGCGCCGGGCTTTCTGTTCTGTTATTGGAAATTTTTGTCGTTCTTTACATCACGTATAAAAAACGGTGGAAATGGCTCTGGCATGAATGGCTCACTTCGCTCGATCCAAAAAAGATCGGCGTCATGTATCTCGTCGTCGTCGTTTTGAGTCTTCTCAAGGGCATCATCGACGTAGTCATGATGCGCGTTCAGCAAGCTGTTTCGGTCGGAGATTCGTTTGGCTATTTGGAGGCCGATCACTTTCAGCAGATTTTTACAGCGCATGGCGTCACGATGATCTTTTTCGTCGCGATGGGCGCGATGTTTGGTCTCATGAATCTCATTTTGCCCTTGCAGATCGGCGCACGCGATGTGGCTTATCCTTTCATCAACTCGCTCAGCTTTTGGCTTTTTGCAATTGGAGCAGGTTTTGTCGTCATCTCGCTCAATGTCGGATTTTTCTCGGGAGCTGGCTGGGTGGGCTATCCGCCTCTTTCGGGCATTCAGTATAATCCGGGGGTCGGGGTCGACTATTGGATCTGGAGCTTGCAGATTTCGGGAGTGGGGACGCTCTTGAGCGGCATCAATTTTTTGGTGACGATTCTCAAGATGCGCTGCCCTGGCATGTCGCTCATGAAAATGCCCCTCTTTGTCTGGGCCTCTTTAGCGAGCATGATCCTCGTTGTCTTTGCCTTCCCCATTTTGACCGCAACGCTTGGGATGTTGACGCTTGATCGCTACATGGGCATGCACTTTTTTACCTCCGATTTTGGAGGGAATCCCATGATGTATGTCAATCTCATCTGGGCCTGGGGCCATCCCGAGGTATACATCTTGATCTTGCCCGCTTTTGGCATTTTTTCTGAGGTGGTGGCGACCTTTTCAAAAAAGCGCATTTTTGGCTATCCGTCGATGGTCTGGGCCATTTTTGCGATCACGTTCCTCTCTTTCATCGTCTGGCTCCACCATTTCTTCACGATGGGAGCAGGTGCGAATGTCAACGCCTTTTTCGGAGTGATGACGATGATCATCGCCATTCCGACAGGGGTCAAAGTGTTCAACTGGCTCTTCACGATGTATAAAGGACAAGTGCAGTTCAGCACACCCATGATCTGGTTTATTGGGTTTATAATCAATTTTACCATCGGCGGCATGGCGGGAGTTCTCCTCTCGGTGCCTCCTGCAGATTTTCAGCTCCACAATAGTCTGTTTCTGATCGCACACTTTCATTCTATGGCGATTCCAGGTGTGCTTTTTGCCTTTTTTGCCGGGATCACTTATTGGTTTCCCAAAATCTTTGGGTTTAAACTCGATGAAAAGCTCGGAAGAGTGGCCGCCTATTTCTGGATCATCGGATTTCTCATCGCCTTCATGCCCCTTTACCTCTTGGGCTTTAAGGGAGCGACTCGAAGGCTCGATCACTATGAAGCCTCCACCGGTTGGCAGCCCTTTTTCGTGATGGCAGCAGTTGGAGCGTTTGTCATCATCATCGGACTTTGCGTTCATCTCGCGCAGCTCTATAAAAGCATTTTTCACCAGAATAAAAACCGTGATCTGACGGGAGATCCGTGGGATGGCCGCACTCTGGAGTGGATGACGGCCTCGCCTCCTCCTGAATACAATTTTGCCAAAATCCCCAAGGTAGATCGGATCGATTGGTTTTGGTATGCGAAAAAAGAGCATCTTCTCAAAAAGGGAGGGCCCTATCTTCCCATTGAGATGCCCAAAAATACAGGTCTTGGAGTCTACATAGGAGGATTTAGCTTCCTTCTCGGCTTTGGCCTTGTCTGGTATATCTGGTGGATGGCTTTGGTGGGTCTCATCGGAACGATCGCTTGCGTCATTTTACGGGGAATGGACGATCATTTCGAACACGAGATTTCAGCTGAAAAAATCGAGCAAATAGAGGCAAAACATGGCTGAACCGATCACCTATACGCAAGAAGAGCACTATTCTCGAACGATGCTCGGATTTTGGCTCTATCTCCTCACCGACTGTGTGATGTTTGGCTCTCTTTTTGCCACTTACATCGTACTTCGAAATAGCACCTATGGGGGCCCAAGTGCGCAAGATCTCTTTCGGATCTGGCACGCTTTTGGAATGACCCTTTTTCTCATGACGGGGAGTCTTTTTACAGGGCTTGCCAGGGTGCAGATGTTCCGAGATAAAACGCTCGGAACGATTGGACAATTGATGATCGCCTTTGTTCTCGGGTGCGGCTTTTTGTGGACAACCACTTCCGAAAGCGCTCACATTCTAGATCTCGGGTATTCCTGGCAAACAAGCGCTTTTCTCTCTGCCTTTTTCACTTTGATTTGGACACACGCCTTTCACGTAGTGGCTGGCCTCATCTGGATCCTCGTCCTCATCTTGCAAATTTTTAAGCGCGGCATCACGCACCACACCTTTCGAAGAATGAGTTTACTCACCACTTTTTGGCAATTTTTGAGTCTTCTTTGGGTCTTTACTTTTACCATCGTCTATTTAATGGGCATTGGAGGTCTATGAAAATCCCCCACCAACCCAAATGGGGAGGCCATGTATCGACACAGAGTTACGCGCTCGGCTACACCCTCTCTCTTCTCTTCACGATCTTTGCATTTTTTCTCGTGGGAATGAAAATGTTAGCTGGGGCCACACTCGGCATTGTCCTCTTTACTCTGGCCATTTTGCAAACGGTCATCCAGCTTCGCTACTACTTCAATTTTGGCAAAGAAGAAAAACCAAAATGGAATGTTTGGGCCTTTTTCTTCATGCTCGTCCTCCTCTTGATCGTCGTGATTGGCACACTTCTCATCATGGCAAATCTCGACTACCGGATGATGGGTACATGATCAAAGAATATTATAAACTCATCAAGCCTGGGATTGTCTTTGGCAATGCCGTGACAGGAGCGAGTGGTTTTATTCTCGCATCCAAAGAAGAGATCGATTTTTTTCTCTTCGCTCTCACCCTTTTTGGCCTTTCTCTCATCGTCGCATCGGGCTGCGTGCTCAATAACTATCTCGACCGGCTTGCAGATCGGCAGATGGCCCGGACCCGCTCCCGTCCTCTTGCTAAAGGAACCATTTCCCCTCAAAAGGCCCTTTTCTTTGGCTTTACCCTCCTCCTCTTTGGCCTTTTTGTCCTCGGCTTTTTCACGAACCTCTTGACGACGTGTCTCGCTGCTTTTGGATTTCTCATTTATGTGGGGTTTTACAGCATTTGGAAATACCTCACAGTCTACGGGACAGAGATCGGAAGCATTGCCGGAGCCATCCCGCCCGTTGTGGGCTACTCTGCCGTTTCAAATCGACTGGATCTCGGGGCTGGTTTGCTGTTTTTGATCGTGGCGCTTTGGCAAATGCCCCATTTTTTTGCGATCGCGATCTATCGGATGGAAGAGTATGCCTCTGCCTCCATCCCCGTCTCTTCTCTTCAAAGGGGCATCCCCAAAACGAAGATCCGAATCCTCTTCTACATGGCCGCCTTTATCCTATCGGTCCTTTTATTGAGTGTTTTTCACTACGCAAGCTATGTCTATTTGACAATTGCCCTTGCTTTGAGCGGGTATTGGCTAAAGATCTGTTTTCAGGGATTTAAAGCGGAAAATGACAGGCGCTGGGCGAGAAGAGTCTTTCTCTCATCCCTCGTTGTGATTCTGGGCCTTTGCTTTAGCCTTGCTCTCGATCGCCTGTATACGGGCGCTCGCCAGATTCAGAATGAGACCGCTGACTACGAGAAGTCCCGCCAGGAGTTTCCAAGGTTCTAACGCCTCTCCTAAAAAAATCACAGAGCCCAGCATGCCAAAGACCGGCACAAGGAGGGTGAAAGGGGCAATCGTTGCCAGCGGATACACTTGAACAAAGTGATTCCAAACCCCAAATCCAAAAGCCGTGGAGCCGAGCGCGATGAAGAGCATGGCTGCGAGTGCGATAGGGGAGAGGTGGTGGAGGTTTAAGAGCCGAGAGCCTCCCTCTTCAAAAAGAAGAGAAAGGAGCACTAAGGGGGGCCAAGCGAGAAAACTTCCCCAGACAAGAAGAGAGCTCGATTGGACTTTCCCCATTTTCTTCACGATCACGCTTCCAAGCCCCCAAGCCATGGCAGAGGCCAAGACGAGACCAAATCCGAGAAGAGAGGCATTTGTTCCCAGTTTCCAACCCACGAGGAAAATGCCCGAAAAAGAGAGAATGGCCCCAAAAATTTGCCACCGGTGGATCTTTTCATTGAAGAGAAATTTGGCAAAGAAAAGACTGAAAAACACCTGAATTTGCAAGAGGAGAGATCCGAGTCCTGCCGAGATGCCAAATCGCATGCCCGTGAACATGAGGGTAAATTGGAAGATGAACATGACGAGGGTGTAGAGAGCGACCCAACGAAAGGGGACGAGGGGGCGTTTGAAGAAAAAAATAGCAGG
>CAYRJU010000023.1:0-23849 GCA_964424735.1 uncultured bacterium
TCGTCGATTCTACGGAGCTTTCACGCTAAAAATTCCCCCAAAATTTTACTAGGATGGATTCATCTTAAATAGAGAAAAAAGAGTTTTGTATTCCGCTTGCTTTTGTCCTTTTTTGATCTTGTATTCGAGCCACTTTTCCTCATCGCCGATGGGAACGGGGCAATCTTCAAGATAATTCACCAGGATCAACGTGAAGTCCAATTTGGGGAAGTAGGAATGGAGAGCTTCCGCGAGATTTTTGGCCTGTTTTGAATCCAAGAAGGATTGCTGTAGCCACCAGGTGGGGCCTCCTTCTGGTAAGTCATAGGCGCTTCGGATGAAAAAGACTTTCCCGGGAAACCCTCGCAAGGAGCGAAACCGTTCGATTCTTCTTTGGTATTTTTCTACTGTTTTGTTCCAGCCTTCCGTAGTTTGTAAGAAGGCGCCTTCATGTTTGAATTCAATCTGATAGAGAGAATGTTCAATACAGTCATCGTGCTCGGGATGGGCAAAGAGGTAGGCAGGATTGAATAGATCGCAAAAATCATCTTTTAGGAGCTTCACCAGTCCTTCACAGTCGATGGTTACGAGCCAGTCGAAAGGGAATGCAATGGGGCGTAAGTTCTCGTGGCGTAACAGGACAGCAGGCTCACAATGAGAGCCCAAACTCACAAATAAAAGAAGGGGTGTCTCTTCAAAAGAAGGTTCCTCTGTAACATCTTCCCAAGCACACAGTTGCAAGATTAAGAGACACCCGATCCACTTTTTCACGCGCGTTTTCCTTGCTAAAAAAATGAGTTTGCTTTAAAAAATTTCTTCACATTTGTAGATGTTTGTAACGGACCCTAATGAAAGAATCAACTTCTTCCTCTTTATTTGAAGTTCGATTCTTCATTTTTTTTCTCTTGATAGCCACTGTTTTTCCCTTTGCCGGTTTTGGATTGGAGAGTTTTGATGTTGTTTTGGCTTCCAAGGGAGGTTGCGGGGATTGTGGCAGTCCTCCTAAACAGGGTCCGCCAGGTCCACAAGGCCCACCGGGTCCCACAGGTCCAGCCGGGAGCGGAGGAACAGGAACTGGCGGCACGGGTCCTACTGGGGAAACGGGACCGACAGGGCCAACCGGGCCGACTGGAATGACAGGTCCCACAGGACCCACGGGAGCGACAGGACTCACTGGCCCGACAGGTCCAACAGGTCCGACTGGAACGACAGGTCCGACGGGACCCATTGGAGATCCCGGTCCAACAGGTCCGACAGGGTTGACGGGTCCGACTGGACCGACTGGTCCAACGGGTGTGACAGGACCGACTGGCCCAACAGGTCCAACTGGGCCTACGGGAGAGACGGGGCCGACGGGACCCATTGGAGATCCCGGTCCGACAGGGCCGACAGGACTCACGGGCCCAACAGGTCCGACGGGTCCAACGGGTCCAACGGGTGTGACAGGGCCGACCGGCCCAACAGGTCCAACTGGGCCTACGGGAGAGACGGGGCCGACAGGTCCGATTGGAGATCCTGGTCCGACAGGGCCGACAGGACCCACGGGTCCAACGGGTGCGACGGGACTGACGGGTCCAACCGGGCCTACGGGAGAGACGGGACCGACGGGTCCTACTGGGGAGACAGGACCTACCGGACCGACCGGGCCAACAGGTGCGACAGGTCCAACGGGACCAACCGGGCCAACAGGAATGACAGGGCCTACGGGTCCTACTGGAGATACAGGATCGACAGGACCCACGGGTCCGACAGGTGCGACAGGCCCAACGGGACCGACAGGACCTACGGGAGAGACGGGACCGACAGGTCCTACTGGGGAGACCGGTCCGACAGGACCCACAGGTCCAACGGGAGCGACTGGGCCGACTGGCCCAACAGGTCCAGGACCGACAGGAATGACAGGGCCTACGGGTCCCACTGGAGAGACGGGACCGACAGGACCCACGGGTCCGACAGGTGCGACAGGCCCAACGGGACCGACAGGACCTACGGGAGAGACGGGACCGACAGGTCCTACTGGGGAGACCGGTCCGACAGGACTCACAGGTCCAACGGGAGCGACAGGACCGACTGGTCCTACCGGACCAACTGGGCCTACAGGAGAGACAGGACCGACAGGTCCTACTGGGGAAACAGGTCCGACAGGACCCACCGGTCCGACAGGTGCGACAGGCGCGACGGGCCCAACAGGTCCAACTGGACCTACGGGGATGACAGGTCCAACAGGTCCAACTGGAGACACTGGTTCGACAGGTCCAACAGGACCAACGGGAGCGACCGGTCCAACGGGTCCAACGGGTCCAACTGGGCCTACGGGAGGGACCGGACCGACAGGTCCTACAGGGATGACAGGGCCGACAGGACCCACCGGTCCGACAGGTGCGACGGGACCGACTGGCCCAACAGGTCCAACAGGATTTACGGGTCCGACTGGCCCAACAGGTCCTACAGGGATGACAGGTCCCACGGGGCGAACCGGTCCAACGGGAGCAACGGGGCCGACGGGTCCTACTGGACCTACGGGTCCAACAGGGCCAACGGGTCCCACTGGACCCACTGGGCCGAGAGGAACTTTCTCAGCGGATTTCGGCTTTGCCTTTTTGGTGACGGCGAGCACTGCTGTTGCGGATCAAGCGAATGTCCCTTTCTCGAGCTTTGTCAACACTCCTCCCAATACGAAATTAACGCTGGTGAATAGTGGGGCGAGTACAGCCGCGATCCGTATTGCAGATACAGGATTTTATCAAATTACTTACGGTGTTTCAGCGTCATCGGGCGATGCGCTCTTCCAAATTCAGGTGAACGGAACGGGGACAAGCGCGCGACAGACGCTGCAGACAAGCGCAGCGACTGGACAGCTGACCTCCTCTACTTGCATCATTCAAGTGACGAGCAATCCGACAACGATTGCACTGCAAAATATCACGGGGAGCAGCGTGACGCTTCTCAATAGTTCTGGAACGAGCAATTCGGTGCTCGCTTTTATATCCATTATTAAATTGTTGTAGTGAGGTTGAGATGAAATTCTTTCTGTTGCTGTTAATAGGATCTATGTGGGCAGGAGAAGAGTTTTTTCCCTATACTCGAGAACCCTCTTCGATGGCCATCGATCCTTCGGGAAATAAAATGACAGCCTGGGAGGAAAAAGGTCATATTTGGGTGAGTGAATCGCTTCCAAATGGGAGCTGGTCGAAGCCGACTCTTCTCTCGTCTCCTCTAGTTGAAGCTTCTTCTCCTAAGATTGAAGTGATTCCTTCTGGAGATGCGATTGTCGTTTGGATTGAAGAAAATAGCATTAAAGCTGCCGCAAAGACTCCTGAGGGAGACTGGAAGCCGTCGCTCATTTCACCTGCCCCTTCTTCGAAAGACCCCTCAAAACCCCTTGAGTTTATTCTATCTGGCCGTCGGCTCGTTCGATTGGAGCCAGTTCGCTTTAAGGAAAAGGAAAGGGGAGATCCATCAATTAGGAATAGAGGATTTCAAGATAAATCTCCCAAAATCAATCCGTTGAGTACAAACGCGATCGACGCTCCTTCTACAGGATCATTGAGAGGCGGTCAAATTGGATTTGCTGCAGGGACGAGCGCTCCTTCGGATGGGATGATTATTTCGGGCCAAGTGGGAATTGGAACCTCTTCGCCAGGAGTTAATTTTGTTAGTATTTCCCCTCCTTCGCCAGCAGCAATTCCTTATGCAACATTAATTGGCGGAACTCTTGTAGCCGATGATGGTTTTAATGAACAATTTGGACTTCTCGTTTCCCCTGCTTATTCGCCCAATCAAACCAATACAAAAAATTTCTTCAATATTATATGCCAACCAACTGCAACTTTAAGTGTAAATTCTACGACATATAATGGTTTTTATCATCAACCGACAATTGCCACTACTGGAAGTAATTTTAGTCTGACAAACTTTTATGGTATTCGAATGATTGCTCCATCCAAAACTGGAGGAGGCACAATATCAAATGCCTATAATGGATTCTTCGTAGCTCCCACCATCGCAAGCGCTAACGTCGCTCTTTATGCTGATAATGGGTCAATAGGTTTTACAGGAGTCACCCCTCCAACGAATGGTCTCATTGTTTCTGGACAAGTAGCACTAAACATGTCGTCTGCGGCAGCAGGAACACGACTCTCGATGCTAGATTCATCATCCGTACCAGCAAGTGAGCAAGGAGCTATCCAGATACGCGGAACCTTGACTTCTTTCCCAAGCATTCCCCGTTTGTGCTTTGGAATCAATTATACAGCGAGTGTACAGAATTATGGATGGATTCAGGCTGTAGATAATGGAAGAGCACTAGTCCCTTTAATCTTACAGGGAGAGGGAGGAGGAGGAGCGCAAGGAGTTACCATTGGAACAACAACGACTCCAGGTAGCACTTTAGATCTTAGTGGCAATCTAACGGTGGGCGCCTCTTATGTTGGAACAGCTGCTCCAACAAATGGAGCCATCATTCAAGGGGCGACATCTATTGGATCGAGTTCTATAACAAGTGGCACTCGTTTCCAAGTGCAGGCGGCCACTACAGACAGTTTGGGTTGTTTCGTAGGAGGGACCATGTCCACAGATAGTTCCTCAATAATACGAGGACTTGTTGTAGGCCCGCTCATGCAGCCAACCAATAATAACGTAAACGTATATGGAACCGCATACTCTGTCATTATCGATGCCAATGGGAACACGATCCCGATTGCGTATTCATTAAACGCATCTATGACTACGACATTAAGCGGCTTGGGAGGTTCGATTACGACTGGTTACACGGGGTATTTCGCAGCTCCTACTGGGTCAAATCTCCCAACGAATCGAACGGCCCTTTATACAGATGATCTTTGTGTAGGATATACGGCAACGACTCCCCCCACAAATGGAGCGATTATTTCAGGAAGTGTGGGGATTGGAGTTTCTTCTTTGACAGGCGCTGCGAGTCCTGGGCTAGAGGTTGCAGGCCATATTGTTCCCCATGCGACTAAGACTTATAATATAGGAGATACGGGTGTTCCTCTTCGCTGGAATCAGGGTTATTTTGCTAACACTATCAACGTAGGAAATGCGCGTCTAGCGCCTGTGCGAACCAGGTGCCCTCTTTGCAATAAAGCCATGCTGAGAGGAGCGGGGACATTTATTACGATAGGAGAAGCGGCTGATTATATTCCTATCTTTTGCCCCGACTGTGGGACTCACAAAATAGAGGCCATGTCCCATTTTCCAGAGGAAAAGCGAGCTTTAATGCGCCCTGCTCCTCAAATCGTGTTTTTGGGTTTTTTCGTCTCTCAAAATTCCCCCAATTCGAGAAGTATACAAGTTCGTTATTCCTATGGAGATCAGGAAAACGCAACTTCTTTTTCAGATGTTGAATACGAGGAATTTTTGGCCATGGATAAAGGGGATCAGCGTGCTTTTCTCAAAAAACTCGGTCAAAGAGAATGGGAAACTCTGGAAGAAAATCGCATCATGCGAGAGGAATGCGTCCTTTTGCAGACAACTTTAGATGAGATGGGCAAAGAGTGGAAAGATACCGATCTATTGAAATAAGTAAAGGAGCATTTTATGAGATCTTTCGTCCAGTTATTTTTGTATAGGGTGAGCTTTTTAGTTCTGTTTTTGCATTCTGTTTGTGCTGCGGTGGGTGCTGGGCCTACAGGAGCAGTAACCTCCGGTTCAATAGGGCCGATAGGGATGAGAGGAGAGACTGGTTCAACGGGTTCGACCGGGCCGGGCGCTCCTTACTCTATTGGAGACTATGCCCAAGGAGGGGTTGTTTTCTGGGTAGATCCAAGCGGAGAGCACGGTTTAGTAGCTGCCATTTTGGATCAAGATGATGGGACTGGGGTTGTCTGGTATAATGGTTCCTATATTTTGGTGAGCGTTTATGCAAATGGTCTCTACATGGGCGCCATCAACACAGCGAGCATTCTATCTGCACAGATGTCTGGTGTCTATGCATCGAGTGTGGCTGCTAACTATTCGGTAACTATAGAGGGGGTCACTTATGGCAATTGGTATCTTCCTTCTAATCTTGAGTTAGCGCTCATGTATGAACAGGCGAGTGTGATCAACGCCACGGCTATCGCAAATGGCGGGACAGATTTTCTTCTAGACCCTTACTGGAGCTCCAATGAGAACCCAAACAGTGCAAACTATGCGTGGGCACAAAATTTTAGGAGTGGCGATGAAAGTTGCGAAGATAAAAGCGCTCTTATCCATGTCCGCGCTATCCGTGCTTTTTAATTCAAAAAATTTTTCTTGCTATTTTTTTTTATATTCTTAAAATATTTCTTACAAAAACTCCAAGGAGGGGAATATGAATGTAAATATAGGATCATCAGTAGGGAATGGTCTTCTATGGCAGGAGCCGTCCGCATTAAACGCAGTGCGGGAGGGAGGAGGCCGTTCATCTGCCCATTTTGAGGCCCCTCTACCACCAATTAATTCAGCTATCCTCCGTGAGTTTATGAGCCAAATGCACCTTCCCCCACGCGATCTTAACTTGCAACCTCCCCCAGCCAAGTCTCCCAGCGGGCTACCAGCAGGCGGACGACCAGTAGGAAAACCTGCGCCAGCTCAGACCTCTTTAGCGAATAGGGTCACGGCCCCCCTCGGACGAGCAGCATCCGCAGCTGGTCAGACAGTGATACGGGTTGTAAGTGCATGCGCGCAGGCTATCCGAGACCAATTTCCAAATATGGATGCGACTTCTAGAGCCGCTGTTGACCAGATGTGTGATCCCGCTATCACTGAGGTAACTGTGACGGATGCTCAGGCAACTGCAGATGGAATAGGAGGAATGGCTGCAGCCGTAGTGCAAAGTCCGTCTCTCAAAACGCTCAAGATGGACAGAATTTATTGTAATAGTGAAACTTTTGCAGATCAATTTGGAGCGGCCTTGCAAAACCCTAATAACACTCTAACGTCCTTTAGTATGAGAGTCTGCGATCTAAAGCAGACGCAGTTCACCCCGTCCCCGATGACGGAGGCTGGGGCTATAAAGTTCGCCAACCAGATGCCATGCTTTAGCCCAAATTTGCAGTTCTTCGATATGGGTCCTCTATCCCTCACACAACCTTTTGCCGATGCATTTGCAGCAGCTGTTCAGATATATTCTCCGAGAACGATCGCCTTTTCTTGGAATTTTGATGGTACGTCTCTCGATCCACAATTCTTCACCGTTGCTCAAGGATTGGCAACCAGCCCCTGTGTGACCGGATTTTGGCCTGGCTTTCTTGAAGGTTTGAGTTTGCCCATGATGGCTTCTCTATTCGAAGCGGCTAAGACAAGTCAAACCTTAGGAGAACTCGGTCTTTGGTGTGTATATCCCCCTCGTGATCTCAATAGTACGATAGCACAATCGATCGCTGAGGCCACAGCAGCAAGCACCTGCCTTATGAATATTACTAACAGGGCAACAGTGGGAACCTGTTTTCCTCCCGATTTACAGACAAATCTCACAAACTCGACGCAAGGAAAAACGCCCTGCCCACCCCCTCAGTGCGTTCCTCGAACGAATTGTTCCGTCCCAGCGGTACCTTCTGCATCAACCACTGCGGCAATTGTCCCTGCTGCTGCCAGTGCAACTGCTGGAGGAGTCCTCATCTTCGTAATAGGTGCTGCTGTTGGCTGGATGGCTAAAAATGGGAAGCTGCCCTGCCGGCGGCCGCAAAGAAATCCAGCCGATGAGGCCCAGCTAGAAGTCCAAATTCCCAAACCCACAGATTCAGCCTCAGCAGTGAATAGAGATAGGCCAGCAGAAGGTTTACCAGAAGAAGGAGCAGAAGGTAGCTGATCTTTCCTTCATGAAAAAAATTCTGTGGCTTTTTTGGGTTTTTCCTCTCGTTTGCTTTACCGCTCCAAAAACAATCTGTCTCAATATGATTGTGAAGGATGAAAAAGAGGTCATCGAGAGATGTCTGAATAGCATTAAGCCGTATATCGATCACTGGGTGATTGTAGATACGGGGTCTACAGATGGAACGCAGGCAATCATTCGAAAATGTCTCAGCGATGTGCCAGGAGAGTTGTTTGAGCGAAAGTGGGTCGATTTCGGCCACAATCGGACGGAGGCGCTTCAGCTCGCTAAGGGAAAGTCCGACTACATTCTATTGATCGATGCCGATGAGGTTTTCGAAGGAACGATGGATAGAAAAGCGCTCATCGAAGATGCCTATCTGGCAGCTGTTCAAATTTCTAAGCAGCCCCTCATCAGCTTTCAGAGGCTTTTTTTAGTGAAGGATAGCGTTGATTGGGCCTGGCAAGGAGTTCTCCATGAATACCTGGTGTGTACCCAACCGTTTCGTCAGGTCATCGAACCCTCTTTCGTCATCCATGCTGAGTCCAAAGATGGCAACCGTTCAAAAGATGATCAAAAGTATCTCAAGGATGCAGAAGTTCTTGAAAAAGCGCTTGCAAAAGACCCCCATAATGGTCACTACCTCTTTTATCTAGCGCAGACGTATATGGCTGCCCAAAAAAACGAAGAGTCTTTAAAAAATTATCGAAAATATCTCACTTTGAAAAATCGACGCGAAGATTTTGCCTACTGGGCCCAGCTGCAAGTGGGAAAGTTAGAAGAGGCGGTGGGAGAAAAACCCGATCTCTATCTCCAGAGCTACTCCAAGGCATTTCAGATACGCCCCGCAAGAGCAGAGCCCCTCTTTTATCTAGCTCTTCATTTTTATAACCAAGGACAAGCCCTTCTCGCTTATATCCTTTCTGAATTTGCTTCTCAGATTCCCCTTCCGGTCAATGAGGTCATCTATATTGAACACTCGGTTTATGAGTATGAGATAAAGTGTCTCAGGGCCAATTGTGCCCTTCAGCTCAAAAGGTACGATGAGGCATTGGAAATGTGTTTGGAAATTGAGAAAATCCCCACGATCTCTCCCCAGATTCGGAAAGAGACGGAAAATACCCTTGCTTATCTTCGCAAGCGCATTGGAAAAGATTGAGAATGCAAGAAAATTTTACAAGAAGATACAATAACCGCATGTTTAAACAGCTGATTCTTCTATGGGCGTTGGTCCTTACGGGCTCAGCAGCAGAGTACAACTTTTCTGTTTGTGCTGTTTTTAAAAATGAGGCTCCTTACCTCAAGGAATGGATCGAGTACCATCAACTCATCGGGGTGGACCATTTTTTCCTCTACGACAATGGCAGCGTGGACGGTTTTAGAAAGGTGCTCAGTCCCTATCTCAAGAAAAAGATCGTGACGCTCATCCACTGGCCCGATCATCTGGGGCCTTTGGCGAGCGGCGATGCTACATGGCCCCTCAGCACGCAACTCAGCGCTTATGAAAATGCATTGAAGTGGGCCTCTTTGAATAAAACTAAGTGGCTCCTTTTTTTAGATATCGATGAATTCCTCGTAGCGCCCAAACAGGAAAATCTCAAAGAGATCTTAGAGAAGTATGACGCCTATCCCGGTATCACTTTGACAACCGAATTTTACGATGCTTCTCATTCCATGACTTTACCTGGACGCAAATTGGTCATCGAGGCCACGGAGCTGATCGCGCCGCCCGAACCCTGTCTTTACAAGGCGGTCAAAAAGACCATCTTGAAACCGGCCCTTTGCACAGCCTTTATTTGGCCCCCCTATGAATGTCTCTTTAAAAAGGGAACCAAAGCCGTTCAAGTTCAAGAGCGTCTTCTTCGGATCAATCAATATGAAAACCGAATGCTGTTCAAAAAAATCGACCAGATCAAGAAAAAGTTGCCCCTGAATCCAGCCAATCTTCTCGACGAGGAAAAAGCGCAGTACCTAAAGGCTGGGTTTACTCTGGAAGATCCCGAACGGGCGATTTATCGCTATGTTCCCAACCTCTATCAAAAAATGGGATACGGATCTATCACAGAATAAAAGGTTTTGTTTGCGTTTATTCGGATAGATTCAAAGATTGACATCGAAATTTCCGTCGTATATACTTTTTGTGTTTAAACACAAAAAAGGGGTTTTTATGAGTATTCTCGAGGGCTTTCAACCTGGTCCAGCTTGGGTAAGCCTGGCTCGCAGATTGGGGTGTCCTGTTGATGGGGAACTCATAAGCCACGTAGCTAAAGGTGCGGTCAACTCGAATCAATCATTCATGGGTTGGGGTCCTCTTTCTCTTAAAACTCTCCACGAAATAGACCATTACCATCGTGCTCTTTTTGAAAGGAATGCGCAGATTCTGATTGACTATGTGAATAGACGATCCAATCAAGATGAGGTAGTGGGGGCTCTAAAGGAGAGAATAAGCAGCGAGTTTTATGGTAGCGCTTTTGAGGAAGCAGAGAAGATTCGGGAGTGGTTGAAAGATCCTCAGAATGCTGCTCATCTTTTTCAATGGAATCCACAAGCTGTCCTAGCAAATCCAGAAAGAGGCCTTAGGATAAAAGAGGAAGAGGTATGGCCCATCGAACTTGTTTCTTTTTTACGTCAGTGTCAACCTCCTGATTCATTGAATTGGTTAAGGGAAGCAAGTCTACGAGCAGCTTTAGCCTCTGATGTAGCTATGTTGCTATGTCTGGGTCAAGATAAAACAGAAATTCGAGATCCCGCTACGAATCAACCAGTAAACAGAGCAGAATTTGTCCTCTCACAAGTTTGTCTAGTTGGAGACCCAAAACTTCTTGCAGAGTTAAAAGGGAATAGCGCTTTTGCAGATTTAGATCATTTGAGTTTGATTCGGTGCATGGAGCTGCCTCATGGCAACCAGGCAGTAAAGAATCAACTGTTAGAATATCCCCAATTTAAAAAACTTGGCTTTTTTGAGATCATTGAAGCGAGTAGGCTCGCAGCTTTAGCCTCTGATGTAACGATGTTGGAGTGTCTAGGTCACGGTGAAACAGAAGCTTGCGATCCCACTACTCGTCAACCATTAGACACACACATACCCAGAGCAGAAGTTGTCCTCTCACAAGTTTGTCTACATGGAGACCCACAACTTCTTGCAGAGTTAAAAGGGAATAGTGCTTTTGCAGCTTTAGATCGTTCGAGTTTGATTCTGTGCATGGAGCTGCCTCATGGAAACCAGGCAGTGAACAATCAACTGTTAGAATATCCTCAATTTAAAAAAATTGAGCCTCTTCAGGTTCTATTCGCTCTCTTGCAATAACTTCCCTAAAGGGTATTCCCGGTTGGCACGGGCGCGCTCACGCCAGCTTTCGGGTAGATCGTCCAACTTGAGAAGCTCATCGCAGAGTTTCAGCGACTCTTCGTAGTTACCGACGTAATAGGAACAGATCGAGAGCTGGAAGAGGAGTCCGTATTCTTCGATCCAGTCCATGTTGAATAGGCTATCTTTTTCCTCGGGTTTTGGGATGAAGGGCCACGCTTTTAGGTATTCGTAGGCCTTGGTGTGGTTTTGGCTTGCGATGTAGGCCTCGGCAAGGGAGTAGATGGGCTCAGGTCGGTGGGGGCGAAAGCGGTGTGCCGCGAGGAGCGCCTCGATAACGACCGGGGAGGGAAGGCCGAGATCGCGCAGGAGAATAGCGCTTTGAAACATCGCCCAAAAAGTCTCTTCCGCCCATCCGCCCATTTGGATCCGCTTTTGGTACCACTCAAGGGCTTTTCCTTTTTCGCCTGCATCGCGGTAGCTCTCGGCAAGATAGAAGGCGTAGCGATCATTTTTGGGCTCTTTTTGTAGGGCTTTTTCAAGAAGAGCCACGTTTTTGAGGAATTTTTGCTTAGGATTTTTAGAGGTAGCTCCTCCATCGAGAGTGAGGTAGCGGACATTTTCAAGGGTTTCAGAAGTGAAGGGGCAAGCGCAGTCGAGATATTCATGGGTCACACCGACCCATTTCCAGGAAAGGTCTTTCTTGACGATCTGCGGTTTTCGATAGCTAAACCCTTTAGAACCTCTCCACATGTAGTAGAGATCCGCACTGAGGTTGGAGAGGGCCTCTTTGGAATCCAAGGACAGAATGTCGTCGGCATCCATGAAGAGGAGATACTCCCCTTCCCCTTCCGTTTGGGCGAGTTTGAGAGCTTCTGTGCGGGTCTCTCCCCAGTTTTTCCAAGGTCTTTCAAAGAGTTTACCCGGGATATTTTTGAGATGCTCTTGGATGAGAGCTTGGGTTCCGTCCGTAGAGCCGGTATCGACGATGACCCAGTAGTCAATGAAAGGAATGACAGAATCCAAGCAGCGCGTAATGACATCTTTTTCATCCTTCACGATCATGTTGAGGCAAAGATTGCCGTATAGAGAAGAGAGAAAGAGAAAAAAAAGGAATCTCATGGAGTCACCGGAATTAAATGTTTTTTGAGTTCTTCTTTATCTAAAGTGGCAATCCAGATCTCGCAGTCGTCTTTGCCATAAGCGACGTAGATGTGAGGACCCTCGACGACAAAACCGCCGGGAAAAATGACCCTTTTTTCTCGATAAGAGGAGGTGTAAAAATCGGGAGACATGATGGGTTCTCGTATCATCCGAGTGATGGCAAAGGGCGGCTCGGCCGAAAAGGTGTAGACTCCCATGAAGTAATGCCACAATTTCCAATCGCCTGAGGCAGGAGAGCGGGTTCTCGTTGAGGAATGGAAAAAAGCCAAATACTCTCCATCGACGAGCTGTGCGTTGGAGCTGCCTCTTAAAGCTCCATAGATCCATTGGAAAGGGGTTTGTGTTTTATGGAAAGAAAAACAGACGCCATTTTTCAAATTGGGAACGAGAATCTCGTGAGGCTGGATCGAGTAGATGAAATACAGATCGTTTCTCCATTCGAAGGGAATCCAATTCTTTTGCTGTAAAGAGGTGTTATACTTTTCTTCAGAGTAGAGTTTTAGGGGAGCAGAAAGCTGGAACTGCCCTTCGGAAAAGAAGATTTCGGAGAAGAACATATCGCGCCGTTTACTGTGATCGAAGAAAATCTCATCGATGTTGTCGTTGTAGATGAGAAAGAGCCGGTCACGAAATGTGAAAAAACGGGCGTCCTCTATTTGAGAAGGAGTTTTGCTATTTTTAGATCGAGAATTGAGCTTTTGAGGCTCTGTGATGGGTTCTAGAGATCCATCGAGGAGAACGACCCAAACTTCGGAGAGCCACGATTGCTGGGCCCGATCTGGGCAGTAGCGGAAGCTGAGTAAAAAGTGCTCCCCCCATTTGGCTAAAGAGGGGTTAAACGCGTCCCGAAAGCGATCGAAGGTGATTTTCTTGGTGTCGATGACGATCGTTTGGTCGGTTTGAGAAAAAATATCTTGGACTTTGGCTTGTAGATGACAGAAAAAGAGAAGAAAAAGGATCCATTTCATATTAAAAAGGGGAATAAATAGGGGGTAAAGGTTCGAGCATCGATCGGACTTCATCCAGACCGATGAATGCAAGGTAAGCTTCATTGTCTTCAATGCCGATCGGCAAGACGAGCTCTTTTTTCTCGTGATCGAAGGTCATGCTGAGACAATATTCTACTCCCGTATGTTGGAACGTGAAAGGTTTTGAGACTTTTTCGATCCAAAAATCGGAATTGAGATAGACGAAGCGGTGCAAATAGCAGCGGCTGTAATCGGGTAGCTGCACCACTTCGTGGATCAACATCAGATAGCCTCCATCCATTTCGATAGGAGCCGCCGAACCGCGAAATCGGGAAAAATCATGGGGCGGCTTTTGCGCTGTGACGACAGTGGTTTCCCCGGTATGTAAAGCAGCTTTACAAAGGGTGAAGGGGTCGGATCCGTAGACGAAGAGGAGCTCTCCTTCTTTGACAAAGGGGAGCCAGTTTTTTTCGTGCCGATTCGGGTCGGGTCCTTTTAAGGGAAGCAGGCTCTGTATTTTGATGGGACAATCGAGGGGGGATTTTTCCATTTTACAAAGAGAGATCTGGATAGCGCCGGTGGGATTGGTATCAAACGTGGAGCAGGTAAACCAAAAAGCCCCTCCCCATTCGAAAAGGCGGCAATCTTCAAGCCCCTGGACGATGTAATCGCGCGTCCTTTCTCTATTTAAATCATCGAGGATTTCCTGATAGGCAATTTGTCGAAAATCGCGATCGTAATGGACGAGAAAATTCCGCGTCCTGAAAATCCCTTTGGGATCGTTCGTATGGAAGTGTTTGGCTCCCATTTGGGTGTAGTTGACGGAGCGGCAAATCAGTTTATAGCCATTTTCTGTTCGCTGGATCGAGGGATTCATCGGATGGTAGGTTTCATCGTGATCGGGATGGACGAGAGGCAAGGGAATCGAGATCGGTTTATAGCGCGCTTTGAGATTTTGCACGTAGAAGAGGAGGTTGCGATAGCCCTGTTCTCGAATGTGATAGGGTGTATCTCTTCGCAGGAGCAAATCGCTCGAAGCACTATATCCATCTTCTTTAAAACGGGTGTAATAGGCGGCGATGGAAACCTCTTCGTCGAACTGATAATCGCGAAGGGGAGGAAAAGGGAAGAAATGCCCTCTTTCGATTTTTGGAATGCGACTCCCCTGTTTGGCAAAGAGGTAGGCTAAATCGCTCTGCCCTTGCATCCGGTAGTAGGTTGCGATTTTGCGAAGAGACTCAGCCCGATTTGGATCGGTCTGATAGGCCTCTAAGTACCAATAAAGAGCTTGGACCCAAAGCCCCGTTTCTTCATGGATTTCTCCTAGCATATACTGGGCAATCCAGGTCTCTTCCGGACCTTGTGTTTTGTTCAAACCCTGTTTGTAGAGACGAATGGCTTCGTCATACTGTTTTAAGGACTTATAAGATTGAGCGAGAGTCAGAAGATGAGAGAGATTCTCGGGATCTTTTTTCAAGCCTTGCGTATAGAGATCGATATTCTGCTCGAGTTTTTTCTGTTTGTATTTTTCTTGGATTTTTATAAGCAGCTCTTTCTCTTCCTCTTCTGTGAGCTCTTCTCCCTCTACCTGCACCGAGATGGGAATCCACTCATCGAGGCTCAAACTCCTCGCTTTCTTGAGGGCTTGGGTCGATCCTAGATGCTGCCCCTGTTCAAAAGAAAGAGAGGCACGGAAGAGATGGGGAACATAGTTGTAGCAAGAAAGTGTCGTCGATTTTTCGAGGACTAAATAGAGATCTTCCGTCCAAATTTCAGAGATTGCGGGTTCATAATAGACGATTTGATCGGGATCGACTGTTAAAATGTGCGATTTCGTCAGAGAAAAGCCGTAACTTTTAAGCGTCTTTTGTGCGGCTAGAGCTCCGATGATCGGATATTGGGTAGGATCGGAAGATTCTCTCAAGTGCACTTTTCCCAAAATTCCCGTTGTCGTGAAAAATAGCTCGGCGATTTCTCGCGTGTGATCGGTCGATCCCATATCGCAAATCGAAACGCAGCTCGCGATCTCTTGAGCGCTTTTCAAACACTGCCAAATCGTCGCTTCGGAATTTTGGGTGATGATCGAAACGCAGACGGTGTTCTCATAGCCAAATGCAACAGACAATAGAAATAGAAAATTATAGAGTATCCGCATATTTCTGAAGCGCATCGATTAAGTTTCCATATTTTTCTTTTTTTGAGATCCAGACAGTGGTTCCTCCCTCTACAGGGAAAAAGATCTCTTCGTAGTTTTCTTTCGCGATCACGCGGGAAAGACCGTAAATATCATCCATATCGTGGAGTTCCCGTTTGCAGGTATTGTGGGCAATGAGGATATCGACCTTATCAAAGAGAAGTTCTAGGAGATCCCCCCTTAAAAAAATTGCGTGGCCCAAGAAGGCAGCGTCCACCCGATGAAATTTTAAGAGATTCGCAATAAAAGCTTCGAGTTCGACTAAATAAAAATCATCAATTTTCGCGTAGTGTTTGTGATAGGCGTGTTGGTAAGAGGTCGCTCGATAGACGCTATCCGATCCCAAATGCTTATAAGGCGCCCAATCATAATCCCATCCTCTAAAGCCGCTGAAAAAAGCGATGGGGATCCAATTCGAGTAATCGGCATAAATGCGCAAAAATTTTCGCATGATTTCTGGGCCGTAGCCATAGGTGATGAAGTCGACCGAGATGACTTTATTGCAGTGATCGAGAAAATACTTGGTTGGATATCCCAACCCAAATTCGAGGAGCGTTTTGATTTTAGCGTTTTCGAGGAGTTTTTTAAACACGAGGATGTGCTGCGTATCGTGAGCAGGAACGGCTCCTTGGACAAGCCAATTGTAGGTGATTTCATCGGCAACTGTGGGTCCGGAAATGAGATCTTCACTGATTCCAGCAAAGCAGAGCCAGGGAAGAAGAAGGAGTTTTTTGATCATTTTGACTCTCTCATTTTATTCAAATAGAAGGGCGATCCATTATCGGAGAGCGCTTTCGGTAGATTGGAGATGACGTCGATTAAAACGGTGTACAGTTTGATATTCTGCGGGTAGATGAAGTCGAGATCATAGGGCAAAAAAATGCTATGGGTCTCAAAAAACTGCAGGAGTTTTTTCATGCCGCACCTCCGGACAATCATGGAAGTGGCTCCATAACGGGCTCCAATTTTGCGAAAATCGCCACTGACGATTTTGTTTTCCGTGAAATCGTTTTTGGGAAAGCCCCACGGATAGTCGGGGCGTCTTGCTGCCCAGATGGTTGACTTGTGGTTCCCATTGGAATCCCGGATGTCGCGGTCCGTGAACAAAATATCCCAATTGTCCTTTCCAACGGCCCGGTCTAGCTCATCGATTAAGTCGGGAAGGATGCGCGGATCCCGCAAGACTTCGATATCGTCTTCCATGACCCAAATGGTCTCGTAGCCCGAATCAAAAGCATCTTTCAGGATAGAAATATGGCTAAGAGCGATCCCGATCGTCCCCCGCGCCATGCAATGGCAAAAATAGGTTTGTCCAAAATGTTCGATTTTTTCATGGCTCGGTTCGAAATTGCCGTTGAGATGATAACTGGTTGCCATGAACCCTCCTTCCATGAAGGGAGTGAATTTGAGTCCGACGTCATTGATGGCTTCTAAGGAAAGCTCCCATCCATTGACAGCAGAAAAACGGTATGGCTCGATCCCAAAGGGGCGCAATTGCTCGATCGACAGTTGCCATTTTTCGGGTCTTTGATCGAGGTTGATCATGTAGATGAAGTCGATGTTCCGCATCGAATGCTGTCCGCCTTTTTGAAGCGCCGGTTTTAGATGGGGTTCGAGATCGGCAAAAAGAGAGGTTAAAAATAAGAGAAAAAACCACATCATCGGAGGATCTCCTCGGAAGTGAGGTAAGGTCGATGTCGATCGTCTTCAGGGCGGCTTCCACTGGGAAAGCGGTAGAGGGTTTTGACATCGTTGCTGTTTTTAAAGGAGAGATCTGTCAGAAGGTCGTCTCGGATAAAAAAGAGGTGAGTTCCGCTCGCTTCCGCATAGACCAGACTGTACCCTTTGGCTCTACCCAAATGATAGAGGGCAAGCATACTGGCGCCGTAGTAACGGGTGTTATCTCCGATGTAGAAAGGACGATATTTGACCACTTTATCTTCTTGGGGAAGATGAGAGGCATTGTATTCAATGACGATCACAGCTGGACGGTATTTGGGATCGAGCGCAGCCCAAAGATAAAAGTCGTTGTAGTGAATATGGATGGAGAGCAGGTCCAGATCGTGTGGAATCTCATATTTTTCAAAGATCTGATTGATATTTTCAGCCGTTAAGAATTCTCGGTGGAGATTGAGGCGTGGGATTTGGTATTGGCGATCGAATTGAACACATTTCCAACCTTGTAGACGCAGGAGATGTAGGTTACTTCCCGTAATTCCATCATAACTTCCAAATTCGACGCAAAAAAGGGTTTTGGGTTCAATGACTTGAAAAATTTTTGCCAAAACACCATCTTCCCCGTTTTGGCTATAGAGCGATTTTTCGTGGAGACTCAAATCGATCTCCGTCGTCCAAAGACTCGTCAAAAAGCTCAAGAGGAAAAAGAATTGGCTCATCTTTTTTTCCTAAATAAGAGGCAGTTTCCATTGTCGACAGATTCAATCACATCGCAAGCCTGGCTCAGAAGTTCTCGAGCGGGCTGTAAAGAGGTCCAGCTCGCGTCATTGAGCCAGATATAGCCTCCGGGGCGTACCTTGGGCAGATAGAGCCTGACGTCTTCTTCCGCCACTTTTTCATAGTGGTTGCCATCGAGAAATAAAATGTCGATCGTACCGATTGCGGCAGCCGCCTTTTTAGAAGTCATGCGGAGAATCAGACAAGTTTTTTGGAGCTCGAATTGCCGGAGCACGTTTAAAAAACCGTAGTAGATGTGATCCAGTTTTTGATCCGCCCACCACTTGAGATCGGCTTTATTCCGTTCGGGATCGAGATAGCGGATGCACTCGAGTTTATCCCAAGGATCGATCGCAACGGCCATTCCCTCTCCTAAAAATTGCAGAGTCATCAAGGCAGGGTATAGAGAAGCGCCTCCAAAAACACCGACTTCTACATAGAGTTTTGGTTTGACCTCCAAGACCAAATCGATGATGCGGAGCGCTTTTTCTCGGGTGCACCATCCCCAGATATCTTGCTGGTTATCGAGTACCGTTTCCTTCAATTCCTGAAGCGGATCGCTATAGAGGGCAGGGATTGCCAAACAATAGAGTAAGATGGTTAATAATCTGATCCTGATTATCCTGCCGCGAGCGAAGCCGAGCGATCCTGCCAGCTCGCTTCGAGCGGATCCTGTTTTTTCTTTATATTTAACAGGATCGGCTGACGCCGGCAGGATCGCTCGGCTTCGCTCGCGGCAGGATAAAAAATTTCTCCCTATAAAATATCGTTTCATCGTTTTTTAAATAAAATGCAGTTTCCGCCATCGATGAGTTTAACAAAATCGCACGCTTCAAAGAGGAAATCTACGGACGATTGGATGTCTCGCCAAAGCGAGTCGTTGAGCCAGATATACCCACCCGAGCGAACTTTAGGCAGATAGAGCTCTACATCGCGGTTGGAGATCTTTTCGTTATGATTGCCATCGATGTATAAAATATCGATTTCCCCGATCGCATAGGCGGCCATTTCCGACGTCGATCGCAAGGTGACGACATAATCATCGAGCAGGTTCTGGGAGATGAGACTCAAATAGGAGTAATAGATTTGATCGAAATTGACTTTTGACCACCAGGCGATATGCGGTTGATCCTTTATAGCATCAAAAAAGGGAAGGACTTCATCGAGACTCCACGGATCGATCCCAATCACGACGCCTTTTTCTAAAAATTTGAGGGCAGAAGCAACGGGAAAGAGGGAACGCCCTCCAAAAACGCCGATTTCTACACAAGTCTCTGGGCGAACTTCTAGAACGAGGTCGATGAACTGCATCGCCTTTTCCTTCGTGCACCAGCCATGAAAGCGGGGAAGCGCTTCGGCAACCCTCTGTTTCAAATCTTCCACAGACTCGGCAAATAGACAGGAGGCAAAGATGAAGAAAGAGAAGATGTGTCTCATGGTTTAATCCAAACTCCCCAGGTGCAAACGTCGGTGAATTCGGCAAATTTGTGGCAGTGTTCATCGAGCCACTGCCCGGCTCTTGCCGTTGTAAAAGTGCCTTTTTCAAACCACTTCATATCGTCAAAAATGATCCATCCCCCTGTCTTGACCAGAGGCACCCATTTCGTCACGTCGAGATAGGAGGTGTGATCGGAGTGGTTCCCGTCGATGTGTAAGAGATCAATTCCATAGATGGGGGAGGCGGCCTCAGAAGTGGTGCGGAGTAGCCTGATTTGGGGCTCAAGACCAAATTCAGTCATTTTCTGATTCAGGTGTTGATAGACCCATTCGTGATCGGCATGGTCCCAAAAATTCCGATTGGCCTCATCCATGACCCATTGCACCGATTCGCTTTTGGCCCAAGGGTCAATGCCGAAGATGGCGCCCTGACCATTGGCTCTCAGAGCGTGCGCCATCGGAATGAGGGATTTGCCGCCCCAAACGCCAATCTCCACAATGACTTGCGGTCTCACTTTCGTGATCAGATCGATGAGAAAACCTGCCTTTTCGAAAGAACACCAGCCGTGTAGCTGCGTCATGTAGTGAAAGGACTGCTGTTTCACTGTTGCTGTTTGTAGTTGTGCATGGCTCGGCATGGGGGCCACTTCTTCATAAGGAGGAAAGTCGATCATGGCGGATCTCTATCTTTATAAATGTAGTAGTTGGGAGCGCCGTTATCGGAGGGGGCTCTCGGTTGTGTCGAGACCACGTCTTCTCTTGTGGCAAACAGTCGAATGTTGGCTGGTTGGGTATATTCCATATCGTAGGGTAAAAAGATCTGGTAGCATTTGAGAAAATTCAAAATCTTTTTGATGCCCGATCTACGTAAGATCATAGAATAAGAGCCGTAGCGGGCTCCGATTTGCTTAAAATGTTCTCCTACGTCTCTTTTTTGGGCGAAGCGCGCTGTGTCTAAAGGTCGATAATTGGGTCTCCAAGCATAAGAAGTGCAAGGAACGTGAACCCCTTCCGTATTTTTTGTGTCGGGATCGGTGAATAAGACATCCCATCCATCTTTTCCTACCAACTCATCGAGCTCGACGAGGAGCTCTGAGATGAGGTGGGGATTTTGGACGATCTCGATGTCGTCTTCCATAATCCAGATCGTCTCGTACCCTGAGTCGAGGGCATCTTGCAAAACAGACAAATGGCTCAAGACGCAGCCAATGGCGCCCATCGGCATGCAGTGGCAAAAGTAGGTTTTTCCTGGAATGCCCACAATTTCGTGTTGCGGCTCTTTATTTCCATCCAACAGATAAGAGGTCCCCCAATTTCCGCCTCCCATCCAAGGTTCGTATTGGACACCGAGTTCATTGAGGGCCTCAAGACTTAGCTCCCAGCCATTGATGGCTGAAAACCGGCAAGGTTCGATCTGGTAGGGAGTTAGCTGAGTTACAACAGAGGCTAATTTTTTAGGTCTTTCATCCAAATTGATGAGGTAGATGAAGTCGATTTTCGCGACGCCTCCCGTTCCTTTCTTATCGACTACGGGTCTGAAGTAGGAACGGATATCGGCTCCTACTAAAGCCTGGATCCAAACCAGGAAAAAAACTATCCACACTTTGCCCTCTCTTCAAAAAAAGAGTGTGATCTTAGCACAACCAAAATTTTTTACCACAAAAAAGATTTCAAAAAGGGCGTGAACCTATCCTAGTAAAATTTTGGGGGAATTTTTAGCGTGAAAGCTCCGTAGAATCGACGATACGCTAAAGCTCGCAAGTTGATTCGTATTCATTCAATACGGGTCAACTTGCGATCGTCGATTCTACGGGCTTTGACGCAAAAATCACCCCACAATTTTACTAGGATAGGTTCATAGGTTGACAGTAAAACCCCTTATTGATAGGGTCCGTTATTATACCGTGGTATAGGGAGTCCTTTTATGCGCGCGAATTTTCTAGGCTTATTTCTTCTCCTTTCTTCTCTGTGGGGGGCAGATCCTGTGAAGGATTTTACCCAGGATCTTTCTAAAGAACAGAGAGGGATGCTGAGCGATTTTCTCATGGCAGCAGTCGACGCTTCAGGGGGATATGTCCTCTACGGCGACAAGCCCATGAGCATCGAATCCTACGACATCGGTTCTCTACAGGCGATCACGAGCCCAAATCCCAAAACAGTGGCTTTAGTCAAGGGAATGGAACTCTGGGAAGACCTGAAGATCGGCACCGATCGAAAAAATTACCTTTTGACGATGTTTGAAACAGACAAAAAACTGCACGTAGTCTGTTTCAGCCGAACCGCTTTTCTCAATGTGGTGAACGACAATCTCCCCCTATTTCGCTATGTGTTGGGACCCACTTTAACCGCCGAAGGGCTCCTTCGGCAATTGTCCAATAGCGGATCGCAGTTTTTCCAAGTCTTGAAAAATGATCAAGCTCTCATCGGGATTCTCTTGGGCAATGGGAAGCAAAATGCGCTTCTACATGCCAGGCTGATGAACCTTTCCGATACGGCTGCATTCGGCAAAACAGAAGAATTCCCCCTCGTTTCTAAAAAGTTGAGTAGATCGTGGGCTGCTTCCTCTAAGAAATTCAGTAAAGATCCATCGTTTGGTTTCCTCTCAATTAGTGAAGAAGAATTCAGACTGAATAAAATGATGGTCGACTCGACAAAGTTAAGATCTTTTTCGAGTGCGCAAATTCCTCAATTTGAGTGTGATCCTGAGTTGGAAGAGACCCGGGCTCTTTTGAATAATTATGAGCAGAATCGCGTAAAACTTCTAAAAGCCTTATCGAATAAGGCTTTTCTCGAAGAGACGCTACGTAAATTCTTTGTCCAGTTAGATGGGACGCCTGAAATTCCTTCTGTTCCTAAACAAAGGGACTTATGCCTCCCTGCGAACCGCGAAGAAACGGCACGCAAGGTAGTCGAGCTGATTCAAAAACGGATCGCTCTCGAGCCACAGGCAGTGAAAAAATTCCAAAATGCCTTTTTACAAGGGGTTGCAGCGAGAGAAAAAGGGAAATTGCCCAATCCTTTTAAGAGAGCCAATGATCTCTCTTTAACTCTGAAGGAAATTGAAGCGTGTAAAAATCTCGAGCTTGCCAATGCCTATTTCGATCGTCTTTCTACTCGTGAAGATCTGATGGCATTGATTCCCAAAGAGATTTACTACAAAGTTTTAAAAACAGGCAAAGAGGGAAGTGCCTCTTCCAAAACGAATACCGTTTCTTTTCAATATTCCTATCAAATCTTAGGGGATCAAGGCTCTAAGGATTGGGGAGTTGTGAAAGGGGAAAAATTGGGAGCTCTCATTCCCGGCATCGCCCATGCAATCATCGGCATGCAGCAAGGAGAAGAAAGAGTCATCTACGTCCATCCAAAACACGCTTATGGAGAAGAGACGTTCTTTCCGGCGAACGCTTCGATTGTAGCGCAGATCCGCCTTCTCGATTGGGAAGAGGGAGAACAGCCCGTTGCTGTTTTGCCGCCCCATCAGCTCGAGCAGAGGGATTATAAAGATCTGCTAGCCAAGTTCGAGGTTCTTCGCGGCGAGGAGCTCTTTGATGAAGGGATCGCCTTTTGGGATGCCATCAAGAAGAGCGGTGATTTTCTCGATTTCCAGACTTTTCAACGGTTTTATCTGTCTAACGATGAAGGACAGAGCACCTTTCAAAACGTAAGCCAAGAGGAAAAATTCATGGTTGACCTTGAATATTACCTCCTCTCTTTACAACGCGGAACCCGCAATTAATCTGCTTGGGGAGCTCTCTCCCCAAGTCATTTTTGCCCCTACCCCCTCTACCCGTGCCCGTGCCCGTGCCCGGTGAGGGGAATCCCCCCTATAATCTCTTTAAACTGAGCCCCCTCAATTTTCTTTCGTTTTCCCATTGATTTATAGCCATCTGAAATCTATGAGAGGCTTAAGAGGATGAATTAATTGTGACATAAAGGTTTATGGATTATTTAGAGTCATCTTGAAAAAGATTAGGTCCTTTTTGGTTTTATTTGTTCTTTTCTTTGTGGCCCAATTTTGTCTAAAAAATTGGGGTGGAGGATCTCTTTTTTTCAAAGTTGGCGTCAATCATGAAACCCAAGAGTACGCTCTTTTTATCGAAACAGGACATAAGAATACTCCTCGAATTTTTCATCGGGAAATAGCTTGCGCCCGGCCAGTCGAGACTTTTGCGCCATCTATCCCTGAAAAGATGATCGTCCAAGCCGAACCGAAAAAAACTCTTTATTGTTCAGAGGAATTAGTCTGTGAAGAGGCCGATTTCAATGCGATTCCTTTCGTAGAGATGATGCAGGAGCGCTCCCTTTCTCGGAGCGATCTGTTTTCTTCCCTCACTGAAGCAGAACCTGAAGAATTGGAAATAGAGTTCAGAGAGGAACAGTTCCACTGGTCCATGCCGGAAACTCAAGTCATTGTTGTCGCAGACTGGAAAATCGAAGAAAGCGTTGCCTTCAGTGAGGAGGTTCGGGAAGAGATGATCGAATTGACAACGGAAATGGCAGTTTCTGAAATACCCGTCATGAATGAGACCCCGCCAGAAGCGGTGGCCATCG
>CAYRJU010000024.1:0-20628 GCA_964424735.1 uncultured bacterium
TGGATCGCCTCTTCAAACGCCTGTCTCAAGAGATACTGTCTCGCTTCTGGGTTGGTCACATGCCGAAAAATGGCGAGAACGATGTTGTTCCCAACCAAACTCTCTGCAGTAGAGAAAAACCCCAGGTTGCGCATGATGACGCGCCTTTCATCTTCACTCAAAGCGTTTGATTTCCAGAGCTCGATGTCTTTGCCCATGGGGACTTCACTCGGCATCCAGTGGTTGGCGCACCCGTTTAAGTAGTGTTCCCAAGCCCATTTGTATTTCAAAGGCATGAGCTGATTGACGTCAACTGCATGGCAATTGATAAGTCGTTTTTCTGCAACTTTTACTCTTTTATCTTTATTTACTGACAACTTTCGCATGCTTCACCTAAATTACAAGCTTTGGGTTTATCTTCTCTTTCTACAACAATATTGTTCGAAGCTGATTTGTTTTTCATCCAACGGGGCTGAAGGCCTCGTTTATTCACGTCGATAGACGATTTTTCAATTTGCGTGGCTCCCAAAGAGCGCAGGTAATAATGGGTCTTCAGTCCCTTTTCCCAGCCGAGCAAATACATTTGATGGAGTTTTTTTCCGCTTGGCTCTGCGAGATAGAGATTGAGGGATTGCCCCATATCGATCCATTTTTGTCTTCGGGCTGCGCACTCGATCAACCATTCAGGTTCAATTTCAAACGCCGTGAGGAACAGGTTTCTCACCTCGAGAGGAACTCGCTCGATCTCGCGGATCGAACCATCGAAGTATTTGAGATCATCGATCATCTCCTCGTCCCAGAGTCCAATGGTTTTGAGCTTCTCGACGAGATGGGGATTGACGACGGTGAATTCTCCAGAGAGATTGGATTTGACAAAGAGGTGTTTGTAGATCGGTTCATTAGAGGGGACCACTCCCGTGATATTGGCAATGGTTGCGGTAGGAGCAATGGCCATGGTATTGGAATTGCGCATTCCGTGCTTTTTCACGGCAGCTCTTACGGGCGCCCAATTCATATGTCCTCCTCGGTCCACATCGACTTTCACGCCCCTTTCTTTCTCTAAAAGATCGATCGTATCGATCGGCAAATAACCCCGATCCCATTTTGAGCCTTTATACGACGCATAGGTGCCTCGTTCTTGAGCGAGTTCTGTCGAGGCCAAAATAGCGTAGTAGGAGATCATTTCCATGCTCTTATCGGCAAAGGTGACGGCTTCATGGCTCGCGTAGCTGATGTTTTGGACGTAGAGTGCATCTTGAAAGCCCATGAAACCAAGTCCAATGGGTCGATGGCGTAGATTCGCATTTTTCGCCTCTGCAATAGGATAGAAATTGATGTCGATCACATTGTCGAGCATCCGAATGGCCGTTCGCACTGTGGAGCTGAGCAATTTTTCATCGAGGCCTTTTTCTGTGACGTGTTTGACCAAATTGATCGATCCCAGATTGCAGACAGCCGTTTCATCGGCAGAGGTATTGAGCAAGATCTCCGTGCAGAGATTGGAAGAGTGGACCACTCCTACATGATCTTGGGGTGAACGGATGTTCGATGGATCTTTGAATGTGATCCAAGGATGTCCCGTTTCGAAGAGCATGCTGAGCATTTTCCGCCAGAGTTGGAGGGCCTCTACTCTTTTATGGAGTTTGAGTTTTCCCTCATCGACCATTTTTTCATATTCAGAGTAACGCTTTTCGAAAGCAGCGCCATAGAGATCGTGTAGATCGGGCACATCGCTCGGGCTAAAGAGCGTCCACATGCCACTTTCTCGAACCCGTTTCATGAAGAGGTCGGGAATCCAGTTGGCGGTGTTCATATCGTGCGTGCGGCGTCTCTCATCGCCCGTATTTTTTCTCAGTTCTAAAAAGTCTTCGATGTCGAGGTGCCATGTCTCCAAATAGGCGCACATTGCCCCCTTACGTTTTCCGCCATTGTGGGCAAGACCAGCCGTTGTCATGTAGGACTCATCTCCTTCGACTTTTAAGTCGTAGACGAAAGGAGTTTCTTTTGCGGGTTTGACTTCGAGTACACGAGTGAAGAGCCAGTTTTGATGGGTGAACCAATTGCGCTTGGTAAGAGCTTTGCCGCCGACTCGTTCAGCAATTTCTGGAACGGCGGGGATTCTGAGATCGTAGCTTTGGGTCTCTCCCTTAAATTGAATGGATGATCCATCAGATCGTTTACCTGTATGTCCATTTTTCCGAATTCGGAAATTGGCTGCAGTGGGTATACCTAGACGTAGACACTGATATCGGATTCCCTCAATCAGAGGTTTGGAAGTGTTGGTGAAGGAGATCTCTTTTCCGCGAGACAAATTGCCATCTGTTTCGAGTAAACCTTGCAGAAGAGCCAAGGTCTGCGCACGGGGCAGATGGGAGAGCCGGGGAGCGATGTGTTTACGCCCTTGGGCTTCGTAGAGATCTTCATGGGCGAAGGGCAAAGTAGCCTCTCCACTTCCGACAATTCGTCCCGTTGTGGCATCTCGGACTGCGCCTCTTCCAGAAGCCCAGTGGATTTGCAGATAAGTTTCTCCACGGCCCGTTTCCCAGAAATGGATATTTCTCGTCTGTAAGTAATGGCGAATAAACTCTAAATGGGTATCTGTTGTAGGATTCCCGGAAACGCCCCATTGGCTCTCATTTTTAGAAAGGTGGCCATCACCGAGTAAAATTCCATAGAGACGGGCATCTTCTTCAGTCAATTCAGCTACCGGAATCACTTCTTTTGGGATGATTTGGGCTACGTAATCCCCTTTTTGGAGTTTACCAGCTTCTACCCAAAAAGAGCTGTAAATCCCTTTAGAAAGAGCTTTCAGAGTCCTTTCAATGGATTGTTCCATGGGAATGCCCTGGATGGCAAAGAAAGGGTGCCCCGCAGTGACGTGAATGGGTTCAAGCGAATGTTTGATGTCGAGGAAAGCCATAGGATCGTGTTGGTTATAGGCCAGTTTCTCGGTGACTTCCCGATAGGTTCCGCTGATGCCGAGGACGAGATCGCCCACTTGGATTTCGGAAATGGGCTTGGTTCCTTTGGCTGTGTAAATAGAGGTATCGGGAGCAAAGCACTGGTTCACTGCGACGGCTGTGTCGTTGGCCACTTTGAGGAAGGGGATCACTCCTTGAGAGGTTCCATTCGTTCCTTTGATTCGGGCCCCTGTGGCACGGACATTGGTCCAGTCATTTCCAAGACCTCCCGCCCATTTGGAGAGCTGTGCGTCATCGGCAATGATTTTGAAGATGTGATGCAGATCGTCCATCACGGTGGAAAGGTAGCAGGAGCTGAGCTGTGAATGGAGGGTTCCAGAGTTGAAAAGAGTCGGCGTGCTCGAAGTGAAATAGAATTGGGAAAGGACATTGTAGAATTCAATGGCTCTCTTGTTTTTTTGCTCCCCTTCACCGATCGCAAGACCCATAGCGACCCGCATCCAGAAAATTTGCGGGGTTTCGAGCCGTTTTTGCTCGTGGTGGATGAAGTAGCGATCATAGAGAGTTTGAAGTCCGAGATAGGAAAAGAGATCGTCTCTTTCCAGATTCATCGCGCTCCCAAGTTCGTCGAGATCGAAATCGAGCAATTTGGGAGAAACGCGCTCATAAGAGATCGCTTTTTTGATGTATTTTTTAAAGTACTGCCGATGGGCTTTGGGAAGAGTGGAATCAGATGCGGAAAGTCCGATTGTCTCTCGGTATAAAACGTCGAGGAGCAGTCTTGCTGCAACTTGGGAGTAGGCAGGCTCTTTTTCAATTTTAGATTTGGCTGCAAAGATATTGGCAAGATCGACCTCTTCCTCTTTCATGCCGATATAGTATTGAGAAATAGCCGTTTCGAGCAGTTCAGCGATTGAAACGAGAGGTTCTAAGCCTCGGCAAGCATAGCTCAATCTCGCCTTGAGCATGATTTCGGTGAGGGTCATCTTTCCGCTGTCCGAAGTGGCAATTTCAAACTGTCTTACCGGAGCCGATTCATCGACGACGACGGGCAAAATTTCTTGATTTTTCGTCTTTTCCGCTCGATAGAGGATGTAGTGCTTTGCAACGTCAAAATATTTACCCTCCATGAACTCTCGTTCAATCCGGTCTTCGATCATATCGATGTAGAGAGTGTCTCCCTTATTGGCGAGCTCTGCCATTTCGCCGACAATCTTTTGCGTGAGAGTATTGACCGCTCCGACGACCTCATCGGGCGTTTGCTCTTCAATGTTTCTGGCTCTTCGAAAAGCTCTCTCGATAGAAGAGGCAATTTTCATGGGATTAAAACGGGCGGGAGTCGTCTTGTCTCGGCGATAAATTTTGAGGCTGAGAACAGAGCCTTCTCGTTCGGCTTTACGAATGTCTCGATAGATGATGTAATCGCGGGCCACGTCGTGAAAGCCATTTTTCATGAGGGCCACTTCGACGACGTCTTGGATTCCTTCCACAGTTAAACAGGCCCCTTTGAATGCCAAGCTTAAAACCTGTTTGACGACGAGGTCAGTCACCCGATTGATGTTTTCTTGCTGCTCTGGATCAAGCACTTCTGTTTTCTTAGTGTCTCGGAAAGCCGCTTCAAGGGCTTTTAAAATCCTCTCTCTTCGAAAAGGGACCAACGTTCCATTGCGTTTGACAACTGTGTAGGCAGCCTCTTTCGTGGTTGCCTTTTTATTAGACCCGCTACTCTTTGGAGCCTCCTCTAAAAAGGATGCCGTTGTATCCTGGGTTGCTTGTCTTTTCATGCTTGCTCCTATTTTCTATCTTTTATACCGCCCTACTACATCTTGTAGATGACGGTGCCATTAACACACTAGATATTGTAGTTTACACTTTCCTGTCTAGAAAAAAAAAGAAAAAAATTTTGCGCTCTATGAGAAAAAATTCCCCCTCAAAAAAGAGGGGGTATTAGGTTCATCGGGCTTGTAAAAGGGTTTGGGTCCAAAGAGCCCTGTTGGACTCGGTTCGGATGGCCGTTGTGAGGAAGAGAAGGCACGTGTTTACGTAGTTTTTTTCGACAGAGCGTAAGTATCCGTGCATGAGGTCATTTTGAGAGTCGCGGAGCTCAATGCTGACAAAACCCTCTGCAGCCAGGTTATTCCAATCCGAGAGGACTAACTTGTGGTTGGGTAAATACAGATTGAGATAGGTATCGAGGAATTCTTGAGTCGCTTCTAAAGAATTGAACTCATCCTCTTCATCATCATCATCTTCTTCTTTGGGACTTTGAATGGCGATGAAGAGTTCAAGGGCGTCTCCCTCTCTGTGGGTGAAGAGTTTGAGGAGAGTTTTATCCAGGGAAAGATCTCCTTCGTCATCCGAAGGCCATTCTTTGAAGAATTGGTCATCGACGAAGAGGTTCCAATCGTAATTTGAGGGAGGAAATTGAAATTCCACATCGCCAATGGTTTCGGCGGCGAGATGCACTCCCCAAAGACAGGCTATATAGATCCATAAAGTTTTCAGCATAGGGCTCTCCGGTTAAGAATTTTGAAAGAAACATCCTAAACGACAAGGGGTTTTTTTCAAATTGGTATTTATGTTACCTTTAGGGAATGAAACGCGTTTATCTCGTTCCGAATATCATCACGGCTTTTGGTCTTGCCTGCGGCTTATTTGTGATTTTTAAGATCAATATGGTGGAGCCGGGGAGTGGGGATTACGAGGTCGTGAGGACATCGGCTATTCTCCTCTTAGTTGCAGCTCTTGCCGACTTTGTCGATGGAGCTTTGGCTCGGGCAATTCATGCAGAGACTGAGTTTGGATTTGTCTTCGATACCCTTGCGGATACTGTTTCCTTCGGTGTTGCCCCCTCTGTTCTCATGCTTAAAACTCTCACCTTAGAGCAGGGGAGTTTTCTCTCTTTTTTTGGGGCTACAGGGGCCATGGTCTATTCTCTTTGTGGAGTCTTGCGCCTTGTCCGCTTCAACGTAAAGGCAACGGAGGCCAAGGGGAATGTGGAACTCCAAGCGGCCCAAAAGAAGAATTTTACCGGGCTTCCCATTCCTGCGGCAGCAGCGGCTGCAATCTCGGCCAATCTCTTCTTTCTTTCTCCCTTTTTTCAAGAGTGGGTCAATTTTTCCCAGCCCGATCGGGCCATCACGCTCTCTTCGATCATGATCTTTTTGGGCTATTTGATGGTTTGCAGACTCAAATTTCCCAGTTTAAAAGTTTTGCATCTCAAAATTCCCTCTTTTCACTTGGCCTTTCTCTCGGTAGTGGTTGCCGTTTTTGTCCTGTATGGAATTCTCTATTTTTTCGCGGGGATTCTCGTGATTTTCGCGTGGAGTTACGTTCTTTTATCTCTCATTCTCTCTTTCATCCGCCTCATCATGGGGAAAAAATCAAAAACCCTCGAAGATTTTGAGCCGGAGCCCGACGACTTCGACCGTTTTCAAGATTGAGGAATATTGTATGATGATTCTCGTTGCTCTTGTCTTGATCGGTGGTTTTGCCGCTCTTTGGTTTTGGATGAAAAATGAGCTCAAGGCCTTGTCGCTCGATGTTTTGGAAAAAAACAGCAAGCAGTTCATGAATTTAGCCGATATGACGCTCCAGCCGATCAAAGAGTCGATGAAGGAGTTAGGCGCTCATCAAAAAGAGCTCGAAAAAAGACGCGAAGGGGCTTACGCTTCTCTTTCAAAACAGATCGATGGTCTTATCATAAGTGAAAAGGAGCTGAGATCCGAAACGACCCGTCTTGTCCAGGCTCTCAAATCGCCCCAAGTGCGCGGATCGTGGGGGGAAGTGCATTTGAGGCGCGTCGTAGAACTTGCGGGCCTCATCAATCACTGCGATTTTTACGAGCAAAAAAACCTCGATAGCGCGGAGAAGATTTACCGTCCCGATCTCGTCGTGCATTTACCTGGGCAAAGACAGATTGCAGTCGATGCCAAAACCCCTCTCATTGCCTATTTAGAGGCGGCCGATCTCGAAGACGACGACCTACGTAAACTCAAATTGCAGGAACATGCAGTTTCATTGAGAAGACATATTAAGGCCCTTTCTTCCAAAGAGTATTGGAAGCAGCTGGGACCCACTCCCGAATATGTCATTCTCTTTTTGCCTGCGGAGGCCTTTTTTAGTGCTGCCCTTCAAGCCGATCCTGCTCTCATCGAGGTGGGAGCAGACCACAATATCATCGTCGCTACACCGACAACTCTCATTGCCATTCTCCGAGCGGTTGCCCATAGCTGGAAACAGGAGAGTTTCTCCAAGAGTGCGCAAGAAATTGCCCGTCTTGGGCAAGAACTCTACGATCGGATTGGAATTGTGGTGGATCACTGGAACCGGGTGGGGAAATCGCTCAATAGCGCAGTGGAAAGTTACAATCAGAGCATCGCCTCGTTCCAATCTCGCGTGCTGGTCACAGCGCGTAAACTCAAAGAAAGCGGCTCTTTAGTCAAAGAGCTCCCCCCAATGGACAGCATCGAAAAAATCGCCACAGAAATCCACTCCGAATAAGAAAAAAGAGAGCTGAAAGGAAAAAGTGATTCTACATGTCGGGGACAAAGCGGATACGCCCCGAAACGGAGCCCCGTTCCGTCCTCGTCCCCTGCTGGCCCCTCTTGCGCCTAACTACGACTTTGCCAAACCGTGTGCTCGTCGGGGAGGCGTGCAAAGCACAACCCCCCACCGCTTCCGAAGCGGAAGCTCTCCTGCGCTACGATTTTGCTTTGTCGTAGCGGCGAAGGGCTGCGCCCTGGAGGCCACCCCGAAACGGGGCCCCGCCTTCCAGGCGCGAGAACCTCGGGGAAGGAGAGGCCCCCTTCCCCAAAGCCACAGTTAAAGGTAAGAAATAATCGGGTTAGTTAAAGGGATTTGAGTTTTTCGATCCAGTCGTCGGGAATGCCGGCCTTTTGGCGGTGTTCTTCCATGAGCACAAAGCCCTTGGCTCTCTTGGGCCCCAATTTGGTCCCCAAAGAGGAGATCCAACTCTCCCAAGCAGGAGTTTCTCCTTTGAACCGATTCAACCACCGATATCCGAATGAGACGTGGTTGATCTCATCTTTTAAAATTTGAGCCATGAGAGCTGCGCTCTCTTCATCGCCAAACGCAGCAAAAGATCTTCCGTAAAGAGGAGCAAAATCGAGATTCGCCATTTCAAAGGTGAGGCTCATCACGCTGACATAGCGGATCGGAGAGGTGAGGTGGGGGACGTGGTTCCAAAAATGTTTGTAGAGAGGAAGGGTTCCGAATGTTAGCCCCATCTCCTCCATTCTCTTCATATACAGTTTGACGTGGCCCTGCTCTTCTTTCAGGGTGTGGGCGATTCCCTTTCGAAACGATTTGGGGGCTTCTGGAAAGGCAACCAGGGCGTGTGCCATGATTTCTACAGCCAAAAGTTCGTGGCCTGCAAAACGGTGCAGGCAAATCGCCCTCTTTTCTGCCGATCGATGGTCTTGAAAAGGGGGCAGTTTCTCTTCGCGGCTGCGTCTACTATGAAATCCCATCCCGATGGGTCTGACCGGCTCATTGAAAAAAAGAGCTTCCCCAGGACATTCATCGGTCAAATCCTCAGGAGAGAGTAACTTTTCTTCAAGCGTATCCGCAGAGAGGATTCGGATCGCCCATTCGCGTAGTTCCATAGAAGGATCTATTCTACACTAAAGACGAAATAGGCGGGAAAGGCAAAATGGTTATTGGGTCTTGGAGAGGCCAGCAAAGTCACGTTCTTCCCTACATATTTGTCGAGATCGAGCTGTGTGCTGTAGAGGTAAGCAATGGGAGCCTCTTCTTGGCCTCGGAGAATGAAATCGCCCGGCTTATGTCTCACATCATAGGTATAGCGCTCGATAGTTCCTGTCAATACAGAGGCGTTGGCTTTTTGTTCTGCATAGTATTCATTGAGCGATTTACCGGTGTGGAAAGCAGTCCAACTCAAAAAGAGAGACTCTTCCATCGTATCCCAAAAGCCCAAATTCTCATTTTTAGGAGATCGTTTGCTCCAAAGAGCAGGATCAATCTGGATCGAATCTCCTGCGAATAGCTCTGAGTTCTCTCTCTCGTGTTTAGCCATCAGCTCTTCTTTTGCAGAAGTAGAAAGTTCTGCTTTTGCTTCGAGATAGGCAATTTTTTTATTGAGATAGGTCTCTTTGAGTAGGGCAAGACCCTCTTTTGCCTGGGTCACAGCTTCTGGGAAGTCGGCAAAATTGCGCAAGACTTTTTGGAATTGATCAATGGCTTGTTGAGGAGCCATTTCTTCGTAGTCTTTTTTACACTCTTCCTCAGCATGCATGAAAGCAGAAGAGAGCAGCTCGTCGACTTGCGATTTGCGCTTTTGCATGTTGACGAGATATTCGGGACCGCCTGCATTGCCCACAAATTCTTTGGCAATGTAAAACTTAGTGCTTTTCGGAGGGGCAATTTCCAGCCATTTTGGATTGATTGAACAAATGGTTCCTTCCACCCGATCTCCCGCTTGAAATTGGGCGATAATGGGGGCATCGACATGTGGCTCTAAACGGACATTGACTCGGTTTGCCTCAACGACATTGTCGAGAACATAACTTCGGAATACATACGCTTTCGTGTCCTTCATCGGTTCAACAGCGTAAAAATCTCCCTCTTCTCCCACGACGAGAAGCAGCTCATTTTTATTTATCTGCCGAATGATGGGACTCTCTAAGTCGGCTTTCGCTCGGACGCGCACTTTGTTTGCAAGCAATTTTCCGGTAAACGGTTTAAAAGTTTCTGCTTTTGATTCTGTAGATTTTGGGGCTGCAGGGGCTGCAGCAAAGACAGCTGTGCAAACAAAGAGACACACGAGAATACGCATAAACACTCCAAACAGTAAAATTAGAGTGTATTCGTTTTGGAAATTTATACACAAGTGAATTGAAAAATGGGAAATATGCCACTGCAGAAGGAACAGGATTTGCAGGATCACAAGTGGCAGGATGTACAGGAAAAAAATTTAAGAGAGTGTATGATCCTTCTTATCCTGCCGTTTACGATCCTGCACATCCTGTTCCTTCTGAATTTGCAAACACCCTCTGAGAAGATCCGGAGGAACTTTCGGAAGTAGTGCCCTGAATTTTTAGTTTTGTTAACTATTCAAAACAGCGCGGATGTGTTCGCAGTTTTTGCTCCCACAGGTGCAGCCGATCGGCGTTCCTAAAAAGACGGTGTAGTGTTCATTTGCATCGAGAGGGTTTGTGACCTGATAGAGTTTTTCTCCCGTCTCTATAACTTCCCAATCGCGGAATTTGAGATCTTCGGCTGTGATTTCTTCGCTTTTTTCTGAATCATTGTTGAACGTGCGGGCCAGTTGGCAATACATGCAATTACACCCTTCTTCCGATTTTGAGAAGAGGGTGGGATCATCCATTCCAAAAGCGCGAGCGATCGAAGCAATTTTCTTGAGAATTTCGGGTTGGAGGGAAGGAAGGTTTGCCTGGTCTGGGTTGTGCTGAAAAGATAGCTGACCCGGTTCTAACAGCCCGTTATCTCCTAAGGGAAGGCTAAAGCTGAAAGGGCTGTCGATTGGCAAGTGGGGCGCCCCTTCTGTTTCTGCAGATCGAGTGTGGGCCTCGAAAATCTCATCGATCGTCCCTTTATCTAGATTGGGCACTTCCACTTGAACCCTATTTTGCAGCAGAACGACGAGTGTAAACAACTGACCCTGCCCCCGGACATGCAGAGAGGATATATTTTTCCAAGTCGTTGAAAGGTAAGGAGGTATGCTTAAGATCTTGGAAGTGATTTTCATAAAAATTCACTCTTTTATTTTTATCTTTATTATATCAAAATTTCTCTGTCGAAGTCAAGCGCGATTTAGCAGTCGTGTGCAAGGTCTGCTGAATCGTTGCAACAGGCTGGTTTTTAGGTGGATATAACTTATGCTTGCGTTCGAGCTAAGGAAATCCTATAAGGTGGAATTTTGGTGAAAAGGAGGAACCTACGTTCAATTCTCTCGTATAAAATCTGATAAAAGCAATAGGAATAGAGGTGTCTAATGATAGTGGCGCAAAAGCCAAACCGCAACAGTGAAAAAAAGTCTTCCGAGGAAAAAAAAGTGTCTCGAAAAACCTTTGTCATCGATACAAATGTCCTTATCCACGATCCAAGTGCCATTCAGAAATTTCAAGATAACGACGTGGTGATCCCCTTAACGGTTCTTGAAGAGCTCGACAGTTTGAAAAGGCATGCGGATGAAGCGGGAAAAAATTCGCGGGAAGTGATTCGGTATATCGATTCGCTCAAGGCGGAAAAAAGCGGGGATTTGCATACGGGTGTCGTGATTCCCGAAGGGCCCAAAGTGCGGATTCACTTAGATGCTAAGCCAGAAAGAGTGGAAGGATTTCCCTTGCCGCTCGATCGCAGTAGCAATAGATTCCTCTTAATTGCCTATCTCCTCAAAGTTAGAGGAGAATCGGTCGTCATCGTCTCAAAAGACTTTGTCACTCGCGTCAAAGCTGAGGCGATGGAGCTGGAGTCAGAAGACTACGAGAATCTAAAAACTTCCTATGAGGGGATGTACAAGGGGCTAAGGAGAGTCGATGTCCAGAAAAAAGATATCGATCTCTTCTATAAAGATGGCACCGTTCCTGCTACGGACAAAGATTTTCGTCCCAATGAGTATGTTCATTTGGCTTCTGCTGAAAACTCATCAGCAGTTTGCAAGTACAATGATAAATTGAAGAAATTAGAGCCTTTACTCCAAGTTCAAAGAGATATCTGGGGGATTCAGCCTCTCAATATCGAACAGAAGTGTGCAATCGATTTGCTTTTGCGCGATGACATTCATCTCGTGACGCTCATAGGCCCTGCAGGAACCGGGAAAACCCTTCTGGCCCTTGCCTGTGGAATGCGCAAGGTGTTTGATGAAAATGTCTATTCGAGAATTCTCGTATCAAGACCCATCGTTCCTCTTGGCAAAGACATTGGGTATCTACCTGGGACAAAAGAGGAAAAACTCTACCATTGGATGCAGCCGATTTATGACAATTTGGAATTTTTGTGTTCGACGACCAGCGGAGAAGGAAATGGAGCTGCCACTCTCGAGTTCATCATGGAGAGTAAGAAAATCGAAATGGAGGCAGTGACCTATATCCGAGGCCGTTCACTTCCCAAAATGTATATGATCATCGACGAGGCCCAAAACCTCACTCCTCACGAAGTCAAAACGATCATTTCTCGTGCGGGAAAGGGGACAAAAGTGATTCTCACGGGCGATGCCACCCAAATCGATAATCCCTATCTGGATAAAGATTCCAATGGTCTGACCTATATCGTCAATCGATTCAAACACCATCGAATCTATGGTCATATGTTCTTAGAGCGTACAGAGCGCTCTGAACTCGCCTCTATCGCAGCAGAACTTCTCTAATTTAAAAAAAAGAAAAGCCGGGATGAAAATCCCGGCTTTTTTCGAAGAGCAAGAAAAAATGTTTAAGCTTTTTTCAGGTGCTTGCTGATCGCGCCTGCCATTTTGAGCATGCTGATCTGTCTATTTCCCAATACTTCGCCGAGTTTCTTATCTGGATTGATCATGCGGCGATTTTTGCTGTCTTGCAATTTTTTTGCCTTGATATAGACCCAGAGCTTTTTCACAACTTGGGGACGAGTTGATTTTTTAGCTCCGACTATCTCTGCAAGCTCAGGAGATAAATGATATTGAAGCTGGGTAAGTCCCCCACCTTTTCTCTTTGTCTTTTTAGCAGGCTTTTTTTTCGCCGCTTTTCTTTTTTTCACTGCCATAGTTAGTTCATCCTTTTTTTTCGATCGATTGGAGAGAACACCTTTCCAAATCTCTTACTAGTTGGTGTAAATTTTTTTCTTTATTCATGCAAGAAAATTTTTCGAAGGGGAAAAATTCTCTAAATCTTTGCATGATTGTTTTTTGACAAAAAATAATCGTTTCTCGATAATTTTTCAAAAAAAACCTTTGTGAGGGTATGTTTAGCTCTATGAAAATGAAACGGATTGTTCGAGTAAGTTGCCTTCTCAAATGGGTTTCTCTGGGGATTTGCGCGAGTTTGCCTCTTGTTGAAGCGGGTTATTGGATGACAAATGGATATCCTTTTTTAGATCCCTTTTTCAAATTTGATCCTCTTCCCGCATTTGGAGGCCATGTCATTCTCTGGAGCGATCTCAATGAATTGCAGAGATTTCTCGCCTTTCTCATCAATCTGATTCCCCTCTCTTTCTACATGATTTCTCTAGGGCTTCTCTCTAGACTATTTGCTTCCTTTGAAAAACTGCATTTATTTGAAAAGAGAAATGTGCAAATTCTCAAAAAAGCGGGATGGGCGCTTGTTTGGGGGCAGATCGTTTACCCTCTCTATATCGCTCTATTGAGTTTGACTCTCACCTTTAGAAGTCCCGTGGGAGAGAGGAATTTATCCATCGGATTGGGTTCGCACCAGCTTCAAATTTTTGTCATTGGGCTAGGGATCCTCTTAGCTTCTTGGGTGTTTGAGGAGGCGGTGCGAATGCGAGAAGAATACGAGACAATCGTCTGACATCTTTCAATTTATCTCCTGTTCCTGATATGTTTTTCTTTGCTTTTTTTTAGATTTAAAGGCAATGTTCTCGCGAATTCAAAACTGAGCACAAGTGAAATGCGGAATAGGAGGGTATGTTTGCATGCCGATAGAAGTTGAATTGGATGTGCTTTTAGCGAAAAAGAAAAAGCGCTCGAAAGAGCTAGCTGAAGAAATCGGAATCACCGAACAGAATCTATCGATTCTCAAGACGGGAAAAGCGAAAGCTCTTCGTTTCAGTACGCTTGAAGCGATTTGCAAAGCGCTGGATTGCCAACCAGGCGATCTCTTGAAATTTTACCCGGAAGGATCTGAAAGACCATCTCTGGATTAAGGAAAATATCTGCCGTGGAGCCCAACTGGGATTTTGTGCTTCACTTTGGCTCGGGCCATTTCTCGAAGTGTTGTAGCGTCTAAAACGAGTAAAAATGAGCTGCTATTTTCAAGATTCAACACGATGTTGAGAAGAATCCCTTCATCTTCCCTCTTTCCGTTGGGAGAGGGGACAAATACAGATTCTCCTGGATAGCACCCTTTTTCAGACCATTGCCACACTTGCTTACTTTCCGTATCGAACTTGTAGATCGGTCTTAAGTCTTCTCTCGAAACCGCTTGTCTCGGATCGGTCAGATAGACGAATTTATAGGGTTTTCCATCGAATTTTTCGTGGATTTTTGGAAATTCGATGAATGGATCGAAGAGAATTTCCGCATGGACAGATCCGTTTTTTAAAGAGAGATGAAACCTCTTTAGCTGGGTAGGAAAGCGATTTTCATCTGAGCTATGATCCATGAAGTGCGTCGTCAAGCCGTCGATGATTTCGGGATTTTCATAGCAGACGATGTCCAAGATGATCTCTTCTCCTTTTTCAAAGGCATTCACATGGTGAAATGCGAAAAAGGGAGCTGTTTTGTATTTTCCGATGACTTGCCCAGTGTGGCGATGGATCACCATAAAGGTCGTTCCCCGTTCTGGCTTCCAGGTGAAATTCTTGATGAACGCTTTTCCTTTAACGATGAGATCGAGCGGTTTGACCGTGAGGGGGAATTCGGTCAAAATGAAGTAGTTTTCCGTAAGGGCAAAGCTGTGCATGTAGCTTGGGTTTTGTACGGGAATTTTCCCGATGACTTTTCGAGAAGGGGTATTTTCGTTCAACGCATAGAAAATATAGTGGCTTTGAGCGCCATATTGAATGCAGTAGTTCAAGTTGAGATTCTCGTCTTCTACAAAATGGGGATGCGCAGATTCCCAGCTTCTTTTCTTCGGTAAATCGTCTTGAAAATCTAGAACACCGAGCGTTTCCAATGTATTTGGATCGAATTCGACGGGTAAGGGTGTTTCAGTGAGAGCTACATAGTGATTGGCAAGTTTTGCCACATTGACATTGGCATTGTTCAGATCGGCTTTAGATCTTGGAATGAGAAAGGTAAAAAATTTCTTGAAAAGAGAGCGGCAAGGATCGATTGCAAAACCACCATATTTCAAAGAGCCTTTTTGAAAAACCTGAGAATAGGCATTCGTTCGTAAGAATTTGTTGGTGTAGCTCACGCCCTCTTGGCTAAAGGTAAAGGCGTGGAGCATGGCAAGGCCGTCAAACCAATGTTCGTTCCTTTTTTGCCCCACTTTGACAGTGATGGGTCCATTGCGAATCAAGCTTCCTGAGAGCCAAGAGGGGATCTCGCCTTCAATCTCCAAAGGAATGTGGGTATATTCTTCTTGGAGTTCAGCCGAAATGTGTTTTGAAGGGCTCATAGATAAACCTTAACATTTATTGAGAAAAATGGGAAACTGCCCTTTTAAAAGGAGAGAGCGCTATGGCGTTGATGGAGCAAATCAATCAGGGGATCAAAGAGGCCATCCGAAGTCAAGATCAGATCAGGCTCTCGACTTTGCGTATGCTCAAATCGAAAATACTCGCCGTAGATGCAAGGGGGAATCTGCCCGATCCGGAAGTCATCAAACTCTTCAAAACCTACTATAGCAATCTCCAAGAAGCTCTCGAACAGGCGCAAAGTGCCAATCGCCCCGAGATGGTGGCGAATTTAAAAAGTGAACTCTTAATCGTTCAGGAGTTTTTACCCAAGGCGCTCACTCCTGAAGAGACCAAAAAACTGGTCTTGCAGGCCATCCACGAATCGGGAGCCAAGACCAAAAAGGATTTGGGACTCGTCATGAAGGCGGTGATGAAGCTAAATAGCGCGGTGGATGGCAAATTGGCCAAAGACTTAGCCAGCAGCTTGCTTGCCGATTAAGCGACTATGTATGATCTAATTGTGATTGGAGGGGGAGCTGCGGGCGTATTTGCCGCTCTTAGCGCTAAGGCAGCTGGCATGGGCGCCAAAGTGGCTCTTTTGGAAAAAAGCGCCGTACTTCTTGCCAAGGTGCGCGTTTCTGGAGGAGGCAGATGCAATGTGACCCACCAGTGCTTTGACATCGCTAAATTCATTCAAAACTATCCGCGCGGCGGCCCTGAGCTAAGAGGCCCCCTCCATAGGTTTCAGCCCCAAGATACGATTCAGTGGTTTGAGTCGCGAGGAGCTCTTTTAAAAGTGGAGCCAGATGGCAGGCTTTTCCCCATCACAGATAGCTCGGAGACAATCATCAATACTCTTCTCAATGAAGCAAAAGCTCTCAATTTAGAAATCTTTATGAGACAAAAGATTGAGAAGATCGAAAAAACAGATCAGGGATTTCAAGTGGGCGCCTATGTCGCTCAAAAAATTGTTCTCGCTACAGGCAGCGCTGCTGAGGGGCATGCATGGGCTGCCCATTTTGGCCACACCATCCAAAAACCGGTTCCCTCTCTTTTTACATTCAATATCCCCACATCGCCCCTGAAAGAACTCAGCGGTATTGCCCATCCTCTGGTTGAATTATCCATCGTTGGCACCTCTTTTACCCAAAAAGGGCCTCTCCTCATCACCCACTTTGGCTTTAGCGGCCCCGCCGCCCTCAAGCTCTCTGCCTGGGGAGCTAGAGTCCTTCATGAACGCCAGTATAAAGTGGAGCTTTCCGTCAACTGGTTACCGGATGAAACGATTCCGCAAACTTTTCAAAACCTTCTTCAACTCAAAAAGAGTTTTCCCCAAAAAACTCTCCTCGCCGAAAACCCATTCAATTTCCCCAAAAATCTCTGGAAAGCCCTCCTTCAGGACGATCGGCGCCTGAACGACATCTCGCAGAAAGACTTGGCAGCCCTCGCGCAAAAGCTGCACGCAGATATCTATCAAGTAGATGGGAAAACTACGCATAAGGAAGAATTTGTGACTTGTGGCGGCGTTACTCTGAAAGAAGTGGAGTTTAAAACAATGGAGAGCAAAATTTGCCCGGGACTTTATTTTGCAGGCGAAATATTAGATATTGATGGGGTGACCGGAGGTTTTAATTTTCAGGCGGCCTGGACGACTGGATTCATTGCGGGTCGTTCGGCAGTCTCTTAGAAATTTTCCAACAAAAGTGGATTTTTTGATTGTGAAAGTCGAGCGGGATGGTTTTTTTAGAGATGTCGATGATGGTGTATCCGGGAAATAGGCTCTCGTCAAAATCAAAATCACGAGAGTTTGTGCTGAAAAAAAGAGTGCCGTCTCGAGATAAAAGGGTCAATGCCTTAGAAATCAAAAAGGGATAATCTCTTTGAATGTCAAACATTTGATCCATTTTTTTAGAACGAGAAATCGTCGGCGGATCGATCACGATCAAATCATAAACGCCCCGTTCTTCTTTGAGAAATTGAAGGCAATCCTCTCGGATAATGGGGTTATTTGCCAAAGACAGGGAATTCAATAGGAAATTTTCTCGGCCCCAATCTGTGTAGGTGTTAGAAAGGTCTACGCTTTTTGTGAAAAGAGCTCCGGCAAAAGCGGCATGAACGCTAAAAGAACAGGTATAGGCAAAGAGGTTCAGTAACCTCTTTCCAGAAGCCATTGAAGCCACTAAGTGGCGAGTTTCTCGATGATCGAGAAAAAGTCCTGTATCGAGATAGTCGGTCAGGTTGATTTTGAATTGAAGGCCATATTCAAAAACAGAAAAAAACTCTTTTTTCTCACCCGTTTTTTCGTATTGCTCCGTCTTATCCCTCTTCACTCGGGTTCGCCAATAAATTTTCTCAAGGGGCGCAGAAAATAGCGAACGGATCGCATCCATCGCGGCCTTATAGAGGTCTTGTCGGGGCTCATCGCTCTCCCGAGTGCTGGTAAAATAATGGACACAGAAACGGCCGTCATAAAAGTCGATGGCTAAAGGGTATTCCTTGATGTCTCTATCATAAATTCGAAAGCAATTTGTCTTTGTTCGGTTCCCCCATTTTCTCAAATGGCGGTAATTTTTTCGGATTCGATTCTTCAACGGAGAGTTTTTGTCTTCCTCGTCTGCAATCAGGGGTAAAAAAAAGGGGGCTTCGCTCAAATGACCTCAAAAATTGAAAATTATCTCAACTCTAAGGACTAAAATCAAGATATTTAAATAAATGCCAATTTATGGCATAATTAATTCCTATGAAATTTAATCTAAAAAGACAAAAAATTAATAAAGATTTGTTTATATTTTGTTCTAATAAGATGAGACAAAACAAGATCGATGTTCCTCGGGCGAGCGGAGAAATTGTGAGGCAACTGCCAGCAATTCTCCGGGCAATTGCAGAGAACGGTCTTCCAAACTACTTGGTTGTCAAAAAGTTAAGAGGGAAGCTTGGCTATGGGGTTTTTCTTCATCCAAAGGCTAAGCCCATCCATAGGGGAGAGCCGATCGCTCCTTACTCTGGAGAGGTGATGTTATGCCCTCAAAATATGGGGAACGAGTCCGATTATGCTTTTGCCCTGATTTCAGATCTCCATCTCACTAAAGAAGAGCAGCGGAAGTGGGATCCCGATCGCCGTTATCACCCGCGCCGTCTTTATTCGGTGGATTTGGACGCTCAAAAGAGAGGAAATTTTACCCGTTTCATCAACCATTCGGAAAAACCCAATATCGAAGCCCAATTTGTCCGAATTCCCAAAAATTCAGTGGGCCTTGCAGCTTGTCCTTTCGAACTCATCTATGTTGCCAAAAAGAAGATTCTCCCCGGGGAGCAGCTTCTAGTTTGTTATGAGGGGGAGGATAAAAGTTATTGGGGCGCTCTCAAAATCAAGCCTTTTCCCATGACGCCGAAAACCTTTTTCCTCAAGGAATGCGGCAAAGTTGTGAAACGGCAAAAATAGTCAGAGGTCAGTTTTACCTCGCTCTTTAAGAGAACTCTTGTTATACCCAAGTAAACTCAAAAGTTGGCTTCGCTGGCATCCGCAAATTTCCACCTTTAGTGTTGTAGAAATAAGAAAGTGGATTGAAATGAAAAAGTTTGCACTATTTTTAGCGGTTTTCACCTGTTTTATTGGAGCAAAATGTTCGGCTCAAGAAAATGCAAAAATAAAGCTTTGCCAAATGGATTATAGGAATGAGGAGGCGATAAACTATGTCGGCACACGATCTTCCGGTGGAAGAGTTCAGTTAGAATTACTACTGCTTGAAGGCTTACAAGAAAAAAACGATGTTCTTGAAATTGGCTGTGGGGCCTTGATGTCATCCATTCCCATTATGTCTTTTTTAGAAGTAGGGCATTATGTTGGAATTGAGCCCAATAAGTGGTTGATAGAGGCATCTCTTCAAATTACACAGAATCGAGCAGTGGTGTCTGAAAAACAGCCCATTTTTCTCCACAATTTTGATTTTGATGCAAGTTCTTTGGGAAGGACTTTCGATTACGTTTATGCTCATTCTATTATGAGTCATGCTGCCCATTGGCAATTACCACTATTTTTAGAAAATTGCGCGAAAGTTTTAAAAAGGGGAGGTAAAGTTATCTTTTCTTTACGGCTGACCGAAACGAATGAGTATGGAGGAGAAGGGGCAGATAGGGAAACTCAAGCAAATGAATGGCAGTATCCGGGATGTAGTTTTTTTAATAAGGATACTGTGATTCGCGAAGCGTCTCGGTGGTTTAGTCAGATGGAGCACAAAAAGGAATTCACTAGGTTACTTACAGAAAACAAAAAAGGAGTATGTCACGACTGGTTTGTTCTTATTAAATAAAAAAGGGATTTAAAATGGGGTTTAGAAAATCAGTTGTTTTTGCGCTAATTAGCATCGTTCCATCTATGATATATGCTTCATATGATATAGAGATGTTTACATTTTATCCCTATCACTGTGAAAGCAATCTCATGAAGCAGATGAAAAAGGTGTTTGGGTGTGATGTGTTTATCGAAACGGGCACTTTAGGGGGTGAAACTGCTTTTACTGCCGCTCCAATTTTTGATGGGGTTTATTCTGTTGAGTTGAGTGAACACCATTTCCAGGCTGCTCAAAAGAGAAACGTGTATTCGAATGTCTCTTTATATCGTGACAGCTCAGATCATTTTTTAGATGTCTTACTCCCTAGCATGCGAGATAAGAGGAAGCTATTTTGGTTGGATGCTCATTTTTCGGGTGGCAATACAGCCACATTGATCGATGAGGATACAGGTTTTTGCAAATCACCTATTTGGGGAGAATTAACGGCGATTTTTAAAAATGGTCTTCAGAGATCGGTCCTATTAATAGACGATATTAGCGGGTATCTATTGGATCCTGTATCTAATTGGAGATATCCTCATTTACACCATCAGTATGAACTGATCAAAAAGAGCTGCAGAGCGGCCCAACTCTATGTTGTCGGCGATTTAGCGCTTGTCTATGATTCTGCCTATCATAATCCGAGCATTTCTCCCATTGTTCAAGCTTGTACAGTAAGCAGGATGTTTGATTGGTGCGCTTCTAACTTTGAAGAGGAACAAGCAGTTCTGATGGCGGAGTATGAGCTCGTCCAAAGATGCCATGAAGATGAAGCTGACCGCATTTGTTATTTATCGGGGTATTGTCATTGCAGAGATTACAGATTGTGGAGAGGTCTTATTTATCTGGGGCGGGGTGATTTTGCTCAAGCCGCAAAGGATTTTCAATTTGTCATGGATGCAGGACTGACGCATTGGCGAGTCAGTTTTTATCAGGGCTATGCTTTGGCAAAATCAAAGATGCATGCGAGTGCGGAAAATATATTCCGAAAGTTAGATTCGCATCTAAAAGAGCACGAACCCTTCCTCAATCATGCTTATGACTTGCAGGTCTTATTTTAAGATTTCGACTGTGCCGGTTGCAATTTTATAGTAGCCGCCCACGCACTCGAGCTGTTT
>CAYRJU010000025.1:0-18962 GCA_964424735.1 uncultured bacterium
GAGAATCAAATTTGCCCATTTTCCGAAATTTTTGGTAGCGAATTTCTAAAAGAGTGTCAATTGGGATCGATTTGAGAGCGTCCCACTGCTCTTTGATAAAAGCTTTAACCGCCTGGTAGGCCGCGTTGGGATCGCGATGGGCCCCTCCCAAGGGTTCTGGAATCATCTGATCGACAACCCCCAATCCCAAAAGATCTTCGACGTGCATTTTTAAAGCCGAAGCGGCTGTGCTATTTTGGGAAGGATCTTTCCAAAGGATCGAAGCGCAACCTTCTGGAGAAATCACCGAATAATAGGAGTGCTCCATCATCCCAATGACATCCCCGACCCCCATCCCGAGAGCCCCTCCCGAACATCCTTCTCCAATCAGAAGGACGAGAATCGGTGTGGGAAGACGCGCCATTTCCCAGAGATTGTTGGCTATGGCCCATCCTTGTCCCCTCTCTTCCGCAGTAAGCCCTGGATAAGCACCAGGAGTATCCAACAGGGTGATGACGGGCAGATTGAATTTGGCCGCCAGCTTCATACAGCGCATCGCTTTGCGATATCCTTCTGGATGGGGCATGCCGAAATTTCTGTAAATGCGACTCTCTGTGTCTTTCCCCTTCTCTTGACCAATCACGACGAATTTCTGTCCATCAATGATCGCAAGACCGGCAATGATTGCATGATCGTCTTGAAAGGTTCGATCTCCGAAGAGTTCGACAAATTCTTCAGAAATATTTTGGATGTAGTCAAGTGCATGGGGTCTTGCCGGATGGCGGCAAATGGCGACTCGATCCCAGGCTTTCAATTCCCCATAAACTTTTTCCTTCAAGAGTTGGAGCTTCTTTTCCATTTTTTGCAGTTCGTTCTGAGAAAAGAGCGGATTATCCTTATTTTGCTCTCTCAATTTTTGCAGAGTCTGCTCCACCTCAAAAATCTGTTTTTCGTGAGGCAAGATGGTCATGGATGAAACTCCTTCACAATTTCCACAGTCGTGGGCTTTGTGATGACAATGGCAAAAATTTCTTCGACATCAGCAGATGCCATCCGAATGCAGCCATCACTGTCATAGCTTCCAACTTTTGCCTTATCCTCTATGAGTTGACCATCCGATCCCAGAATCCAGGGCACTCCGTGAATGCCAAATCCCTTGGCAAGCTCCGAACATCCTTCAAGCTCTTTTTCAAAGGGAAGCCAACGAGTTCCAAAGACGCGGATCATTTCGACTTTTTCATCTTGAAAAAAGCCAATGACATTCGGCTTATAAATTGCAATTTTTTCTCCAAGGGAATACTTGCCGATCGGAGTCAAACAACCGGACGGTTTAGTCGGATCTTTTTTTCCCAATCCTACCCGGTATGTTTTCAAGAGAACCTTTTCCTTTCCATCGAGATAATAGAACCACATCCGAGCGTTGGAGAGATCGACGACGAGATGGAATTGGAGCTCTTTATTCGGCTTAAAGACGTTGAAGCGATCACCGGGATGCACTTTTTGCGTAAAATAGTCAGCCTTTTTATTGAGGCTACGCGCAATGAAATGGCGAGAGGTCTGATAATGGGAAGCATAGTCGGCGATCCATGCTGGCCGATCGTGAAGCCATGGAACCCTGCTTGTAAAAGAGACAGTCTCGACAATGGGAAGTTCTGAAGAATCTAGGGCAAAGAGCTGAGGAATGCGGTCTACTTCCGGGATGGGCGCTTGAGAAGGAGCTGTCTGAATCGGGATGGGGGCGTCGGTTGTTCCCAAAGCCATTTCCTGAACAGAAGAATCTTTTTCTAGGAGAGTTTTGGGTCTATTTTTTAGCCAACCAGCGATGCCAATTGCACCGAAAAGAAGTAAGACACCTACCAAAAAAATCCTCATGAAAAACAAAACCTCAAAAGTTTTCTTGAACCTTCTCTATTATCGGTGAAAACAGACTATTTTGCAATTGCCTCGATATGTAAAAGAATTTGTGGAACGGCCGGACTGATTGGATAAGAAACGAGGAAGTCGGTCCCCCAAAAACACCCCTCACCTGCTAAAGGAATGATTTGTACTTTTCTCACCTCCTCAGCCCTGATCAACCATTGATTTTGAAAGCGGATTTCCTGAACTTCTCCCGAAAATCTCCGAAGGCTTTTGGGTTTGAGAATTTCCCTGCCCACTTCGCAACTTCCCCCTTTGATATAGAAGGCTAAAGAGAGGGGGTGTTCTGGTGTAAGTCCAACAAACCGAAAGGAGAGGGCCAACCCCTCTCCTCTGACTTCGGGTTTCATCTGGAGCCACACCTCGGGATAGGCGGCCGTTCGGGTCCACCCCTCCATTCCTTTGCCCTGGATCCCAAATTTTCCACTTTCCGGCCCAAAAGCCCTGATTTCCCCACCAGCCCGGACCATTCCCAAAGAGGTCCCCTTTCCCTCCAATGTGAGAGCAGCCGAGATTTTAGGCGTTTGGATGAGGGTCAGATCAAACCCCAGATTTTTACTGGGGTTTGGGACTATTTCATCTCTTACTTTGGCAAACCAATGCCGAATTTTGAATTCATCAAATTCTTTTTCGGGGCACCAAAGACAAGGAAAATTTTCTAGTTGAAGAATCCAAGAGGCCAAACGGGAGGCCTCCTCGTGAAAGCCAGCTTCTTTCCAGAGAAGTGCCAATTTGCACTGCTTATAAAGAGGAAGGAGTTCCCATTTAGGAAAATAGGGCTTTAAAAATCTGCCCGATTTTTTGGCGCGCAAAAAATTCAAAAGAGGCCGATACAGATCAGCCTCAGATTCCATCAAAGGTTCTTTGAAAAGTTCCATGGGAACTATTCAATGAGTTTGCGCATTTTCTTTCCAGGGGTAAATTTTACCGCCTTGCGCGCTGGGATAATAATGGGTACAGCAGCATTTTTTGGATTTCGTCCAATCTTTTGCTTTCTCTCTACAATCTCAAAAACCCCAAAATCGCGAAATTCGAGGCGATCGCCTTGAGAAAGAGTTTCAGTCATCGCATCGAGGAAAGCCTGAATCACGTTACGAACATCGTTTGGATGCAATCCCTTTGCTGTTGAAATATTTTGGATCAGCTTCTTTTTTGTGATAGTCGCCATATCAGCGCTCCTCTGTTGACTTGCGGTACTTTCTTGATTTTCAGACAAGTGTTTGTCTCCTTCTTTGGGACCCTTGAGCCCAAAATTTACTTCTTCACCGCTCTAGATGCCTAGGCATGAATGGGTTCACGAGTTCAAAATAACGATTCCCAAATATTTTTCAAATCAATTTTTAGATATTTTGATGAGAAGACGCTTTTTTTTGCCAGCACTCAATAACAAAAAAGAGTGATCGATGAGATCGGATTGAGAAAACACAAAGGCCGGGTCTTGAATGCGCTCATGATTGAGATAAGCGCCCCCGTTTTTGATGAGTTTGGATCCTTCCGATTTACTCGGGACAAGACCCACTTTGACAGCTACGTCGACAAATTTTTGACCGATGACCTCTTCTAAAGGAAGAGCAACGCTCGGCATGTCGCCCTCGAGTTCTTTGAGCATCGCGCCACTTAAACGAACTTCACTCCCAGGCGCCATGCTTTCGGTCACTTTGAGTGCTGCTTGCAGCCCCTCTTCGCCGTGAACAAAGCGGGTCACCTCTTCGGCAAGCCTTTTTTGCGCGCTATTGGGAACATGCATTCCCGCCTCGATCTTTCGGATCTCATCCATTTCCAAAAAAGTGAGCATTTTCAAGAGCTTGATCACATCGGCATCGGGAACACGGATGAGATACTGGTAGAATTGATAGGGGCTCAGTTTTTCTGCTGAAAGCCAAATGGCTCCCTCTTCCGATTTCCCAAATTTTTTCCCATCGCTTCTCGTCAAGAGAGGAAAGGTCAATCCATAAAGAGTTTCTCCGCCGAGCTTGCGGTTGAATTCGGTCCCAGCCGTGATATTTCCCCACTGATCACTCGCGCCCATCTGCAGACTCACGCCATATTTTTGGCATAGATAATGGAAATCGTAGCCTTGCAAGAGCTGATAGCTAAACTCGGTAAAACTCATCCCCTCTTCCGATTGCATCCGAGAGCGGACCATCTCTTTGGCCATCATCGGACCCAGTCGAAAATGTTTCCCCACATCTCTTAAAAAATCGACGAGGCTGAATTTTCCAAGCCAATCGTTGTTGTTCAAGATGACGGGGTGAGGGCCGGTTGCAAAATGTAAAATCTTCTTAAAAAATGCCTCGAGACACCGTACATTGTGCTGCAATGTCTTTTCATCGAGGAGATTGCGCTCAACGCTTTTCCCAGACGGATCTCCGATGAGGCCCGTCGCCCCACCCAAAATGGCAAAGGGAGTGTGGCCGAATTTTTGGAACCAAGCAAGACCCATGATGGGCACGAGATTGCCCAGATGCAGACTATCGGCCGTTGGATCAAACCCTACATAGACTTTAATGGGCTGATTTACGCGGACGCGGAGCTCTTCGTGGGTCATCTGATCGATAAACCCGCGCTCGGCCAATGCGTCAATGACATTTTTCATCTTAAAAAAGGTAGCGAAAGAATCGATTTATTTCAAGAAAAGATGCTTTTGTAAATAAGGTCAACTTCTTCTCCGGCAAATCGTGTTGAAGCTTCAGCTCCTCCGGCTAAGATCTCGACAAAGTTAGCCTGATCTCCACTGAGACTAGACATTCCTCTTGCCGCACCAAAGCGAAGACCCGATGTAGCAACCCGAATTGCACTTTCCAGACCCTGACCTATCAGGAAAAGACGGGCTCCCAAGCTTTGTGCCATATCCCCTGCTTTCACGGAATGAATCAATTCTACCATATGGTAATAAATCCGATTTTCATTTGATGCATGCAGTTCTACTTTTTTCACATATGCATTTCGAGGGAGTACAATGCCCAATATAGAGCAGGCCAACATCTGAAGAGAAAAGCCCACATCCTTCCAAGATTCAACACAGGCGCCATTTAAAGCTGAAAAACTGCCCAAGTAAAGTACTGCAAGCGCTGTAGCAAAGATAGATTTTGCAATCTTGACCACCGTCTGCACGGCATCCGCGCCGCTGCTCAAAACGTAATAAATTCTTGAACAGACTTCATCTGAAAAAGTGAAAGGGGGTAATGTCGCTTGTGCCATCTGGCCAACAAAGTGTGCACTCATTGTAATCCCCCTTAATTTTTCGCCATTAAGTATAGATAGATATGGAATTAAATTCAAACACATAGGCATAAAATATTTATCATGGATACTGTGAATGCGAAAAGAGCCTCCGGGCAAAAGGCTGCAGAGTGGATCGAACAGGGAATGATCGTAGGACTTGGCTCTGGCTCAACGGCTGAGTTGTTCATCGAGGCGCTCATTCAGAAAGTCAAGCAAGGCCTGTCAATCCAGGTCGTTTCGAGTAGTAGGGCATCAACGGATCTCGCAAAGAGAGGCGGGTTAGAGCTCCTCGATATCAATTCTGTACCCAGAATCGATCTCACCGTCGACGGCGCCGATGAAATCGATCCCCAAAAGAGGATGATTAAAGGCGGCGGCGGCGCGCATGTGCGGGAAAAAATCTTAGCTGCTGCTAGCAATGAAATGGTCGTCGTAGTCGATCAGACGAAACTCGTCCCTTCTCTCGGAAGAAAGAAATTGCCTATTGAAGTTCTCTTCTATGGCTCTCCTGCAACCCGACAAAAAATTGAGGAGCTAGGATATTCTGGAAAATGGAGACTCAATGAAGATGAAACCCTCTTCATTACAGAAAATGGAAATCTCCTCTTTGATCTTCACTTTGATACTCCCCCTAAAGCGCCCGAGCATCTCCACGAAGCTCTCATCCGCATCCCCGGTGTCATCGATACGGGCTTTTTCTTCAACTTAGCGGGTAGAGTCATTGTCGGCTTTCCCGATGGGAAAACAGAGGTGCTCTAGTACTTCATATTGAAGCGATTTTTCGCGAGTCTGAGGAGTGCTTCGACTACTTGTTCTGCCTCTTCTCCTTCGGCCTCTACTTTCACTTCGGCTCCTTTTCCAGCCGCCAGCATGAGAAGGCCTAGGATCGATTTTGCATTCACAGCATAATTATTGTAAGAGAGGGTTACTTGCGCATCAAATTCAGCCGCGCATTTGACGAGCTCAGTACAGGGCCTTGTGTGAAGCCCTTTGTCATTTAAGACGATAAAACTATCGATCACTTTCTTCTGCATGGAAATCCCTTGGAGTCGTAGACGCCATTGTTACTCCAACCCCCTTTTTTTTCTCAACAAAAAAAAGCTAAAGATAGGAAATAAGAGGAGTAATAAGAGAGCGTAATTCTACATGTCGGGGACAAAGCGGATACACCCCGAAACGGGGGCCCCGTTTCGGGGCGTATCCGCTTTGTCCCCGACATGTAGAACACTTCCCCTTATTTTTCTTCCCAACAACCTTTGAGTTCTTTTAAGAGGGTTTCAAAATGATCGAGGGCTGCATTGACTACGTCGGGTTTTTTCATGTCGACTCCGGCTGTTTTCAGTAGATCGATTGGGTACCGACTCCCTCCCGATGAGAGAAACTCCAGATACCGATCTCGCACCTTTTCGTCCCGCATCGTCTGCTTAAAGAGAGCAAGAGCCGCGCTGAGGCCCGTCGCATACTGATAGACATAGAAGTTGTAGTAGAAATGGGGAATGCGGGCCCATTCAACCTCGAGCTCCGGATCGAGAACGAGCTCTGGCCCATAATAATCCCGATTGAGTTCTAAATATTTACTCTTGAGAAGACCCGGAGTCAGAGGAACTCCCTCTTCTGCCCACTTATGGAGTTGCCACTCAAATTCGGCAAAGAGAGTTTGGCGGAAAATGGTCCCCCGGATCCCTTCAATCTGATAGTTGATCAAAAAGGCCTTTTCTTTCTTCGATTTAATCTTATCTGTAAGATGCTTTAAGAGAAGCTGCTCGTTGAAAGTCGAGGCCACTTCAGCAACAAAGAGAGAATATTGAGAATAGATGTAGGGCTGCCCATTACGACTGAGCAGGCTATGCATGCTATGCCCTGCCTCATGCGCTAACGTGAGAACGTCGTTGAGCGTTCCGTGGTAGTTCATGAGGATATAGGGCATGCTGTCATAACAGCCCGAAGAATAGGCACCTGAGCGCTTGCGCACATTCTCGTAGACATCGACCCAACGGTCTTGAAAGAGCCCCTGCTTGAGAAGGTTTTGATAGTTCGTCCCCAAAGGAGCCACAGATGCGACAACTGCACTACGGGCCTCTTCATAATCCAAATGACTCTCCACCTCTTCCACGAGAGGCACATAGAGATCATAGGCATGGATATCGGAGAGTTTGAGCAGTTTCTTGCGAAGAGCAATATACTCGTGCATGAGAGGAAGCCGCTTTCTCACCGAATGGATGAGATTCTCGTACACTGCCTTGTCAATCTGATTGGGAAAAAGGGCCGCTTCTAAACAATGGTCAAATTTTCTCGCCCGCGCTACAAAGAGATGACTTTGCACCTGCCCTTGGATCAATTCGCAAAGAGTGTTGGCATAGGCTTTATAAGAGCGGTGCAAATTTTCAAAAGCTGTTTTGCGCAAATTCCGGTCTGGATCTCTCAAATAAGAGAGATAGCTTCCCGTTGTGAGCGGATGTTCTTTCCCTTTAGAATCAACGGCGCTTTGAAAAGTGAGATCGGCATTGTTCAGAGCCCCGAATGCACGATAGGCCGTGTCGAGCGCTTTGCCGCTGAGAGCCATCAAAGCCTCTTGCTCAGGAGTAAGCGTATGTGGACGCATGCGTCCCATCTTTTCTAAGTAAAAACGATACGGAGATAAGTGGGCATCGACGAGAAGAGCTTGAAACTGCTCTTCCCCAAGAGAGAGAAATTCGGGTTCAATCCAAGAAGTCTCTAAACTGAACTCGTGAATGAGCGTAGAAATGAGACCGAAATCGTTTTTCGAATGGTCATTTCCGAGATCCTCATCCATTCGAAGATGAGCATAAGTATGGAGTTTTTCTAACTTTCTCTGCAAGTTGAGATAAGAATCAAAGAGCTGAGAGACTACCTTGGGATCGTGCAGCTTTCCCTTAAATTGAGCAAGCTCCGGCCATTTAGGGCTCTTGAGAGCTCCTCCCATCTTGGCAAAATCTTCCTTCCACTGTTCGGCATTTGAGTAGAGAGCTTCCACATTCCATCGATCCTTTACCGGTACTTCATCGCGAGCGACAATCATGTTTTCTACTTCCTTTATCTCTTTGGTTTTCAATGAGTTCATGCTCACTCCAGGAGTTGCCATAGACAGGATTAGCAATCCTGGTAACATTGTGCTAAATTTTGTTGCAAAAAATCTCATGGTTCGATATAGTCCTTAGTTAGATCTATTGAATCTATCATTTGTTTATAGGAGAGAACACTTATGGCCCAACAAGCTATGAAAAAAATGACTTTAAAACCTCTTGGCAATCGCGTTCTAGCCCAAAGGTTAGAAGCCGAAGAAAAGATGAAGGGCGGAATCATCCTCCCCGATTCGGCTAAGAAAAAACAAGAAACTGCGAAAGTCGTCGCCGTCGGAGATGGCAAAAAATTGGATGACGGGAAAGTGGTTCCCGTTCCCGTGAAAGTCGGCGATCTCATCTTGATGGATAAATATTCAGGACAAGAAATCACACTGCACGACGAAGAATTTGTAATCGTAAAAGCAGACGACATCATCGCAATTATTCAAGACTAATTTAAGGAGAACTATGGCACCAAAAAATATTAAATTCAAGGAAGATGCTAGGCAAAAGATTTTAAAGGGCGTAAAGACATTAACTTCAGCGGTCAAAGTCACGCTAGGTCCAAAGGGACGCAATGTCGTCATCGATTCTAAATTCGGTGCACCCAAAATCACCAAAGACGGCGTCACAGTTGCAAAGGAAATTGAGCTGGAAGACAAGCACGAGAACATGGGCGCTCAAATGGTGAAAGAAGTCGCCAGCAAAACAGCTGATAAAGCGGGCGACGGCACAACAACCGCAACGGTTCTTGCAGAGGCCATTTATCAAGAAGGTCTTCGCAATGTCACCGCCGGTGCAAATCCCATGGAAATCAAAAAAGGGATTGAGCAGGCTGTAAACATCGTCATCGATGAGCTGAAAAAAATTTCCAAACCCATCAAAGATGCCAAAGAAATTGCTCAGGTAGCCACCATCTCCGCAAACGGCGATGCCGACATCGGAACCATCATTGCCAAGGCCATGGAGAAAGTGGGCAAAGATGGAACCATTACAGTAGAAGAGGCAAAAGGATTTGAAACTACGCTCGATGTCGTAGAGGGAATGAATTTTGATCGAGGATATGTTTCTGCCTACTTTGTCACCAATGCGGAAACACTTCTTGCAGAGTATGAAAACGCTTACGTCCTCATCTATGAGAAAAAGATCTCTTCGATGAAGGAATTCCTCCCGATCCTCCAAGCAGCTGCAGAATCTGGGAAGCCGCTCTTCATCATCGCAGAAGATGTCGATGGGGAAGCGCTCGCTACTCTCGTCGTCAATCGACTCCGCGCAGGTCTCAAAGTCATTGCCGTGAAAGCACCTGGCTTCGGCGATCGCCGCAAAGCGATGCTGGAAGACATTGCCATCTTAACTGGCGGTCAATTCATCAGCGAAGAGCTCGGCATTCAACTCGAGAAAGTCTCTCTCGATATGCTCGGCAGAGTCAAAAAAGTCCTCGTGAAAAAAGAAGATACGACGCTCATCGATGGCGCTGGCGATAAAAAGGCCATCAAAGACCGTATCGCTCTTCTAAAACGTCAAATTCAAGAGGCTACTTCTGATTACGATCGAGAAAAACTCCAAGAGCGTCTTGCAAAACTCTCTGGTGGTGTCGCTGTCATTCGAGTCGGCGCAGCAACAGAAGTTGAAATGAAAGAGAAAAAAGATCGCGTAGACGATGCAAAAGAGGCGACCAAAGCTGCCGTTGAAGAGGGAATCGTTCCTGGTGGTGGTACGGCTCTTTTACGCTGTCTCCCTGCTCTTGAAAAAGCCATTGCAAAACTTGCTGGCGATGTCAAAATTGGCGCCGAAATCATCGCACGCGCGCTCGTCTACCCAATTCGCCAAATTGCCGAAAACGCAGGCAAAGAGGGATCGATCATCGTTCAAAAAGTCGCTTCGATGGGAGCCCAAGAAGGGTACGATGCTCGTGAAGATGCTTTCGTGAATATGATTGAGAAGGGAATTGTCGACCCAACAAAAGTGGTCCGCTGCGCCCTTCAATTCGCAGCATCGATTGCAGGACTTCTCCTGACAACCGAAGCGATCATCACAGAAGAAGAGCAAGAAAAAGCTGCAGCTCCTGCTGGCGGCCATCCAGAAATGGATTACTAATCTTCAATGAGCCCCTGACTCTCAGGGGCTTTTCCAAATATTTTGAGTGGACTGAGCGCTTTTTCAATCTGTTTTGCTGGATTGAGAAATTTCTCGATGAACTGCCTCAGACCGATTCCTTCAAAGATTTGAGAAACGAGTTCCTTCGTCGGAAAACCCTTTTTGCTATCGATCTCATTCAGCACGATCTGATCGAAGTGCTGGGTCCCTTCGATTCCGAGAAGTTTTGCCCCCTTGCCCTCGGTTTTCACTGTCACATCCTGAAGTAGAAGTTTGTGAATCAAGACCTCTTTACCCTCTCCTCTCTTTAGATGAGCGCCGATGTCTGTCCAATTGTTGTCAGTGGGAAGTGCACTATTGAGAGTAATATTGAGAAAGACCCCTTTTAAAGTGATGAGATCGATTTCTCTAGGATCTCCGGTGAGAGCTTTCCAACGATAGTTGATCTGCGTTTTATTCACTTCAAACGCCGTTGGAGTCTTATAGCCTTGGGGGTTGGAAATGCGAAAATGACTCATCGTGGTTACAGTGGGCCATAGACTGATCGTGCGGATTTTGACATGGACCCCAATCACCCGGGTCAGATAGTGGGACATGATGGGCGCTTTGATGAGCCAGAGAAAGACGAAACTTCCCAGGATGATCAACCCCAAAAACGATACACCCTTTTTCGACATAAATCCCCCTTTTCTATGCTGTATTGGATTAGAAAACTTTTTATCAACTCTTTTTTATGCACAATTCCCTTTTAAGAGAAAACCCTCTATACTTAAGGACAATGAAAAGACAGAGTACTCGGCTCTATCACTGGGCCATCGATAAGGCCTCATCCAATAAAGCTCCCCTTTGGTTAGGCCTTCTCTTTGGCCTTGAACTCTTTCTCTTGATCCCCCTCGATGCGGTTATGATGTTCTTTTGCCTACAAAAGCGTAGTCATATTTTTCTTTACATCCTGATTGCCACCCTAGCCTCGACTTTGAGTGGGCTCATCGGCTATTTACTGGGCCATTTCCTGTGGGATCTGATCGGAACTTGGGTTGTGCCCCATCTCATTTCAACTAACTCTTTTGAAAAAATATCTGGACATGTTCAGCACTATGAAAACTGGGCCGTATTTTTCGGCTCGCTCCTTCCTTTCCCACTGAAAGCACTCAGTTTAGTGGGCGGAGTCTTTCATTTGGGAATCGTTCCTTTTGCAACCTGTCTTGCCGTAGCTAGGATTTTGCGCTTTTCCTTGACAGGAGCCTGTGTAGCCTACTGGGGAATCCGCATGAAGGCTTTTGTCGATCGCCATTTTCACAGCCTTTTCATGCTCATCGGCGCGAAAATTGCCGGCGCCCTCCTCTTTTTCTGGGTTCTTGCCAGGTAGAATTCTCCGGACTGTCCGAAAAGGATAAAAGGCAATTTTCGATCCGTTCCATTCGGGATCCGCTATCTGGTTCAGTCGTAAATAGGGTTTGTTTTCCCTAGAAGATGTATGGATGAAAATCCCCTTTTCCAAAAACATGCCCACATGGCGAATGTCTGTTTCTGAAAATCCCCAAAAGAGAAGATCCCCCAACTGCAATCCATCGAGTGCGACCGGTTTTCCACACAAAATTTGCTGACGAGCATCGCGTGGAAGGCAAACCCCGAGTCTTGAGTAGAGCATTTGAACAAAGCCTGAGCAGTCAAAGCCAAAACTAGAGCGCCCTCCCCAAGTATAGGGAAGACCCAGGAATTTTTTACTGAAAGAGATGAGCTCAAAGGATTCTTTTTCAACATCTCCTCGTTGAATGAAAGCCGTTTTCTCATTCGGGAGCCCAACCTGAAGCCAGCGCGCATCTCTTTCTTCGAGTAAGAGGAGTTTTGATCCAAAAGGCAGCGTCAAAAGAGGGCCAAATTCTGTATCGGGAACCCCATAGAGATGAGACTGGAGCCGAGTCACCTCTAACTCGCCGGTATAGGGCTCTCTTCGCTCGATAATCCCCTCCTTCACCCATCCTGTGTAGCCATCTGGAGTTTGGATCAAAGTCCAATCCCCCAATCTCTCTTTGAGCTCTACCGTCTCCCCAAATAGGGCTTGAGAGACCACCCGGGTTTCTAGGGACGGCCCTTCTCGCATATTGACACAGGGAAGAAAAACTAGACTTTGCATACATTTGCAATTTTAGAAGAATCCCCTTAAAATATGCAAAATCTATGGAAGAAACTCTCGAAGAAGCTGTGGCTAAGCGGCGCACCTTTGCCATCATCAGCCACCCCGATGCCGGAAAGACGACCCTAACCGAAAAATTGCTCCTCTATTCTGGACAGATCCAGACTGCTGGCATGGTCAAGGGAAGAAAGGGTCGAAAAGCAGCTACCTCAGACTGGATGGCGATGGAGCAAGAGCGGGGGATTTCGATCACCTCCTCTGCCATGCAATTTGCCTATAAAAATGTCGTGATCAATGTCCTCGATACGCCGGGTCACGAAGATTTTTCCGAAGACACCTATCGAACACTGACCGCTGCTGATTGCGCGATCATGGTCATCGACGCCTCTAAGGGAGTGGAAAAACAGACGAGGAAACTCTTTGAAGTGTGCCACTTGAGAAAGATTCCCGTCCTCACTTTCATCAACAAGATGGACATGCCCGGAAGAGAGCCGCTCGATCTCATGAACGAAGTCGAAAATGTGTTGGGGATCCAATCCTATGCCTACAATTGGCCCATCGGCACGGGAAGAGAATTTCGAGGCGTTGTGGATCGAAAGACGAAAGAAGGTATTTTCTTTTCCAAAACCTCTATAGGAGGAGCGCAAAAAGCAGATTTAGAAAGAAAACCCTTAAAAGAGGCTGGTTCCCAAGTTTTAGAAGAATTAGAGCTACTCGATCTTGCGGGGAATGCTTTTGAAAGGTCCCGTTTTTTGAAAGGTGAAGTCACCCCGGTCTTTTTTGCTTCAGCTCTCACGAATTTCGGAGTGGAACCTTTCTTCGACGCCTTCATCGATCTTGCTCCCTGTCCTCATGCGCGCCTAGCCGATAAATTAGATGGAACAGAAATAGAAATCGATCCCATCAAAACGCCTTTTAGTGGCTATGTGTTTAAACTCCAAGCCAACATGGATCGAAGGCATAGAGACAATATGGCCTTTATCCGAATCTGTTCAGGAAAATTTGAAAGGGATCTCACCGTCAAACACCATCGGCTAAACAGAGAAATCAGGCTTTCCCGTCCTCATGGAATGGTAGCGGGGGAAAGAACGACTCTTGAAAGCGCCTATCCAGGCGATGTGATTGGGGTCATCAACCCGGGCCTTTTTGCCATTGGCGATACGATTTCTTTGACAGGGGGATTCAATTTCAAACCGCTCCCCCAATTTCAACCCGAAATTTTTGCCAAAATCTATCCCAAAGATGTGGGGAAACGAAAATCTTTTGATAAAGGCGTGTCACAGCTCACCGATGAAGGGGCGATCCAGCTCTTGCATTCCTACGAACGAGAGGGGGATCTCATCTTTGCGGCGGTTGGAAAACTGCAATTCGAAGTGATGCAATACCGTCTCAAAGATGAGTATGGAGTGGAAACGATCCTCACTCCCCTCCCCTACCAATGCAGTGCATGGGTCTTGGGAGACATGACGAAATTTGAAAAAACCTCGACCTGTCTTCTCCTAAAAGACAAAAGAGAAAGACCCATGGTTCTCTTTACCTCGCAGTGGGAAAAGCAATACTGCATCAAACAAAACCCCCATCATCAATTGGTCGATGTTCTCGTTTGAGTGATGCTCGTTTCTGGAATATAGAGCCAAAAGAGGATGAATCCCAGAATAGAGAAAATGGAATAGAGAGTGAGAGAACCCACCATTCCTCCTTGAACGAGAAGGGAAGGGAAGGTAAGCGTCACTAAATATCCAATCAAAGCTCCAAGAACATTGACGAGGCTCATAGCTCTTGCCCTCACGGGAAGAGGGAAAATCTCTGTTGCCAAAACCATCGGGACCATCGCCACCCCCAAGGTAAAGAGGCCAATATAGAGTAGGACGCCAAATACGGCGAAGGGCCCCAACCACTTTCCCTGAAAGAAAAAGGTCAGATCCAAAAAGAAAAGAGAAAAAACAACTCCCATTTGACTGAATAAAAGGAGTTTTCTTCTTCCCACTCGATCGATCAACGTGAGAGCAAGGGAACAAGAGAAGAGAACCAAAAAACCCATAGCGAGTAAAAAAGGTGTGATTTCTTTTGGGTCTGTAAACCCCGCTTCTCGAAAAATTTTAGGGGCAAAAAAGGTGAGCGCATGAATTCCATCCAACTGCTGAATAGAAATGGCAAGAAGGGCAATTCCAAAAACTTTTCTCATTGGCTTTTCAAAGAGAGTTTTCCAAGGGGGTGAAGATCCTCTCTCTTCAAGACCCGCAAACCAGCGAGAAGACTCGGGGACAAAGAGAAGGGCGAGCAGGGAAAATGCAGCAGGATAGAGAGCTAATCCCAACATACTCCGCCAATTTCCACTCGGAGTGAACCAGTGATTGGAAAAATAGGCAAAGAGATTCCCCAAAGAAATAGCCAATTGAAAACAGGTGACAAAAGCCCCTCTTTTTGAAGGGGGAGCGATCTCTGCCAAATACAAAGGGGCAATGACCGAAATAGCTCCCGTTGTAAATCCTGTCCACAACCTCAAACAAAGAAGAGAGGTATATGTTTTCGTGAAAAAAACTCCCCAATGACTCAAACAATAGAGAAAAAGAGCAAAAAAGAGGGTCTTTTTTCTCCCAAATCGATCGGCAAAAATTCCACTGGCTATACAGCCAAGAAGAGCTGTAAACAATAAAATTCCGGCAAGCTGCCCTTCTTGTAAAGGGGTCAAAGAAAATTCCCATGAGATGAAAGGAAGGGCGCCCGCAATTGCGCTCGATGTGTAATTTTGCAAAAAACCCAACAGCGCAATGATTAAAAGAGCCCAATAAAGGGTAGGAGCATTTGTTTTCATAAAACCCCCCGCTTTGTTTTTTCAGCAAAATTATTGATCTGAATTAATTTTAGGTAAATGTTTTTTTATGGATGGGGTATGAGAAGCGAAATCTTGTTTAAAAAAAATTCTACGTAGAGTATATTTCTCCCTCAAATCAGTTTGCAGGAGAAAAAGATGAGTTTTCTAGGGATCGCGGATGCAGCGCAACGATGGGTTACCTATGCTTCTCAAACAGCGAGCTCAGCTAAAGAAAAAGCCTCTCAGACTGTGGAAGTGGCGTCGGCTGCCGGTTTGAGCGCGATTCAGCACTTGAAAGAGTCCTGCTTCGGTTTTCTCCCCCCTTCAAAGCCTCAAGAAGAGCCGGAAGCGCCCCATTCCCCTCGGAGTCCTCGAAGGGCAGACCCTTCTGACCAAGGGGACACCAAGGAAGGAGATCCTGTTAGCGCCTTGAGCCCTTTCTATGATCCTCATCGCGCCTTAGAACAGGAAGAAACCAAGGAAGGAGATCCTGTTAGCGCCTTGAGTCTCTTTTGTTCTCCTTACTCCTCGGAACCCGGAGAGGCAGCTTTGCGACGCAGAAAACTTCTCAATTCTCTTCAAGGTTCGGGCTGTCAGTAAAAAGAGTGAGTTCTCTCTTATTGACAACCTGACAACTTGCCTTAAATTGATCGTCTGTCTCGATCTCAATGAGCTTGAGACCCTCTAAGATAGATTTTGCAGTGCGAAAAGATCTCATATACAAATCTAGATGAAACTGGGTTGAATCACGAAAAGAATAACGACTGACCTCTGAAGCCCATTCTCTAAGAGAGCCGCTCGCTAATAGACTTATAAACGCTCCAGCGTTTTTGCAGGCAATTCGGATTCTGGCAAACACCCCGAGTGTATCGCTTTCCGTTAATTGAACGGTTTGTCCAGTTACTACCTGGATGGCATCGATGATTTGCGGGGTGAAAGGCCCTTCAGCAATCGTGGGTAAAGCAGGTAAGCTCATAACAACTCCAGTTCGTGAAGAATGTACCAAACAAAGAAAAAAAGGGAAAGCCTCTCTTGATTTAAAAAGTCTTTTGCGATTCGATGAGGAAATTGTGAGAAATAAATTCCATCAGATAGCCGGATTTCGGGACAAGTGGCTTCCCACTCTCGTGGGAATTCTCTTCTCGCTTTTTTTGGCAGCGATCCTCTTCTTCCATTCTGGCCCCCTATCCGATTGGATCGAATTCATAGATAATAAAGCGTACGATTTTCAAGTTCGCAGAATTTACAAGCCCCTTTCAAATCATCCCGAAGTGGTCATCGTGGGTCTTGATGACAAGAGTTTAAAGACAGAAGGGAGATTGCCCTGGGATCGAAAAAAGATGGGCAATTTGATCAGTCATCTCAAGGACCTCGGAGCCAAAGTCGTCGCACTCGACTTCCTCTTCCCAACCCCACAAGAAAATATTGCCGCTACGGTTTTTCAAGAAGTAGAAAAAACGGGAAATTCCATCGGACATGAAGAGATTGTTCAAAGTTTTGATTCGGATGCATTTTTTGCCAAAAGCCTGGCTCAAGTGGATTCGATTTTAGGCTTCGCTCTGACCTGGGATGAGGAATCTTTAGGCATGTTGCCAGCTCCTCTTCTTCGCCTAGATTCAGAAACCCAATCGATCTATGTGCCAGAAAAAAACAGCTACCTCGGAAATATCCCCCTTTTGCAAAAAGCAGCTAAAAATGGGGGCTTTATCAATAACACTCCAGATCTAGATAATGTGACCCGCTTTGCTCCTCTCGTCTACCGCCTAGGCTCTGAGGTTTTTGGCTCCTTTGCCCTCGTTGCCACGATGGATTATTTGGGCATAAAAGAAGTCCAACTAGACGCCAAACCCTACAGGAATGGCAAATTCTTAGAGGCCATTCAGGTGAATAGCCGCTCCATTCCCGTGGATCCTCTCGGAAGGATTTTGATTCCCTATCGAGGTCCCGCCTACTCCTTTCCCCACCTTTCAGCTACTGATGTTTTACATGCTAAAATCTCACCCGATGCAGTCAGGGGAAAATTGGTCTTCATCGGAGTGACAACCACTGGTAGCGGCGATTTAGTTTCAAGTCCCATCTCTCAAAGTCTTGATGGAGTGGAGGTCCACGCTTCCATTGCTCAAGGGATCATCGATCAATATCTCCCCTATAAACCTGGATGGGAAAAGGGGGTCTCTGTGGCCCTCATTCTCATAATTGGTTTGAGTCTTTCCTTTTTACTGTCTCGAATGGGCCCCTTCTCAATGGTGCTCATTGCCATAAGCGCTGGTTTTCTCCTCCTCTTCTTCGACTATTGGATGTGGAGCCAAAAAAGAATCGTTCTTTCGCTCTTTTTTCCTCTACTGACCATTGGATTCCTCTTTCTCTTTAACCTAATCGATGGATTTATCCGAGAAGCAAAGCGGAAGAAAATGATCAAGGATGTCTTCGGTCAATACGTCTCTTTCGACTATATCGAGAGCCTCCTCAAAAAAGGTGTGGGGATTGAAATGAGCGGCGAGAATAAAGAGCTCTCGGTCCTCTTTGCCGATATCCGCGGCTTTACGAGTTTTGCAGAGAAGATGGGAGCCAAAGAGTTGACAGCCCTTCTCAATGAATATTTTACGGCCATGAGCGAGGTGGTTTTTCTGCATAAAGGAACGATCGACAAATTCATCGGTGATGCCATCATGGCCTTTTGGGGCGCCCCTTTAGAAGATCCACATCATGCAAAAAACGCTGTAGACACCGCTTTGGAAATGCAAGAGAAATTGAAAAGTCTAGAGTTGCAAAAGAGAACACCCATTCAGATTGGAATTGGGATCGCAACGGGCGAGATGTATGTGGGAGACATGGGGTCTAGATTTCGAAGATCTTATACAGTCATAGGAGATACGGTGAATTTGAGTTCGCGCTTAGAAGGACTTACAAAATTTTACTCTATCAAGATCATCGTCTCCGAAAGGACCTACCTTGCAACTAAAGACCGCTATCTTTATAGAAAGCTAGATAAAGTCCGGGTGAAAGGAAAAAAACAGGCCGTGGAGATCTTTGAGCCTCTATGCCTTGATGAAAAGGCAAGCCCTGCACTCCGAGAAGAAATTGGCTTACACAACCAGGCGCAAGATGCCTATGCCAAAGGCGATTGGGAAAAGGCGCGCCAGATTTGGCAACAGCTCAAAGGCGATCTCTACACGATGTATCTCTCCCGAATGCAGGCTCCGCTCCCACCACCAGGTTGGACCGGAGTCCAAGAACACGAAACCAAATAGGCAAGTATGGGCGTGTAATGAATAGCCCTTTCAAGAAGAAATTAAGCGATTGAATAAATTTATTGTCGGCTGTCCCCTGATGCCACCGAAGCTTAGCGATCGAACGCTGCAATCACGTACGGCTTAAAAAAAATCACTATCCATCTCATCTTCATAAAGTTGCGAAAAATCAAACGTGTTTTTTAGATGTCGAAAATTTGCTATTGTCCAAATATCGCCTTCTACTCGAATATGACCCATTTCGACTCCTTTTAAATTATTAAGACAATAGGTTAATATAATACGTGAAGATTAAAAAAGATTGGAGTTATTATGATGTTGCCAAAAATTGATTTAAATATTTACACTCCAGTTATTTCTCTTAGGGCAGAAACAACAGAGTCCGCTAAAACAGTTAAAAATGAGCCTACCGGCTTATCTTCTTTTCGAAAATTTGTCGCAGAAAATGCTCCTGCTTT
>CAYRJU010000026.1:0-313 GCA_964424735.1 uncultured bacterium
AGAGGTTAAAGAAGAGCCGATCGAATTGAGAGTGGAAACTGCGGTTTCTGAGATAGGGGTTGTGAACGAGATCCCGCCAGAGGCAGCTGCTATCGAGTTTGCAACAGAGAAGTTCGAATGGGAAATGCCTTCAACGGCGCAAGTTATTGAAATGGGTCAATTGAATGAAAAGGATTTGGGAAATCTTGCCTTTACTGAGGAAATCCGAGAGGTAGCCATCAAGCATAGAAGAGTGAAGACTCCGATTCATAAGATCTCGATTCCGAACGAAATGGCGCCAGAGGCAGCTGCTATCGAGTTCAGAACTGAAACA
>CAYRJU010000026.1:413-18495 GCA_964424735.1 uncultured bacterium
AAATCTTGCCTTCAGTGAAGAGATCCGAGAGGCAGCCATCGAGCTTAGAAAAGTAAAGGACCCAGTTCGTGAAATTTTGATTCCGAACGAAATGGCGCCAGAGGCAGCTGCTATCGAGTTCAGAACTGAAACATTCCAATGGGAGATGCCGGAAGCGCCACAGGTTGTTGTGGTGGGTCAATTGAGTGAAAGAGATTCAGAAAATCTTGCCTTCAGTGAAGAGATCCGAGAGGCAGCCATCGAGCTTAGAAAAGTACAGGACCCAGTTCGTGAAATTTTGATTCCGAACGAAATGACGCCAGAGGTAGCTGCTATCGAGTTCAGAGCTGAAACATTCCAATGGGAGATGCCTTCAATGCCACAGGCTGTTGTGGTGGGTCAATTAAGCGAACAAGAGGTAGAAGGGCTTGCCTTCAGTGAAGAGATTCGAGAGGGGGCTCTCGAACTTAGAAAAATAGAGACTCCAATTCGCAAAATTGCAGTTCCGAATGAGATTTTACCAGAGGCAGTGGCCATCGATTTCGTAACAGAAGAATTCTCAAAATCTATGCCGGAAATAAAGAGAGAAATTGCGGTTCAGGGCAATGATTTCTTTATGAAGGAAGTGGAACTGGAAACCACCTTTGTCCAAGAGGAGTCTATTGGAGAAGAATGGGGGCTCGCTCAAAATCGAATGAGCGCCATAGAAAAAGAGGTTTTTGATTTGAGCGAAATTCTTTCCTTCGAGAAGGAGGCGTCCGTTTGTGCTCCAGAAGAATCTCTCCCCGACACTCCTTTGATTCCGCTGAACGAAAAAGCGGAAAGCGGGCCAGATCAGAGAATGGAAAAGATCGATCGGGATATCCAATTGCTTGCCGCTGAATTTGAGGCGGTAGGATTTAAGAAAGAACCCAGTACAAAACGGGAGTTACAGTTTGCAAAGGCCCATTTCCAAAAACTGGAAAAGACAGCTCTTGCGGAAATCGAAAAGGATGAAAATCGGGAAATTTTCCAGCCTGTTCTTCTCGAAAATAGGTTTGAGAAGGAATTGAAGAAAATTGGCCTCGATTTTGAAGAAAAAGGAGGGGAAGATCCACCTGAAATTACCGTGGAAGATCTCTATATTTTGCATCGAGAAGAAGAAGAAGAAGATTGGGCGCCTGAGGAACCAGTGGCAAAGCAAGAAGAGCCGAATCAGATGCCTGAAGATTCAGTGGTAAAGCAAGATGAGTCTCAGGAAGAGCCGAATGAGGTTTCTGAAAGAGAAGAAGAGCTCCTTTCTCCAGGGTCTTCCCAATCTCCTAACTCTTTCGGGTTTCTTGGACTTCCCGCGTGGAGTGTGAGGGAAAGTAAGGCGGCTCCTTCCCATCCAAAATGTCCTCCTGATAACTGTTCCAATCGATGGGATACTGTCTGGCTTCCCAAATTGCTCTCTGTGCAGCATATTTGGGGCGATCAAGAGGAGAAATGCATTCCTTTTGCCACGAACTATACGACGGCTGAGGCGATTTTTGCTCCCGAGTATTGTCTTGGCACCATCATGCCCATGATGGATGTGCGCGGGCACCGTTTTGATAACAACACCTATGCAGCCAATATCGGGCTCGGCGGACGTTATGTCCCGAATCCTTGCTCCGATTCATTTTGCGAAATGCTCGGCTTCAATGCGTATTATGATTATCGGCAAGGCTGTATTGGCTACTATCATCAGATAGGAGTGGGGATTGAGGTTTTGAGCCGCTGGTGGGATTTCCGCGCCAATGCCTATGCTCCTTTTGGGCCTAGAAGACACATCCATACCTGCACCTTTGATTATCCGGGCGACTACCATGCGATCCGCCGGAGCATTGAATCGATTTCTTATAGCTTCAATGCAGAAATTGGTTGGCTCATGTTCGAACTTCCCGAATCTTTCCTGTTGTATGCGGCAGCAGGTCCCTATTTCATTGCTCGGACTAAATTCGATGAGGGGGTAGTGGGGGTTGAGGTAAGGCTGCGCCCCCAATATCGAGATTATCTCGCTTTAGATCTCAGTTGGCGCTACGACCATCTCTTCGAGACCATTTGGCAAGTGGGGATCATCTTCAATCTCCCGCTCTATCAAATTGGGGGAAGAAACAAAACTCCTTGCAGCCTAACCGATCGGCAGATCTACCAGCCCATCCAACGCTTCGAAGTGATGCCGCTGAGCAAGAAAACTTGCTGGGAAACCAATTTTTGAAGCTCTATTGAGATAAACTATTCCCCTTCGAGGAGATCCAAGAAGGCTTGGAGCTGTTTGGCTCGGGTGGGGTGGCGCATTTTGCGAAGCGCTTTTGCCTCGATCTGACGCACCCTTTCCCGGGTGACTTTGAAGCGCACGCCTACCTCTTCCAAAGTTTTTGGCTTTCCATCTAGAAGACCAAAACGTTCGATGAGAACCGTTCTTTCTCGGTCGGTGAGGGTAGAAAGAACTTCGTTCATCTTGTCTTTGAGAATCGCGTAGCCAGTGGCTTCAGCGGGAGATTCGATGCCCGTATCTTCGAGAAAGTCGCCAAATTGGCTCTCGCCGCCATCCCCCACTTCGGCTTGTAGAGAAATGGGATGCTGCGCGATTTTGTAGATTTCACGGACTCTTTCAGGCGTGAGGCCCAATTCATTGGCAAGCTCTTCGGGGGTGGGCTCTCTTCCCGTTTCCATCATCAACTTTTTGGCCCCGCGAAGCACTTTATTGATCGTTTCGATCATGTGGACAGGAATGCGGATGGTGCGGGCCTGATCGGCGATCGCCCTCGTGACAGCTTGTCGGATCCACCAGGTCGCATAGGTTGAGAATTTGTACCCTCTTCGGTACTCAAATTTTTCAACTGCCTTCATGAGCCCCATATTTCCTTCCTGGATCAAATCGAGGAAAGAAAGGCCACGATTCGTGTACTTTTTGGCGATCGAAATGACGAGACGGAGGTTCGACTCGACCATCTCTCGCTTCGCCTCTTGGCTCTTATCCATCCAGCGCTGGAGCATCCGGACATCTTTTTTAAACTCTTCTAAGTTGCGCCCCGCAGCGAGCTCTCTTTTGTAGAGTTTGCGTCTGGCCGCAGAGAGTTTGGAGGCGGCAAATTTATTTTTCTCTGCACGAGGAGTGAGCTCTTGGATCTCTTTTTCGAGCTGTAAGAACCGATCGTAAGCAGAGAGGATCACCTCTCCAAAATCTTCAATGATATTGTGGCGGCAGCAAAATCTGCGCAAATAGGCCTGAGAGCGGATCCGGCATTTTTCGATGTTTTCCAAAAGTTCGGCGCGCGCCTCTTTTTTCAGATTGAGATTGCGAAGGTCGACGAGTAGATTTTCGAGAAGTAAATCCTCTCCCTTCATGAGATCGCAGAGTTTGGGGAGGAGAGTGAGGAAATGGGCCTTATCTTGGACCTCTTTTTCTGCAATGATCTTGTCAAAACGCTCTTTCCCACTGATCAGATAGCTCGCAATGGAAATAGCTTCCCGAATCGAATAGCGAAACCGCATGATGATCTTTTCAATCTGGATCTGCGCTTTTTCGATGCGCTTTGAGATCTCGACCTCCTCTTCACGAGTCAGAAGGGGAACCGATCCCATTTCTTTGAGATACATCCGGACAGGGTCATCAGACGTTCCTTCTGTTCTCTTGGGAAGGCCTTCGAGCTCTTTGGCCTCTTTTTTGCGCTCTTTTTGCCTCTCGACTTCGGTCTGGTTCAGGATTTGAATGTCCATCCCGCTCAAGTAGATCAAAACCTGGTCGATCTGCTCAGGGGAATCAAAGGTCATTGGGAGAATTTCGTTGATCTCTTCGTAGGTGAGATAGCCCTGTTCTTTGGCTATGCCAACTAATTCTTCAATTTTTTGCTGATGCTGGGGATTACTAAAGGAAGTCGTTCCGGTCATGCTCTCCTAAAATGGGGAAATAGGGAATTTTCTTCAAATGAAGATGAAAATATTCTGGATGGGCGCCCCTCTTTCTGTCAATATGATAGTGCCAAACCAATTATTTGCAACACTTTTTATGGCATTCTACGCGCTCGATGAGGACGATCTCATTCACGTAAGCGAGGTGAATTCTGAAAAAATTTATCATTGTCCCGAATGTTTTGGACCTGTCAAAAGACGCAAAGGCCTTTGGAAATTGGCCCATTTCTACCACATTCGATCCACTCCTCAATGTCGGCTCTATAGTAAATCGGTCGATCATTTAGTGGCGCAAGTCGAACTCCAGAGGCAATTTCCCGAAGGGATCATCCAGATGGAAAGACCTTTTCCTGAGATTGCTCGGATAGCCGATCTTTGCTGGGAGCAAGAAAAGATTGTTTTTGAGATCCAGTGTTCTCCCATCTCAGAAAAAGAGGCTGAGATGCGTATGCACGACTATGAGAGCGTGGGTTACGAGGTTGTCTGGCTACTCGATGATCGGCGCTACAACAAGCGCATCCTTCGTCCGGCAGAAGGGTTGTTGCGCATCTACAACACCTACTTTTTATCCATTGCCAAGAGGAGGGTCTACGATCAGTTCGAACATTTTTCAGAAAAAATCAGAGTGAGAAAATCCCGACCGATGCGGGTAGACTTGCGGCGCATTTTTCACGTGCCAAAAATTTCTTTTTCGGAAGATCGTTATCCGAAGCAGATTTTGCAACTCCACATCCAGCGCTATTTTCTCGGGGATCGCTTTTCAGCGGCGCTTCACTTTCCTCTCGTCATGCTGCGGGAAAAGGGGTTTGAGCGGCAAGGAGAGCGTTTACGGGGAAAGATTTGGGAAAAGATCGGGAGATCCTATGCCCAGTGGCTGGACAAAATCCTCAAGAACCGTTGAAGTAAAAATGGGGATGGATGAGAAGGGCCAAACAAAGTCTTACAAAGCAGAGCCCTAAAGCCAAAGGCAAAAGCACCCAATCGGCGAGCTCTTTTGCAAAAGAGGCGATCCGATCGACAAAAAACTCACGCGCGCTGACCGAACTTCCGAGCGTAGCCACCAAGGAAATGGCAGCAAAGAGGACGCCAACGGCTTTTCCCAGCGTTTTTCCGGCTTTGCCAATCAGGACGAAGGGAAACCCGAGGAGCCGTTTCAAAAAATCTTTGAGACACGCCATTCTGGCGGCAAAGGAATTGTCGGGTTGAGGTCCCAGGGAGATTTCAAAAAAATGTTTCGAATCAGTGGAAATCATAGAAAGATTATAACATCCACGATTGTTATCTTTAAACTCAATAAATTGATAATGGGTATCAAATAATTTGTTGTTTGTGTGCATAACCTTCCTCTATTATCCTGCCCGCTTCCGTGAGGAAGCGGATCCTGCAGGCCACACGCAAGTGGGCCGTATCTTGTTAAATATAAAAGGAACAGGATCTGTTCAAAATGAACAGGCAGGATCGCTCACTTTCGTTCGCGGCAGGATGATAGAGGAGAGTTATGAGAGTAAACTCTCAATCGTCTCCTGTTTGTGGTGCTTTCATGGGGTCGTACGAAACTCCACACCACTGTTGCAAATCGTTGAATAAATCTTGAGAGTCGCGAAAGGCGATCAAACGATCTTTCCACATGATTTTTTCTCGATCTCCTGTAAACCGGGGCAGATTCAAAATGAGCAAGGTGAGAGAAACTCCTGGGAAAAGCGATTCCAAAGACTCAAAGAGCTGATTGGCTCCCCATTCCGAAATTTCTAAATTTTCTGGATTCATATACCAGGGATCTTTCAGGATCACCGGATCTGAGTAGGCCATCCGAATGAAGTAGACCTTTTCTTTGCAGTGTTTGATTTCCTGAAACCGTTCAACGCGTCTTCGGTATTTTTCTTGAAAAGCCTCCATTCTGCTCTCATTCCATTCTCCTTCATGACAGAAAGCGAGGTGGTAGTAGTTGTGGTAGAGAATCCCTCCGTGTCCCTTCTGTAAGAAGCGGGGGTCAAAAAAGAGGGAAAAATCGTCGTTTAAAATTTCGACCAGCTTGACTAGATCGAGCGAATGAATCCAATCGAAGGGATAGGCGGCTTCTCGGAGTCCCATTTGTCTCAACGATCCAGCGACTCCGCAATTACATCCCAAGCTGACGACGAGAGGTTTTCCGAAAGCGGCAAGTGCCCAGAAATATAAAAGGATGGATCGCATCAAAAGTACCGATCCTTCGTATCAGAGGTGGTTTCCTTTGCTTCGACGATGGATTCCTTCACCACAAAAAGACTTAAATGGGGAATGAATCCCAGCTCATGGTCATAGGGCAAAAAGAGGCCATGTTCTTTGTAAAAACGCAAAATTTTCTCAAAGCCCGATCTCCGGATGATCATCGAATGGGTCCGATTTCGATTTCCGATCTTAAAGAAATCATCGCCTACCGGCGTGTGCTCCAATAAAGACTCTAGATCAAAGCCGGGCCGATCGGGTCTCCACTTGTAGGGAAGCTGTGTTTGCAGATCGGCTCCTCGATCAAGTCCATATAAGTAATCGGGATCGGTATACAGCACATCCCAATCGGCTAACTGGTCGAGTTTTTGAATCAATCCTGACAACAGGTGGGGATCTTTCACGATGACAAAATCGTCTTCCAATATCCAAATTGTCTGATAGCCTGCGTCATAGGCATCTTGCAAAACGGACAGGTGGCTCAGCGTGCAGCCAACGCCTCCCGGCGTGAGCCAACTGGAAAAGACCGTTTTTCCATAAAACGCTTCAGACAGTCGAACGAAGTGAAAAAAGCCTCCCGGAGCGATAGAAAGAGCGTTTTCAATGCCGATCCACATCCCGGGTTGAAACTTCAATCCAATCTCTTCATAGGCTTCAAAGGGCAAATGCCATCCATAAATCGCCGGGAACCGCCCTGGCCAAATTCCATAGGGGAACAGTTGTTGTAGGGAATGGGCTAGCCTTTCTTTTCTCGCATCGAGATTGATCAAGTAGGTAAAATCGACCCCTTCGATGGAATGGGCTTCGATGGGCTCTTCCATCTTTCGAAAGTACTTTTCGATGTTTGCAAAAAGAGAAAGGGACCACAGAAGCAAGAGAATTTTCATAAAAATGATTATAACCCGTGCGGGTTCATTTTGGCCATTCCGGAGAGGCATCTTTACTCTTTTTGAGGAAATGGATATAGTGCTTCTATTCAATATTCGAACCTCGAGGAAATATGGCCGAAGAAAAGGCAGAAAAGAAAACAGCAGCCAAAACGAGAAAACCCTCCGCTTTAAAAAGAGATTTACAGAGTGAGAAAAGGCGCCTCGCCAACCGCTCATTCCGCGCATCCGTTTTGACATCGATCCGCTCTCTAGAACAGTCCCTCAATCAAAAAGAGCCCTCAGAGACGATCAAAGCCAAATTGAGCGCTATCTACAGTCTGATGGATAAAGGGGTCAAAAAAGGCGTTTACAAGCCCCAGAAAGCAGCCCGCACGAAGTCCAGGCTCACCGCCCGCTCTCGTAAATAAATTCTTTTCCTAAGGCAAGGGTGTTGATCCAACACCCTTTATTTTCAAAAAATCATTTCAATATATTTTTATTTTTGTTTGTTATATAATTATTCGGAATTAATAATTAATTTTAGGATAATTATGACCGTAAGTAGTTTGGCGAGTTCAGTGAAGAGAGAAATGCAAGCATGTCAAAAGCTTTCCGAACAATTGAAAACCCCCCAGTACAAACAATGGGAAAAGTTAGTGAAAAGTTATGATCAACGATTGATAGAGGCGCTAAAACTCGAGAAACTGGTAACCCCCTTGATAAGCGATCTGACTGATCAGAGTAAGTTCGAGCTTCACCGATTATCCTGGGATTATACAGCCTTGACAACCCTACAGACGAAGATCGGTCAACAGTTGATCAGCGCATCTGGAGGAAAACTTCCCATTACACTATTTCCCCCCAAAACCTTGACGAATCGAGTCTTGAAAGGATTGTTCAACCACAGCGGCAAAATCGCTTTTGTAGCCACGGGGCTACTCCTTGCAGGACAGACAGAAGCAGGTACGCAGTTTTTAAAAGAGAGTGCCAAGTATCTTTGGAGCAATTCAGAACCCATCCGCACTTGGGCTCTTGGAGCAGTCCAAGAAGGTCTTCAATTTGTCGGAGGACGTATCTCAGAGGGTCTGGACAAAATCGCGCCTATGCTGATAGGTGGCTTGACTCCTATTTGGATGGGGCGTGGGTTGAGGCTTTCCTCTACTACAACTGGCTTATTGAGTGCTGTCGGTGGAGTTGCAATGGCTGCGCTGCCTTACGTAATGGAACCCGATTTTTCATTGCACGAAACCATTACGAAGATCCAAGATACAGGTAGGGAGATCCAACATATGTGTAGAGCGGTTTACGATGTCGGCCATCTCCTCTTCCCAAAAGTCTTCCCAATGTATCATCAGGAACTCTAAGGCGTGCTTGCAAATTCAGAAGGAACAGGATTTGCAGGATCACAAGTGGCAAAGATGTACAGGAAAAAATTTAAGAGAGTATATCATCCTTCTTATCCTGCCGTTTACGATCTTGCACATCCTGTTCTTTCTGAATTCTTAGACACCCTCTACTCTAAGGCGCGCTTGCTTGCACGCAGCGGTAGACGGCCGTTTCATTGGATTGAATCGTCTGGATGTGGACGTAGGTAGAGCTCGTGGGCTGAAAGGCCCACTTTTCCAAAGCAGCGGCGCCGTTTGCATTGAACTCTGAGTCGGGGACAGCATCCAACCGGTCGTACCGGTAGAGAATGTAGGATGTGTCCGGATCGAGATCGGAGATCGTCACGTTCAGGGTTAAAGCCATCGGGTGGGGTCTTTGATTCGACCTTTCGGCAATTTCGGGTTTTTCATAGTTCAGATTGGTGTGGATGCGAACGGGAAGGGTATCTCCATTGAGATCTTTGATGCCCGTGATGGCAATTCCGTAATTGCTCCCGTCATCCGCAAGCGAATAGATCGGTCCATCAGGAGCGTTGGCCCCCACTCGGTCAGCCTGAAAGAGCTCGAATCCGTAGGTAAAGAAATAGACCGGTGTTTTTTGATGCTCCCAATACCCGTTATCGTTAAAGCCAATCTGGTCACTTGGATAATAGCTCGGATCGGTGAGAGAATGATCCGAAATTAAAGACATCGCCGAGACGATGTGATCGTAGTCGGGATCCCCGGCATGCGGATTCGTCTTTTGATAGAATTTGTATTGATTTGCATACACCCCAATGACGACCGGATTTTGCTCCACGATCTTTTGCTTGAGCCAGATGAGGAATTGATCGGTATTTTCTTGAGAGCTGGTATCCCATTCTTCGTAGGTCAAGTGCATGATATCCGCTGCACGGGCGTCATTGATCCCAAGTAAAAGGGAGCCGCCTGTTTGAGAGCCATCTGGAGTCACAAGAGCCCTCACATCGAACTGAGAGAGGTATTGACCGTAGTAGAGGCCTGCGCTGATGAAACTCGTCTCTCCGCAATAGCCCGTGTTGTGAAACCACTGTAGGCGCGCTGGCACATCGATTTGCAGCGTGTCGGCTAGGAGAACGAAGGGAAGCGTTAAAATCAAAAAAAATTTTGTCATAAGAAGCTAGCTTACAAAAAAGGATCTTTCTCGACAAGGCGTTCTGTGAGTCCAGAAGTTTTGAGCGAATGTTTGGCCAGCATCTGTTTTAAAAGAGACTCTTCGGCAACGATCTCGATCCTTTTTTTGGCCCGGGTCACAGCTGTGTAGATGGCCTCTTTGCCAAAATGCTCGCTCCCTTCTGGGAAAAGGGCAAGGACCTCTTCAAATTCGCTTCCTTGACTCTTGTGGATCGAAAGGCAAAAGGCCGCCTCAAAGGGAGGGAGCTGTTTGTAGGGAACTTTTTTCGGGAAATAGGCAACACCTTCTTTGGGATAGAGCCCTCCTCGGCTCTTGCCGATCAATACCCCCGTGCTTCCATTGTAGAGATCGAGATCTGGACGGTTACTCGTGATCAGAATGGGAACTGCCCACCATTGTCCCGGGCGAATGTTTTTTCCCATCTCGAAGAGGATTTGCCGGTTGAGGGCCTCGATGCCGAAGGGGCCCTGCCTGAGCGCTCCGAGCACGCGAAACAGATTCAAGCGCTTCAATACTTCTTCTGGATTTGGCTCATCCCAGGAAAAACAAACGTTTATTTTTTGATAGAGCTTATCTACGAGAGTTTCATCGAACTTCCAGGGCAAAAAATAGGAGCTGTCGATCGGATCTCCTCGATGGATCTGTTCGGCAATTTTTTGGATTTCTACGAGATCGGTCCGCATCGATTTTTCAAGACGGATGGCGAAAAGAGAAGAGAGTTCTTTAAAGACGCTTCCCGTCTCTACGGGGGGCAGTTGATCGGGATCGCCGAGAAGAAGCAGGCGCGTTCCGCTTCCAATCGACTCGAGCAGTTTGGCAAGAAGAGGAACATCGATCATCGAGGCTTCGTCCACTATGACGAGATCGGCATCGATTTTCCAATCGGAAAAAAAGTTGTGTTTGCCCTCTTTGATGCGCAAGAGCCGATGGAGCGTTGTCGCTTCAAGGGATATTCCCAAAATGCTCTGTAGATGCGATGCGGCTTTTCCCGTAGGCGCGGCGAGGACAATTTTTGTGGAGGGAGCAGCGTCTCGGATGAGCCTTACAAAATGAGCCGCCGTGTAGGTTTTCCCAGTACCCGGTCCTCCAGAGAGAATGGAAAAAGTGTTTTCAAAAGCGTGTAAAACGGCCCTTTTTTGCATCGGCAAAAGGGGGAGAGTTTCCAATTTTTTTCGGAACAGTTCTTCTTGCGGGATTGGGGGAGGAGTTCTTTTCTTGAGTTCACGGATCTTTTCTAAAATGTGGGTTTCTAAAACCCAATTCTTTTGTAGATAGTAGCGCGCGCCTTGCCGCACGATCGGTTTTTTCGGGAAGAGTTCTCTTCCCTCGTCGATGAGTTCTTCGGGAAGTTCGGGCGCATTTGCCTGAGTGAGGCAGAGATGGCCCTCTCGGGCGCTCTGCATCAATGAGCTCAAAAATTGAGCCCTTTCATCCGTATAGGCATCTTTCAAAAGGCGTTTGGCAAAAAATTCGTTGAGAATGGGACACTTTCTCCTTTTGAAGAATCATATTCGATAGCCAAAAAAAGAAAAAGAGAGGTAAGATCGCCAAAATTGATATGAGTGCGGTTTCTTCTCAGGATTGGTTGAGATACGCTGTTTATAAAGACCAGTCCAGAGTGGTTTATTTGCTTCTGCAAGCTTCTCGGAATCAGAAGATCAGGGAACAAGTCAACGACATACTCCTTACACTCGTGGATCAGAATTGCCCCTGGACGATTCTCAAATTCGTCGATACGCTCAAAACAACGAAGCAACTCACAGAACTTGCCCGCATCTGCGAATTGGGGGCCCAAATCTTGATCGCCTATGCATCTCGCACAGAACCTCAAGTCAAAAATCCCAATCTTCCTCTATGCGCCAAGAAATATGCAGCAGAATATCGAGAAAAGGGATGGGAAAAACGGGCTAAGTTTATGGATTGTGTGGGAGCACTGCAGTATACACCCCGCCCAGAATAAAAAGGATATTCGATAGCCAAAAAAAGAAAAAAAGAGGTAAGATCACCCAACTGATATGAGTGTGCAATCGGTTGTTCCTCCTGATCCTCAGGTAGACGCATTGAGACAGGCTGTTCTTCAGAATGATGCTAATTTAGTTTACTGGGCTCTTCAATCTTTTAAAGAGCGGCAGATCGGCAAACAAGTCGACCAAATACTCCTTACACTTGTGGATCAGAGTGCGCCTTGGCCCATCCTTAGTTTCGTCCGTATACTTGAAGAGACCAACCGACTCACAGAACTCGCCCGTATCTGCGAATTGGGGGCGCGGAGCTTAGTCGCTTATGCATCCAACACAAAACCTCAAATCTCAAACCCCAATCTTTCTCTATTCGCCAAGAAGTATGCAGCAGAATATCGAAAAGAAGGATGGGAGAAACGGGCTAAGTTTATGGATTGTGTGGTAGCGCTGCAGTATACACCCCGCCCCGAATAAACACATAATAGGCCCCACCCAATTCAGATTTGAAGTAGCGCCGGATCGCTTCCGAATAGAGTCTTGCCTGAAAGCCGTAGTCGTGCGCCTCCATCGCTTTTTTCAATTCCGACGGTTCGTAGTTTTGTAGCCAATTTGTCTTCCAATCTAGAAAATAGACTTTTTTCTGGCGGTAGAAAATGAGATCGATGAATCCCTTGATCAAGTCGGGAGGCGTAGAGAAGATGAATTCCATCTCCACTTGAAAGCGATCGATTTCGCTCAAAGAGAACCATTCGCCATCTCCTGCAAAGGGCATCGTCACCGTCCTTCGCACCATTTGCTGAATGGCCTCTTTCCAAGGTTGAAGCGGCGAATAGAGGATTTGCTCTTGCACCAACTGATCGATCGCTTTGGGATCTCGCCAGATCGGTTTTGGAGAGGTGAAGAGAGCTTCAAAAAGGGCGTGGATGGCAATTCCCGTTTCGGCCCCGCGCGGCATTGTCTGCAAAGTAAATTCATTGGAGGGGGTTTCTGTCCATTTCGTCTCGCTCTCTTTGGTTTGAGCCAATTGTGTGAAGGAAGATAGAATGGAGGGTTGATAACCCCGTACGGGAGGGATAGGTTCGGAGAGGCGCGCCTCTTTTCGAAGAAATTGGGGAGGTCCGAGCTCGATCGGAGAGAAGAGTTTTTCGAGAGTGATCGAGTGCGTTTGAGAAAGGGTTTGGATTTCTTCGACAAGAGATCCGTTGAACGAGCGCGAGAACAGTTCCATAGGAGAATGGGTTCCCAAAGAGGCCTCTTTTTTTGAAAGGGCGATGGGAACATAGAGCCTTTTTTTCGCCCGCGTCATGGCGACATAGAGCTGTCTCAACTTTTCGGCGTCGAGTTCTTCGACCTCTTCCGTCTCGGGAGTACGGGAGGCTAACCCTAGGGCAAAAACCACCTCAAATTCGAGCCCCTTGCTGACATGGAGTGTCATGATTTGAACCGCCTCTTCGTCCACCTCCATTCTGCAGCGCCCTCCCTCATCGGGATCGAGGGTTTTGAGTTTTTTCAAAAAGCGCTTGAGCCCCTCAAAAGAAAACCCTTCCTCTTTTTCCCAGGCAAAGAGGAGTTCAAAAATTTGCTCTGTCTCTAGATCTAGAGAAAATTCTCTGGCAAAGGGAACGAGCCCCTTTTCTTCCAAAAGAGTTTTGAGTTCTGGAAAATAGAGATCGGGCTTTGCAAAAGGGCCTGCCATGACGATATGAGCGGCATTTGAGTCATGGGGAGAAAAAATGGCTTGAAAGAGCTCTTGAACCGCTTGAAAAGCCGCTGTACTCCCAAGGGAGGTGTGTCTTTTGGCAATGGCTGCAATGCCCCTTTTTTTGAAAAGCTCGAGCGCTTTGGCCGCTTGATAGCGATCTTTGACGAGAAGGGCGCATCGTTTGAGGTGCAGTTTTTCAATTTCTTGAACGGCATAGGGAAGAAACGCCTCGTCGAAAGGAGCGTCTCCTTCTGCGAGGAGGAAGTGAATGGCCCCTTTTGCATCTCCCAAGCTCGAATCGATGGCAGTTCCCGCTTGAACGGGATGATAAGCCAGTATGCGATCGATTTTAGGAAGGTGCAGCCATTCACGAGAAAAGAGCGCATTGAGGGCCTGGATGAGACTCGGGGAGGAGCGGTAGTTGGTGTCGAGAAGATAGGTGTTTTCTTCGCCTAAACGCTCTTTGGCCTGCAAATAGGTGTAGATGTCTGCCTTCCGGAAGCGGTAGATCGATTGTTTGGGATCTCCCACTAAATAGAGCGCTTTTAAAAGGGGGTCAAAAAAGAGGTTTTGAAAGATCTCCCACTGCGTTGCATCGGTGTCTTGGAATTCATCGATGATGGCAGCGGCATATTTTTTTCTCACGCACTCTTTAAATAGCGGATTTTCTAAAGAGCGATTCATCCTCAAGAGGATTTCATCGGGATCAAACGGCTCGAGCTCTTTTAAGACTTTTTCTGCAATGGGCTGAAAGGCTCTTTGCAAAATGGGAAAAACTTTTTGTGTTACGAGAGGAGCAATGTGGGTTGCAGCCCAGTCAAAAAAGCCAGGATAGTGCAAATGTTTCGGAATTTCAGAGCGCACCTTTCGATTGTTGGGATGCAAAAATTGAAAAAGAGTCCCTCTTTCTTTCAAAAGAGAGGCAAAAGAGTCTGGGTTTGCAAGAGCGCTCACTTGCGTTTCAAAATCTCCTTTCACGGTGGCTTTGTAGTTTTTTGCAAGAGCTTGAAAATCTTCCAAGAGTTTTTTCTCTTCCAAATTCCACGGTTGTAAAGCGGCTTTACATTTTTCAAAACTTTCTGAAAATGAAAGAGATGGACTAAACGGTTGAAGAGAGAGAAGTCGATCGATGAGCGCATCCATCGACTCAAATTCTTTGAATAAGAGAGCAATCTGTTCAGGACATAGGAAGCTCTCTTGGATGCCATGTTCTAAAAAATCGAGCCCCGCCCACTTAAGAGCCTCTGGAATGCGAATTCCCTCATCGGGATTGGATAGATTTCCCATCTTCGCTTCAAAGGCGAATTCTTTCAGCATGCGGAAGCAAAAACCGTGGATGGTAAAGATCTGACACTGATCAAAGCCAGAAAGGGCATCAGTCAAACGGCGCCTCGAGAGATCTGATCCGAAATGAGGGGGCAAATAGCTCCAAGAACTCTGTTTTGAATGGATTTGTTCAAGCGCGGTTTCTAAATTGGAGCGAATCCTAGCTTTGAGCTCGCGGGTAGCTGCCCGTGTGAAGGTCACAGCCAGAATTTGCTCTATTTCGAGCCCTTCCAAAATCAAGCGAACAAAAATATGCTCGATCGAAAACGTTTTTCCGGTGCCCGCAGATGCTTCGAGTAGATGTGGACCGAAAAGAGGGCAAGTCAGAGAAAGACAATCAAACTTTTGCATGACTCTCCCGACTTGGGTAAAGATCGATCAGCCCTTGCAGAGTTCTCTTCAAAAAAGGGCCCCACTGCTGGAACATCTCGTCTGGAGAGGGAACTTCCATTCGGGAAAAGACCCATTCCATGACCGGATCTTCGAAACGGGCTCCCCGTTCGACTTTTTTCACAAATTCCAAAACCCCTTTGCGTAAAAAAGGGTCTGCCCATTCGGGAAGAAGGGGAGATGGGGCTTTTAAAGAGTGGAAATAATACTCGATGAAAGATTTGAGTTCTTGGAGTGGATTTTGAATCGATTTTTGTTTGCCGCTTCGCAAAACACAGATCTGATTGACATTGAGAACTGCGGCAGCAGCTGCTGCTTCGGGCCATATCTTTAACGTGCCCGCAAGTGTATCTTCATAGGGAGAAATGAGTCCTTTGAGAGAAACCTCTTTAATTTCTCCGATCAATTTCACTTTTAAATTCTCCCAGGAGATTTCGAGGGGAGGCGCTACATAATGGGGCCCATCCCATCCCTCTTTTGCACAATTTTCTCTTAAAAAGAGGGAAAAGGGCTCGATTTGCCATTCTTTGAGTTGTCTTTCTCGCTCTTGGATTTTTCCCAACACTTCGAGTTCCATGGCCGTTTTAAAAGGTCTTGGTAGATGATTTGAGACTGGGTCTCTTTCTAAAGAGGCGCGCACGAGTTTTCCTCTTTGAAGCGCAAAGGTTTCTTCCAATTCTTCTTGGAGATAGATCTTATGCACTCTTTGTAAGAAGAATTTCCACGGGTGTCTGCTAAGCGCTTTCAATTCGGCGATCGTTAGGGTCAAAAATCCTTCTGGCAAAGGAGTATGAATGAAAGGGGCAAAGGAGATCTTTTTTTTCGCTTCATTGCTTTTGTGGGGGTGATACACCTTCGTGAGTTTGGGAGCCCTTTTCCCGAGGAGCTCTTGGATAAGACAAGAGGGCCCAACCGGTTTTCCCTCATCTGCCGATAGATGGCCATAACTCATGCATAAAATCTCTTTTGCAGAGAAGATAGATTGGAGAAAGAAAGATCGATCCAAATCGGCTTGTTTTTGGATTTTCCCTCGCAGTAAATCGAGAGACGAGGGAGTTTCCAATCTAGGAAAGCTGATCTCATCCATGCCGATCAAAAAGAGGGCTTTTGCGGGAAGCATCGCTCCCTCTTCGATGGAAGAAAAGCGAACGGCGTGTAATTGCGAGGCGTGCAATTGTGATTTGGAGGGGCGCGAGAGAAAATGTTGAACCACTTCGATCGGATAGAGCTTTTCTGAGCTAAAAGTTCTCATTTCCAATAAAAGACTCCGAAAGCGGGTCAAGACTACAGCGTCCGCCTCACTTTCGAGATCTAGGAGGGAAGAGGCCTTTTCAAGAGAATCTGCCCATTGGGGAAGCGTTTTTTCTCCTTTGAGATCGAGGTTTTTTAACTCCGTGAGAGCGAGGAGCAATTCTTCAAATAGTTCTGGATGGATCTGGAGCGGTTTTAGATAGATGATGGCCTCCAAAAGGGCGTCCAACCCTTTTTCCCAGCACGCATCGTCATGGAACTCCTGTTTCCCCAGAATTTGTTCTAAAGTAGCGCTTTGGTGAGCGGCGTCTCTTCCCCAGCGTATGTTGACAGCCGAGATCCAGTCTCTCACCTTGAGAAGAGCTTCTGCATCCCATTTTCTCTTCCGGTAAAAAGAGGGTGTTTCAAAAAGAGAGAGGATCTCTTCGGCCTCCCATCGACTTCCTCCAAGCTGGAGTAGACGGAGTAAGCCCTGCTTGAAAGAGCTCTCTTTCGAGATGTCGAGGCCCGAAATGCGATAGGGGATATCTCCAAATACATATTCAATGAGGGGGACGTAGGGTTCTATATCGGGGGCGAGAACGGAAATTTCATGGTAGGGAATATCTAGGCGCAAAATTTCTTCTTGGATTGCCTCCACTTCTCTCAGTTTGGAAGAGCCTGTCTGAAGAAGGCGAATCGAAGAATCGGTTTCCCTCTGTGAAGGTTCTTGAAAATTGAGGAGATCGAATTGGATTTGCTTGAGTAAACTCGTCGGTTCGATCGGGGAATAAATCTCCTCTGTTTCCAGAGAAAAACTGTCCAAATTTTTCAATGTAGCCCTTCCCACTTTCCCCCAGTTGGCAAGATTTTTTGGCCCTTCTCGTAAGTATCGATCCAGTTCTTCTCTACTTTTTTGAGAAACACCCCTTTTTTTCCAATAACGATTTAAACTTTTTCGCTCTCGATCGGACGAGAGATCTTCCCAAAACTCCATGCAAGGCGAGAAGAGATAGATCGACAAAGAGGGGGCATTTCCCAAAATCTGCCAATGGGAGAGGGGTAAATCATCCACACCAAAACAGATGACCGGTTCAGTCAGCGGCACTTCTTGGGGGAGGAAGAGCTTTTTAAATAGCCCCACCTGCCACCCCGTTTCTCTATCCAAGAGATACGGATACTTTCCATAGGTTTGAAAAAGGGGGAGGAGCTGACAGCTCAAATCGAAGAGCCGTTTCTTTTTTCCTTCGAGATAGGACAACAACTCCAGATCTTTACTTTCCGAAAGGGCCGAGTAAATAGAAGAGAAGAGGTCCATAAAGGGGCGAAACGGAGGGAAAGCCTGCTCTACCTCTACCACTTTTAGGCCCATGGCGATCCCCTTTTTCTTCGCGATTTCGAGGAGGAGCCATTCCCTCACTTGGGGGTTTGGAACCAAGACGAGCCGCGTCGTCATCGGATCGATCGGAGAGGCATCGATTTCCTCCATCAATTGATCGGCAAGCCTATCGAGGCTTTCACTCAAAAAGAGTTTGGGAATCATGTCCAATTTGCTCCCGTTCGAAAGCAGAAATTCTCAGAATGAGTATCTCGTAGAACTTGCCGCGACAGCAATCTTTCGTTCACTGGGAAGGAGTTCTCCGTTTTTTACAATAGGTCGGATATGTTTGTATTTTTGTTCTTCGACCCAAAGATTGTAATTAGTTTGTAAATTCAACCACAATTGGGGTGTTGTATCAAACGCATCGGCTAAAGCTAAGGCAATAGCCGGAGTAATATCGGCTTGGCATGATCTGATCTTGAAAAGAGTGTTCCGCGAGATACCTAACCTATCAGCGAGTTTCTGAAGATTCAGCTTGAGCGGCTTAATGTATAATTCATCGAGAATTTCTCCTGGATGAGATGGTTTTCTTTTTTTTGCCATACATTCCTCTTACTCAATGATAGTCAATTAAATCAACATC
>CAYRJU010000027.1:0-3250 GCA_964424735.1 uncultured bacterium
TTGATCCGCTCTTCGAACTGCCCGCGGTATTTCGTGCCGGCAATCATGAGTGTCAGATCGAGAGAGATGAGTTTTTTCTTCCGTAAATTATCGGGAACATCGCCCTTGACAATCGCATGGGCAAGACCTTCGACAATGGCTGTTTTCCCAACCCCTGCTTCTCCGATGAGAACGGGGTTATTTTTGCGGCGTCTACAGAGGATCAAGATGAGTCTTTCTACCTCGTCGCGTCTGCCGATGACCGGATCCATTTTGCCCTCTCGGCAAAGATCGGTTAAATCGTGCCCATAGGCTCTTAAGGCAGGCATCTTGTCTCCACCGGCAGGAACTTGCGTCCTTTCTTGGGGTCCAGGTGGCTGACGAGGCGCATTGCCTCCAGGTGGATTGTTCGAAGGGGGCTGCGCTGCGCCCATTGGAGGGAGCTGCAGATTGAAGGTTTCGAGTTCTTTCAAAACCTCTTTCCTCACCTCTTTGAGGTTGGCATTGAGATTTTCCAATACTTGAGCGGCCACTCCATCGGTTTGGCGAAGAAGGGCAAGGAGAAGGTGCTCGGTTCCCACATAGTTGTGGTTGAGATTGGCGGCCTCTTCATTGGCAAATTCAAAAACTTTTTTGACTTTTCCGGTGAGTGCAGGGTCTCCATAGACCTGAATTTCGGGGCCAAAACCCACAATTCTCTCTACTTCTGTCCGGATGGCATCGTAGTCGAGGTTCATGTTTCTCAAAACATTGACGGCAATTCCTTGGCCCAATTTGAGCAGTCCCAAGAGGACGTGTTCTGTGCCTAAGTAATTGTGGTTGAGACGCTGCGCCTCTTTTTTAGCGAGCTTGATCACCTGTTTTGCGCGATTGGTAAATTTATCAAACATGAAAAACCTTTCCCTTATTATAACTCATTGAGAGTTTTTTTCTCGACTCCGTCCCTTGGGCATTGGTAGCATGGCAATGTTTCTTCTAATACGGACTCGAGGATTCTTTGGGAAGAGAAATTTTAATTTTGGATACAGGGGTGAGGACGGCTGAGGAAAATATGCTTCTGGATGCCGAACTATTACAGAGCCTTGACCCAAAGGGAAAGCCGATCTTACACCTTTACGATTGGGCCCGCCCTTCTGCAACCTATGGATATTTCATTCGGCCCGAGCAGTTCCTCCGGATTGGGGGAGAGATCGATTTGGCGCGCCGTCCGACAGGGGGAGGGGTCGTCTTTCACATCTGGGATCTGGCCTTTTCCTTTTTGATGCCCTCAGAACACCCCCATTTCTCCCTTTCGACGCTAACCAATTACCAATTTGTGAACCGGGCTGTTTTAGAAGTTGTCCAAAGTTATTTTTCTCTAAAACCGGAACTGATTCCTATAGATGCTCCTTCTTTAGGTCCTAGCTGCCAAAATTTTTGTATGGCAAAACCGACCCAGTATGACGTGGTGGATCAGGGAAGGAAAATTGCCGGAGCCGCCCAGAGACGAAGGCGGCAAGGATATTTGCACCAGGGGACGATTTCCCTCTGTTCTCCCGATCTCAAACTGCTCGAAGAGGTGCTGATCTCGAAAGAGGAACTGATCCGGGCCATGACCCATTTTACCTTTGCTCCCGTTTCTCAAAGCTCTTTGAAAAAGACCCGTTTGGAACTACAGAAACTCCTTGCAGCCAAACTCGAAGAGGCCCTACACTAATAGGCTATGACAAAGCAAAAAGTACGCACGGCCATCACCCCTACACGGGAAGAAAATTATCCAGAATGGTACCAATCGGTCTTGAAAGCGGCAGATCTCGCAGAGCACTCTGCCGTTCGTGGATGTATGGTGATCAAACCGTGGGGCTATGCGATTTGGGAAAATATCCAGCGCTTTCTTGATGCCAAATTCAAAGAGACGGGCCACGAAAATGCCTATTTCCCGCTCTTCATTCCGTTGAGCTACATGGAAAAAGAGGCGGAGCATGTCGAGGGATTCGCCAAAGAGTGCGCCGTCGTCACGCACCATCGTCTTGAAAAGGGACCGAATGGGAAATTGGTTCCCGCAGGAGAGCTCGAAGAGCCGCTCATCGTGCGCCCCACTTCCGAGATGATCATTGGCCATACTTTTGCCAAGTGGATCGAGTCTTATCGCGATTTGCCGCTCCTCATCAATCAATGGGCCAATGTCGTTCGATGGGAGATGCGGACCCGGATGTTTCTCAGGACGACCGAATTCTTATGGCAAGAGGGGCACACGGTTCATGCAACAAAAGAAGAGGCTATCTTAGAGACCAAACGGATGCTCGAGGTCTATTCTGACTTTTGCCATCAATATCTGGCACTGCCCGTCATCCGCGGAGAAAAAACGGAATCGGAAAGATTTCCAGGCGCCGTGAATACCTATTGCATTGAGGCGATGATGCAGGATCGAAAGGCTTTGCAAGCGGGTACTTCTCATTTTCTCGGGCAAAATTTTTCCAAATCGTGCGGGATTCAGTTCCGTAGCGAGAGCGGAGAGCAAGAATATGCCTGGACAACTTCTTGGGGAGCGACGACGCGGCTCATCGGCGCCCTGATCATGGCGCATAGTGACGATGATGGGCTCATCTTGCCACCTCGCATCGCATCGGCCCATCTCGTGATCATTCCGATTATCCACGACGAGGCGGCAAAGCCTAAAATCATGCATTTTGCCACGGAGCTTGCCGAGCGGCTCAAGAAAATTTCTTATCAGGGTCAGCCTTTGAGAGTTTTACTCGATACGCGCGATATGCGGGGAGGGGAAAAATCTTGGGGGTGGATCAAGAAGGGGATTCCTCTTCGCTTGGAGATCGGCCTACGAGAGATCGAAGCGGGGAAACTCCAAGTGTTCCGGCGAGATAAGCCCCATAAAGAGGGGACGCCTTTTTCTGAAGAGGAAGTGGTCTCTCTTCTAGAAGAGATCCAGTCGAATCTGCTCGCAAAAGCCACCGCTTTCCGAGAGCAGCATACGGTTAAAATCCATGACAAGGAAGAATTTTACCGGTTTTTCACGGCAAAGGGGGAGGAGATCCATGGAGGCTTTGCGCTTTGCCATTGGAACCGAGATCCCAAGATCGAGGCCAAAATCAAGGAAGATCTCAACGTGACAGTCCGCTGTATCCCTCTCCATATTCCTCTAGAACCGGGCCGCTGCATCTTTACGGGGGAGAAAAGCCCAGGTCCCGTCATTTTCGCCAAATCTTACTAATTCTCATACTCTGGATAAAACAGGATTGACAGGATCGCAAGCGGCAGGATGCGCAGGATTACA
>CAYRJU010000027.1:3350-18047 GCA_964424735.1 uncultured bacterium
CTCTGGATAAAACAGGATTGACAGGATCGCAAGCGGCAGGATGCGCAGGATTACAGGGTGTTTATACCGAAACAACCTGAAGAGTTGGTTTCTGCCCACGTCGGACAGCCACCGCTTTCGAGCCCGCCTGCATCGCTAAACTTCGTAAGTTTAGCTGCTTCGGCGCCGGCTTTGCCTGACTCAAAATCGGGGCGCCTCCTTGGCATAAACCGACTCTTCAGGTTGCTTCAGTATATCCTGTCAATCCTGCCGACTTTGTCGATCGTGCCATCCTGTTTAAATTATTTTGTCGCATTTTGTTTATTTATGTTCTTTGTTATGCTGGTTTGGTAAATAACAAAATTTTTATTTGGTGAAAACATGGAAATTAAAACGATTCGTTCTTCTGAAAAGACTCAATTGAGTCCACTTGAAATTCTGACTCTATCAAAACCACCTACGTTGAATTCTTCGACTTCTCGTTCCACTTGGAAAAAATTTATGTCCGATGCGACACCTTGTTTGAGCATCGATTCTCCTTCGATCGATACCGAAGAGGCGCCTGTTGCTGATCTATATGAACAGCTTGTCATGGCTTGGGAATTGAGAAAATTCGACGAAGTACTCAAAGGAATCGAACTCATTCTCGATAAACACTGGCCTGCTATGGACGCTTTAGTCCGAGCTGTTTTGCTCAGCATCAAATCGAAGTGTTATGAAGAAATGGATCAATTTGATCTTGCGCTGATAGAAGCAGAAAAGGCGCTTGATGTGCTGAAGGGCCATGAAGAAGTTCTCGACGAATTCCAGAAGTTGGGGGCGAACTTTTTCGATCTAAACAGCTTTTTGCAAACTCGAAAAGCGGGGCTCTTGCTCTTGAATGGAAGAGAAGAGGAAGGATTTGCTCTTTTGAAGGCCCACCCGCCTCATCAAGTGAGCCTGGTGCTCTTGTACCGCTTGATCGAAAAAGAGGCAAACTGCTCCCTTCTCGAGCCAAAACCTACGAGCCAAGATGATGCGAGATCTCTCTTCTTTGCTGGCCGCTACGAGGAAGTGCTTGAAAAAACAGATGGAGAGAATCTCAATTCAGGGGTTGTTCAGGTGCGAGCAGCGGCTCTTGCGATGTTGGGAAGGACCGATGAGGCGATCCAGTGTTATAGGGATATGCCTTGGGCCTATTCATTGGATGATGAGGATGAGGGCATGTATGTGCTGCTTCAGGCGCTCGGTGGCGATTTAGACGCTCTAGATCGAGATTGGGCCCCCGAAAGCGAGGTCGGAATGGGCGTTCCTATGCTTCCTTTTGCAAAGTGGTTGACAGGTCGCCACAATTCTTAAGTTCTTGGGACTGCCTATGTTAAATAGGCAGTCTTTTCTTTTGTTACAATCCCATTATTACATTATTTAATAATATAATAAAATATGGTATAATTATATTAAAATAAATAGTGTGTTTATGTCTTTTGAATTAACTAGAACGCCGCATTATACTCGGGAAGCCCCCTCCTTCATTTCTGGTGATGAGAGTGATGGGGAAGACGAGCTTACAGCAGAATCAAAACGAGTTGTTAAAGATTCAGCTGATTTACCTTCGGATGATATACCTTCCCGTCGTCTTCAGAGATATCATACACTTCAGTGCAGTTATTACCTGGTTGAAAACGGAACAAAGAAAAAGAAAGATATTGTCTTTTCGGTTCCAAAACAGACGCCAGAAAATGACTGGATCAGTGAGGAGCAGGGCGTCCATTGTTGGTGTTTAGTCACCCAATTGAATGAGCTTCATAAAAAGCTCCAAGGGATATCCGATCGAGAAATGGAAGAACTTCAAGATTCTTTCAGTCGATTGCGTCAGAGCAATTCAAACATTTCTGTTCAAGGACTCGTGTGGCCAAAAGGGGAAATAAAGGAATTAGATAGACATCGAACGTTTAGGTTGAGTTATTGGAACGAGAATAGCGAGCAAATGGTCACATTTTCGGTGCCCGAAACGGCTCCAGAAGAAGAGTGGATGGATGAGGGCCTAATCTCGACGTGTAGAAACTTAGTGGGCCAATTGGACAAAGCTTACCAGGAAAAAAGAGGACGTATAGACGTTCAAGAAATCGCCAAGGCTCTTCACAAATTTCAAAGGGAAAATCCGACAATTTCTATTGAGGGTTTCATCTTGCCTGATCTGAAAAAGTCTCAACCGCCTCTGCATAGGGCAGTAAGCATTCCTCGACCGCAGGCTCCTTCGCCTCCCAATCTTGCTAGATCGTGATAAATTTTCTAAATCTTGCCCCTTAAGTTTGCATTTGATAAGATGAGTTCTCATTTCTGAAGTGAGAATGCATGCTCGAGTTTTTCCGGAAGTACCAACGGTACTTGTTCTTTGTGGTGGCGTTTTTTGTCATCTCATCTTTTCTCTTTTTTGGAACTTTTAGTACGTTGGCGGGAGGAGAGGAGCGTCCTGATCGGGCCGTTGGCAAAATGATCGACGGCTCTTCGATGATGCTCTCCGAAGTGCAAAAACTCTCCCGCTTCATCGCGACCGATCGAGAAGATGCGATGCAGGGAAAAGGACTTTTTCCCAATTTTTGCAACGATGGGGTCATCCGTTACGATTTTCTTCGAGATGGCTTGGCCCGTTCCCTCGTCCTCGAATATTTTGACTCTTTAAAGCAAGATTTTGAGACGCGCCTTGAAAAGGCCAAGCGCTTTAAAGCTTATGCTCACCCAGAGGCTCCCTTTTTGAGCGCCCAGTCGGTCTGGAATCATTTTTTGCCCGGAATCAATGCCGAGATGGCAGCTCTACAGGCAGAAACGGACGTTAGCCCCTCCATTTTTTCTCACTTGGAAAAGTTGTACCTCTACCAATCTAGGCTTCAACCAGAGATGTTGAGACAGATTCTCCTCTATCAGCACCGGCAATATCCGTGGATCAACATCGACCAGCGCCTCTCGCATGAGGATCTCGCCCTTTTTGGATTTCATTCGGCAAGCGATTGGTTTGGACACTCTTTTGTCGATCTCGTCTCCCAGTTCATCTTGAACGCTTCCATTGCCGCAGAAGAAAAGGGATATCGAGTCAGTTTGGAAGAGGCCAAAGGGGATCTGATCCACCGCTTTCAGGAAACAGCGGAAAAACTGGCAGCTGCCAAGGCAAAGCCAGAGATCCACTTTCAGACCCATTTGCGGATGTTGGGTTTTGATGAACGGGGAGCTGCCGAGGTGTGGCGAAAGGTGCTTCTCTTCCGCAAGTATTTTCAAGATGTAGGCAATGCGGCTTTTGTCGATAACCTGGCCTATCGAGATTTTGCAAAATATGCCCATGAGACGGCCGTTGTGCAGGTGTACCGTTGGCCCATTCAGTTGGCCTCTGCCCAAGATGTAGCCGAGTTTCAGTTTTATACCGAGGCAATTTCGGGGAAAAAAGACCTTCCGAAAGCGATTTTGCCCCTCGAGCAAATTGAGAAAAAAATCCCAGAGCTCGTTCAGAGGACGGTTCGAGCTAAAGTGAAAGAGGTGAATAGGGCCCAAGTAGCTCTTCGCGCTTCTCTCAAACAGGTTTGGGATTGGGAGATGCGAAATTGGACTCAGCTCCAAGAAAAATTCTCCTTGCCAAAAGCTGAGGCTGAAGAAGAGCGGTTTCAGGCGATTCAAAATTCTAAGATGACTGATAAAATCGATGCCTTTGCCCGGGAAAAAATCTTAAGTGAAAATCCCCTTTGGATAGAAGAGGCCCTTGCGGCAGCTCCTTCAGTAGAAAAAACGTGGTCTATATCGGGTGCTCAAGAAGCTACCCTCAAAGCCGAAGGGATGGTTTATCAAATTGAAGATCTAGAAGAGGTCAAAGAAAAGCATATTTTGACTTTTCAAGAGGCAAAGAGTCTTCTTTCAAAACTCGTTCCCAAAGTCGAAGGGGAGTTTGACAAGGAAAAGAACCCTTTTGCAAAACTCGCTTCTGCTTCGCTTGCCGCTTTAAAAAAAGACGCCCAAGATCCACAATGGGTCCAAATTGGAAAAGATCCTCTTTTGGATCAGTTTAAATTGAGTGTAGAAACTCGAGCTATCGTGAGAAATTCAAAGGAGGATTGGATGAAAGAACAGGCATTTATGATGCTTCCAGCGCTCTGGTCACCCGTTCACGTTTCTGATAGTGGCGAGATTGCGTTTTTCTATTTGCAAGAGAAAAAAACCGATGATTCGCCCATTCTGGAACAGCTCTCTTTTGGAAAAGAAACTCTTGCGGCTGATGCCAAAGCCTATGTCACAGAAAAGCTGCTCGAAGTGGTCAAACAAAAACATGCCATTGTAATTCCCGTACAAAAGGAGGATGAATGAGCCTATTTGAAGACCTTCCCGCTCTTTCACCAGTTCAATTTTTTGGTCTGACTGCAGACTGTCTCTTCTTAAGAGGAGCGCTTAAGCCTGAAAAAGAGTATCTCTTACCTTCGACAAACGATCTTCTAGATGAGGAGACCTTTGCCGATGTGTATACAGCTTGGAATTTTGAAAAACTCTGTTTTTATTTTGTTGTCCGTTGTCCCTTTCAAAAAGTCGCTGACGATTTTCGTAAAGGAGATAGCATTGAGATCTTTATCGATACGCGCGATCTCAAAACCAAAGGGGTGGTCACGAGATTTTGCCACCATTTTGTCTTCTTTCCTGTAGAGGTGAAGAATTTTTATGGCCAAGAGATCACCCGCTTCCGCAATGAAGATACCCATCGCCTCTGCCATCCAGAAGATCTCCAGGTATCTGCGGATCTCGAAGAGGATGGCTATCATCTTGCCATTGAGATTCCAGCTGCCTGCTTGCATGGCTATGATCCTCTCAGTTTTTCTCGCATCGGATTCACTTACCGAATCAACCGATTTGAGGGACGGCCCCAACATTTTGCTGTCTCTTCAGAAGAGTACAATATTGAGCAGCACCCAGCGACCTGGGGAACGCTCAAACTGCTCAAAGATGACGAATGATCTACTACACCGAATCGCATGAGTGGATCCAAGTCAAGGGCAAGGTGGGGACGGTGGGAATCACCGCTTATGCGCAAAGAGAGCTGGGCGAGATCGTCTTTATCGAATTGCCAAAAATAGGGCAAATCGTCAAAGGGAAACAAGAGCTTTGCGTTTTGGAATCGACCAAAGCAGCAGCCGATATCTATGCACCCGTTTCTGGGAAAATCACCGCTGTGAATACGGCTCTCAAAACCGATCTTTCTCCCCTCAACCAGCATCCGGAAACAACCGGTTGGCTGTTTCAGATCGAACTCACCCATCCCAAGGAGTTAGAAGGCCTCTTGAGTGAAGCTGCCTATCGCACTCTTATACCATCTATCAAAAATAACCTTGATTGGGAACAGCCATCATAGCAAACCACTCTGAGACTGTTCGCAGTCAAGCTTTTTTCTGATAAATGGTATTACTCAGTCTCAATAGGGACTGCAGATGACGAAGAGGATTTAGGCTTCTTTGTGTCTTCAGAAGGAAGGGCCATTTTAATTTCCTCCTCCTCTTGGTCTATTTTACAAGTAGAGGGAAGGGCTGCCAAGGCTTCAGGTGTGAATTGGGCGAATCCACGCAGGCGTAATGTTTTTAAGTTCTTTAAAAAAGGCGCGGCTTTTAGCAATTCTTGACTGATGAAGGTTGAGTCTAGCTTGCTGCTGAAACTGATGAAACTGAGTTCCTCTAAAAGGGGACATCCTTTTGCAACTGTGAGAAATCCGTTTTCTGGCAACTTAGACCAATTTAGCGAGAATGTTCTTAGTTTTTTGCAGAATTGAGCGATCGCTTGCAGAGATGGCAGTGAAAATATGGGGATTTCGTATTGATGTAACACGAGATGTTCTAGACCTGTCCAATGAGGAGCTGCTGCTTGGATGGTAGCATCACTTACGAATAGGCCTTTACTCACAAAGTGCTCAACTATAGCCCTCTCTCTTAGTAATGTGTCTCTTGTGGTTTCCTCCTCTTTTGAAGAGAATGCAAAAAATTCCCCCGAACCTTCCTCATACTCGAATCTTGTGAATGCGCGAGTCCCACAAAGGTCGATGAAATCCTGATGTGTCACACTATTGTCTGCGAGAAGCAATGTATCAAGCTTGGGGAGTTGGATGGCGAGCTCTACAATGGTCTTTCCTACGAAAGCTGTTTTGCGCAAGTCTAAAGCCCTCAAGACGGTTAATTGGCCAGGGTTGTCTATTGTGGAGAGCTTATGACCGCTTAACCCTAGCACTGTCAGGAGGGGATTATTACGAACCAACTGTTGAAGTTCTTCGTCTGTCAGTTCACTGTCTACGTCCCAATACTTCGTGAGGGTTGCCTCTTCTAAGGTTTTAAATTCTACTATCCTGCTCCAAAAATTGTCAGGATAGAGAACGCCCTCTACATGGATCAAGAGCTTGGTTAAGTGGGGGAATCGAGAGGGGTTGAGACCTTTGAGATAAACTTGAGAATCGGGGCAAACGATCGAGAGCTCTCTTAGATTTGGGCAATGCGTTTCCAAAGCGTCTAGAAGTAGGGTGAATGCACCCGCCGCCTCTTCTTCATTTAGAAATGGAGATATCTGAAACCGTTCGAGCTCATCGCCCTCTTCTTTAATCCAGTCTACACAATCCATTACAGAAGGACCTACGGGTTTGTCTAGAGTTCTTTTTCTAGAAGGCTGAGGAGGGGGAACTGCATGGGAGGGAAACGCGCTTTGAGCGGCCTCGACGGTGCGGTGAGAAACATCGCTTGAGGGAAGCGGCGTTTCCTGTGCTCCTCCTGACTGAAGAAAATCAACGCGTGAAACAGATTGTAGACTCATCACATACTCCTTAAAAAAATTGCAGACATTCTACACTACACCACACTTTCTGAGAAATCCTCTTTTCTTTTAGAATGGGGGTGTGAAGCGAATATTTATTTGTGCCGTTCTCCTTTTTCTCTCATGTCTTTTTTTTGGAGTGGAAATACTCGGCGTGGGTGTCAAATGGGCTCTTAGACTCAAGACGGGTTCTGAAGTAGCCTACCGTTCGTGCGATTGGAAAGAGGGGAAACTCATTTTTTCTGATCTCGTTCTCTTTGATTCTTCCTTCCACCTTCACGTAGAAAAAGCGTCGATTGATTTTGACTTGAGCTCTTTTCCCAAAAAGATCAAAACGCATCTAACTCTCGATACTCCCCATCTCTCCTTCAGTAAGAAAAGCGCCCTTCCACAGCCAAAACAAGGGGGCTGGCTCGATGTCTCAATCACAGTCCATCAGGGAATTTTTGATTGGGAAGGACAGGTCCAGTTCACACTGGATCACAAGGCCGATCGGACCGAGCTTTATTTAGACTGGGGAGATGCGAGCGCGGCTTTGAAGCTACAAAAGGGAAGCTTTGAAGCGAATTTGCGCAAAATTCGGCTCGAGCTTCTAAAACCTTGGATTCCGTATGGGGAAGTTTCTGGAGGGATCATCTCTGGCAGAATCGCCTTTGAGCCAAAAGGAAAATGGCTTGCAGCTCATTTAAAATTGAGTGATGTTGCTTTCGCCTACGCAGAAAGGGCGGTAGAAGGGGTGCAAGGAACGTTGACTTATCAAGCCGGAGTTGGCGCCAAGTGGGAGATAAGAGGGTTTGGAAAAGCTCAAGGGAATATATTCCCTTTTTCTTTTGCGGGAAGGGAGTTTTTGAAGAGTTCTTGGCTCGATTCAGAGTTGCAATTTGATGACTCCTATTGCAACGTATCGAGAGATGAAGCTGGGTGGACGTTTGAATGTGATGGCATTCGCTCCTTTGAAGCTTCTTGGCTGCAGGGCGCTTTGAGTTTTCTTTTTCCCGAATGCGGCTCTTTCGCCATTTCTAGTGGGACTCTTGCTGGAAAGGGGCACTTGAATGGCTCTATGTGGAATGCAGAGGTGGTGGTAGATTCTCTCGGTTTGGAAAAAGAGGGGACGCTCTTCTCTTGCCAAAAAGCCAAGGCAGATCTCTCTCAAGATGGCGGAAGTTTCATTTTGGAAGATGAGAAGTACGATCTAAAATTTGCAGGGATGTGGGAGGATTGGAACGCCGAGGCAAGGTGGCAAGAAATGGAGTTCACTCTTCATGGGGGATGGGATGGAGAAAAGATCGAAGTGGAGATCGAAAAAGGAACACTTGCCGATCTGGAATTTCAAGGAAGAGGATGGATCGATCCCAATCTCGATGCCTCTTTTGCCATAGAGGGAAATTGGCACTTTTTACAAAAAGAGATCCCTTTTTATTGCCCCATCTTGAATAAGGTAGGCGATCTTTGGATTTTTGATCTTCGCTTTAATAGAAAGACTTGGGATCTATTTCGCTTAGCTGGGCGCTATGACGGAAAAACCCTCTCCTATTTGCCGACGAGTCATCTATTCGGTCAGCCTTTTGCCTTTTTGCCGAGCTCCATGCATGAAATGGATCTCACAGTCAAACTTCCCTGGAAAGCCATATTGGCAGCGCAGCCTTTTTTCGGGGAATGGGGGATCGATTTGCATAGACTCCCGGTTTTGAGCGAAACGGCTTTGCATTTTCAATTCAAACAGGGGAGGATCGATCTCACAGCTCAGGGCGATTCCCCTCCTTTTTCCCTCCACCTCGAGCAGACGCCTACGGAATGGAAATTGGATCTGCAATCCGATTTGATGCTATCGGCCCATTTGACCCAAGAGGGGGAAATGCAAGGATTTGGGAAATGGCAGTCTCTCTTTGAAACGAATTTTGAGGGGAGGGTTGAGCCCAATCTTCACTGTGAGCTGTCTCTTTCCAATCTAAACTTAGATCTCAAAGCGATCGATTGGATGGGAATGGAGGGAAAAGCAACGGGAGGCGGGCATTTTCTCTACAAAGGGGGCATAGAGGCCGATTTGGATTTTCATCTCGCCTCCTTTGTCGTTCATTCCTATCCGTTAGAAAATTTGGGACAGATTCATCTTTCCTATAGCTCTGAGAAAGGCGTTTTGCTTCAAGGACTCCATCTCCATGGCCCCTTTGACTGCGTCATCGATTTATTGGAATACGATGCGAAAAGAGCCCACTGGATGTTCCACAATGCGCAAGCATATCTTCCCGCTTCCCTTTTGACCCACCCTTTCCTTCAATTTGTAGACAAAACTAAGGATTTTGAGTTTACAGCCGATTTTGACATAGCTTCCGATTTTTCTTCCTTTGCCTGCAAGGTGCATGAAGGATTTTTCCCTTATGCCGGAGTCTACCACCCAGTCGAAAAATTCGAATTTTCCTGGAAAGAGGGAAAAGGCAGAGCTGCTCTGAACTATCACAATCACCTCTACCAAGTCGATTTTCATATGGGGGACCAAATTGCAGGAAGGGTCACGCTGGGAGAGGGGGAAAATCCCCTCGCAATTGATTGGGAATATAACGATCAATTGTGGATCCAATCGATCGTGGGATCTTTTAGCGGTATAGAAGCCTCTTTCCATGCAGAAAAGCCCAATATTTTAGTCGGAAGCGCCCATCTCGACTTTAAAACTCTATCCCCCCTGCTCCCTCAAGATGTTGCCAATGTCTTTAGAGAAATTGAGATGGGGCAAGGATATGAACTCAAGGGGCGCCTCAAGTTAGAGAAAAACCTGCCCTATTTTCAGGGAATTTTGGGAGGGAAAGCCATCGAGCTCTTTGGATTTCAATTTCGCACGCTCTTAGCTCAAGTCGATTTGGGACCCGAAAAGATGCGCATCTATGACATCAAGATCAGCGATAGTGCGGGTAGTTTGAAAATCGACGAAATTCTTCTCGAGGATCACTCTCCTTGGACAATCAACATTCCCAATCTGACGATCCATGAACTACGCCCAAGTCTTCTGCAAAGACCAGGCGAAAGTCTCGGTCCCTTAAGCCCGCTAGTCGTGCGCGAGCTAAAAGTTTCCGATTTTAAGGGGATTCTCGAGGAGGGAAAGACCTACACGGCCAAGGGCCAGCTCCATTTTATCAATTCCTATAAAAGAGAGGAGACGGTCTTTGATTTGCCCGCCAATGTCTTGAGTCGCATCGTGGGCCTCGATCTAGACCTGCTCATTCCCGTGACAGGCGATCTCACATTCAACATTCAAGATGGGTACTTCAATTTACTGGAATTGACAAATGCCTATAGCGAGGGAAAAAGATCGCAATTCTTTTTGGAGACCGACCCTCCTCCGAGGATGGATCTGGATGGGAATTTGCAGATTTTCATCAAGATGAAGCAGTTTGTCCTTCTCAAAATCACCGAATCATTTCTCATCTCGATCGATGGGGTTTTGGATGATCCCCAATACCATCTGAAGAAAAGAAGGTTTTTTGGTCTGATGTGATCGCTTCCACTCTTCTCAATTTTCTCTTTCCGCCGCTCTGTCTTTCGTGCGGTGAAAAATGTTCCACCAAATCTCTTTGCCCTACCTGTTGGATGGCATGCGCGCCTCCCGATCCCGTTGAGCGCTGCAGGCACTGTTTTGAAGTTTTGGAAGGGAGTGGAGATCTATGTAGAGTCTGTCTGAAAAATCGCTCTTTCCCCATGACTCGGGGGTATGTGTTTGATCCCGAATCGCCTGCCCCTCTTTTGGGCGTTGAGGCAGTAGATGCTTTGGCCGGTTTTGCCATCATTCAATGGATTCAACTCGAATGGCCCGTGCCCGATGCAGTGATCCCCATGCCGGGCGCAAGGGAGATTTCTCTTGCCTTTGCCAAACATTTAGGGATTCCGCATGTCCAGGCTCTTTCCTACCTTTACGAGTATAAAGAGGATCGGCTTGAAGAAGATCAAAATCTTCTCGTCGTGGATATTTCTAGCCCGCTTCCTCTTTTACAAAAGGCTGGCATGGCCCTTTCGGCCTCTTTCCCGAAAAGAATGTATCTCTTGAGTCTTTATTGAAAAAGGGGGGGGAGTGATCCCCCCCATGCCTTAGAAACCGGCACCAAAAGAAAGTTCAGCAAAAGGCTTTGGAATAGCTCCATCTTTCAAAGCTGCAATTGCAGGCTGGCTCGCGTCCAATTGGACGAAGCTGCGGATGGCTCCTGTTCGATTGAGTTCATAGCCAAGAGCAATGTTGGGAATGATCCCCATAAAAGATTTTTTCTCTTGTGTCATCGTTCTCGTCTCCACTCCACCCCATGCCAGGCCGCCACCTACATAGAGGCTGTTATTGGCGTCTGCATTGATATAGTAGAGATAGTTGGCTTTGGGCATTGTGTAGTGATAGGTCTCTTCTCTTCCCTCATCGGTGATCGCCTTTCTGCGGTTAAAGGAAGCAGAAAGATCGATGGCAGAAGATCCAGAAACGAGACGATATCCCAATCCAACACCGGGAAGGATTTGAACATCTGTTCGAGCAAGTTCCGTATCCGATACGCCCATTCTCAGATAGCCAAAGGATTTCTTCGGAGCGAATTTCTCTTGAAGAAGGGTCGTTTCGAGTGGGGTGAAAGCGGGTCTTTTCGTAAGCGTTGTCTCTTGAGCAACACCAAAGGCTGCCGCAAGCGTCAAAAATGCAATTGCAAATGTCTTTTTCATCATTACCTCCGTTGAAAAAGAAACACAATTATCAACCGCAAGGATAATTTAATCAATTTAAGAAATTTTTTAACTGTGAGAAATGTTCCTTCGAACCATTTGAACTTGACGGCGGAGTAGTTCGTTGATCTGGACCTGATCGGTGATTTTTTTCCAGGCGTGCAGAAGGGTCGAGTGGGTTTTTCCTCCAAAGGATGAGGCGATTTTCATGAGGGAATCGTCGATCATCTCTTTGGCCAGATACATCGCCACTTGGCGGGCGAGAGCGATTTCTTTATGGCGCGATTCGCCTTTGATTTCAGAGATGCGCACTTCGAAGACGGCGGCCACGCTTTTCAAAATCTCTTCGACCGAAATTTTCTTGCTCGGTGCGTTGTGTTGGAAGAGTTCGCTCAAAATTTTCTCGACGATCTCTTCTGTAAGGCTCCCCGACATGAGCTTGGAGTGTGCTGAAAGCCTGTTGATGGCTCCTTCGATTTGCCGGACATTATTATAGATGTGTTCAGCGATGAAAAAAGCGATCTGATTGGGAATATTGAGTCCGCGCCTTTCCGATTTGTGCTTGATGATGGCAACCCGTGTTTCTAGATCGGGTATGCCCATATGGGCGACGAGGCCCCATTCGAGCCTTGCGACCATGCGCTCGGAGAGTTTGAGGTGGGAAGGCGCCTTATCGCTCGTGATGACGATCTGTTTATTTTGATTGAGGAGTGTTTCAAACGTATTGCAAAATTCTTCCTCAAACCCGAGTCGATTCTGCAGAAACTGGATATCGTCCACGAGAAGGATATCGAGTGTGCGATAAAATTTTTTCATTTTATCGATCGATTTGGCCCTTAAATGATCGACAATGTCATTGATGAAGGCTTCTGTCGTGATGACTTGAACGCGCAATTTTTTGTGGTGTTCTTTGACGTAGTGTCCAATCGAATGCAAGAGGTGTGTTTTTCCAAGACCTACACCGCCATGGATGAAGAGAGGGTTGTACGATTTACCGGGGCGGCTTGCGATTCCGACCGCTGCTGACTTGACGAATTGGTTCGAGGGGCCTTCGATGAAATTTTCAAAAGTATAGAGCGGATTGAGACAGAGTTCGCTGCAGCCAGTCTCTTCTTCTTCAGCGGCTACTTGGGGAATCGAAGGGGGGAGTTTTTCAGAGGCAATTTGGAAATGGATGGCTGGTTCTCCCGATGGGAGAAGGGGTAAGAAATTGCAGAGAACCTCTTTAAAATTATCGAGCAAATAGTCTTGCACGTAGACGTTGGGGGCTTCGAGAATGATCTTTTCGGGGTTTGCTTCGACGAGGCGAATGGGAGCGATCCAATTTTGAAATTCTGCAGATGAGCACCTACTTTCGATGAACTCGACGAACTGGATCCAACCGTTTTTGATTTCACATTCAAGCATGTTATAAATCTACCAATTAAAAAGAGAAGGAGCAAGTGTTATTTGAACCTAGAAAAATTTTATTGAGATGGGTTCTTATAAGCCAAAATGAGGGCAGCTGCCTGCGTGGCGATTTCGGCATCGGGGCATTTTTCGAGCTCGAGCGCTTGCGCAAGGCCCTGTCTTTTGTAGCCGAGCATGAAAAAGGCTTTGGCCCGGTTGAGTTGGGTGGCGAGATGACTGGGATCGAGCTTCAGAGCTCGATCGAGAAAGTCGAGCGCCTTGAGGCCGTTGCCGAGTTGTAGATGGAGCGCGCCGATCGTCTGTAAGTCGTAGGCAATCGGGGGAGAGAGAACCGTAATCGCATCTAAAAAGGTGAGGGCAACGTCATAGACACCCTGTTTGATGTAGGAATAGGCCACGTAGCGCAAGTCCCCAACCTCTTCGCTGCCCCATCCGAGAATTTCCAGCCAGTTTGAAGTGCTCAACTTATCCTCTTTGATACTGAGTGCGTCTTGCGTTGATGAGAGAAAGGGTCCGATCGAGCTTTCCGATCGTCTGCAAAAGATGCAAGAGAGTTTTTCGCTCTTTTTCTTCTTCCTGACCTTCTCTTTTGTCCTGTTTTCCTTCTTGAAACTGTTTGTGGATCGTATCTTCTAAAGCCTGTAGTTTGTCGGTGTCGGCCTCTTGTTCTTCATAGCCGCCAATGCTGGGAATCAGCTGATAGCTAAATAAAGGCTTTGCATGCGCAAAATACTCGGGCGGCGGTTCAAACGAAGCCCATAGAGTGAGCTTGCCGGGCAATAGGTACTCTTCGAATTCAGTCGGCAAATAGGGCTTGAGGACAGAGACTTCGGTTTTTTGCGGGATGAATCGAGATTCCTCGATGAATTTTGTATCGAGCTTTGCCTGATCTTGGGCATAGCGCTTCGAGGTGTCAATTCCCAGATTATCAATCGTACGGGGCTTTACAGTCATACTTCTATCATAACAGTGAGAGATTTTCTCAGAAAGAGAGAAAAATTAGAGTGAAGACAAATGCTTGAATGGGATAGAATATCTACTCCATATTTGGGAGAATAACATGACACAGCCAGTCAGCGGCTCTATGCAGGTCCAGGTGAGTGGGGGATCCTTTTCCGATGACTTCATTCAGGGACTAAAAAATTTGATCGAAAAGATTCAGAATTTTGTCCTGTCGATCTTGCGCTTTTTCTTGCCCTGCTTTTTCGGTACACAGGTGTCTACCCAAATAATAGTCTCAGCGGAGAGCCAACCAGCCCAGCAGATTCGGTCACCTTGGAATGAAAATGAGGAAAAAGAGCCGGATGGTTTTAAGGAGCAAGGGTGGGGTGTTCGCCTAGACAGACCTCTCTCTGATTCTAAAAACCCGTTTGCAAACCATTGTTGGGCCGTTCCTCCCCCTCAGCCGCCAGCCGCTGGTTAGATTCTAAATTTCCATCAGGTTTCCACTTTTCAACAATTTCCCGCTCTCCCTAGAAAAATATCACAAGATTTTAAAAGTCAAAGTGTTAAACAGCTTAAAAATCCATCGTTTTTGTCCGTTTTTGGCGGGTTTTGAACAAATTTCCCACAATTTCCCACAATCCTTTTTATTGATTATAAGTTGCTGTTATATAAGGTGTTGCAAGCGATTTTTCAAAACCATTTTGCAAAATAAATTGCGCAGATTTCGACAAGGTGGATAACATGTGGGATAACGTGGGAAAACGTAAATGAGTGGGTTCTTCTTCAGCGGTTCAGATGTCGCAAAACTCGATGAGAAAGGACGTTTTGTCCTGCCTCAAGAGATGCGCTACGGCCTTGTCGAAGAGGGAAAATGTGAGTTTG
>CAYRJU010000028.1:0-8521 GCA_964424735.1 uncultured bacterium
TCTACGGAGCTTTCACGCTAAAAATTCCCCCCAAATTTTACTTGGATAGGTTCATGTATCTCAAAATGCCGGCGATGGTTTTGGCATCGCGGATCTTATTTTCCAAAATCCACCGCTTTGCCTCTTCTACGCTGACAGTCAAGAGATCGATCATCTCCCCATCATCGGGCGGTAAGGGGGCTGTATAGAGATCGGTCGCAAGAAACATGTGCAAGAATTCGTTCGAAAAACCAGGAGCGCTATAAAAGGCGCCAAAAGGGCTCATTTTCTTTGCGGCAAATCCCGTCTCTTCTCTCAGCTCCCGCTGCGCGCAGGCGAGCGGATCTTCCCCCTCTTCAAGTCCTCCTGCGGGAAGTTCGATCGTGATCTCTCCTACGGCCCTTCGCCACTGCTGGACAAGGAGAATGCGTCCATCGGGAGCGATCGGCACGATGACGACAGCGCCCGGATGCTCAATGATTTCGAAAGATTTTTGTTTTCCCTCGATTTGAAAGGTTTCGAGTTTCAAACTGATCATCTTTCCCCGATAGAGCCAACGAGCCTCTACTTGGGACAAGCCTTCTTGCTCTTTTTGAGTGGATGATTTACTCAACGGTCACCGATTTGGCAAGGTTTCTCGGTTGGTCGATATCGCATCCCTTTTCTTTGGCGATGTAATAGGCAAAGAGCTGGCCCGCAACGGTTGAAGCGAAGGGGGAAAGGGGATCGCTTGCGACGGGAAGCCAGAGAACATCGTCTGCGACTTTCGCGACTCCTTTGAGATTTTCTGGTGCGAGCGCTAGCACGGGAGCGCCCCGCGCTTTGACCTCTTGGAGGTTGCTCACGATCTTTTCTTCTGTCTGGTGGTTTGCACAAAAGGCAATCACTGGAAACTGGGTGTCGATGAGAGCGATGGGCCCATGTTTGAGTTCGCCAGCGGCATAGCCATTTGCATTTACATAGGAGATCTCTTTCAGTTTTAAGGCCGCTTCTAGGCAGGTAGGAACCATGTAGCGGCGCCCCATGAAGAAAAAGTCGTGGTAGCGGCTATACTTTTTGGCAAGAGACTGAATTTGAGGAGCGAGTTCCAACACTTTTTGGATTTGCACGGGGATCTGTTTGAGCTCCTCGAAATGGCCTTTCCCGCTTAAAAGGAGGGCAAAGAGATAAAGGACGGTCATTTGCGAAGTGAACGCTTTGGTCGAGCAGACGCTCATCTCGGGTCCCGCTTTGAGGAAAATGCATCCATCCGTTTCTCGAGTTAAGGTCGAATTTTTCACATTGCAGATTCCGAGAACTTTGTATCCTCTTGTTTTCAACTCCCTTACGGCGGAAAGGGTATCTGCCGTTTCGCCAGATTGACTGATCGCAACGATGAGCGTCTCTTTGGGGAAAATGCGATAACGCGCCTCTGATGCGATTTCATAATGAGCGGGGATTTTTGCAAAATCTTCGAGAAAAAGGGCTCCGATAGAGCCTGCATGGGCCGAAGTGCCGCAGCCGATGAAGCAGACCTGAGTTGGATTGCGAAACTCGGCTGGAAAATGTTCGAATTGGACTTTGCCTTCCTCAAATCTTCCTAAAAAAGCTTTTTGAATTGTCGAAGGTTGTTCGTAAATTTCCTTCAGCATGAAATGTTCAAACCCTTCTTTAGAAGGTTTGCTATATCCCGCATCGAGTCTTTCGGTTTTTTTGGTGAGGAGTTTGAGATGTTGATCGTAGATCGATACTTTTCCCTTTTCGATCTTCGCAATTTCATCTCCTCTCAAAAAGAGGATGTCGAGTTTTTTTCCCAAAAAGGCGTTCGGATCGGAGGAGAGGATCGATTCGGTTTTCGCGTCGTCAATTCCAATGGAGAGCGGACATTCTCTCGCTGCGGCGATGATTTCATTCGGGTGATCTTTATGAAGAAGGGCGATTGCAAAATGGCCCTGCAAAAAGGGGAGGGAAGCGTGCACCGCTTCGACTAAATTGCCCCGATAGTGGGTAGAAATGAGGTGAGTAATCACTTCGGTATCGGTTTCAGATGAGAAAGAAACGCCTTGGCGGATGAGCTGTTCTTTTAAACTTTCAGAGTTTTCAATGATCCCATTGTGAACGAGGGCGATCGATGATTGAAAATCTGTATGGGGATGGGCATTGACCGTGCTCACTTTTCCGTGAGTGGCCCATCGGGTGTGCCCGATGGCAATGTCCAATCTTTTTAAGAAGAGTTTCTTTTTGAGATTCGAGAGTTTTCCCACCTCTTTGCAGATGGCAATTTGTCCTTCTACAATTCCCGCAATGCCGCTGGAGTCGTAGCCCCGATATTCGAGTTGCTCCAGTCCTAAAAGACAGATCTCCAATGGATCATCTTCTCCCACATAGCCGAAAATGCCGCACATAGTCTATTTCTCTCCTAAAATCGCCATGAAAAGGGGAATTTCAAGACGAGCCCGATCTTCCATTTTAGCTCTAGATCCCATACTCGATTTATCCGAACACCACTCCTCGATCGTTTCGATTTTGATTTTGGCCTCTTTGAGCCAATGACAGAGCTCAGAAAGGGAGTAGTGATAGGAAAAGGTAGCTTCCGATTTTTCTCCTTTTCCCGGACTTGTTTGAATCGGAATTTTTTGCTTGCTCATATAGGTGTCGACTCTTCGGTATTGGAGTTTTTTTTGCTCATCGATTCCCCAACTACTCTGTCTTGGAATGCGAAAGCAGGGGTGGTTGAGTACGATGAAGATTTTTCCTTTTTTGACCAAGTGTTTACTCGCTCCTAAAAGGGCCGCTTGTCCATGCTCCATATTCTGTAGAGATAAGATAAAAGTCACGCGGTCGAACTGTTTTTCTTCAAGAGGTAGAGTTTGAGAGGCGTCGGCAACGATGAATTCGCGCTCTGGAGTCAATTTTTTTGCAGATGCAATGAGGGCGCGAGACTGATCGATGCCGACGTATCGGATCTCTTTGGATAGCTGTCTTGCCAAAACGCCCTGTCCACAACCGACATCGAGAAGGGAGGTGAACTTACCGAGGAGTTTGAGCGTGTTGGGTAAAATGATCGCTTGGTGATAATAGTGCCCTTTTTCTCCTACACACGATGTGTACCAACTTTCCGATGCGTCCCAACTCATAGCTCATGATCTTAGAGACTATGAACGAAATTTTCAAGACTTCTTGAACCAGTGGGGTTTACGAGAGGCAAAAATGAGAAAGGGGGCTGTGCAGAAAATGAGGGTCGCTCCAATGAGAAACGTTTCCAAAATGATGAGATTTCCCGTATCGATCTGACTTGGAGGGAAAAAACTGATCCCAAATCCAAAAAGAGAACCGAGCATTCCCAGTAAACAAAAGAGCCCAATGCAAGGCACTTTATAGAGTCTCGGCGTCTTTGGTTCTTTTTTTCTGAGCACGAGAGCAGAGACAAACATGAGAAAGTACATGATCATATAGAGAAGCGAGGCGAGGGCAACGAGCGCCCAGTAAGAACTATTGACACTCGGCATAAAGAGAAAGACGAGCGAAAGAACCGAAACGATGAGCGCTTGTGTGATCAAAATGTTTGTGGGCATGCCGTGATTGTTTGCCTTATGAAAAATAGGGGGCAAATCGCCATGCTCTGCTGTCGCATAAAGACCACGACTCGGACCCACAATCCAGGTGCTCATCATTCCCAAAGCTCCAAAAGCTGTGATGGCTGCAATGAGGGGCATGGCCCAGGGAATGTTGAAAGCTGCGAAGAGATAGCGAAACGCCTCCATTCCGCCAGAGGCAAGCTGGATTTTGGCATTCGGAACGATGGCGGCAATGGCTAAAGATCCGAGAGTCGAAAAGAGGAGGATGAGCCCCGCAGATAAAAAGATCCCGCGGGGGTAATCTCTTTGGGGATTGCGCACCTCTTTGGCGTGGACAGCAGACATCTCCATCCCTGCTAAGCCGAGGAGAACGCCCGAGAGTAAGACCAACTGATTGATCGAGGTGAGATCGGGAAGGACGGCTTTCCAGGAAAAGTCGATCTGTACAGGGTGGCCTGAAAAAATCCAGCAAGCTCCCATCGAGATGATGAGGAGAATGGGGATGATGGTGCCAAAAAGGGCCGTGATCGAACTGATCCAGCCAGAGACCCGCATTCCGAAAAAATTCACAAATGTCATGACCCAAAAAGTGACGAGAATGATCGAGAGGACAAAGAGTTTTTGGCTAGCCAGCTCTGGATTGATGATATAGGCAAACGTAGAGGCGATGAAAGAGAGGATCGTTGGATACCAGATCACATTCTCGATCCACTCGAGCCAGATGGCCAAAAAGCCGAACCGTGGGCCCAGCGCGACTTTCACCCAAGTGTATACGCCCCTTTCTGGCCACCCCGAAGCGAGCTCTGCCGAAACGAGGGCCACCGGAATGAAGAAAAAAACTGCAGAGAGGGCCAAAAACACCAAGACCGAAAGGCCATACTCTGCCAAGAGGGGGAAGTTTTTGATATTGCAGATCGCGCACACGTTGATGAGGGCTATCATCGAGGCCGTTAAGGTCCGTTTTTGAAACATAGGGATCTATTATAGGCGGATGGGATTATTGTTGCCACTGATACATGGAATTGGCGATGCAGAGCGGGTAATAGACCTCGATGAAGGCTTTTTCAAAGAAAGGATCTCCGAGAAAGATCACCTCTTTGTTCCCAAAAGTTTCTATCATCACAGGAGGGATGAGAATGCCCGTCTCTTGCATTTCTGCTTCCAAAAAGCGGTCGTGGAATGCGGCTTTTCCCTCTTTGAATTCAACGACGACAAAGCCGGTTTTTGTATTGACGAGTTTCATGTCTTCTCCTTTCGTGAAGGCGGCGCTCAACGCGCTGGCTGCTAGGAATAATGTCCGTTTCATATTTTTTTTCCAATTTTTGAAATTCTTCGATGGATCTCTCGGATCGTGATGTGCTCTTTCAAGCACAATTTTTTGAGAAACGCCATCCGTTTCTTCAAAGCGGGGATGGCGCTTCCCAATCCCATTTCTTCAAACTGCTTGGCTAGCTCCTCTACATCGATGGCGAGGATTTTGGCCTTGGCCTCTGGGGAAAGCTCTTGGCTGGCATTGGGCAAATAGGCCAAACCATTCCGAAATCCAATATTTTGATCTGGGAAAGCAAGTCCATTATCGATTTTCTTAAAACCTAGCAGTCCATTTTCTTCTTTTGGGTAGATGAGAAAATTGCCGCCATGTCCATCTGTATCGTAGGTTGTCCATAAAAGGATGTTTGCATCCTCGTAATTTGCCTGATCAAACCGGCTCGCAATCTCTAAATCGCTTAAACCTGCAGCTTGAAGTTCATGCAAAACTTCGAAAAGGCTTTTTGCCCCTTCTACATATTCTTGTACCGAAACGAGTTTTTCCTTATCGGGAACATTTGGACAAAACTCTTTATACCGCTCTCTTTCTTCGGGCTGAATGCCCTCTAGAAAATCGTGAAATTTTTCCGATTCGATGAGACTGAGCTCTGTTTTGGGGACAATCGAGGGGACCCCAATCATCTGAGCTACCTGATAGGCAAGAGCCTCTCTCATAGAAGAGAGATAAAGCGGCACGTAGCCTCGAATGGGATTTTTGTAAAAAGGGGTAGGGTAGGTTCTACTGTGGATCGCTCCCACATCTTCATCGAGGGGTTTTACGACATACCTTCGCTTCCCTTCTTCATCGATGAGGAAGTAGGAACCGCTCACGCCCCCAAATTCATTCAGCTCGACTCTAAACTCTGGAAAGCTCTTCGCCATCCCTCGATAGGCCTCTTTCAGTGCTCGGATTTCTTCATACAGATCTTGGATGGCGGCGTATAGCCTTTCGACAGTGCCAAATTCTCTTTGAATTTTGGGCCAGGAAAAAGTCCCAAACCCCCATAGATTTTCCTTGAGAGGCTCTTCAGGACCAAGCTCTTCCGAATCGGACTTCCCCACCGCTTCCGGCCACGGATTGAGTTCCAGGAGGTTACACAACTCTATTTTCATCAATTCCCAAATGAATGGCCGGAATAATAAAGTAGGTGTGATTTAGTAACAATATAGTAAAAAGTTTTATGGCTCGTCTTTGAATAAAGAGTCGAATTTCTTTTTATCTGGATTCTTTCCTTGAGGATCGTCTACTCGGATTTTAAAATCTTCGCAGAAATTGGCGGCCTCTCGATCTCGGATCCATTCTGTACCAGGAATTAGGCAGTCATTGGGTTTACCGGGGGAGTAGTAGCGGCAGTTTGTGCAGGTATGTAGATCGATCCCGCAGCTTGGGCAAGTGGCTCGGAAGCCGACTTTGCCGTCTAAAGAATCGATGGTCTTTCTGCACTTCCAGCAGATCATATCTTTAAGCTACTGAAACGCATTATACATAGACTGAGGATAAAATTTACCATCCCATCCTTGGACCATTCCAGGAGGTGGGGGAGGAGGTGGCCCAAAACCGCTTTGTCTAAAAGGACTAGGACTAGAAGCCTGAGGAACAGAAGCTGCTCCAAATCGCTCATGGTGGCCTTGCGGATAACGCTGGCTTCTAGCAGCATCCAGTTGCTCCGGTTGCTCCGGTTGCTTTTGGGCTAAATCAGGAAAGTCCCCTAAACCCGCATAACCATCCCCAGCCGCTGCTGGAGCAGCAGGCCTTTGAGGATTTGGTGGCTCTGCTGCGGGCTGTGCATGATTTTCACTGGACGCACTCGCAGTTACTGCCGCAGGTTGCGTGTTCCCATCATTCAGAGAATCGGCATAGAGAGCAAGAAGGCCCAAAACTCCCACAACCCCTGTAAAAGCAAGGGCTGCTTTTGTCGAGAGGACAAAAAAACTTGCAATAGAGATGAAAATGGCAACGACCAAGAGACCGATCTTTTGAGAAGTCGTCATCGCCCCTTCTTGAAAAGAAGAGAGGTGGGGGCAAGGGACACTGGGTGGGGTAACGTTTTCTGAAATTCTCATAAATTTACCAAAAGAGAATACCCAACATCCCTCTTTTTTGTAAATTCCGCTTGCGCTAAAGAGAAAAAATGATCCTCAAACAAATGTGCTTGAGCGCTCTTGCTTTTTCTCTAGTTGCAGGGAATACGCCGCCCGATTTTCTTTCCTTTGGCATTGGGGCCTATGACTTTTACCGAGAGCGCCATCGATCGTTTGAGTTTGAAATCGAGTACAAGTTTCACCTGAAATGCCTCAAATCCCCCAATCGGTACCTGGAGTTTCGCCCCCTTCTTGGCGCGATGGCAACAGCCAAAGGAACCTTTTATGGGTATGTTGGAATCAACTTCGATCTCCTCTTTGGGAATCATTTGCTCTTTGCCCCAGGGTTTGCAGCTGGCTATTTCACTCCAGGAAAAGGGAAAAACTTGGGATATCCCTTAGAATTTCGCTCTGGGATTGAGCTGGGTTGGCAGTTTTCCGACTGGCACCGGCTGGGAATCCACTTCTACCACCTCTCCAACGCGAGTTTGGGGAAGCGCAACCCCGGGGAAGAGTCCCTCATTCTCTTTTACGATATTCCTCTCGTTAAAGGCTTTCCGTTTATTAGGGAAAAATAATTTTAAAACTATTACAATCAGGCTAGGGCCGCGGAAATAGTGGGTGTATAAAGTGTCGCAGGAATTGCCATTTGATCCTTATCCATTTCTAGAAGATCCTCACAAACAGACCATCATCAGCTCGATGTTCAACTTTCTCTTCGAGCCTTTTTCAGAGCAAAAGCTCATCACGCTTCCCGATGGAGATAAAATTTCTCTCGAAATTACGACCCCACGGGGATGGAAACCAACCGATTTGAGTGTTTTCATGGTCCATGGACTTTGTGGCTCCCATAAATCTCCCTACATCGTTCGCTTGGCGAAACATTTGGAAGAGAGGGGGATACGGGCGATTCGATACAATATGAGGGGATGCGGCTCTGGCAAGGGATTTGCCAAAAAGATGTATCATTGCGGGCGCAGCGAAGATGTTTTTGAATGTTTAAAAGTGTTGAAGAAAGAAAGTCCCGAATCGCCCATCCTCTTGCTTGGATTTTCATTGGGAGGAAATATCGTATTAAAACTGGCTGGCGAGCTGGGATCTTTGGCCCCTCATTTTTTACAAAGAGTCTTTGCCATCAGTCCGCCGGTAGAACTCTATTCGAGTGTTCTCATGTTGGAATCGCCAGAAAATGCCGTGTATGAGAACTACTTTTATCGTCGTTTGCGCGCAGATGTATACTCTCGGTATAAACTATTCAAAGATCTACCAAAAATCCATCTCCCCCGCAGCTTAAAAATATATGAATTCGATCAGATTTTTACGGCACCCGTCTACGGTTTTGCCAATGCTCTGGATTATTATAACAAGTGTAGCTCGGCGCATGTTATAGAAGAGATCGTCATCCCTTGCAAAATTCTTCTTGCTGAAGATGACCCTCTCATCTCTCATCATTCGCTAGATCCCTACCCTCTTCCGAAAAATGTCAGGCTCTACAAGACGAAAAAAGGGGGGCACATGGGATATCTCGGAAAATATGAGGGAAGAAAAGGGGTCTATTGGCTCGATCATCTCCTCGTCGACTGGATTACAGAAGA
>CAYRJU010000028.1:8621-16598 GCA_964424735.1 uncultured bacterium
TTAGGGGCTTTCAGTAAGCAATTTTTCTTTAGCGAGAAATTGTTTATTGAGTTGTCTCACAGAAAGGATCCAAAAGAGAACCGTGCAGGCAATGATTGGGATCAGAAAATGGGTGATTGAAAGCACCGATCCTGTTCCCGCCATCTGAATGAGGAGGATTTGCAGCCAGGCAGCCCCCGATTTCCCCAGTCTTGAGCCAACCACGTCAATGGCCGCTTTTCCCTTTACTTTCGATTCTTGATCTAAGGGGATGTAGGACATTTCTTTTGTCGCATCAAAGAAGGCATATTTCATCACTTTGGTCGATACGTTTTGAAAGGCCCCAAAGAGGACGATGAGCAAGAGGGGAGAAGGCCCCAGCCAGCTCTGATTGAGGAAGAGGGTGAGGAAGATGAGGCTTGTCGAACCGATGACAATGGGAGGCAGTTGGGCTGAAAAATGCCAGCCGAGTCTTCGAATGATCATGCCGCTGAAAAAAACGGTGATGATGAACGAGCAGATTCCGACAGAGGAGCTCACTCTTGCCATAAAAGCCTGATAAGCGCCCGTTTCTGGGTAGGCGAGTTTTAAATTGGCTTTCCACGTGACTTCGGTGAGATTGATCGTAAGTCCATAGGCAACAACCAGCACGGCAATGTAGCGCAAATAGGGCGAGCGGACGATGAATTTGAGACTCTCGAGAAGAGAGAGTTTTGTCTTTTGATCCATCGGCTGATGCCCGTGCTCTGGTTGGTAGAGCCTTTCATCTTTTAAAACTTTTCGGGTGAGGATCCAATGCAAAGCCATGATCATACAGCCAAAAAAGAGAACGCAAAGACAGAGACTTTGCAGAGCTAAATTGAACTGGGACGCGAGGTATTTTCCGGTAAAGTAGCAAACGAGAGGGCCCGTGAACATTTGTGCGAGATCGCCTCCTGCAATGAAGAGATTGTAGCACCGTTTAGCCTCATTGAAATTGCAGATGTGGTTGACAAATCCCCAGAAGAGAAGGAAGATCACGATGGTCCCCCAAAGCTCAGCTGTGACGAAAAAGATCGATTGGACCCAGTTTCGGTAGATGGCAATCCAATGCGAATTTTCCGGTCCCACCTTTTCGAGCAGCCAATCTGCTGAGGCGTGGGGGGAGAGGGTGTCAATATGGGGATAAAGGACAAAGCCAAAGAGGAGGACAAAGCCAATAAAGAATGTGATGATCCCATAGAAGAGGATCGATCTACGGAAGAGGTTGGAGAGTTTGGAATAGAGGAGGGTAGCCCCGAGAGCAATGGGGAGAACGATCCACCCCTTCAACACAGGGATGACTTCGGCGCCGGCCCCTTTGGCCGTAACGACAAAGGCATCCTTCATGGTGGTGAGGACCCCATAGGTGAAGGAAATAAAGAATTTCATGAAAAGAAGCGGAAGGACTTTTTTCAGCTCGTACCCATGTATCGGCCAGAGGCGGTTTCGCCATCTTGCCAGTGGAGACTTATCTCCAGACGCCATCCAAATCCAAGATCTGATTCCCTTTGAACCTTATATACGAAGGGCCCTATAAATGTCACCAGGTTTGATCTGAAAAAATTTTTACTAAGGCGATCGAGTTGACACAATAGCGTAAGCCTTTGGGGGGTGGGCCATCATTGAAGACATGCCCTAGGTGGGAATCGCACCCCCTACAGAGGACCTCATACCTTTGGAAGGGAAAATTCCAATCCTCCAAATAGTAGAGCGCTTTGGGCTGGATGGGTTTTTTAAAGCTCGGCCAGCCGGCCCCCGAATCGTACTGATCTTCTGCTGCAAAAAGAGGGTTTTTACAGGCGGCGCACACATAGTGGCCAGGACTCTCATCGTAGAGATACTGCCCGCTAAAGGCCCTTTCTGTCCCTTTTTCCCGCATCACGCGGTAACGCTCAGGCCCTAAAGCTTCAGGGCTACAGGTATTAACCCGAGACCCAAACAGGCGACAATCGACTCGGCGAGGCAAAGCCAGATCGAAGGGGGCTTGCCCGTGCTCATCGCGAGGAATAACATTCTTGAACACGAAGGATTCCGAGCGAGGATTGATATGGCAAGGCCGCAGCAAGTCGATTGTCGCCTGTTTGGGGCTCGGGTTAATAATTAGAAAGATCCACAGCAATATCATAATTTGGTATATAGTGGCCCTGAGGTGATTAATGGAAGAGTCAATTGAAGCCAAGGTTTCTCCTTCTCAAGTCTGGGAGGCTTGGGAAAGAGCTCATGCCAAGCACAGCGAGAAGAAAATCGAAGAGGGGCAAAAGGGAAAGGCGAAATTTCGCTACAAAATCTTCGATGTCAAAAAAGGAGAGGGTTTTTCCATTCTCTGGAAAAGCCTTTTTGTCCGCCTCGTTTTTCATCATCGCGTCGTTCCTACAAAAAACGGATCTTTAATCGCGTATCGGGTCCAAATCAAAGGCCCCTTCGCTTGGCCGCTTCGTTACCTAATCGGAGAAAAAATTCGAAGAAATCTCAGCTCTGTGCTCAAAGCCATTGTTAAAGAGTTAGAACACTAAAGTGTAGTAGGCGCGGGCCGTAGGACTTGAGCGAAGGGCATAGCCGGGCAAAAAGCCGCGCGCTTTATATCCCAATTCCACCTCAAAGCCGTTTCGTCCATGATAGCCAAAGATGAGAGAGCCTGCCCATCCAAGACGCATAGCGTGTTGCTCCGAGTATGGATAGAGGGGATCTTCTCTATTGGGTTTTTGGGAAAAGTTGATCTCAGCAAAGGGGATATTTCCCGGTTCTAAGAGGAGTTTTGGCTGCCTCCAGAAATCCAAGCGCAAGCCCACAATCCATTTCTGGATGTTCCACATTCTCGGTACATAAAATCCGACGCCGCCATAGCGGTTTTGAGAATGCTTTCCCCCTTTGAGATAGAAATAGACGGGTAAATCTCCCTTTAGGAGATAATTTTCCAGATAGAATTCTGGGCCAAAAGGGGTTAGACCCAATCTGACATTAGGCAAATAGCCCCATCCATAGATCGGAATCATGGGAATGCGCGTCTCTTTCCCGGAAGATACATAGTGAAGCCAAGAGTAGATCGCGTAGAAGGTGAAAGGATCTCCCAAATTGATCCAAGAAAGCGATCTCAGTCTTCCGCTACTCAAGAAATTGCTGGTATAGGTGTAGTTGAGAGAGCGGATATACATCTTGATATCGTGGCCCTCTTCGTCCTCCTCATCGAGAATTTTCAAAGAACCGATGTAGAGGTTTAAATCGTGCTGGCAGAGAAGATAGAGAACCGATACTCTGGGATCGATTCGATTCGCTTCTAACCATTTGAGTTTTGTCAAGATGGCTAAAATAGCTGTTGATTCAACGCCTGCCATGGCAATGGAAGTTTCTTCTGTCGTGGTGAGATTGGGTCCAATGTCATAGCTCGTAGCAGCGCCCCCTCCCCCATAAGGTGGAGGAGCATTGAAGGAATATCCATTCACCCTCACTTTGCCACCGTCGACATCTCGAATGCGATAACCATGTCCAAACACTTCGTGTTGAGCTACTGTAGCGAGGTAGTTTACTGGAAGCCATCCCATGTAGAGTTCGCTGAACCTCCAAAATCTGGCACTCGCCGTTTTTGAATAACAGATGGGACTTTTCCCGAGGACATATCCTTCTACTCTTTCTAAGAAACGCACTGTGAAGAGAATGTCCTCTCCTCCTGCGTAGGGAGAAAAATCGATATCCCAGCCCAGTTTATAGGTCGCATCGTGAAATTGCTGGATGGGACAGTTTGCTGAGAGCAAGAAGGGGAGTAGGAGGAGATAGCGGAGCATTTTTCCCCTAAGTGGTGACTGAAAGCCAGCCAGCATTGATGTCAAGCGAGGGGGTGGCATATCCTCCTTTAATCAGATGGAAGCCCCCCACTGAGCAGGCAATTCCCATGATAAAAAAAGATTGAAGAGATTTGAGGGAGATCGCGATTTTCCCCAAAACATACCCGGCCAAAGCCACGCTCGAGCTCGTCAAAATAGTTAGACCCAAAAAGACCATAGCAACCCCTGCAATCCGTTTGATCTGATCGAGAAAGGGATGGGGTTCTACAGGTGGAGGATTTCTATCCACGAAGCAGACGTATCGAGGGTCAACAGGTTGAGACATGGCGAGCAGTATATCGATTCAACCAATTTTACGAAATGGCCCTGACGTTGACGGCCTCTGGGCCTTTTCTCCCCACGCCAGTTTCGTATTCGACTCTTTGCCCGTCTGTCAATGAACGATCGGGGGTATTGATATTGGAAGCGTGGATGTAAATATCTCTTCCTCCCTCATCAGGCTGAATGAACCCGAAACCTTTATCTCTATTGAACCATTTCACTGTGCCTGTTGCCATAAGTACCTCTTAGTTGTAACGGTAACAAAGGGTCTTTCCTTTGTCATTAAAATTCTTCAATGGGATCTTTGGTAAGGACATCCCTTTCTCCCTCGCTCTTAGCCACTAAAATAGCGCAGCAGCTATCGCTAAAGACGTTCACTGTTGTGCGGCACATATCGAGGAGGCGATCCACCGCGATAAAAAGGCCAATCCCTTCCATGGGCAATCCAACCGCTTTGAGAATGATGAGGATCGCGACGAGGCTTGCCGAAGGGACTCCTGCGACTCCGATAGAGGCGATGAGCGACATGAGGACGATGAGCAGCTGGGTCCCAAAAGAGAGGTCAATCCCGTAGCTTTGAGCCACAAACATCGCAGCTACGCATTCGTAAAGAGCAGATCCAGACATGTTGATGGAGGTCCCGAGGGGCACAACGAGGCTGCAGATTCGATTCGATACGCCGGCCCGCTTTTCCACACAGTCAATGGTGATGGGAAGGGTAGCAGAAGAGGAGCTGGTAGAAAAGGCGGTGACAAGGGCGGGCGTCATCGCTTTGAAGTGGCGAATGGGGCTCACCTTTGCAATGCATTTGAGCATGAGGGGAAGTCCTATGAACATGAAGACGATGAGGCCCAAAAGGACAGCTATGAAAAAAAGAGAAAGCGATTTGAGGGACTGAACGCCTGTCGTCATAAACACTTTAGCGACGAGGCAAAAGACTCCGTAGGGAAGAAATTTCATGATGATCTGGGTCAGTTTGAGCATTGTTTGAAAAATGCCCTGGAAAAAGTTTTGCAGGGTTTGCCCTGCTTGTCCTTCCACTTTAGAAAGCGAGTAGCCGAAGAGAATACAAAAGAAAATGAGCCCCAGCATCTCGCCCTTAGAAAACGCTGCCACGATATTCGAGGGAATGATTGAGATCAGGAGATGGAGGAAGGCATTTGAGCCATTACTCGTAATTTTTTCTTTGAGGGCTGTCGTATCGGAGAGAGTAGAAGCCTGAATCATATTTGGATCTCCTGGATGGAGGAGATTGACAAAGAAGAGCCCGATGAGAATGGCGAGCAAACTCGTAGAGAGGTAAAAGAAAAACATTTTGCCGCCCAGTCTTCCAAATTCCCCATCTCCTCCTATTCGGGAAATGCCGGTAATGATGGAGGAGGAGACGAGGGGAACGACGACGAGCGTCAACGCATTGAGAAAGATCGTTCCAATGACGTCGACCATGGCATAGAAAGTGATGCCAAAAATATGGGTCTGAGAGCCTACCCAGCTGCCGAATAGGGCCGCGAGTAAAATGGCGAGGAATACCCCCCATGGCCTCTTCTGTTTTTTTCGAGTCATAAAATCTGGATTATTTTACAGAATCTTGCGACTCAAGGAAAGAGAATTTATCCCCAACCTCAATTTTATGCTTTTCAAACCAGCCCTGGGGCACTTCTAGAGCATAAAGGGCAGGCGCTGTACAGCGATAACGGATATATTCTTTTCCGATGGGCGGGTCCATGTCGAGGATTTTGACCAATTCTTTCCTCTCATCAAAAAATCCAATGGAGAGGGGAATCAGAGTGTCTTTCATCCAAAAGGTCAGCCGTTGGGCTCTATCAAAGATAAAGAGCATGCCTTTCCCTTCGGGAAGCTCTTCTCGGCCCATAAGGCCTTTTGCCCTTGTCTCCGAGGTGTCGGCGATTTCAACAGTTAGAGTCTCTTCTCCGATCCGAATCGTTTTCTCCCTTCCAAAAACGGAAGAAAAAAGAGCTAAAAAAAGAACTAGACGCATATGATACCCATTATATGAAAAAAAGTTTTTTCGTCTTTGCTTTAACTTCTCTCATCTGTTTGCAGGCTGTCCAAATTCCTGCCGTTCGTCGCCATCCTCCCCATCCAACAATTGAAGCGCCCTGGTTTACAGGCCCTCTTTTGGCCCCTTCTGCTCTCACGATTCCTGTGGGTCATATCAACGTTGAACCCTATCTCTATTTTCTTGCCAATACGGGCGCATACGACAAAGACTGGCACCGAAAAAAGATCCCTACTCTCTGGACAAACTACTCTCAAACAATCATTCAATTTGGGCTCACTTCTTGGATGGATTTTCAATTCAGTCCGACTCTTTTTTACAATTACAGACATGGAGCTGGCCAATGGGAAATAGGGGATATGCCGATCGGTTTTGATTTTCAGCTCTACGAAAATATCAGACCGTTAGACCAATGGAGCCCCGCTATTTCCCTTTCCATTAGAGAGGTTCTTCCCATCGGCAAATATCAGAACCTGAATCCAAAGAAAAAGAGAACCGATATAGGGGGATTGGGTTCTTGGCAAACCATTTTTGCAATCAATTGGGGAAATCTCTTCTATATCGGAAACAACCGATTCATCACTTGGAGAAATTTTTTTTCCTATACTCTTCCCGCGCCCATCCATGTAAAAAATTTCAATGTCTATGGGGGAAGCGAGGGGACTAGAGCGACTGTATATCCAGCCCAAAGCTTCGAAATCGATACAGCTCTCGAAATCAATCTCAACCGGAATTGGGCCTTTGCCATCGATTTTGTAGGGGATTGGACGAGGAAAGTCCGGGTTAAAGGAAAAACTTCTCTACCTATCACCGTTCCTGCTTCTGCCCAATTTAGCCTAGCTCCAGCCCTCGAGTACAACTGGAGCGCCGATATCGGCATCATCTTTGGATCCTGGTTCACGATCGCAGGACGCAGCGCCCCTCAATTTGTAAGTGGAATTTTTGCTTTCAATTGCTATCATTAAATAAGACTTCCAATTTAATTAGTTTTTAGTTATATTATCATCAAAATAAGGTGGTTTTATTTATGGGAAATATAAGTACAATTTTAGCTGCTCTTTTTTGTGCAACTGCGCCGGTCTCTTCGATCGTAATCGCAGATGGGGATCTGACATCGGAAGTCGTTCAGCAAGAGGCCAAGCTTGGCAAAGAAAGGATTAGCTCTATCCGAAAGGCCTATGAAAATGGGGAATTCAATTCTTTTTTACAAGAGATGGACGATTCTTTTAAGAAGGCAGATCTCAGCGGGCTGATTCAAATGAGATCCAAAGATGTTCCAGTTCAATTCCAAGAAGAGTGGGAAAAATCTTTTCTCGATCTTCAAAAGGAAAAAACAAAAGATCTCTTAGCGGCCCTTTCCGATACCGACAATTCAACTTTTGCAGCAAAAGTGCGAGCAGCCTCTCTCAATCTTCTGACGCCCGAGCAAGAAAAGGCGCTCTCCAAACTCAATTCTCTCATCGCAAAAGCGCCGAACACAGGGGCAAGCGCCGATGAAAATAGACTCATTGAGATCGATCTAGAATACGAGTACAAGATCTTGCATGGCCATTTGCCCAATAGCGGATCACCTCTCGAGCAGTTTGCCCAACATATGGCGCTACGCATGGAGAAGATGGGTAAAATGGTCGAAGCCTCTAAATCTTTCCAAGACGCAGACCTTAAACAAGCCGTTGGCATTGCACAAGACACGCTGGATGCGAGACTTGCCCGCAATCTCGATATGTCCGAGCTCAACCTCGCATTGAAAAACAAGGGTAAAGCGGCGAATGCGACAGAAGAAAAGGTTTACTCGATTCTTTCCCAGTATCAGGAGAAATTCTCTGAGCTCATGAAAGAAATCGATCAGGCCAATCG
>CAYRJU010000029.1:0-16274 GCA_964424735.1 uncultured bacterium
TAATCATGTTCTTGACATAGTCAGCGTGACCTGGGCAGTCTACGTGCGCATAGTGCCGTTTCGCCGTTTCGTATTCCACGTGCGAAGCGTTGATGGTAATTCCACGCGCTTTTTCTTCAGGGGTGTTGTCAATGGAGCTATAATCGCGGAATTTCGCTTGCCCTTTTTCAGCCAAAACTTTCGTAATGGCAGCTGTCAGCGTGGTTTTGCCGTGGTCGACGTGCCCAATCGTACCGATGTTTACGTGTGTCTTCGTTCTCTGAAATGCTTCTTTTGCCATTGTTTAAGTTCCTCCATTCGGCTCTAGAATGTTTATTTTTTGCCCAAGATAGGAATTGAACCTACGACCACTTGCTTACCATGCAAGTGCTCTACCACTGAGCTACCTGGGCGCTCGCCCTCCAGCAACTTTGCTTTAGGGCCACTCATGTATAGGTATCAAAAGCACTCAAGCATAAGATACTTGGAGCAATAAAATCAAATCTTTTCCCATCAAGTTTATTTTTGGCGATATACAATCCGCGCTTTTGTCAAATCATAAGGAGACATTTCTACCGTCACTTTATCCCCGGCGTAAACCCGGATATTGCGCATCCTCATCTTCCCGCTCAAATGGGCGATGACACGCATCCCGTTTTCGAGCAGCACGCTGAAGTTCATATTCGGGAGCAACTCTTCAACCGCTCCCTCCATCTTGATCGTTTCTTCTTTTGACATATCGCTTTTCAATTTGGAAATGTTTCTAATATAACTCTCCCCAACCTATTAAAGTCAATGACTATTAATTGGGCCTTCGCTAAAATTTTCCTCCAGTATGGGAGAAGTTTTCCAAAAAAAATGTGAAGAGCTCAAAAAAAAGTTTGCTGCCCTTTCTCCGGAATTGAGATATCAAGCACTGATTGAGATGGGAAAACGGCTTCCCGCTTTTCCAAAAGAACTCAAAACGGAGGACCGAATTGTCCAAGGATGCCAGAGTCTTCTCTATTTACAGGCGACGGTCGAAGAGGGTAAATGTTTTTTTGAGGCCGAGGCCGATGCGCTCATTTCCAAAGGGCTCGCTGCCCTTCTCATCGCCGTCTACTCGGGAGAAGAGCCCGAAACCATCCTCAAATGCCCCCCCAATTTCATCGGCGAGCTCGGCATTGGCGCAAGCCTATCCCCCTCCAGATCCAATGGTCTTTCCCAAATCTATCTGCGGATGAAACAAGAGGCCTTAAAAACATTTCTTTCTTTGAATTCTTAAGGCAGAAATGCTATAACTATTGGGAATCAAAAGGGGATTTCTCATGGGGTTACAGATTCCACTCAATCATTTAGTTACCGATCTCTATCGACCTGGCCAAACCCCCTTCGAAGTATTGGAAGGGAAGATTTCCTCTATAAAGATGAAATCGATGGCTACCAACATTCTAGAAAAAATTTGCTATGTAGCCCTCATCGCCCTGATCGCCGCCGTCTTTGTCGTTTCCTACAACGCCATTGTACTGACGGGAACTGCTTCTTTGGTGATGACTGGAATGATTCTCTCTTCTCCCCTTCTGATCATGGCGCCGGCAAAACTTGCCCAATGGTCTGCCGAGTACGCTGCACTCGCTGAGACTGAAGGCAGGGTTCTTCTCAAAATGAGAGATCTGAAAGTCGAATCGGTAAAACCATTCTTCGAGCAAAATGGACTCGATTTCAACCGCCTTAACCAAGACGCGTTGCGACAAGTCGATCAGAGCGAACCGCTCAAAGCCCTCTTTCCCCTCATCGCCCTCCACCAATCCTTGGAGGAAGGGGTGACTGAAATCCGGAAAAGAGGCGAAGAGGCCCGGCAACAACTCGAAGCACATTTAAGCCAAAGACAAGACATTGATCCTCAGGACAAGCAAAAACTGCGCTTTGAATGCAGAAATACTACCTCGATGAACCTTGAGCTCAAGGCTATCCCTACAGCACTCTTCGCAGCGGCGCTACTTCAAATCATTCAAAATCCAACCCTTACGAATCTCGAAATAGCCCCTTCTGCTCTGACCCTTCCGGGGGTGGGAAAGTGTAGGCCACGCTCCTTTGGAGAACGTCTGTTTGGCAAACAGGAGGGAAATGACGATTACTTTGTTTTTGAAGACTCAAGTAAAACAGCCCTAACGCATGCTCAGATTGAGCAGGCTGAAATGAAGTCTTCTCGCCTGCGCCCTCTTTTATTTTCCGCTTAAATAAGAGGTTTTTCAGGATGAATGCCGAGTAAAAACTCATCGACGGGAAGGCAGAGAATATTCCCCTCTTTGTATCGTCGCTTTCCCCGATAAAGAAGGATAGATGTCGCCTCCGGATAATCCTCTTGAAACGCCTTCAATCCTTTTAAATCAGACGGGTGGACTACGCTTCCATTTTTGACTTCAATGGCCAAAAATTCATTGGAACCGAGGACAACAAAATCAACTTCTATTTCAGAGCGGGTTCGCCAGAAAAAAAGCTGCGCAGCCATCTGATTGTCTACCCACGCCTTGAGATGTTGCGCGACAAGCCCTTCTAAAGAGGCTCCTTCCATTTCCGTTTGTTTATCCAAATAACTTTTAGGACGCAAAGAGCGATAAACGCCTGCATCAAACAGGTAGAATTTGGGGTGCGTTGCCAGTTCTCTCTTTGCCTTTTTTCGAAAACATTCCAAATGAAAAGAGAGAAGCAAATCCTCGAGAATGTGAAGATAGCTGTCGACTGTTTTACGAGCGATTTGACATTCACGTGCAATATTTGAAGCGTTTAATAGACCTGCATGTGAAAAACTGATCGCCTCCAAAAACCTAGCAAAGTCGCCTACATTGCGAATCATCCCCTCCGACTGCACCTCTTCTTTTAGATAAATCCCTACATAGGCTCGGAGCACCTCTTCAGGCATGGAAGAATTTAAAACAATGGGCAACATCCCAAGCAATAAACTCTTTTCCAATGAAAAAGCTGAACCTAGTTCTCCTGCAAAAAAGGGAGACATTTGCCGCTTTAAAGCTCTCCCTCCTAAGAGGTTAACCCCCTTTGCCCTCAGCTTACGCGCACTCGAACCGGTCAAAATAAACTGATACCCTCGCTTTTCTTCAATGAGGGCATGAACAACGTCGAGCAATTCGGGAACTTTTTGCACCTCGTCGATGATGATGATCCTTTCTTTCTGCTCCTCAACAATGCTTTTTAACTTTTCAGGAGCCGTAGCAAAGAACCTAAAATCTTCAGGATGAAGAAGATCAACCCAATAGGCCGAAGGATAAAAACTTTTGAGCCAGGTAGTCTTCCCGGTTCCTCTAGGACCAAAGAGAAAATAGCTCTGAGGGTCGGGGGGGTGAAAAAATCTCTTTAACATATCTGCTACTCATTATGCAAAAAAGGGCTTATTTTTTGCAACGAAGGTAGCAAAAATCATCTAAATACTAAGAGATCGAAGCAGATGCTCAAATTGCTTGCCGAGTGGATGGCCATGGGTCCTAAAAGACTTTGCTCTTCTCTCTTATCCTGGGCAAAGAAGTACCCCTGAAGACTCAAGACGAAAAAAATAGTGGTTTCCATCCCCTCTTGAATCCCCCTTGTCAAGTGACAAGCCGCAAAAATACCGCCTTGCACAAGATCGCTTAAGGCTTCTCCCAACCCCAAATCTTCCAGTCTCTCGACCAAAAATCCCCGAAAGAGAATTTCCTCCGTAAATGGGGCCAAAAAGCCTACTAGAGGAACCATTTTCCAAGGCTCTGTCGAAATGAGTTTTGTCAGCTCTACTTGAGGAATGACAGGCAGAGGAATTCCCAATGCCCACAAGAGAATTTGCATGAGGAGGGGCCTCAAGAGAAGAACCGTAACCCAAAATCCCTTTGTTTGCCAATCAAACTGGGTATTCAACCAGTCGGTATCCCCTCTTGGACAAACAATTGTCAAAAAGGTAATCGCTGCAGTAAGACCCAGTGCTATAGTGAGGGATAATTGCAACTGAATGGCAAAAAAACCAATCGCAGCGATTGCCACGGCAATGACTTTCTTGTTTTGTATGGTCTCTTCCATTTGTAGGGGAGGAATCGAAACGGTAGCAGATTGGATAGGTGTCATGATATTAAAGGGAAATTTTAGGCAAAGATTCTATAATAGGCAAACGATTTCATCTTGTTCGCCACCGCTGATTTCTACTCGACTATCTCGATGAATCAGGAGATCGAATTCGAGTCTCACTCCAAATTCATTCGGCAGATAGATCCCCGGCTCAATCGAAAAACAGGTGCTCGGTAAAAGAGGCCGCACGTCGTGCATCTCGAGATTGTCCATGTGAGCGCCGCTTCCATGAAGGACAGTTTCAATGCTGTGGCCTGTCCGATGGGTAAAGAACTCGGCAAAACCGGCTTCTCGAATGAGAGAGCGAGCCGCATCATCCACTTCCCAACCCTCGATCCTCTCTTTCGCGGCAAAGCGGCTTTTCACGAGAGAAACAGCAGCCTTTTGAGCTGCACGAACAATTTCAAAAATCTGTCTTTGTTTAGGACTGGGAGCGGAAGCGGCCACACCTACTCGCGTGATATCTCCATACACTCCGCCTTTCTCTTTGGCCCAAAGATCGATCAAGATGAAATCTCCTTTTCGGATGGGACTCGAACCCGCTTTCTTGGGTTCGTAGTGTGGAGCTGCACTATGAGCATTCACGCCAACAATGGGGTCGTGATCATAGACAAATCCCCTCTTCTGAAATTCCTCTACAATCTTTTGCTGCGCGTCATATTCGGTAATTTTTCCGAGATGTTTCCCCATCCATTCCCAAGTCTGATTCACGATAGTGTCGAGGGCATGAGCTGCGCGCAGCTGACTTTGGATCTCTTCCTCGCTCAATACAGCCGTAAAATGGGGCAAAAAATCGGCAGAACTGATGACTTGAACGCCAAAAAAACGGATGAGATCGACTGTCCCCGCATCTACCAAAGAGACATAGGGAATGGCATTTTTCGGCGAATATTCCATGGCCACTTTTTTAGCTTCCTTGAGGATCTTTCCCAACTCCTTTTCCAAAGACTGCCAACTCGAATAGATTTTTTTCTTCCCAGGCAGTGCATCCAGGATCTGTGATTCCATAGCATGGACCAATTTGACCGCTTCTCCACTGACGGGAATCCAATAAAAAAACCTTCGCGTCGTCATTTGGTCTTTGCCGATCTCGAGAAAGCGGCGGGCAAGCGGATTGTTCCCGTGGAAATCGTAGAGAAGCCATCCATCCGCACCCATTTCTTTCAAGAATATTTGGGCCTGCTCGATGGGGCTCATCGGTTGACGCTCTGAATGAGGGCTGCAGCAGCTGCCACGCGCAAGATGGGAAACGGCTCCTTTAAACAGCTGACGAGGAAACTGTAGGACTCTGCATTCCCGATTCGACTTAAAGCTTCTAGAATGTGGAGCTTTTTTTCGTGATCGGCTCCCGAATAGGCGCCTTGCAAATCGCGTAAAACCGATTCATCTTTGCCAAACATCGCAAGAACAAGACAAGCCTGAAGGCGAATATTTGAATCGGGGTCGTTGACGAGCTCTTTGACCACTTCTAGCGCCGTGTCATCTCCCTCGCGAAGAAGGGTTGCCGCTGCTACGCCTGTAACCCCCCAGTTTTTGCGCTGCAAAAACGATTTGAGGGCAGGAAGCGCCCTCGGATCTCCGACAAGCGCAAGAAGAGAGACCAGCTGAAGCCGGGTCATCTGATCCTGTGCTTCGGGAAAATTGGGGATCTGATCGTTATGGCGCACTTGGCTCGGAGCCAAAATTTCAAAGAGCGGATTGGGTTTTTGATCGATCATCCACATCCGCTTTTCACTCTCCAAAAAGCTGTAGATGAGATCGCAGCAAGTTTTTACCTCGACCCTTTGCCCAAGTAAGCCAAGCGCCACATTCGCCCTGACATAAGGATCGGGATTTTCCTTGATGGTTTTGATGGAAAGAGCAACTCCTCGGCTTCCCACAGCTGCGAGCGCCGCAGCAGCAAGACGCCGATTTTCCGGTAGAGAATCGGTCAACCACTTCTCCATGCTCTTTTCGGCTAGAGGAGACTGAATGAGAAAGGCAGCCCAACTTGCCGTGATGGCCACTGCTGGATCGCTATCTTTGAGAGCGGCTGCAATTTCGCTCTCTTTTCCTCTCACTTTAAGTCCAAATGCATTGAGCGCCGCAATCCGGACAGCTGAGTGCGTATCTTGGATCATCCGAATGATCTCATCCCTCGCCTCTTGCATTTCAAAATGCGTGGCAATGGAACATGCGAGGTGCCGAAGCCCTGCCCGATTGCTATGAGCCAGCGCCAAAAATTCTGGCATGGAAACCCGATCGTACATTTCGAGAAGGGCAGTGATGGCAATTTGCCTTTCTTCGATAGGGGTTTTCTCCGATTGGACAAGAGCTTGAATCTCTGGGGCCAATTCCTTCATTTTGAGAAGGCCTGCCGCTTTGATCACTTCGAGCCGAACGACCCAGACTCTCTCTTCTCGCATCAGCCTGGCAATTTCGTCTTTGAGAGGAGCGTCTCGAAACAAAGAGGCCATTTGGACTGCGACCGATCGGATGATCGCATTGGAATCGCGCATCATTTTCAAGAGGATGGGAATGGCTCTTGTATCGCGCGTCAAAAAAGAGCCGATAGTGGCGGCTAGCCTCACCCCATATTGGGTCGACCGGGTCCCTTTTTTGAGAACTCCCCAGGCAAGCTCTTCAAGCAGATGTCGATCATAGAGAAGAGCTGGATTTTTTAGAGTTAACTGATTCCAAGCCTTAAGCGCCTCCTCTTCTAGTCCATTGGTAGCAAAAGCCTCAACCAGCGTCTTTTGTACTTCGATAGAGCCTGGAAATTGTTGGGAGAGCTCTTTAGCCTCCACGAGAGCCGATGCAGGATCCTCAATGAGTAAATGGGCCTGAACTCGGCGCATTCCCTCCTCTTCAGAAGAAGGAGATATTAAAAGCGATGCGGCCAATAACCAAAACATGAACCTACCTCTAGCTCTACCCTTTAATCGAATTTAAGGTTGATTGCAAATTTTTAGGCCAGGGACCCAAGAACTTTGCCTCCAATGAGATGGAAATGCAGATGGAAAATAGTCTGTCCTGCTTCCGCCCCATTATTTGTCAGGAGGCGATACCCATCTCCAATCCCCTTCTCTTCCGCAATCTGCTGAGCGACGAAGACGATTTCTCCAAGAAGAGGATAGTCCTGAGGCTCTAGAGATTGCAAATTGGGAATCTCTTTTTTGGGCATGATGAGAATGTGAACAGGTGCCACAGGATGAATGTCTTCAATGGCCAAAATCCGTTCATTTTCAAAGACTTTCTTCGAGGGCAATTTTCCCTGAATGATCAAACCAAAGACCGTGCTCATTTTAAGTGCTCCAATGCAAGATGAAGGGCTTTCAGTGCGTCTTCCTTGGTCTCCCAAATGGAGATGAAGCGCCCCTTGTGGCAAAAGACAGCCCCTTTGATGCCGCTTACCTTTTTCAAATCCTGTTCATGAAGTCCCGCCCAATGTTCGGGAAGGGGGGTTCGCACTTTCATTCGATCGGCCAAAGTTGGGGGAATGCCTCTCAACTTCCAGTGATGGGAGGAGGGCATGATCACAAACTGCGCTGGATGCACCTCTCCGCCGAGCTCAAAAAAATTCTCCATCCACGGTAAAGACGTCTCAAAGATGAGAGCCTTGCCCCCTTGGATCATCGCTTTTTTAACTGTAGCGCGGCATTCAAGAGTATAAAAATGCTTCTCTTTCATTCTTTCAAGATGGCCTAAGGCAAAGTCGACCGCCATCAGAAAGGCCCGATCCATTTCCTCAAGGGTAGCATCGTACTCGACCGGCAAAAAATTGGAAATGACCTGAGAAAACGAGGTTGTTCCCGGTTCTAATTTGGCAAGGCCATTATCATGGGCATCAACACCCATAATGAGCGATTTATTGAAGTGATCGTACAAATGGGGTTCCATGATTTCTTGATTTTTCAAATAGAGGAGCACCATCCCAGCGCTACTCATGGGCCCTTTGTATTCCACTTGGTGATGGTCAAAGCGTCTGGAAGCAGGATCATAAACTCCTCCTACATCGCAGACATAATCGCAGCGCTCAAGCACCTTGAGATCGCGCGTGCGATAGATTTTATCCCGATCGATGCGATCGAAGAGGAGTAGAAGCGCACAGGCCGTTACCTCATCTGCGTGGAAAGATCCGTCGTGTATGCCTAAACTGCGAGGTTCCATTTTTCTTTAGGTTGTTCCCATAATATAAGTGATTCAGTATATTCGATAATTATGAAGTTAACAAGTCCCGTCTTTCGCGAAGGAGAAATTATCCCCTCGCTCTACACCTGCGAAGGGAAGAACATCAATCCACCTCTCGAGATTTCCCACGTTCCGGCAAACGCCAAATCCCTCGTCCTCATCATAGACGATCCCGATGTTCCCAAAAATTTAAGGCCCGATGGAGTGTACGATCACTGGGTCGTCATAGACATGCCGCCGCACACCAAAAAAATCCCAGAACACTCAAAACCTCCAGGAGTTGAGGGGAAAAATACGGGTGGGAAAAATGGATATACCGGACCCTGCCCTCCCGATCGAGAGCACCGCTATTTTTTCAAATTGTACGCACTGGATAAACAGCTCCAACTTCCTCCAGGCCACACGAAAAAAGAGGTCGAAAAGGCGATGCAAGGACACATTCTAGCGGAATGCCAGCTCATGGGACGCTACGAAAAAGGCAAAGGGTATTGACTTTGGAAAGCTATTTAACACCGCATCACTACGATCTCGTAACCCCCGATGGGCGGATTACCCAAATCGGAGAGGGTTTTGATAAAAAAAGACTGGCAACGGTAAAAATTGAAGAGATTTCACCTGCGTTCATCGGGTATGAGCTCGATCCGAAATCGATCTCTTTCAATTTGAAGAGCACCCTTGCTCAGCTTGGAATCAATGCGATCTGTAAAGAGTTTCACTTCGAGCGCAAATACAATACGGCTTATGTCAAAGTCGAATTGCAGGGCATTGGCCAGCTAGGCGTAACCATGCTAGACCTTCTCGAAGTGGGATCCTATATCGGGAAGCTCTTTGCAGAAGATGAAAGACGGCGCGTGCGGGATCCAGACTACTTGATGCGGATGTTCGGAAGATCGGATCGAAGAGGAAGACCTTTGCTCTCTCTCGGAGGACTCGAAGGAAGCGGCGCGCTTCTCTTAGAAAAGATTGAAGGGAGAACAGTTGCCTTCATCGCCCTTCTCGATGGCGTTTTGACCTACGAAATGGATATCTACGGATTTTTGCCCACTCTTTCCAAAATGTTGCGAAAGAATATGTCGCACACTCGAGAAATTCTCCACTTGCACCAACACTGGGAAAAAGGGGTTCCCCGGATCATCCATCCCCATGAAATTCTCCTCGTACGCACCGCTCCACTTCACATTCGAACCGTTTATGCTCGTGTCGTTGACTCTCTCTTGCCAAACGGCATTCAGCATACAGCGGCCAATTTCTTGCAGCCCGATACAACAGCCTCTGGCGACATCTACGAGCTCTACGGAAACAGCCAGCAGATCATCGACGATATTCCCCTCGAGTTCTATACGCTGGAGCCGCATCGAGAACATGTCTTTTTTGCCGACCGAGATCAACTCGTTGCCGCTCTAGAGGATCCAAAGAGTCTCTTTGAAGCCTTTGCAACGGCCCCAGAGCCCCAAAACCTGCTCGCTTCAGTTTTTGTGGTGAAGGGAACACAAATGAAGAGTTTAGAACCCAAAGACTGGATCGTGCGCGAGTCGATTAAACACGAGTTTCCAGGTCTTTCTCATCCGGCAAGACAGGCGCAAGTCGTTGAAAAATATATCGAGCATCAGCCCTCCTATCCCTTTCTCAAGGCAATCGAAGATGGCCTCATCTCGAGCCAGGGCATTTTGCTCTGTCGCCATTTTCCGACTCCTCTCATGAAACGGATGCTCCTCAACGATCAGATCCAGCGCTGTTTAAAGCGGATTTACTTCCAACACCCCTCCTGTTCTTCCGATGATTTTTTCTCTCACGAAGATCGGGCCATGCTCGTCGATTTCGCCAAATTCGGCATTCCCGTCTATTGGGTCGATGAAGCGACCGGGAAAATTTTGCAATACGTGCTAAAACCCGAAAAAGATGCGGGACTTTTCGTTCCCATTCAGCTTGTCGAAACCTTTCGTAAAGCAACCTTTTTCGGAGTTTATGGATCCAATCTCCTAGAGGGGGATTTTGAAACAGAACTAAAACGGCTTCTCGAAGGAGTGCTCAATTTACGCAATCAAACGCAGCATCCCCTTCTTTCCAAAGACACTCCCCTTGCCCTTCTCACAGGTGGAGGGCCTGGAGCAATGGCTGTCGGCAACCGGGTAGCCAAATCGGTCGGCATTCTTTCCTGCGCCAACATCGTCGACTTCCGAGCTAAAGACAAGCAGATCGTCAACGAGCAGAAACAAAATCCCCATATCGATGCCAAAATGACCTACCGACTCGATCGTCTCGTCGAAAGGCAAGCCGAATTTTATCTCGATATTCCGATCTTTCTTCCAGGAGGCATCGGAATGGATTTCGAATACACGCTCGAAGAGGTGCGTCGTAAAACGGGATCTTGTCCAGCCAACCCGGTTTTGCTCTTTGGAGAGCCCGAATATTGGCGGCGCAAAGTCACTTCTCGTTTTCAGCTCAATCGCGAAACGGGAACGATCAAAGGCTCTGAGTGGGTGAGCAACTGCTTTTACTGCATCCAGACAGCAGAGCAAGGCCTTTGGGTCCTCTCCAAATTCTTCAACAATACCCTCAAGATCGGCAAAGAGGGTCCCATCTACGACGAAGGATTTTTCACCTTCAACCGCGTGCAAGTTACTTCATAAATAGAGAATTGACGAGCCTTGCCCTGAGGAAGAGAGTTTGACTTAAGCCCCTTATCTATTATCCTGCCCGCTTCCGTAAAAGGAAGCGGATCCTGCAAACTACGCCGGTAGGCGGGCCGTATCCTGTTAAAATATAAAAATAGGATCCGCGCAAAACGCGCTAGCAGAATCGCTCAACTTTGTTCGCGGCAAGATGAGCAGGATGGATATTCATTTATCCTGCGCATCCTGCCGGCGCTTCGCCGATCTTTTTCATCCTGTTTTCTTTCAAAGGGGGTTTAATACGTTTACTTGGATGGGTTCATAGATCTTAAGAGCTTTTGTCTATCGAAAATCGTGAGAAAGATCTCCTTGTCCGATTTTCCCCAAGAGACGAGGATCCGTTTTTCCTCAACGACAAGTCCGCAAGGGAAAACGACTTTGAAATCATTTCCTTGGGTATAGTCGGTGAGCTCCCCTAAAGGGGCCGGGGAGATGTTGAGGATAGAAAAGGGAAAACTGCTTTGAAACGTGTAAGCGCCCAAAAGATATACACATCCTTTTCTCGCTTTTGCTGGGATGACCGAATGAAAAAAAGTGATGAAAGTCTTCTCGTCTAAAGGAAGAGCGGGTGTTCCCCCTCGGATTCGGCCAAAATCCCAGTGATAGTCCGGATCCGAGCGAGCCACTTCTTGGCAAAACCCGGTATTTGGGTCGATTCTTAAGAGAACGCGAGGCTGATCTGAATAGATGACGTAAAGCGAATCTCCTAGGACAAAAGGGCTCCAGTTCTTTTCTACTGAAATCGCTTTAGAATAGCGCAAGGGTTTTGCCGGCTCTTTCAGCGCGAACCCTCCCCCTTCCTTTTCCACGAGTTCTGCCAAATACATGGCATATCCTGGATCTTGTGCTGAAGAGACATCGTTAAAAAGCAAAAAAATCCGATCCCGGATCTTGATGAAACGGGCATCTTCTGCAGTGAGTGAGAGTTTGGAAGAGTAAGAGGAAATGGGCAATAACTGAACCGATTTTTCAGAGACTTTCCACTTCCAATTCAACTTGGCAATCCCAATCAACGAGGTATCTGTACGAAACGGGTGTTTGTCTCGATTTGGAAATCGACTGATCGCTCGGAAAGAGAGCAGATACCCATCTTGGTAAGGGATGATCGAGGGATTATAGGCGCCTGGGAATCCGGGAATATGGAGCTGCACCGTACTCTCAATTCCCTCGTCCGAAAGATTTTCTTTCAAAAAAGCATCGACATCCTGAATGGGAACGCTTAAGAGAGGGGAAGTGAGAAGAAGAAAACTAAAAAAGAGCTTGTACATTGATCACACCACTACGAAATAGAGGACTGTTTTTCCCCCAAGCCGAAAACCAAAAACCTCCAATGATCCCTAGATGAGGCCCAAAATTATACTCAATGGCTGGAGCAAAACTCACCGACTCCGATGAGGGAGTCCCCACTTTCGCAAACTCCCCTTTCAAAGAAATCCCGGGAAATCCGTAAAAGGTTGCTTGCTCTGCATTGGTATATACGCTATCGAAAGCAAAGGCCCAATTTTGGTTCAAGGTGAGCTCAAAGCTCAAAACTCCCTCAAAACGATTCCCTGGAAGCACTTTCCCCCGCGTTCCAAAACCGCCTCCATAGGCATTAAAACTGTGCACTGTCACAGGAGAGCTCAGAGCATACTGAAGACTCAAAGTCATACTCAACCAGTGGAGCTTATAGAGATGGACGAGTTGATAAAGGACGAGATCGAACTGCGTAGCAAACGTCCCTTGCCCCGTGAGATCGGCTCCATATTTTCTAGGTCGTAAAAATTCATACTTTCCCGTCGGGAAAACCTCGCGAATGGCCAATTTGATCCCTGGATAGCGGTTCGCTTGAGGCTCGAGCAATTGAAGATCGATTCCTACAGTGAGATCGCCTAGATCAAAAGAGTGCTCACCCGATGCAGTTTGATAGAAAAATTGGGGAGTGAGATTGAGGTCACACCAAGAATTTAGACCTAAAAACGTATAGAATTGGAGATTTACGCTCTGAAGAGGGTCTTCTTTAGAAACTGTGGCCCAATGCCTGTTATATCTTTTTGGACTCGTAGTCCCGTACAGATAAGAGCGGAGAAGCACATCTCTATCCTTGACGACCGTAGGAAAGGGCGCAATCAAGGATCCCGTGAAAAAGGGGGCTTCTTGAGCGCTCAAAACGCCCACTGCACACAACAAAACTCTCTGAATCCAGCTCATTTGATTCCAAGAGAATATCTGTTAGGAGCTTTTATTTAAAATCCGTAGTTCATGTTGTATTCGAAATAGTGGGTGCGCATTTTTTGGAATTGGCCCTCTAAAGAGTAGCCGTGGTGATAGCCGACGTAGAGGCGAAACTTACGGCCAATGCCCTGCAGTTTGCTCCATTCATAGCCGAGTCTATACGTTCCATCGAAATTGTAGTGGAGTTGCTCGAGGTTGCGCCAGAGAAGAGCGATGAAACAGGTTCCGTAGAGTCTCTGTTTGAGGAACTTGCTTCCCCAAAAGCGAGCTTCCGTTCCATATTCAATATAGAGCGGTTTCCACTTGAAAGTGGGATCACTATGCACGTAGACACCTGGTCCAAAGAAAAAGCGAATGGCTTCGGAGGCTTGGTAGGAGGTAAAAAAGTCGACCGCCTCGATACTCGGATTGAGTCTCACGACATCGGGATGATCGACCATATACTCATCGCCTAAGTGACTGGAGATGTGATAGACTCTCAGTCTAAAAGACCAAGGTCCCGTGGCAAAGGTCAAAGGAATCCCGACATAGAAGTCGGTATTGACGAGTTCTCCCCAACCATTTGCGATGTTGGGATTTGGGTCCATATTGAACACAGACCAAATGCCTGCCTCAATTCCAATTTGGATGTCTCCTCCCCAAAACACATCGAGCCAACGATAGATGGGAAAATCATCTCCTAAAGAGACGCCGATTGTCTTCTTGCCGATGACCCGATCTCCGCTGCGCCATCCAATGCTATAAGTGGCAGCTCTTGGGTCGGCAATGAGGGGCAAGAAGAGCTCGGTCATTTGGGGAAACCAAATTCCGTTAATTTGAGGTCTGGCTACATACTTTTCTCTCAGCTCTTCGTCTTCAGGGGGAACGCCGTTCAAGACATGCACTTCCTCCACACCTGGGATGTCGCGCACGAAAGAGACGATACTATTGGCGAGCATTTTGTTGTTTGGCATATTGGCGAGCCAAACTTTGTGATTCTTGACGAGGACTGTGACGCGGTACTCGGCGTAGTGCATATCGACGAGTGCCTGGATGTACCCCTCGAAATAGGGGTCTGAGGCTTTTTGCACTTCTTCTGGGATGCTATCGCGGCGAGACAAAGTCACAGCGACGCTTGCCGCCGTGTCTCCTTCGGCGAAAAGAGTCGAACAAGCGAGCAATAAAGCGAGACAGCCGCATTGAAGAGTGCGCATGGTTCACGGGTCCTGTTGAACCCTATATACACTTCAGCTCTTTATCGACAAAGACTCTTTTGAAAACTTACTTTGCAGCATGCGAACGCCGCTGTAGAAACAGAGAATTCCCCCCATGAGCAGCACTTGAATCGGCCCGAAATATACGGCAAGAAAACCACCCAACGGCGGAGCCATAGCTCCCCGCACTCCTGCCATGGCCACATTCACTCCGGTATAACGAGAACTTTCTTCCTTGCCGGCGAAGATGGGTCCCGACATATTCCAGACGAGATGGCTTCCTCCCTGTCCGACTCCATACCAAAAATAGGCCACATAGAGCCAAACAGTACTCCATACGGAAAAACCGAGTAAAATGGGCAAAAGGCCGATAGTCAAAAAGACAAAACTGGCCATTTTGAAGATAGAAAAGCGATTGATCCATCTTGCCCAAAGAGGAGAAGAGAGGGCGAACCCCAATCCTTTAGCAATGGAAACGGCGGCGATCATCTCCAAGTGAGAGATGCCGAGCACATCGACGGCAAATAGGGGAATAGCGGGCTGAATGAGCATCAAACCGAAACCGCTGACCATGAATCCCCACTGGAATCTAGAAAAATCCATCCTTTCGCGCATGAGCTGGTAGCTATCTCTCCAAGGCCGCACGAGCACCTCTTTCCAAGAGGGTCTCTCTCCCTCTTCATCTTTCCCTTCTACCACCATCCGTCCTTGAACGAGCAAGGTCACCAATCCCACCAACGCCGATCCCACAAAGAGCCATTTCCAACATCCTGGATCTTTATCGAGCATTCCGCCGCAAGCCAGTGCCAAAACCACTCCTTCCACATAGCCGAGACCGGAGCTAATCGAAAAAGCTTTGTTTCGTTTTTCATCGCCCATATTTCGCTTTAGAATTTCGAGCCAGGCGGGTAGAGCTGCTCTATAGAAAAACATATAATTGACAGCGGCGAAGATGACAAAGCCGATCGAATCGAACCACAAGCACAAGAGAAAGGGGGTTCTCATGAGAAAACCGGCCCACAATACATTGGATTTGAGTCTGCCGGCTCTCCCCTTCAGCCCGGCGCTCCAGTAAAACGACAAAAGGGTCACAATGGGTTTTAGCGAAGTGAGCAAGGCTACTTGGAAGGTGCTTGCACCCAGGTCCTTATACAGGATGAAGACCAAAAATGAGTACAGGGTGAAAAGGGGTTCGGACAACAAATTGGACCAGATCAAGGCCCAGCCAGTCCGTCTCTGTTCGCGGGTATCCGAAAGAGTGCTCATGATGGCGCCCAGCATACCTTCTTGGGGCATTCTTTGCTATGCATTAAAAATTTGATTTTACGGTACAACGACATTCCGAAAGCACTTGCCAATAGGGCTTGGGATCCGTTAATCTGGATTCTATTTTATGGGGGGCAATAGCTCAGCGGTTAGAGCAGCGGACTCATAACCCGTCGGTCTCTGGTTCAAATCCAGGTTGCCCCACATTTCTTTTTGGCTTCATACGGCTGAAACTGAGCTGGTTACAACAAAGCATCCAAGTCAGCCTAAAGCTTGGGTTCCATCCGTGGACCACTTATGGACCACTCGCCTACAACAATTGGCGATAACCCCAGCAGCTAACCTTTGAAAACTAAAACCAAAGGTAGCTTCATGAAAGGCATTGATAAACGCACGCATAAAGACGGGACGGTTTCCTACCGCGCCCGCGTTCGCATCAAAGGACATCCCGTCCTCATCCAATCCTTCGTTTCCAAAACCCTCGCTATGAAATGGAAACGCGATACTGAATCGGCTGTTGAACAAGGCAAATATGCATATGACAAACCTGGCAGCAAAAATACTTTAGCGGAACTGATCGACCGCTATTTCGAAAAAGTCCTCCCGTTAAAATCAAAAAATGCGAGAAACGTCCGTCAACATCTTCTCTGGTGGAAACAGGAACTGGGTCACTGCCTCCTTTCAGATATCA
>CAYRJU010000030.1:0-15674 GCA_964424735.1 uncultured bacterium
TCGGACCCCGAAAAGCCGGGGCCCCGTTTCGGGGCTGGCGTGACGGGACACGCGTTTCGCGTGCCCGCTGAGGGGGAGTCCGGTAAAAAAAACGTCAGAGCAATAAGGAGAGTTTCTATGACTAAAGAGATTATAAGACATCAGAAAAACGAAAAGAAGAAACCAATGTTAACGCCCAAAGAAAAAAAGGCGAAGAAGGCGGAGAAAAGGCAAAATAAAGCGCAGAAAGCGTAAAAAGGCTATTCTGAGTAAATTTTGGACGGATTTACCCGCGGAGCAGGTCACCGGCCTTCTCTGGGGAGGCGCGGACTGCTCCGCTAAAAAAAGGTCCATTCAAGGACCTTTTTTTAGTTTCCGCAGCCCTCCGTCCCCGCCGCCGATCTCGGAGAGATCGTGCGGAACTGTCGAAGGTGGCGCTTTTTTTCCTTGGCTATTTAGCTATCAAAAAATTTAAAATTTGTTTACACTTTTTTGTGCACAGTACATAGAGCGGGAATTTATGGCAGATGAGATAGAAAAGGCATCATCAAAGATTGCTATTTTCAAAGGAAAGCGGATCCGAAAGGTGATCCATCAAGGCGAATGGTACTTTTCGATTGTCGACATTATCGAAGTCTTAACTGGAAGTTCGAACGCTCGAAGGTACTGGTCTGACTTAAAGGCAAAGTTAATTGAGGATGAGGGCTTTAGTCAGTTGTACGAAAAAATCGTACAACTGAAAATGGAATCATCCGATGGAAAAAATTACCTTACGGATACTGCAAATACAGAAACCATTTTCCGGATTATTCAATCCATTCCATCCCCTAAAGCCGAACCTTTCAAGCGATGGCTAGCAAAAATTGGCTACGAGCGCATTCAAGAGATAGAAGATCCAGAGCTGGCTGCTAAACGGAGCCGGGCCATATACAAAGCCAAAGGATATCCTGACGATTGGATTGAGAAGAGGATGCGTGGGATAGCTATCCGAGAGCAATTAACGAATGAATGGGAAAAGCGTGGGGTGAAAGAGGATAAGGAGTATGCGATCCTTACAGCTGAAATCGCTGAAGCGACTTTTGGCATAAAGCCTTCTGATCACAAAAAGTTAAAGGGGCTCCAAAAACAAAATCTCAGAGATCACATGACGGATCTTGAGTTGATTTTCACGATGCTTGGCGAGGCCTCGACGACAGAAATCGCTGTTCGGAAGGATGCTCAGGGTTTTCGTCAGAATAAAAAGGCAGCCCAAGAGGGGGGCGAAATTGCTGGTGATGCAAGGCGTGCGCTAGAGAAGAAAAGTGGTCATAAGGTGGTCAGCAAATCTAATTTTTTAGATGTTAACCCTGCCGAAGTAGAGCTGATCCCCGAGAAGTGAAGCAGATTTTCCCAATTCGGGATCGCGTTAGCTATCCATTCAATTTTGTTCCTGTCTTTTTTTATTCTCATGTATTGTATTGATTTGACTAATGCCTTTGTAAGGTGCGCTCGTGAATATCGATGGGACTGAAATTTTTGTAGAAAAGCTTTTCGGCTCTGGAAATTTGAATTTTGTCCTGATTCACAATGCAGGCTCCGATCATCGTTTTTTTACCCATCAGATTGAAATGCTGAGAAAATTTGGTAATGTCGTGCAGTTGGATTTACCAGGCTCTGGCAAGAGTCATCCGATATCCAGCTATAAAATGAGAGATTTGTCGTCTATCATTGCGACGATTTGTAGAAAATTATCTCTCAAGAATATCTGCCTGATAGGACTCAATAACGGCGCTAATATCGCGATTGATACTGTACTGAACCAATCTCTGGCCATCGAAAAACTTATTTTGATTGATCCGCCAATTTTTATGGATAAATCTTTCGTTGGTGAAATCAATTCTTATATTGAGAGTTTAGAAAAGGCAGAGTTCAATCATCAGTTTGTGGCATCGCTTGTTGATGCGTTATTTCTTAATACGAACTCTAGCAACAAGGACATTGCTGCGAGTGCGTTTAATGGCGTGAATAAAAAATCTCTATCGGAAATTTTTAGAGGCCTTCTTGAATGGGATGCGAAATCAGCAGGGATCTTAAAAAAGATTGCCTGTCCAACACTATGTATTTTAACTGATGAACATCACTGCTCCTATGAAAAGATACATCGAGAAGCTCCTCAGTTTGAAATTGGAAAAGTTATTGGATCAAAGTGCTGGGCGACTCTTGAAGTTCCCGAACAAGTTAACGCTATGATTTCCCGCTTTTTAAAAATTCATGCTGATCAATGATTTCTGTGAGTGAAAGATCCCCTACATCCCTGAAGAGAGAGTTCTATTACGTAGAAGGGAGATAAGATTTGATGCGTTCTCTCGGTTAAGAGGCATTTTTGACCAGCCTACCGCTTTTTCCCCGCTGGTTTATAAGGGAGAGCCTGACCTTGATAACGTACTCAAGTTCATAAAGTTGCTTCATTCTCTCGAGAAATTGGTTCGAGAATGTTCCGGCTATCGAGAAAAATGTCCATGCCGCCGATCTCAGAGAGATCCGTGCGGAACTGTCTGGAATCTTTCCTTTTTGAGTCCCTGCTGATATATTTGGGAAATAGAAAAATTGTTATCATGTTTTTTCGCTTTAGATAGGTGTACATGAAAAAAGAGGTTATTGCAAAGCTATCGCAAAGCTTCGAAAAAGCAGTGCATATAGAAGACGGGGTTGAATATTGGTTGGCGCGAGATCTTCAATTGCTTTTCGAGTATGCGGAATGGGAAAATTTTGTAAATGTAATCGAAAAAGCCAAGGTGGCTTGTGAAAATTCTAAGCAGCTGAAAAACAGCCATTTCCGTGAGGTCACGAAAATGGTTGAACTAGGCAGTGGAACATCACGAGAAATTCCCGATTGGAAACTTTCTCGATATGCCTGTTATCTAATTGCTCAGAATGGCAATCCTCGTAAGGAACCAATCGCTTTTGCCCAAAGTTACTTTGCTTTGCAAACAAGAAAGCAGGAACTTCTGGAACAGCACATTGCCAATATGGAGCGGTTGCAGGCGCGCCACAAACTCAAACAGACAGAAATAGAATTGTCTTCGACTCTTTATGAGCATGGAGTTGATGAACCAGGATTTGGGCGCGTTCGCAGTAAGGGGGATCAGGCACTTTTTGGAGGAAGAACAACAAGTCAGATGAAGGAAAAGCTTGGAGTTCCCGAGGCCAGGCCTTTAGCTGATTTCCTTCCCACTATTACAATTAAAGCTAAAGACTTTGCTGCAGAGATCACCCATTTCAATGTCAAGAAGGAAGGATTACAAGGTGAGTCGCAAATTTCAGAGGAACACATTAAAAACAACCAAGGCGTGAGAGGTGTGCTAGTACAGAGAAATATCTATCCTGAGGAGCTCCCAGCAGAGAAAGATATTAAAAAGCTGGAAAAACAAGTTGAAAGGGAAAGCAAGAAATTAGCTAAATCAGCGGAAGTTCTCTTTTCTGATGAGTAAATGTTGTTTTTTTCTGGCAAATTTTCCAGTCAAAACTTCTAATCACGGCGGACTGCTCCGCTAAAAGCAGTTCCCGTCCGTTTCTGGCGCGGAAAGGTTAAGGTCCCTGAAAGGACTTTTTTTTAGCGGGGGTAGTCCCTCGCTCATGCCGCCGATCTCGGAGAGTTCTTCTCGCTCCCGAAAAGGGGAGGTCTTTCTCTCAATTCAGTAAATTTGTATAAAATTATCTTGAACATATGTTAATCTAAGGAGCTTTTTAGGAAGCAACATATGTATGTGTTCGTGTTACTGTTCGTGCTGGGAGTCAGCCACGGCTTTTCCTTAGGTTTTACAGTAGACCCCAATTGGCCTCAGCCCCTGCCAAATAGCTGGATTTTTGGTGCTGTGAGCGGGGTCTGCGTTGATTCTGATGACAATATTTGGGTGATTCAGCGCCCAGAATCTCTCACTGAGTATGAGAAGGGAGCTTCTCTAGACCCTCCTGTCTCGGTATGTTGTTACCCAGCACCTCCGGTAATGCAATTCGATCAGGATGGGGTGTTACTTCAAGCTTGGGGAGGCCCGGGCACAGGTTATGAATGGCCTTCGCAAGAGCACTCAATTTTTGTCGATGAAGATGGATATGTTTGGATCAGTGGAAGCGGAGACGAAGATGGACAAGTCCTTAAATTTACCAATGATGGAACTTTTGTTTTGCAAATCGGTTTTTCAGGTCCTCAAACAAACAGCAACGATACAAGTCGTCTTGGCAAACCCGCAGGACTCGAGGTCGATACCGTTGAAAATGAAATCTACATAGCAGACGGTTATTATAATCATAGAGTCATTGTTTTTGATTCGAACACTGGAGCTTTTAAACGGTACTGGGGAGCCTATGGAAGGCTTCCAAATGATTCAAAAACAATGGATATTCACCAGACAAACCCCCCTTCTCCAATCCCAGCCATTGATTTTGCAAATCCGGTTCATTTTGCCCGTCTTTCAAATGATGGTTTTCTATATGTTGGAGATCGGACAAATGATCGGATCCAAATTTTTCTCCCAGATGGGACTTTTGTGAATGAGTTCTTCCTCAATCCTGCTACTGCTTTTGCTGGTTCTTGCTGGGATTTAGTTTTTTCGAATGATCCGAGCCAGCAGTACATTTATTTAGCCGATGGGACGAATAACCTAGTTCTTACATTACAGAGGAGTACAATGACCATTCTTAACACCTATGGACGCCAAGGAAGATATGCAGGTCAATTCCATTACGCCCATGGAATAGCTATCGACTCAACAGGAAACCTCTATATCGGTGAAGTAGACGATGGAATGCGGGTGCAAAAACTAACCCCCTTATAGTCTTAAAGAACAACTAATAGGAGTGCTCTCTGTCCCCAAGCTATCAAAGGCAGTAATAGAATATTCATAGGTTTCCCCTTTTATTCTGTTATGGTCGCGGTATTCAGAAGTAGAAGGGTTTAACATGGCAATCCTCACACCGTTTCTGTAAATATAAAATCCTTCAATGGCATAAGGGTTCGCGATCCAATTTAACTGGGCGAATAACTCATATGTTAGTCCAAAATTATTTGTTTTCCGAGAAACTGTAAAATGGGCTGGAGGGTCTACGCCGAAAATTGCCATTCCGTAAGGAGCGTTTCCGACGAGAGTCGTTTGTACCACTTGATTGGAATTGTTATGGATAGTAGAAAGTGTACTGCTCCAAGTATTTGCTGCATAGGTGAGTTTCCCATCAGGAGAAATCACGAGAACTGTCGGTTCAGTTTCAACAGGAATTGTAGCCACAATCGTTTTCGACGCCAAGTCAACCTTCGAAACAGTATTGGAGCGCCTGCTAGCAATATAGGCGAATGAGCCATCTGGTGTAATCGCAATACCATAAGGCAGCTCACTGACTGAAAATGTATCTACAACGGTATTGCTGCTTACTTCGATTTTAGAGACTGAATCCGAATTTTGATTTACTGCATAGACAAAGTCACCATTTGGAGAGGCTGCTATTTGAAAAGGCAATTGGTCCACTGATATGGTGGCTAGAACTGTGTTTGAATTTTGGCTGATCTTTGAAACTGTATTGGAACCAACATTAGTCACATAGATAAAATCGCCAGCGAGAATTGCGCTTCCAATGGGATAAGTTCCCACAGAGATGGTGGCTACCACAGTGTCCCCTGCAATTTGAATTTTAGAAACAGAGTTAGAACCTTTATTTGTTACATAGATGAAATCTGAGGTAGCTACGACAGTGATAGGCTCGATTCCAACAGCAATCGTATTCACAACAGTATTAGTGCTCATGTCAATTTTACTGATATTGTCAGATCCGCTATTTGCCACATAGGCATAACGTCCATTGGAAGTAATTGCGACTCCAATCGGCCGAAACTGGACAGGAATGGTAGCTACAATTTCTCCTGTCGTTGTATTAAACCTCGAAACGGTATTGGAAGCTTCGTTGGTAATAAGAAGAAAACCAAATAAGGAGCTAAAAGGAAGGACAAAAAAAATGAGCGGGAAAACAGATTTTTCAAAAAGCATAGCCAGTCCCTGCTCCGAAAACGATTCCTCCCACTTGTGCAGAAGAGGCATAACTATTAGATCTTGAAGTAGAAAAACTCATTTGAACATAGGAGTATTCAAAAAAGAGGTCGACGACCCAATGCTGGTATGGGAAAAAGAGAATCCCGGCATTAGCGAATCCACCAAGTCCGCTTTGACTGAGGCGGCTGTCAACAAAAGAGGAATCATTGTATTGCCTCACAAAAACATAGCGGGGACCTACGGTGAGGTAGTAATTGATTTTAGTAAAAGCTTTCACAATCCCGCGGAGACCTAAACTAAGGGGGATTTCCCAAATTGAGGTAGATTGATGATCATTGACTGAATGTCCTCTTGCGATAATAAATTCAACCCCTCCGTATAGGTGAAGCCAGCGCCATACAGGCCATGAGCTAGTTATCTGAATATCAGCTCCTCCATTTTGATAAATATCAGACATTTCCGAATCAATAAAAAGGAAATAACCAGCTTTGAATTCACATACACCTTTTCTCAGCGGTTCAGAAGAGTTTTTCTGTTTTTCATGACAAGGAGCATTTGAACTCTGCACTTGGGTATCTGTAGAAGCCAAATCCCCAAAAATAAACAAAGGTAGAGATAACAACACGCAAACAACTGCAAACACGCTTGTTTTAATGAGTCTCAATTGCATCTCTTTGGTACTGGATGTTTTCTCTTTTCAGTTTGTCCTTGGTCTGCGGTAGTATCCATTCGTTGTTCTTTAGACGCTATTTCTTAGATAGTCATCTTCAGCCATTGGTAAAAATATTGTAGGGTTTTCCTTGAGTTTTTGCTAGTCGAAAAACAAAAGGGGAAGGCTTTGGCCTTCCCCTTTATGTGTCGCTCAAAATGGTTACTTCGCGGTTTCCCTGGCCCAAGGCATTCCGTTCCAAGCTGTGAGTCCTCCATCGATTCGCAACTCGGCGCCCGTCATGTAGTTCGATTCGTCAGATGCGAGGAAAAGGGCCCCATTTCCAATGTCCTCAGGAGTTCCCATTTTGCCTAGAGGGATGCTTCGGATGTAGTTTTGGAGCCACTCTGCACCTTTGATTGGGTCCAGTATCGGAGTATCGGTGAATCCGGGAGAGATCCAATTGCATCGAATCGGATAGCCTCGTTGTCCGCAATAGACGGCGACCGATTGGGAGAGATTAGCGAGTGCAGCTTTGCTCGCACTATAGGCAAGTCCTTCGGGCATTCCTCGAGTCCATGCGATCGATGAGATGTTGATGATCGATCCGTGATCCGTACGCTTTTTCATTGCTTCGATCGCGTGTTTGCAACCGAGCAAGGCCCCGTCGAGATTGATCGATTGGGTTTTCTTCCACGCTTCTAAAGAACAGGTTTCAGGGTTTCCATATCCAGGAATTCCAGCGTTGTTGACTAAAATATCGAGTCTAGAGAATTTCTCTAAGATCATTCCCATCGCGATTTCCCAGTCTGGCTCGCAACTTACATCCAAATGAAGATAGATTCCTCCTAGCTCTTCAGCGACCCTTTTCCCTGCATCGTCCTGGACGTCGGCAATGACGACATGAGCCCCTTCTCGTGCAAAGACTTGGGCAATTCCTTTCCCGATCCCTTGAGCCCCTCCCGTTATGAGAGCCACTCTTCCTGCAAGCCGCTCTTGAGCCACACACGCAATTGTCAGAAACAAAAATAAGAATTTCATCATATGAACTCCTGTAAGATGGTACATTTCTGGGGTTTCAAAAACGGTGGCAGAGTGTAATGAGTTCTCGGAGCTTTTTCCAGTCAAAAATTCTGAAACGCCCGACTCCCGGCCACAAACACTCTCTCAATCGATGAGAAACCAGCTTTCGGGGATGAGGTCTTTGGTATTTAGGCCATAGGCGGGATTGTACCAGGCACGAGGAGCCAAGACTTTTTTGTGGGGATTCGGATTCAAATAAGCCGCCCACCAAGAAAAACTCGAATTGGCAATGATGTTGTCCTTGCAAAGGCTCATGAGATACAGATCGTGATGGTGAGATTCCCCCTCAATAAAGACGAAATTTCTATGGATCCCCGCTAAAAATTGCTTGCATTTGGTCATTTGATTCGAAAAGACGATGAAGAGAGAATCATCTGGAAAATGAGAGATGGCTCTTTCATAGTATTCTTTTCGAGGGGCCAGATGGCATTTTTGTTCGGGATCTTCGTGATAAAACCGGATGTGGATAGAAACGGTGCGCGGGTGAGAGAGAATATGCGGATATTTTCCCGATAAATAACTTGAGGTCTCGGAAGAGGGGGCAAAGAGCTTCAAAATTTCATCTCTATGATGCGCAAAGTATTTTTCTGATTGAAAGTAACCCCGTATCTTCATGTTGGGACGATAGAGGATCTCAGCATAGTGGTAATAGGGCTCTTGATAGGTGTATCGCACAGGAGAAGCCGGCCCAGCGTTTAAATGCCCAAACACTTGAGCTCGATTGAGAGGGATATTGTAGAGCTTTTTATTGTCTAGATCGGGAAAAACGGGAATGGCATCGTGGTCTAGAGCCAGGCTCACGGTTGCTGCGATGATGAAAAACTGATTCCCCAGCTGCCCTTCCAGTTCTCCAACGATGAACGGCTTTGCAGACAGCATGAGTGCGGCTAATAGATAGATCACAAGAACAGATTCTAAGCGGGGTCAGAAAAAGCGACAAGAAAAAAATTGACAAAGAAAGTGAAAGCTCGTTACTTTATCTGCTTATGTTTTTGAGGACCTTTCTTTTTTTTCTCCTGAGCATTTTAAGTGGTATAGAGGCTGCCAATGTAGGGCTTCTCGTAGTGGCTACTGGAAAATATATCCAGTTTGTCAAGCCCTTGATCGAGTCAGCAGAACAGCACTTTTGCAAAAACCATCGGGTTACCTATTTCATTTTTACAGATCAAGAACCCATTCCATTGCCGAATACAGTTTATGTGTTTCAAAAGCGATTGGGATGGCCCTTTGATACGATGAATCGCTATCACATCTACTATAACAACCGAGACTTATTGAAATCCCAAGACTATCTGTTTGCATCGGATGCAGATATGTTGTTTGTCGGTGAAGTGGGAGATGAAATTTTAGGGGAGCGCGTTGCGACTCTTCATCCTGGGTTTATCGGGAAAAGGGGGACTTATGAAACAAAGCCCAATTCGCGAGCTTGTGTCCACAGTCGGGAAGGGAAGCATTATTTTGCGGGAGGATTCTACGGAGGCGCGCGGGATTCTTTTCTGCAAATTTTAAAGACCAATATCGCCAACATCGATGATGATTTAAGCCGAGGAGTGGTTGCCGTATGGCACGATGAAAGCCATTGGAATCGGTACTGTATCGATCATCCTCCGACGGTGATCTTGTCTCCTTCTTATTGCTATCCAGAGAACTGGAATTTGCCCTATCCCAAAAAACTCTTAGCGCTAGACAAAGATCACGCAAAAATACGGGAATGAACGTGCTGAAAATTCTTTTTGTCTTTTTATGTATATCTCAGAGCTTAAGTGCAGCCCAAGAAAAGCCGATCATCGTTTTGACAACCGCGTATAATTGTAAGCAATGGGCTGAAAAAAATGTGCACTCGATTTTAAACCAAAAGTATTCCAATTACAGAGTTGTTTACGTAGATGATGCATCTCAAGATGGAACTGCAGATATTGTGGAAAACTTGGTAAGGGCACATGGAAAAAAGATAGACTTTCATCTGATTCGCAATCACGAGCGGGTAGGAGCGCTAGCGAACATCTATCATGCCATTCACAATGAATGTGAAGACGACGCGATCATTGTAAGTCTGGATGGGGATGACTGGTTCTATGATTCTAGAGTTCTTAGAAAACTCAACGATGTCTATAGCTCAAAAGAGATTTGGCTCACTCACGGAACTTTGATCGAGCATCCTTCCCAATCAAAGGGTTGGAGTTTGCCCATTCCGAAAAAAATCGTGGCCCAAAATGCTTTCCGCACCTATCGATGTCCCTCTCATTTGAGAACTTTTTATGCCTGGTTATTCAAGAAGATCCAACTCGAAGATCTTCTCTATGAGGGGAAGTTTTTTGTCATGACTTGGGATCAGGCGATGATGTTTCCCATGATTGAGATGGCAGGAGATAGACACGCTTTCATCCGAGATATCACATACGTTTATAATGTGATCAACCCAATCAATGACAATAAAATCGATGCACAATTGCAGCGAGATCTCGAAGTTTATATTCGATCCAAACCCCCTTATCAACGCTTGGATAGGAGTTAATTATGTGGCAAAAAATTGCAGTGGCCCTCGCCATCATTTTCTCTACTTATGGAGAGGACTACTATGCGGATATTCCCGTATATCAAGAAATTTCTAGTCTTACAAACCCTACGCTGGAAGATCTGTTTAAAGTACAGCATTATCTCACCTTTGGAGAGCGCTCCATCATCCACTTGCTCAAAGACTATGAGCCCAATGCGAGAAATCTAAAAATCATTGGGACCTCTCCGGAAGAGCAGCCTCAATATGGAGATATTGCAGTCAATTGCGATCCAAGTGAACGAGAAAATTGCTTGATCGTCTACGCTTCTTTCAATAAAAATTATCCGAGGGGCTTACGCCGTTTGGTCAATTTCGTGAAAAATTCTGATTTTCGAGGACACATTCTCTATCGAATTGGAGGATGGCCCAATATAGAGGGAGGAAGTCTCGCTTTGGCCCACGTCCCGTATGCTTTTAAGGCCTCCTTTTTCAAAGAAGCTCAAGAAATGGGCTTTAAAAGAGCTCTATGGTTAGATACGGCCATTCTTCCCGTGGTCAGTCTGAATCAGATCTTTGATTTGATTCAAAAAGAGGGGTATTTCTCCATGGGGAATTCTCACAATATAGGGCCTTATATCAATTCTTTGACTTGCGATGCTTTTGCCATCACTCAGGAAGAAGCGGATCAAATTCCGAGCTGTTCTGCAGGGATTACAGGACTTGATTTCACAAAGAACGTAGGAAAAACGATTTTGGATCTGTGGTACCAAGCTGCAGAGAATAAAGTGGCTTTCTTTTCTCCTCGTTCAGACCAAAATGCCCTCTCGATCATTCTCTACTCACTAGGACTCAAATTGTGCCCCATTGAAAGGCTTGCTCACAATCGAAGAGCTATTGATGATCAGACCTTATTATTGATTGAAAGGGAGTTTGTCAATGAGCTTTCTCTATAAAAGCTTTCTTTTTTGCGTTCTTTTTTCTTTAGGGGAAGCAAAAGTCAATATTTTTGCTCACTATTTTAATCAACCAGAGTACGTTCAATATCAGTATTTGTTTTTCAAGAAAAATATCTTAGATGAATTTGAGTTTTTTGTTTTTGAAGATTCAAGAGATCCAGAAACTTCACAGCAAATTAAAAATGAGTGCGAAAAATATGGGGTCAAATATATTCAAATCCCACGTTCCTCATTTGACATGCCCAGTCTTCCCATTCTCGATCTTTATGTGAATCTTTATTCTCCAAGCTTTGAATGTGCTGTTGCTACGCAGTACATCTATGAGAATTATGTCATCCATTCGAAAGAGGTTTGTCTCATTTTAGATAACGACATTTTTCTTCTTTCTCCCTTTAGCATCGAAAAATATCTAGGAGAGGCGGCCTTTAGCTACAAAAAAGAAGAGAGGGGAGTTTTCCCGAATAAAATCCACTATATGCTTCCCAATTTTCTGATTCTCAACCCTTCTCGCATGCCAGAGAAGGAGCGTCTCAATTTCAACCTGGGTACCATCTTGGGCCATCGGACAGATTCTGGCGGATATACCTATTTCTATTTGCAAGATTATCAGCATTTAGGAACCGAATTCCCCGCTTATTATTTGTTCAACACGCCATCAAAATTGAAGGATCGATTTAGCGCCAAATGTCCTCTGTTATTTAATTCTGAACAATGGGCGTCTCACAGTTTTATTGGGAAAGAGCTGTTTTTGCACATTCGGATGGGGTCAAATTGGTCCAAGGATCCAAAATTTGCCGATATGATGGAAGAGATCGATACTCTATTCAAAGAATTGCTCGAAACGGAGTCTCCGTAAAATCTCGGTACCGTTTTTGCCCCTGTATGCCGAGGTTTTTTCGAAAAGAGGGATTTTGAGCGCAAAGGCAAAGCGCTTGGAATAGAGCCTGAGAGTTGTTCGGTTCTACGAGAAGGCCAGATACTTCATGTTCAATCATTTCTGGAATGCCACCTATGCGGGCAGCAACTACGGGAAGCCCGATCGACATCGCCTCCAAAATACTGCAAGGAGCCCCTTCCGATAGCGAGGGAAGGCAAAAGAGGTCGAAAGTGTAGAGTTTTTCCCAAAGGTGTTCCCTTTTTTCAAATCCACAGAAATGGACGTTGCCCTCCATGCCGTAGCTCGCCACCTGTTTTTGTAGAAAGTTTTTATCTGGACCTTCTCCTATGTAGGTAAGATGGGCGGAAGGGAATGTGTGTAGAAAGAGTCGAAAAGCCTCGAGGAGCTCTTTGACCCCTTTATCGCGATAGATTCTTCCAAAATAGACCACGTGGAGATCTCTACTTCCAGAGCTAGGAAGGCTCCGCTCGGATAGGTGAGGAGGGGGAGCATCGATGAGGGGGTAAAAAATGGCTGTAGGCCCTGGATAAGAAAAGAGGGATTGAAAGTGGTGAAGGCTTGCATGCGATACGGCAAAAACTTTGTCGATATGAGAAATATGGGCAAAAAGAGGCTGCCACCACCGGTCATTTGGTTTGGGTAGCCCCGTTTCTATATAGAAAATCTTCATTCCCGCTTTTTTGGCTGCGGGAATGAGGGAGGTAGCAGGTGGATTGAAAAAATGGCAATGAGAAGCTCGAAATCGCCTCAAGAGAAAAGCTAGACAAGATTTGGGTCCCGAGCTCAAACTTCCGATAGGGATGTGGGGAATTTTTTGACTTTGTAGCCTTTTTAGAAAAAGATGGGTCCGTTTATCGGAGAGTTTGCCTGTCGTCAAGACGAGGACTTTTTCTTTGCGCTCACTTAAAAGTTCGGCGATTTTGTTCACGAGAAATTCTGTACCTCCGACAGACCCAGGAGATCCAATGCATAAGAGAATCGAGGCGGAAGGGCGTTTCCATAAAAGACGAAGACTCAAAAAAACAAAATCCCAGCCAAACTGAAGTAAAAAACGGACCTTTCTCCTGAACTTTTTTACAAGCACTTTAAAAGCCCTTCTGTAAGAGAGTGTTTGGGTCTCCAATTTGTCTCTGTGCAAATTTTTTGAATGTCTGCCTGAGCATGAACAATTTCTTCTGTTGCAGATTCTAAAACGATGGGTTTTTGAAAGTTTAACAACTGCTGTAAATGTTCAATCACTTCCTCGCAAGAAAAGCAAATCCCTGTTCCGATATTGTAGATGTGGCCACCTCTTCCCTGCTTCATCAAAGCGATCAAACCCTCAGCGACATCCTCCACGAATACGAAATCGCGTTTTGCATGGGGATTGCGGAGCTTGATGAGCTCTTGCGTGCGCAATTGTTTGATCATGCTGGGGATGAAGAAGTCGGTGCTTTGAAGAGGTCCATAAATATTGAAAGGACGCGACAAGGTGATGGGGATTGAGAAGGAGCGGGCATAGAAGAGACACATTTCCTCTGCCAACCATTTTGAATGCGCGTAAGGGTGGCTTGGGTTTGGAAGAATCTTTTCAGAAATCGGGCCTGCTCCCTGGTTTCCGTATACGTACGTGCTGACATAATGCATGGGGGTTTTTCGAATGCGGCAGTATTCGAGGACAGAGCGTGTCGTATCTAAATTGGCAAGATAGAATTCACTAGCAGATCTCAGCTTTGTTTTACCAGCGAGATGAAAGACGAAGTCAGCATCGACTTTTAAGAGATTGGGTACCGATTTAGGATCCGATAAGTCACACTGTTTGGAATCAATGAGGACTGTTTCAAAATGTTCCTCGTGGAGTTTTCGAACGAGTACTTTTCCTAAAAAACCAGCACCTCCCGTAACGAGAATCTTCAAGGAATTGCCAGGGTTTGCGCTTGATGGTAATTGGAAGGGGTCCCAATGTCTAGCCACTTTCCAGAGTGGCAAATGACAGCAATGGGTAATTTTGCTTTGAGTAAGGCAGCCACCAGATCATTCACTCCAAAAAAAGTTTGATTGGGAATAGAACTTAAGATTTTTCTATTTGCCGCATAAATCCCCATATTGACCGTTTGCTGGATCACCGGTTTTTCGTTAAAGGAGATCAGGCGTTGATTTTCAATTTCTAATGCGCCGTATTGCAGCTTCTCAACATGTTCATAGCCCGCGATTGTAAAGAGATTCTCTCTTTGCACATGTTGGTCATAAAATTCGCCAAAATCGAGATCGGTTAAAACATCTGCATTCAAGATCAGAAAGTTTTCGGGGAGTTTTGAGATGAGTTTAAGAGGTCCTATGGTTCCCAGAGGTTTTTTTTCTTGCGTATATTCGATAGAAAGGCCCCACTTTGAACCATCTCCGCAGTAATCTCGAATCAGATCAGATTGATGATGAGTGGCGAGGATGATGCGTCCATATCCGTAACTCGCCAATTGATCTAAGAGGATCTTCAGCAAGGGAGTATCTTGAATGGGAAGGAGGGGTTTTGGAAGATGGTCTGTATAACTCTTGAGCCTTGCCCCTATTCCTCCAGCTAAAATGACAGCTGTTTTGTGCATAAATCTGCCTTTTTGTTTACAAACCAATCCATTGTTTGACGCAGACCCTCTTCTAGGGAATATTTAAAACTAAAAGAGGTGAGCTGTTTGAATTTTGCATAATTACAACATAATCGGTCGACTTCGCTGAGAGGGGGCCTCAATCTCTTGGGATCGATGACAAACTCGATCTCTTTTCCAAAAAGCGAAGCAATATACATGGCAAGATCTCTCATCGAGATTTCAACTCCCGTTCCTACATTCACAATTTCTCCGATGGCTGGTTTTAAAAGAGCCAGTCGAATGAAGCTTTCAGCAGTATCTTCAACATAGGAAAAATCGCGAGTGGGAGATAGGTTTCCAATCGCTATTTGTCTTTTCCCTTCGATGAGCTGCTCAATGATGGAGGGGATGATGGCTCTTGTCGACTGTCTAGGTCCATACGTGTTGAAAGGGCGCACAATGGTGACGGGAAGTCCGAAAGAATAGAAAAAGCTTAAACTGATGCTCTCTCCTCCGATTTTACTTGCGCTATAAGGGGATTGGGGTTGTAGCGGGTGGTTTTCATCGATAGGGACAGATTGAGCTGTTCCATAGACCTCGGAGGTCGAAGCATAGAGGAAATGTTCAACGGAATGATCGAGAGCGGCCTGACATAGATTAGCCGTTCCCATCACATTGGTTTGGAGATAGGATTCTGGGGCCTGATAGGAATAGGGAATCGCAATGAGGGCCGCAAGATGGAATACAACATCGATATCTTCTGTGATTTTACGGCAGATATGAGGATCGCGAATATCGCCCGTCACGACTTCGATTTCATTCAGTTCCGGGATCCCTTCCAGCCAACCCCAGTGATTGAATGAATTATAACAAGATAAAGCGCGGACTTTGGCCTTCTGTTTGACGAGCAATTGAGTCAGGTGGGATCCAATGAATCCATCGGCCCCCGTGACGAGTACTTTTTTGTTTTTGATCATAGCGTTTTTCGGGATTTTAAATTTTCCTTTGAGACTTGTCTAGTTAATAATTGTAGG
>CAYRJU010000031.1:0-13884 GCA_964424735.1 uncultured bacterium
CTTACACAAGCTTAAGTTCTTCTGAATACTCTTCTCTTCTTCTACTGTCAAAATAATCGGATGTTAAAACCATCACTGAAGCAGTCTTTGCTGCTCTTTTCTTTCTCAAAACCAACTGAAAAAGAACAATGTGTATCATACACAACGGCGAAGATTTCGCGCAACATTTTTTAAATTCTCTCTATGGAATTTGGATTTTCTTTAAAGAAATACAGACCTCGATTCTCTACTGAATCTGAAAAGAGGTGGCGAAGGTGGTGTGGCTCTGGCTTTCAGAAAAGGGCGAGTAGGTCCGAAGCCGGTAGAGGTGTTCTTCCGTTTCAACAAAATGCTCATGGATCCATTTCCCCTCAAACTCATAACTGAGGTCCGTTTTCGGCTGATCACTCCCCTTTTGAGCCGTCAGCTCAAAAATTTCTCCTTGAAAATGGGCTCTCAGGATGACCCCTCCCCCCTCAACAGTGCGGTAAACGGGATCTTTTGGGAATCGAACCAAAAATTTCTCTGCACCCAAGGTTTTAGAAAAGAGCACCCAGATACTCGGATCGAGATCCGTTACGAGCTCTTTTGCATTGGGCACTTTTTCGACGGCAACCCACCCATCAGCATCTGTGACGCCCGAGGCTAAAATAAAACCAACCAAAACTTTAAAAAAATAAGACATAATTACGCTTTAATTTTATAATTGATCGAATAATACCAAAAAACAGAATTAAATGAAAAAGGCATTCCGGGGAGCATCAAATAATTTTTTGGCAAATTAAGTTCTTATTTGTTAAAGAAAAAAGTAGAGGTTACAAACAGGAGCTTCTCTTATGTGTATTTCTGTATTCTATGCCCAAGTCATTGGACTTTGGCTCTTTTTAGTCGGATTGGCCATGATTCTCCATCATGCTCGCTTCAAAAAAATTATGAGCGAGACACTGGGCAACATGTCCCTCATGACTTTTGTTGGACTGGTCGCTCTCGGTCTCGGACTTTTGGTCGTGGTCAGCCATAATATTTGGGTCTCTTCTTGGCCCGCTTTGATCTCTCTCTTTGGATGGTTTCTAACAATCCAGGGTGTGATGAGAATTTTCTGGCCTGAGGCTTTTGCCAAAATGATGAGAGATATGTTGGCAGGTTCGGGCTACACCGTCCTATCTTGGGTATGGCTTCTCGTAGGCGCCTACCTGCTCTGGGCTGGATTCATGAGCTAAGTGGATCTGGAATGGATGAGACCCCCACAAATCCCAAGAAAATCATCTCTGGGAAAATGCTCTTCAGCGGGCTGGGGGTTTTTCTCCTCGTCATCGCACTCTTAAGTTGGTATTTGCACTCCCGCAAATATGTCTGGACAAATGATGCCTATCTCGACGGATATCAAATTCAGATCAGCGCCGATATCGAAGCGCGCATCATCGAGCTCTTTGTCGATGAAGGAGATTCTGTTCAAACAGGACAGCTCCTCTGTCAACTCGACGAGAGTATTTACAACTCGAAAAAAGAAGACGCTCTCACGAATGTCGCCCTTCTTCGAGAAAGCGTCAAACTCCAGAAAATCGAAATGGAAAAGCTGCGCGACATCTACCAGGTCGCAAGGCAAGAATTTGAAAACCAAATCATCTCCTACATCGCTTTTGACAAGATCGAAAAAGACTACCATTACTCTTTAGCTAATTACAAAGTTGCAGAGGCCAATCTCGTCAATGGAATCGCCAAATTGGGCGTTATTGAAGAGCTCTTACGCCACACAAAAATCTATGCACCCCGAGATGGCGCGATCTCTAAGCGCTGGATCGTTGCCGGAGACGTCGCTCAAATCGGACAGCCCCTCTTCAATCTGACAGATGTGAAAAATATTTGGGTCACAGCGAATTTAGAAGAGACCAAAGTGGGCCATTTACAACCTGGAGACCCAGTCGACATTCACATCGATGCCTATCCCGACCGAACCTTCACAGGTTCTGTCTTTGTCGTTCGGGCTGCAGCCGCGTCCCAATTTTCTCTCATTCCTCCAGATAACGCGACTGGAAATTTCACAAAAGTCGTGCAAAGAGTTCCAATCAAAATTCTTCTCAGCGTTCCTCAATCGAAAGAGCCCCTCTATCTCTATCCGGGAATGTCGGCCGAAATCCATGTCAAGGTTCGATGAAAAAGCCTGGCTTTTTCTCTCACGAACATCCCTCTTACCCAATGCACATCACCGCAAATGTGATTTTGACAACCTTTCTCGCTGTATGCTCTGCAGTTGCAACCATGATCAGCGACTCCGCCATTCAAGGAGAGCTCGCCCTGAGTCAGACCGAATCCGTTTGGCTCACGACCCTCTATCTTCTAGGGCTCAACATCACTGTCCCAACTGCAAATTGGTTTGCCAACCAGTTTGGCTTCAATCGCATGTATACCTATGGGGTCATCATCTTCACAATCGCCTCTCTTTGCGTTGGCTTATCGATGCATTTTTTCACGATCGCAGCGTCCAGGTTGTTAGAAGGAGTTGGAGCCGGCTTTATCTTTCCGATCGGACTCTCTCTCATTGCTAGCAATATGCCCAAAGAAAAGGTGGGTTTAGCAATCAATCTCTATATTGGCATTGCCTTCGGAGCAGGCGTTGGAATTGGAATCATAGCTGCCGGTTATCTCACTCAATTTGCATCCTGGAGAGATGTCTTTTTTCTCATTTTTTTTCTGGGAAGTTTAACGGCAATTTCTTGCTGGCTCATGCGAAAAAAAGTTCCCGATTTGAAAAAATCTCCTTTCGATTTCTTGGGATTTTTTTCCTTTTCGACATTCATATCAAGCCTTCTCATTGCGCTGACCCTAGGTCCTATCCCTTCCACCCCTCAAGGTTGGGTAACGCCCTATATCCTCGCTTTTTTCGCCATTGCGGCTCTTTCTCTTTTTCTTCTCATCCTTGCAGAAAAAAAACATCCCAATCCCCTCTTTCCTCTTCTCCTTTTCAAAGACCCCATTTTTAGCGTGAGCCTCGCCGCCCTTTTTCTCTTGGGAATGGCCACCTTTGCCGGTGTGGAAGTAACCGTTCAATACATGCTGGATGGGCTCGGATATGAACGCTTTGTTTCTGGGAAAATTGCCTCAGTCTATGGTTTTACTATCGGTCTCGTCAGCATGATTGCCAATGCGCTGACAAAACTGCTGCCGGTTCCCATCCTCACCTTCACGGGGCTTTCCCTCCTCATCTTTAGCTTTTTCTACAACAATGAGCTCAGTTGGCTAACAGGCTATTCTGAAGTGGTCACCATTTTGCTGATCCGTGGCATTGGAATCGGCCTAGCTCTCGGACCTACGACTTCGATGGCTCTGAAAGGCATATCCGCTGCCCAAAAAACAGCAGGCGCGACCATTCTCACCTTTTTTCGCCAAAGTGGGGGCACCTATGGGGGCACTCTCATTTCCATTTTCAGCATCCGCCGCACGATTTTTCATACCGCCCGTTTTGGAGAACAGATCAACCCAGAACTTCCAGCTTATAAATATGCTCTGCAAAACCTGCTCGACAAGTACCCCGACTCTGCCCAAGCCCAAGCCGCCCTGATCAAAAACGTCAAAACCCAGGCAGCGATCCAAGGGCTCAATGACGCTCTTTTCATCTTTGGCTACGTGACTTGTGTCGTGGCTGTCATTCTCCTGATCTTGATCAGTTACCGATCTTGGAAAAAATCTCGAGGAAGCATGACAAAAGAGGCAAAATCGGGCATATTGGATCTATGATATGGAAAAGACCCGTTACCGTAGAGGAAATCAATCGACGATGCAAAAACTCTCTCATCGATCATTTGGGGATTGAGTTCACAGAGATTGGCGATCGCCACTTAACGGCTCGGATGCCAGTCGATCGCCGCACCTCACAACCGATGCAGATCGTCCATGGAGGGGCCACCGCCGCCCTTGCAGAAACCGTCGCAAGTGCCGCCGCCAATTACTGCGTCGAAGAGCACCAGCTCTGTGTAGGCCTGGATCTCAACATCAACCACATTCGGATGGTCAGCTCTGGATTTGTCACCGCAGTGACCCAACCTCTTCACCTAGGAAAAAGTACGCAAGTCTGGGAAATCAAAATCACCAATGAGATGGGCCAATTGGTTTCTGCAGCCCGTTTGACGATTTCTGTGATTGAAAAAAAGAAGGGCAGCTAAGAATTAGCTGCCCTATACAAGAGATTAATAACGGTTGAAGCCGCCGCGATCTCCGCGAGATTCGCGTCTTTCGCCGCCCCATCCGCCTTCACGTCCGCCGCCGCCGCCTTCTCTGCGGGGACGGAATTCGCCACCACCACGACGTTCGCCGCCGCCTTGGGGTCTGTCACGCTGCTCTGTGCGTGCCCAGTCGATGACGAGAGCTTTGCCTTGGAAAGGTTGTCCGCTGAGCGCTTCTTTCGCTTTTCCTGCATCTTCAGCAGAGGTCATGCGAACAAACGCAAAGCCACGAGACCTGCCTGAAAAACGGTCCATGACAATTTTAACTTCCTGTACTTCGCCAAATGCGCTAAACAGATCACGGACTTGATCCTCAGTAGCATCAAAGTTGAGGTTTCCAACATACAGTTTTTGATTTTGTTGATTCATTACTTTACTCCAAAAAGATAAAAATAAAAAAAGAGTCTAATGTTCTACGGCCAAATTTTTCAGGATTTTTTCTGAGAAAGAGAGACCAAGACAAGATTCTTGCTATTTATGGTTTGTTAGTCCTAAACAACCGAACCTATGTTCGCTATGTTCAAGATGCTTCCATTTTACCTGGTCCCCCCTATATCCGTCAAAGTGGTTTTTATAATCCCTTGAGAAAATATAGGGATAAGAGCCAAACTGCCCCTATGGACAAATGGGAAGAATTGAGAGAGCGTATGGAGCGCCTATCCGTAAAAGAGGGCGATTTGATCGAAAAATTCATCCTGGGTTCTGGAAGCGGGGGGCAAAAAATCAATAAAACCTCCTCTTGCGTCTATCTCAAGCACCTTCCAACGGGGATCGAAATCAAGTGTCAACAGACACGCTCTCGGGATCTCAACCGGCTCTACGCTCGTAGAGAGCTCTGCGAAAGGCTCGAAGAAAGGCTGTTTCAAGAAAAAAGTGAAAAACAGCAAAGAGTCGAAAAGCTCAGGCGTCAAAAGCGTAAACGATCGAAGAGGGCCCAAGAAAAGGTGCTGAAAGCAAAAAAAAAGTTGTCATTCAAAAAGCAGCTCAGAAAACCCCCTTCAGAATAAGCATCCCTTGAGATATACTGTTCAACATGGAATATGTCGTCCCTACCGAAATGAGCGCTCAGGAAGCGCTCCGTCAAATCTTTCCTGATAGCTCTCGCCGCACTTTGCAGACCTGGCTTAAAAATGGCCGTTTTCGACTCGATGGGAAACCTCTTTTGCAAGAAAACATCCAGCTTGCAAAAGGGCAAACGCTTTCTGTCAAAGACACCTTTAAAGCACCCAAGGTACCTGGCCTCAAGATCCTCTACGAGGATCGTCATCTGATCGTCATCGATAAGCCCGTTGGCCTCTTGAGTGTTCCTCTTGATGAGGGCCCGCAAAGAAAACATGCGCTTGGGCTCTTGCGCGAGCACTCGGGCACCGACCAAATCTTTGCCGTGCATCGGATCGATCGAGAAACTTCGGGGATTCTTCTCTTTGCCCGCGGCAAAGAATCGGAAGAAAAGTTTGATGTCCTTTTTGAAAAACACGATATTCTCCGAGAATACTACGCGATTGTCGAGGGACGGCTCAAAGAAAATAGGGGCAGTTGGAAAAGCAAACTCCTCGAACTTCCCTCTCTCCATGTCGTGGAATCCGACAGCGGAAAAGAGGCCATCACTCACTATTCAGTGATCCGCAGATCTCCCAAATATACCTATTTAAAGCTCAGACTCGAAACGGGGCGCAAACACCAGATTAGAGTCCACTGCCAAATGGCGGGCCACCCGATCGTCGGTGATGAGCGGTACGGCTCGATGGAAAATCCCTTAAAACGGCTCTGCCTACATGCCTGCACTCTGGGATTCATCCATCCTTTCACCCGCAAAGAGGTGAAATTTAGCTCTCCACTTCCTCCCGTTTTTCAGGTTCTAGGTGGCAAGTAATTTCTATCCGTTGTAAAATGTAAGCCGTTTCTCTAACCAATGGAGGAAACTTATGAGCAACTTCCTAATTACCCAATCTCTTTTGAGCCAACTGGCCACAACAGGTCACTTTGACGTCTACAGAAATCTCAACTCAACCAATCCAGACAGCGATGACTACTATGGAGTGCCTTTTCGCGGTAAAATGCGCGCGGTTTCTGCTAGCTTTTTAAATGCGATTAGAGATCAAGCCAAGCAAGAATGGCCGGAATTTGGCTGGACTCATCAACAGTATGGAGTTGTCGATACGCGAACTCATGACGTCCTTTGGGTGCCAAGGCCAGGAGAGGACAACGTTACCGTCACCCTGGGACCCACTCATGCTATTCGGCTTCTCAAATTGAAAGGAAGAGTCGATGCATTTCCTCAGAAAATCTCTTTGGGAAATCCTTTCGCAAATTGGAAGGGATTTTTTTCCAGATTGTTAGGAAACGCTTATGGCAGCCATTAGACCACCTCTTAGAGTTGCCTATCAGGCTGGGCAAGGGAATCAAGGGGTTCATCTTCACACATGGCATTTACAAACTGAGGATGTCCATCTTTTTTCCATTCAGAATCAATTGCATTATGAAGTTGTCTACCAAAATGGGCGGGTCATTGGCCCTATCCTCATTGAAACGCCTCCTGATCGATCCCTTCAAGAGTGTATCGATAATCTCGTGAGGTTGGAACCTACTGTAAGTCCTGACGGGTCGGTCCTTTTTATGAGTAGACAGGAGGACAGTCAATTAGATCCCGAAGTACAACTCACGGATGATCAATGGGCAGTTACTTTAGTCGATGCATGGGCGAGTCGCATACGGAACAAGGATTCGTGGGGAGGACACGCCTGTCTTGTCATCGAAGGAATCAAAGATGGCCGATATTTTATGAAAATGGCTGATTTGGTGAGTGGATCTGGGAAAGGAATTGGCAAAGCGCGTTTAATCGACAACCCCTCTTTAGAGGTTAGTGGACAATCTGAAACCTGGTCCATCCCAAAACCAGATGGGGAAAGAATGCTAGGAGAAGTCCAACGAGAGATAGCCCTTTACAACCAAGGAAATCCCCAAGTTCACTTCGATCCTCGGGGAAGCGAGTCAATTCTCGTGCATGCTCCATCATTCTTCGAACAACCCCATAACTGCTTTTCTTGGGCAAGAAAAACGTTATCTCGGGCGCGCATTCACCTTTACATTGAAAGGAATATTCTGAAGCCCACCTTCATGGAAGTCCCAAAATTTAGAATTAGCCAAAATTCCATCCACTGCAAACAAGAAGTGACAGTGTTATGCCTAGGTGGGGTGGGAAAACAAACTGTTGATGTTACTAAAGAAGTTCAAAGAGCTCTGAAAGCTCGCTCCTGGAAACCGATCCTATTTGAAATGCCCTGGGATGAATATGGGACTCTGACAAAAGTCGCTGCTGTGGCCAATATTACCTGGTCCATACCTCTTGATGGAGGTGATGCTTACCAAATCCCTTACACGGAAATTTCGGTCCAGGTACGAGGAGAGGGGATTCGGAGAATCGACGTCACTCAAGTTATTAAGGGCCACTTTGCCGAGGAAAATGAACGAGAAAAAAGTAGATTTTCCACAGCCTTAGCAAAAGTTCAAATTCACCAACCCGAACTTTTAGTAACAGGAAGACCGCCTGACGAGGGTTGTACTATTTCCTAATGCGAGCTATTTGCCTCGATAATAACCAACAATCCTATTTCCGACTGACTCAGGCGTTGCATAAGCATCATCTACTCCCCTGTCATAAGCCTTTTGTGCAATACTGCCTGCAGCTGACAGGCCACAGCCCACAACAGCCTTCTTCACACCTTCGGGAATTTTTGGGCACACTTTAGCCGCAGCTACTGTAGCAACACCTTCCAAAGCACCTGTTGCAACTGTAGATATCACTTTATAAGAACCCTTCATTGCCGCTTTTATAGGTTTTGGATCCCAATTAACCGTTGCCTTTGGTCCAGTTTGTGGCACTGACATATTCGCCTCCTTAACTTAAGCGAGGAAATAGTTTACCAAATCGATCCAATTCACGCAAAAAAATCAATAATAGATAGAAAAAATTGGTTAAATATGCCATACTACTTACCTTTCAAGTAATCGGGTAATCCAAATAGGAGGAAATATGTTAGGAGCAGTCATGCAAAGAGTGGGAAATTTCGGTTATTTTCCTACATTGCCTTCAGCAAGACAAATGCTTCGCAACGCTCGCGTAGTTGCAGTATTTGCCGTTGCTCTAGTTGCATTCAATGAGCTAGCAGTGGCCTATGCCGACCGTTGCGAAGACAATGAAAGGGTTTGTGTCAGATTTTGTCTCGACGGTAGAGACGGGAGAGAATCTGGAGCTTGCCTACTTGGTTGTAAGCTAGCGTGGCTGTTTTGTAAGTGGTTTGCGCGTTGAAAAAAAGCTCTCCCCTTTCTTTCAGAGGGGCAATTTCTTTCTTGGCGTTGCCCCTTTCCAATCCTTTTCGAATTTTTCCAGTCGACTCAGCGTCTCTTCGTGGTCTTCGGTAAAAGAAGAAAAAACCTCTTGATTGAGGGTCACCGCATCCACGCCGAGCTCAAGGCACTGCCTCACCTGCTCTCCCGATTTCAATGAGGCGGCTAAGAGTTTAGAAGGGTATTGGTATCCCCTTAAAAGCTTTTGCATCATATGAAACTGATCGATACCCGACATATCCAATTCGCAAATGGTGGAAAAATAGGGGGCGATGTAGGTGGCGCCCGCCTTTGCTGCAAGCAGCACTTGGTTGAGATCAAAGACCGCGGTGGCCATCACGGGAATTTTCTTTTGCGTCAAAGCGTGGATGGCCTTGAGCCCTTGAGCAGTCACCGGCACCTTCACAATAAGCCGGGGAGAAAAAGCCCGTAAGGCTTCTCCTTGCGCGATCATTTTTGGCGCTTCCAAAGCGGTCACTTGCGCAGTCACCGGGCCATTTTGCAGAGATAAAATCTTTTCCAACAGATCTTCGAGCGCTAAATTCGAGGAGGCCACGATAGAAGGATTGGTCGTCACACCATGGAGAATTCCCATCTCTTTTGCCTGTTCGATGAATTCGAAATCTGCAGTGTCTAACCAAATCTCCATCTTGTCTGATACTCCCTTAAAGACTATGATTTTACTAAAAAGGTATTGTTATGGACCTCGCCCAATTCGTCAACCACTTTATTGGCCTTCTCGTCATCGCAAATCCCCTCTCTGCATTGCCTGCGGTATTGAAGGTGACGCGGAGTTTGACTCTGACTGAAAAAAGACAAACCGGATTGACGGCTGCTTTTGCTGTCTGCATCATCCTGCTTGTCGTCACCTGGGTTGGCAGTCCTCTTCTGCTCCTTCTGGGCATTGAGCTTCCCGCCTTCCAAGTAGCAGGCGGCGTTGTGCTCTTCATGTTGGCTCTTTCCATGTTGAATGCCGAAGAGAGCTCCATCAAACACAGTCCCGACGAGCAAAAGAGCAAGCCAAGTGATTTCGGTGCGATTGTTCCTCTTGCTATCCCCATCATCGCGGGGCCTGGTGCCATCAGTACAGTGATCGTGAGTGTCAATCAATTTCCCGGGATCTACAATCAGATCCTCATCAGCATTTCATCCATCTTGGTCTCGCTCGTCATGGGAGTTCTTCTCTACTTTGCGGGAGACATTGAAAAACTCTTTGGCAAATCGGGCATCAACATCATCAATCGCCTCGGGGGACTCATTTTGGCAGCGATTTCCATCCAAACACTTGCCTACGGGCTCATCGGTCTCTTTCCCGCTCTAAAAGGCTCTCCATGAAACGCTCCGACAAAGAGTGGAAAGAAAAACTTTCTCCCGAATGTTACGCCATCTGCCGTGGGAAAGGGACCGAAAAACCGTTTGCCAATAAGTATTGGGATTGCCATGAACCGGGAACTTACACTTGCGCCGCCTGCAATGCCCCGCTTTTTAGCTCTGAAGATAAATACGATTCGGGCTCTGGTTGGCCGAGTTTTACAAAACCGATTTCCAAAACAGCCGTCCTCGAACAAACCGATTCATCGCATGGTATGACCCGGATAGAAGTGCTCTGCAAATCGTGCGATTCTCATCTCGGCCACGTCTTTCCCGACGGACCGAAACCCACCCACCTACGCTACTGCATCAACTCGGCAGCCCTCCATCTGAAAAAGCCGCCCAGATCTTAGTTTTTTGGCTCACCGGTTCTTAAATTCACCGGCTGGTGGAATTCGAGCTCAAAGTGAATGGGGCCGATCACTCTCCGATCTCCGCCGCCGTACTTGACATCGACATGCATCGAGTAATTTTGCGTGAAAATCAAAAAGCCCTCGTTGGTTCGGATGATCTCTTGGATCATCTCGGCACTTCCCAAAGAATTGTAAAATCGGTTGTCGGCCAAAACGGCCTGCAGTTCTCGCCTACTCTGAGCCAGAGGAGGTAGAGCTGCAAAAGCTGTAGAGGCAAATAGAACGAAAAGAAACTTTCTCATGGCTTCATGTTATCAGATCGACTTTCTTCTTGCACATTCCGAGATTTTTTTTTAATGTAGCCTAAAAGGAGTTCCTCGATGAAGTGGATGTTATGGAGTATTGGTTTGATTCTTCCCTTAATCGCAAAACCTCAGCAACCTGTCCATGATGAATTAGACGGGGAACCCGATCTCTTCAAACGCTACGATCAAGTTTTTTCAGCCAGCGCAGAATTCCTCTATTGGAGCGTTGCAGAAGGCGCGCTAGATTACGCTTTGAAAATGAACCAAGATGCCTGGGGTCCAACCGCTTCATTTGCGCAAGGGAAATTCCAAAAGGCAACGTTTGGTCTCGATCCCGGATTTCGCCTGGAATTTCACTATTTTAGAGCGCCACATTTTTGGGAAAGCCGCTGGCAATATACGAGAATGACAAGTCGAGGAGAAAACCGCTCCAGCAAACCCCGTCCTTCTGAACAATTTTTAACGGGCACATTCCCTCAAGTCTTGACCAATCCCTTAACTGGCGCTCACAGTAGAATCCATCTCAACTACAACGTCTTTGACTGGCTTATCGATCGGGTTTTCTTTCCCAATCCACACCTTCGCCTACGGGTAGTAGGAGGTGCAAGCTTGGCTTGGATCAGTCAGGACTGGAAAGTCGTCTACAACGATTCCACGCCAAATTTTACAACCATTCGCAACCGCTGGGCTTTTACAGGAGCAGGTCTCAAAACGGGATCGATAGTCGATTGGTATTGGACTTGGGATCTCTACATGACGGCCCAAGGCTTTGTGGGTCTTTTGATGGGAAGCTACTCGAATCGCGCTGAACAAAACACCACGCTCCAACTCACAGGAGCCGATAATCCAGAAATTCCCGTTCGCAACGCCCACTACAAAGATGCCCGTGGTACCGTAACCGCCCAGTTCATGCTAGGCCCCTCTTACCAGAAAAATTTTGCCTGCAAACGACTCGAATTCTTCGTCGGGTTTGAGATGAACACCTGGCTCAATCTCCAAGAAGTCTACAGGTCCACGCAAGCAGCCGCCTCTTTGGCCAAAGAAACCTGGATGAATACAGGACTTTTGACCTTCTATGGACTCACGAGCCGGCTCACCTTGGATTTTTAGCAACTACCTCTTTGGAGTAGCGGTGAAGGTTCCATAAGGATGAATGAGCAAGATCTCTTGGACTCGATCATTCCCATCCAGAATAAAGCGCACGGTCGAACCGGTCATCGTTTTGACTGTGAATTCGTTCTCGTGAGAGGGAAGCAATTCATAGGTAGGTTGGCCCGGAATGATCGCTACAAGCATATGATTCCGAAGGACGATTTCGAGCGTATAACCATAAATCTCATAGGCTCCCGTAAATTGCTTTAAATAGGTCAGCGTGGAGAGCTTCTCTTCCGACTTTTTCTTAAAGACAATATCATCCGCGGTTGGCTCAAAAGGAACGACAACCTCTCCAATTTCTCCATTTGCATTGTTGCAAAAAGTAAATTTTGTCCCTTCAAAAGAGATGATCATATCCTGTCTTTCTGCACAGACTCGAAATACATCGTAGTGCCAATGATCCAGGAGAAAGATGAGATCGTTGTAGTGCGCTTCGAGCTTGTCACCCTCTAAGACAATTTCGAGTTTTCCATAGCCAGGACTTTCATAGATTCCTGCATAATCTTGAAGAGAATGGCTGGGATGGGTTCCTTTTTTGCGAGAACGGTCATCTTCGATGCCTCTCTCTTTGAGATTCTGTTTAGTTTTCCGAATTCCCTCAACTCCATCTTGAAACCAATCGTGATAGGGAAGACCGAGAAGGCGATCGATCATCTGAAGAGAAAGATAGCGAGGAAGAGGGGTCATATTTTTATTCGCAAACACGACAATTCCAATATTTTCCCCAGGAAGAATTCCCACAACAGACGTAAATCCATCGGACACTCCATCATGACTGACATAGTAGTGGCCGAGATAAGAGAACACTCCCCATCCAATCCCATAGGCATACAGAAGACTCTCTTTCGTTTCAGGGGCTCCGGGAACGATGACTTGGGGAGCCTGAAGTTCCTGCAGGGTAGCGGGACTAATGAGAACTTGGCTCTTGTAAACGCCCCCCGCAAGAAGCATCTGCAGCCAGTGGGCCATATCCCCTATATTCGAGTTCATTGCCCCAGCGGCACTAATGAGAGAAAGATTGCGAAAGGGAACTCTTTTTATCTCCTCTTTTTTTTCTATATAAGGATGGGCAAAATTGCTCGAGCTTTGGGTCTCCTCGACAGAAAAATTGGTGTTGTACATTCCGAGAGGCAACAAAATCCTTTCCCGAATCAATTCTTCCCAGCTTCTCGAGGTCAGCCTCTCCATGGCAAGGCCTGCAATGAAGTACATCAAGTTTCCATATTGATAGCGCTGGCGGAGATCAAAAGAGGGTTGCAAAAATCGGATCCGTTTGAGCATCTCCTCTTTACTCATCTTGGCATTGTACCACATAAACTCATGCCGCGGCATGCCCGTTCGATGCGTGAGAAGATCGCGCATCGTGACATTCGTCGTGGCATACTGATCCCAAAGTCGAAATTCGGGAAGGATATCGATCACGGGTTGATCCCATTCCATCTTTCCTTCATCGACCAAATTTCCAATGACAAAGGTCGTAAACGCCTTTGTACAAGACCCAATGGCAAAAAGAGTCTCAGGAGTAACAGGTAGCTTTTCTTCTAAATTGCGATACCCAAATCCTTTTGCATATACCACATGTCCATCGACTACAACCCCAACAGCGACTCCCGGAACCTGAAAATCTTGGATCGCCTTCTCAATGAGAGGATCGAAGTCGTTGAGAAGCATTTTGGCTTTTTCCGCTTTGGGAGAAAGAGTTTCGAACCAATCGAAAATCCCCGCATTCAACAACATCGGCAATAAGAAGAAAAATAGGCGATAGACCCTGCGCATAACTTCCCCATGGTTTGGACGTAGGCGAAACATTCTACTGATCCATGGGGAAAACGACAATTGTTTTTTTAGGAGAGTCGTTCCCGATGTGAATTCCTCGAAGAGGAGACACATCGGGAATGGTTCTAGGAACCCATGAATCCCATGAGGCCGACGAGAATCAGATAGATCGCAACCACATAGTTGAGAAGACGGGGATACACGAGGATCAAGATCCCAGCAACGATAGAAACAATAGGCATAACGTTTTGATTCACAAAAACCCTCCATTGGTTGTTTTTTCCGAACATAGTGAATTTTCTCTTTAAAAGACAGAAGAACCTTATCCAAGTAAAATTTGGGGGGAATTTTTAGCGTGAAAGCTCCGTAGAATCAACG
>CAYRJU010000032.1:0-13423 GCA_964424735.1 uncultured bacterium
GGTTCTTGCTTTATAACTCGGAAAACGCCATAGTCTACGTCTTAAGGTTATGCCTCTTTCAAAAAAATTTTTCCTATTCTTAGCGCTAGTTGTAGTTGGCTGCAGCAAGTCTGCCCCTCCTGCTCTCAAGCCACAAAAACCGACCGTCTTGGTCAGCATCGCCCCCTACCAATTCATGGCCGAGCGAATCGCCGGCCCCGACTTCCAGGTCCAAACCGTTGTGCCAAGAGGCGCTAACCCCCACGCCTACGAACCCACCTCCTCTCAAGTTTTCTCCATTGGCCAAGGACAAATTTGGTTCTGCATTGGAGAGCCTTTCGAGAAAAAAATGATCCCCATCCTCAGAGCCAAAAACCCCAATTTGAGTGTTGCTGACCTAAGAGAGGGAATCGATCTGATCGAAGATGCGCACACCTTGGGCTGTAAGGGCTGTGGAATGGATCACCAGGATCGACATATTTGGCTGAGTCCTAAGCGGGTTCAAAAACAGGCCGAACTCATAGAGGCCACTTTAAGCCAAAAATACCCCGACAAAAAAGAGCTGTTTCGTGAAAATCGGCTCAAATTCGCGCGCGAATTGAACGATCTCGAAGGGGAAATCCGAGACATTTTAAAAGATGTGAGTCACCGCACTCTCCTCGTGTCTCACCCCGCCTTTGGATACTTTTGCAAGGATTTTGGGTTGGTGCAACTCTCTGTAGAATACGAGGGAAAAGATCCGAGACCCAAACACTTGGAAGAGATTTTGGAAAAAGCTGTGCTGGAGAGCGCGGAGTTAGCTCTTGCCCTTCCCCAGTACAACAATAAGGGAGCCCAGATCATTGCAGAAAAAATTCATAAACCGATCCGATTCATCGACCCCTATTCTGCAGACTATTTTGAAACCATGAGAAAATTAGCCTATCTCATCGCAGACCCCTATGCAAATTGAAGTCAAAGATCTCTCCTTTTCCTACGAGGGCGAACCGGTTCTTCAAAATGTGTGGTTGAAGATTCAAGCCGGTGAATTCATCGGGATCATGGGACCCAATGGAGGCGGTAAAACCACCCTTCTCAAATTGCTCATGGGATTTTTGACTCCGACACGGGGGACCATCCGCATTCAGGGAACGGTTGGCTACGTTCCTCAAGGACAGAGGCTGGATCGCGACTTCCCCATCACCGTTCACGAACTCATCTTACTCGGCGCCCTTTCCAAAACCTCTTTTTATGGCAGCTACCCTTCTCACATCAAAGAAAAGGCCCTTTTTCTCATGGATCAATTGGGGCTTTTGCCTCATAAAAATAAAGTTTTCGGCGCCCTTTCAGGCGGCCTTGCTCAAAGAGCCCTTTTAGCAAGAGCCCTCCTTTCAGATCCCGATTTGCTCTTCCTCGATGAACCCACCGCCAATATCGATTCTGCCTCTATCCAAATCATTTTCGAAATGCTCGAGGAGTTAAAAGGGAAAAAAATCATCTTACTCGTCACCCACGATCTGAAAACCGTCATCGAAAGGGTCGATCGGGTTCTCTGCGTCCAACAAACAGTCAACTCCTTCTTACCCAAAAATGTCTGTGAGCACTTTGCGTTTGGCCTCTATCACACACCCCTCATAGAAAAGAGAGTTCATGCTGACGTTCCTTGAAAATCCCTTCATCCAAATGGCTCTTTGGGGCAGTTTACTCGCCTCCCTTGCAAGCGGAGTGATCGGCTCCTTTGTCGTCATCAAACGGATCTCTTTCATTGCGGGCAGCATCGCCCATTCCATCTTAGGAGGAATGGGGTTTTGCCTCTGGCTGCAAAGAGCTCAAGGGTTCACAGCTTGTGACCCCATTTTTGGAGCCTTTGTGAGCGCTATCGCCTCAGCTCTTCTCCTCGGCTGGGTCCACCTGAACTACCGAGAAAGAGAGGACGCCTTCATCGCCGCCATTTGGTCAACCGGCATGGCCATCGGCATGATCTTCTTGTCTTTGACCCCTGGAAACAATGTCGAACTCCTCAATTATTTGTTTGGAAATATTTTATTCATTGAAAAGAGCGACCTTCTCCGTCTGGGAATCCTAAATGTTTCTATTTTGACTCTTGTAAGCCTCTATTATAGAAAATTTTTGGCTCTTTGCTTCGATGAGGAACAGGCCTCTTTACAAGGAGTGCAGGTTCGAAGGCTCTATCTCCTCTTACTCAGCCTCGTCGCCGTATCGATCGTTTTATTGATGCAGGTTATCGGAACCATCCTCGTGCTTGCCCTTTTGATCATTCCTGCCATGCTGGCCAATCTCTTCACACATAGGCTCTTGGTCATGATGGCCCTGGCCTCTTTTCTATGCGCTCTCTTCAGCTTTCTCGGCATCCGCATTTCAGTGGGATTCAACTGGCCGCCCGGCGCCACCATTGCCCTCGTGTCGGCTGCAACCTACCTCCTTTTCCTTCCTTTGAGAAAGAAAAGAAATCCTTTACAAAAATACAGATTGACAAAGACATAGTTACTCGAGTAATATTTCCGAGAATATTTGAACTCTCTAGAGGAACTATGTACGCGATTATCGAAACAGGTGGAAAGCAATACCGAGTCCAAGAAGGGGACATTCTCGACGTCGAACTCTTACATGCCGATGGCGAAGTGAAATTTGATCAAGTTCTCATGATCCAAGATGGCTATACCTCTAAGATCGGTCAACCCCACCTACCCAAATGTTCAGTCCATGCCGAAGTCATCGAGACTGCAAAAGGTCCCAAAGTGATTGCTTTCAAATACAAGAGATGCAAAAACTACCGTCGCACCGTTGGCCACCGCCAAAAATACTCTCGCGTGAAAATTAAGAAAATTGTGGCAGCTTAAGAGGATTTACAATGGCACATAAGAAAGGACAAGGTTCAACTCGTAACGGTCGCGATTCGAAATCTCAGCGCCTCGGCATCAAAGCAACGGCTGGACAATTCGTCACTGCAGGCAGCATTCTCGTGAGACAATGCGGCACAAAGTGGCATCCTTCTAAAAACGTAGGAGTCGGCAGAGATTTTTCTCTCTTTGCCCTCATAGATGGTGTCGTCTCCTTCCGCAAAGGGGACAAGACATTCGTCTCTGTCCTTCCTCAAGCTTAAGGCATTCCCATGTTCGTCGATACAGTGATTTTGAGCTTATCGGCGGGCAAGGGGGGAAATGGCGTCATCGCTTGGCGCCGTGAAAAATACATCCCCAAAGGGGGCCCTGCTGGCGGCGACGGCGGCAATGGAGGCTCCATCATCTTGCAGGCAGATCCCCAAGTCCATTCCCTCGAAGATTACCGTAATCGGCGCATCCTCAAAGCCCAAAATGGCATGCCGGGAGCCTCGAACAATTGCAAGGGAAAAAACGGACAAGATCTCCTCTTAAAAATTCCCTTGGGCACCCTCGTCAAAAATCCAGAAACCGGGGAAATCCTCTACGACTTTGTCGAAGCGGGACAAACTTGGAAAATCTGCGCAGGAGGCAAAGGTGGCAAAGGGAATAGCCGTTTCAAATCGGCCACCCACCAAGCCCCTTTTGTCTGTACAGAAGGGACGCCAGGCGAAGATATCGAGGTCGAACTCGAGCTCAAACTGATCGCCGATGTCGGTTTTGTCGGAATGCCGAATGCGGGAAAATCGACCTTGATCTCTCAGCTTGCGCACATCCAAGTCAAAATTGCTCCCTATCCCTTTACGACTCTCCGTCCAAATTTGGGCATTGTCGAATTCGACGATTTCAAACGCATCTTGATTGCCGATATCCCTGGAATCATCGAAAATGCCCACGAAGATCGGGGTCTTGGCCTCTCGTTTTTAAAACACATCGAGCGCACCTCATCGCTTGTCTTTTTGATTGGGTTAGCGCCTTATGAAGAGCGCGATCCATTTGAGGAGTTTTTGATGCTGCGGCGCGAACTCGAAGCCTACAATCCCGCGATGCTCGAAAAACCGTTCCTCGTCGCCCTCAACAAAATCGATCAAGAAGAAACTCTTCCCCTCGTCAAGAGTTTTAGGGACCGCTATCCGTTTGACCCATCCACTCTCTTTGAGATCTCGGCGCTCAATGGAACAAATCTCAATGCTTTAAAAGAGGCGCTCTATGAGAAGAGGCAATTGCAAAACTCATTTACCCAGCAAAACCGCCCTTTTGAGGCAGCTCAAGCCCATTTTCCTCGGCCGGCCCATTAGGGGCCGACCTCGTCAAATGGAACGTAGCGGCACAGCCGCTACTCATGATCTGCCTCAAAAACATCGATTTTTCCAGGCAAAGCAGCTTTGTAACTGCCTCTTAAAAAGCATTCTGCTTCTCACTCTTCTCCTCTCTTCTCTGAGAGCTCAGGATAACCCCCCGAACGATCAGCTGCTCGTCATCTTTGGATCGAACGGCTATATCCTCTACAAAGTCCTCGATTTCGCAAACGATCATGGCTATCGCTACATCAAAATTCTCTCCTATGAATTCAATGCTTTTGAGCATTCAATTACGGGTCTATCTAAGGGAGAGCCCATTCATGGGGGGCGCTATTTTGAGCTCAAAGATGACAACAGTTCGATTGCCTTTCTCTGTTATGAAGAGCCGCCCAACGATATCTACATCATCGATCTAGAAAAATACCGATCCCTACTCGACGACGTACAGGGCTGGGAGCCTTAGAAGGTGTTTGCAAATTCAGAAGGAACAGGATTTGCAGGATCACAAGTGGCAAAGATGTACAGGAAAAAAATTTAAGAGAGTGTATTATCCTTCTTATCCTGCCGTTTACGATCCTGCAAATCCTGTTCCTTTTTCTTAATTTTTCAAGCGATTTGGTGGTGTGTGATCGAGAAGAGCCATCAAGGCGCCGCACAAGATGAGAAGAGTCCCCACTAAAACCCAGATATCGGGAATCTCTTTAAAAACCCACCATCCCAAAAGTCCTCCAATAATCACCGATAAATAGTTGATGCTGCTCACCTTTGTCGCGGGAACTCTTGCGCAGGCTTTTGTAAACGTATACTGATAGCCAAGCGCAGCAGCACCCGCTAAAAAGACCCAAAGCCATTGCATTTTGTCGTGAATCGGCTCCCAATCAAAGAAAATGGGGAAAAAACTGAGAGTCGCTCCAATGAAAAAATAGTAGGAGAGAATCAGCGAGGTGGGCTCTGTTTTGGCTAGGCTACGAACATTGAAAACGGCCACCGCGCGGCAAAAGCCAGCAAAAAGAGCGAGCAGGCTGCCGATCACGAGGAACTCCGTTGTCGAAGGGCGCAAAAATACGCAAACCCCCAAAAAGCCGATGCAAGCACCTATAATTTTCCGCTTTGAGATGAGAAGGCGCTGCCAGAAGAAATAGATGAGGGGCAAGAAAAGGGGAGCCGTGCTCGACAAGGTGATCGCGTTCACTAAGGGCAAGGCGTGAAGGGCGTAGTAAAAGGCGTAGAGATTGGCGATCCCCGCCACACTCCGCATCAAGTTTTTGGGGACCTCTCGCCATCGCAGTTTGAGCTTTTCCCTTCTGACAACCCATAAAAAAATAGGTACCCCCAGGACAAAACGCGCACAGACGAGCGTTGCGACGGTCGCCGAGCTGCCCAATTTGACCAAGAGAGCCATCAACGAGCTAAAGAGCACTGCTAATAGGGCAAAGAGAAGCCCTCGGCGCTCTAGAGAGTGTTCTGGGTGCATGAGAAAATAGGTCCTTTATTGGGATATACCAGAGCGCTTTTTTTCGGGATATTCTCTTTTTCTAATAATCTTTAGTTATAATTTAAATAATTTACTATCAATTTATTTTAAACTAATTTATAATAATTGCGCTTATATACAGTTAATAAGTAAAATGTTTTAGATTTTAAACGATTTTTACAGGAAAAACTTATGTCTCTTCCTCCCCTTCCAGGCTCAACCCCTATTCAACCCCTTCCCTCTGCTGGAGTCGATAGACGACGTGGGTTAGTCCCTAGGACAACTCCGTCAAATGCTGTACCAGCAACTCCGTTCGCATCAACTCCAACCGATACTTTCTCTCCAACGCGTCAGGCAAGCCTGTTCCCTTGCGCAAGGGCCTTATTGGTCGCCCCCCCTTCTACACAGCCATTAGCCACAGGACACCCTCGCAAACTTCTTTTTGGCTTGCCAATATCCGGGCAATCCCCAACTCCTACTCCCTCCCCTGCAAATCCAATAATAAGGCTCTCTCCAAAGGTACTACAGGCCCACGAGGCCCATAAGGCATTTGTGAAAGCTCATGAAGCAGCCATGTCTCAGCTTGGTCAAAGCCAAGCAACACCGCTTCCCTTTCCTGCTGCTGCGCTTCCTGCATCATTTGGCCCTTCTTCGCAGGCCGTACCTACCCCACTTAGAGCACCAGAAGATGATCAGACCTCTCCCAACGTTCAACGCAAGGCACCTCCTAAAAGACGTTTAGATACTTCTTCGGGGCCCTCCAATATTTACCAAACCGTTGCAGCGCAAATTGGAAACACCCATATTGACCCCGATGGCGATACATATAAGGAATTTACAACAGGAAACACCACTTATCGTGGGCAATTTATAGGGGCTGGGCAATCCTTTGGGTGCTACCGAATGCGAGATCCCGATCAACGTTTGAGCGTATTCAAAGTCTTCAACCTGTCGGATAGCTCAACTCTCAAAAGATTGAAATCTCTAGGTCACGCAATGGATGGCGATGCAAGGATGGCAACCCTCAAAGAGCATTATAATACAATACGCGGACTAGGCGTTCCCTGTGCAGAAATCTTAAACCCAGACAGTTTACAAACAGATGGCTTCATTCACCAACAATATACTCCAGCCATTGAAGCAAGCTGGGCTCAAAAAACAAAACTTGAAGAATCGGAATCAGCTATGATCGGAACCTTTTGCGATCTTTTAGGCATAGCGATGCTCAATCATGGGTTGAATGCCTGGGAATTGGGCGTAAAAAACTTTGGACAGGATGAAGAGACAAAGCAGCTCAAACTCTTTGATTTTGGAGACGCGAAACTAGGCACGAATCAGTGGCAAGAGTTTCGAAAAACCATACGTTCTTGGATCGCAGGCAACAACGCGGCGAAAGCTCTCATTCTAGAAAGACTTGAAAACACTGTAGCAACCGAAGAATTTGCCCATCTGAAGTTTTATACTGATCGTCTGATGGAGTGGCTTAAGGACGAAAATAACTTCGTCCCCTCTCTTTTATGAAATAACGCAGGGTTTTTTATCCGAAGGAAGTGGTTGCGGCGCTAAAACAGCCCTGGCAATTCGATCTGCTGGAATGTAGTGAAGCAATTGAGGATCGAACGGTTTACTACACGGTCCTATTCCTTTTGCCCCGTCCACCCAGACATCACATTTAGGGGGCAAAGTGTCAATGAATAGACAAGCCGTATGCACCTTGTGCCCACAAGGAAGGTACAAAAGATTAGATCTCAGGCCTTTCCATATTTTCTCGCCTTGTTTGCATTTTGAGCAAACTTCTGGCTGCTCTCCTGCAGTTTCTGGGATTGCTGCCAAGGTCCCAACTGGTTGATATGAATTTACACTACTCGACATATTTTATCCTTTTATTTTAAAGTTTAAATTATAAATAAAAACAACAAATAACTCAAGTTTAAAGTTATTTTTAATAATTTTAAAATTATTATTAATTTTTCAAGAAGAAAGACCCAGCCATTCTCGGCGAGGCGGGCTGAACACTTCGATCACAGAGCTATCTTCCAATACTTCGACCGTATGAACGACTCCAGAAGGGATCAAAACCGCATCTCCTGCTTTCAGGAGATGGCTCCCCTTTTCAAGAGTGACTCGGATTAGGCCCTGCAAAACGAAGGTGAGCTGCTCATTTTCGTGTCTTTCATCGATGGCCCTGTGCCCCTTTTTCACCTTGTGCTCGATAAACATCAGCTCTTTCCCCGCCATCATGCGGCTCGAGACCCGATCGCTTAAAGGCTTGTAGGGTAAAGCAGAAAAAGAGACAAACTGGGCTTGAGTCATGCTTCATCCCTATATCACACTCACTGGATTAGCTGTAAATATAGAAGAGTGTCTCGTTTTTTCTGGGCCCAAGGATCCTCCACGAAAACTGGACATTTTTTTCGGTAAATCCAATTCGGCCAAAATAACAATCTTCCCGGCATGAGTGGGAATTGACCGATTGGAAGCTTTTAGAGCTATTGGGCGTGAGATGGAAGAGAAAGACGGGGCGAGCTGGGCCATATCGAAGATGCTCTAAAGAGATGAGTCCCGCTTCGTAATCAAACGTCCATCGAAGAGCATTGGTAAATTCAATCTCCTGCGGCTCTATCCAGTAGCCTTTCTCGGAGAAAAGGAGGGTATTTTGTTTTTCGATCGAAATCGAGACCGATCCAAAAGCCCGCTTTCCCGGAGGAGCTTCGATCGACACAGAGTGGACGCTTAAGAGCCGCTTCCAAAAGGATGCTAAGCAAACAGATTTTCTCTTTTGAAGCGCGAAGGGGTTTTTGATGAGGGTCGTCCAAGAATTTGCCCGAGGAAAAAAGGCCTGTTTGTTTTCTAGAGGAAGAGCGATAAATCCCTTTTTTAGAAGCAATTTCAATTCGTCGAGCAAGGGATAGTACGCATTGAACCGATAGAGCTTTCGCTTTCCTTGCCGCAAAGAAGAGAGAATTTCAGCTTTTTCCAATTTGCGAAAAGCGCTCTGTAGAGGCGTTAAGGGAATGCCGAGCGCTTTTTGCACCTCTGCCGCACAGGCATATTCATTGACGAGGAGAAAGAGAAGGATCCGTTCCGCACTTTTGCTGCCTAAGAGAGTCGAAAGCAAAAATCACCTAAAATTTAGTTCGATTGAGAAAATTTTGCCAAGAAGAAACATAAAATGCATCTATATTTTAGTTAGATCGCTTTGACCGAGTGATCGACCAAAAGAGTAGAGTGGATGTAATCTTGGTTTAAAAGGAGAAAAAAACCGATGAAAAAAATTGCCTTTTCAAATGATTTATCCGTCGAAGTTCGTTTTGCTCTTTCGGCTCTTTTTGGTTGTGCTTGGATCATTTTGGGAGCCTATGTGAGAGTGCCCTTAGTGCCGATCCCCTTTACCCTACAGACCTTGGCCCTTTTTATTTTGGCTCTCAGTCAATCGCCCAAACAAGCGGCTGCATCTTCTCTTTGCTATCTCTTGTGCGCAACTTGCGGACTTCCAGTATTGGGAGGCGCAGCCAATTGCCTCTGGATTTTGGGAAAGAGTGGCGGCTATCTGATTGCCTTTCCGATCGCTTCCTATGTGATTGCAAAAGTGAGAGAGCGGGTCCACCCCCTCTTTGCGCTTCTCATAGGTCAGATCATCCTCTTTGCCCTGGGGTGGGTCTGGCTCATTCCCTTCTTAGGCGCCTATGCTGCTTTTCTCAAGGGCGTACTTGTCTTTATCCCTTCGGCTATTTTTAAAGGACTTGCAGCACTCGCTTTTGTCAAATGGAGAAATCGATGACCTTCAAGCAAGTGATCATTTACGCCTCCTCTGGGGCATACCCAAGCCAAATCGGGAAACAGACTGCCTTTTTCAAACAGTTGAACGCAATTCGCCCTTCAAAATGGGAAGTGCTGCAAGTTCCTGGAAGAGATTTAGAAGAAGCTCTAACGAAGAGCTGCCCAAAAGAGACGCTCCTCGTGCTTCCAGCAGGAGCTAGCTCTCAGTTGGAAGCTGCATTTAGACAAGAAAAAACAGCCAATTCCATTCGGGAATTCATCGTTGAAAAAGGGGCTCGTCTTTTGAGTACTTGTGGAGCGAGCTACGCTTTATCGCTCGCCAGAGAATTTGATCGGTCGATTCAATTCAGCGCTTTGCCACTTTTTGAAGGAACTGCACACGGCCCCTTGAACCGCGCTCCATCTCGAGCAGAAGCTGTGAAAGTGACGAATGGAGAAGAGGAGTGTTTTCTCTATGTCAGTGGAGGAGGCACTTTACGCCCCCTACCAGACACAAGCCGAGGAGCCACAGTTCTCGCAAGGTATGCATCCGAAGAGTTGATCCGATTTGGGAGAGAGCCGCAAGAATGGGAAAATGCGGCCTTACTTGTCGCTATGGGAAAGGGAAAAGCGGTTCTCACAATGCCCCACATCGAAATGGGGCCGGAAGATATCCATTCAGGGATTGAGGGAAACTTTCCCGACTCTACAACAAATTGGCAGGCAGTGAGAGCAAATTTGAGCTCTTTGGATCAACGACTCCGCTTTGCCTACCAATCGATGATCTATCCTTTGGAAAACGCCCCTCTCTAGCTAGGGTTACAGACTTTTGCTTGCACTGTTTGCAAGTCCCTTTGAAAAGTCTTTTTTATCCTTTCTATTTGGTTCATCAAGGCCGAGTATTGTTTGTTGAGTGTATCTGACACTGTCCCCCCACTGTGCGACCACAATGCAATGACCTCTCTTTCGAGTGTTCCTGCCTGGCGCAAGCAATCCTCAATCGTTTTAACAACCCCAACAACCCCTTCTTTGCTTACCCCACTCTCAGAGATTTCCCATCTATATCCAAAAGAATCCATATTAAGTTTATCTGCATGCGTTTTGCAAGCACCTAATAATCGACCAAGCTCTGCTGCATTTACCGACATACAACCTCCATTAAATTAATAGTAGTGATTTTAAATCAAATATCTAAATAATTCAACTTAAATTATATTTATAATACATTATATAAAATTTTAATTTGTCTAAATATGTGGATTGCCCAGCAGTTTAAAATAAAAACTCTTGTAAGACTCGATCGCATCGTCCATTCTGACCATCAAAATACCATCCGACAATCGTTCCTCTACTGAAAAGCCCGGTCCATCCTGCCCATTCACAATAATCAATTCAAAATCCAACTCGGGAAAGTATTTCTTAAGTGCTTTGTGAAGTCTATCCGCATATTCATACGTGATCTCAATATTTTCCCTAATTTTCCATATGCGGTAAGGATCAGAAAAAGAAGAAGGACAGGCTGTTCTAACAAAAAACACCTTTCCCCGATAATTGGCAAGCTGCCTAAATCGATCAATTCTTCTCTGACACTTCTCTGAGAAAGCTCTTATATCATACTCTGCATCTTCCCAGTCTCCTTCATTGAGGAACTCCAGGTGATAATAGCGATTCAGCAGGGCCTGCCCCGAGACTCTAAGAACACGAGAGTTCAAAAAATGAAGGAAATCTTCTTCCAAAATGTCTATCAATTTTTCACCATCAAAAGAAATAATCCAATCAAACGGAAAAGCTGCTTTCCTAATTCCACATTCTCTATGCATATGAGCGGTTGTGCAAGAAGATCCAAGGCTGACAAATAAAGGCTCTTGGCTTATTTCTTGCTCAATATTTCCTCCCAAATTCGAATCTTTCGTATTGATCGCGTGCAGTAGAGATGAGCAAAGCAATGCGTAGACAATGAATTTCATCTGCAGCTCCTTAAAAATTGAGTGAAACGATATTTTAATGTACCTTTTCTTTCATGAAAAGAACCATCGCCATGATCCATTACCCTTCAAAAGTGGAGGGCAGCTTTATTGACAAGAATTTTTTGTTTTGAGAAGCTACCCTAGTGAAGTATCGGACCAAGCTCTACCTGTTTTTTTTAGCTGTTTGCTGTGTCGGGCTGGCCACAGCTTTCTCCATCATGGTTACGGGTGGATATAGAGCCCTTTTTCGAGAAATTCAGTCCAATGCGATATCCATAGCTGCAACAACAGCTGTACACTTGAATGGGGATCTCGTTGAACAAATCAAAGGACTAGAAGATGAACAGAAGCCCGCGTACCAAGAGGTGCGCCAGTTTCTCCGAAAATCGCGCGATGCCAATAGAAACGAAAATATCTACGTAAAATTCATCTATACGATTTATCCCGATCCAAAAAATCCGAAAAATTTCCTCTTTGGAGTGGATGCAGAAGAACTTGAAAAAGATCTATCTCATGCGGGCACAGCAAATCCTGGAGCAACGCCAGATCTGCTTTACGATCACTTAGCAGAGCTCTATTCGTTTGATAAACTCGAAAGTGATCAGTGGGGAACTTGGCTCACTGGATATGCTCCGGTTTTCAATAGCAAGGGACAATATGTAGCAACGATCGGGGTTGATATCAGCGCCTCTTTTGTCTATTCGGTGATGAAGCGCCTCTATCTTCTGGCCGGAGTGACTTCCATCCTATCTCTTCTCTTGGCCACATTAGCCGCTTTCTTTCTATCGAAAAAAGCCAGTCTTTCTTTGAACCTTTTGAAGGAGGCTACCGTAGAAATTGGAAAAGGGAATCTTTCCTACCGCGTGTCTATCAAAGGGAATGATGAGTTTCACGATTTAGGCGATGCATTGAATCAAATGGCTAAAGATTTGCAGGAAAAAGAAAAAATAAAAGCCGGTTTTGCTCGCTACGTTTCTAAACACGTAATGGAAAAAATTCTCTCTCAGGAAACTCCTTTCATTGGAGGCCAGCGAAAAAAAATCACCGTTTTCTTCTGCGATATCCGGGATTTCACCCAAATATCTGAAAGCTTACCCGCTGAGCAAGTGATGTCGATGTTGAATGAATATTTTCAAATCATCTTAGGGATTGTTTTCAAGCACAACGGGATGCTCGATAAGTTGATTGGAGATGCCATCATGGCTGAGTTTGGCTATCCGGTGGATGATCCTGAGCAGGAGAAAAACGCTGTTTTGACCGCTTTGGAAATGCAGCAAGCTGTCTCATTGCTCAGAGTTCAATGGCGTAAAGAAGGAAAGCCCGAGTTCGACATTGGAATTGGGATCCATACGGGCGAGGCTGTTTTAGGTACATTGGGCTCTGAAGAGCGTTTTGAATTTACAGCGATCGGCGATACGGTCAACATCGCTTCGCGATTGGAAAGCGCAACCCGTGAACTAAATGAGAAAATCATCGTCAGTGAAGAGACAATGAAACCTTTGGGCACCGATTTTCGCACCAAACCTCTCGGTCCCATCCAGCTCAAAGGAATCAAAAAACCGATCAACGCTTTTGCCATCCTGCCCCTGGAGTAGAAATGATTTTCAGAGTTCTCCTGTTTTTACTACTCGCCCTTGCTCCTCGCTATAGCCATGCAGAAGAAATTACAGAGGAAACTACAGAAGAAAATGCAGAAGAAATAGAATCTTGGCTTACAGGATCTTTGATCGCGCCGAGAGGAGCTGTAGTCCCCTTTGAACACTTTGAAATCGATTCATATGTCTATTTCATCACCTATTCAGGCACTTATAATAACCACTGGAAAGAATCGAGTTCCCCCAATTTTTATTCACTCAACCCACAGTGGCTCTGTTATTTCGGTCTTACCCCCTGGATGGATATCACGGTGGCGCCTCAGTTTTTCTATAACACCACAGAAGGGCAAAGCTTTTGCGGCTTTGGAGATTTTTCTGCTGGATTGAATTTCCAATTATACCCCGACGATGCTGAATTTTGGTTTCCAGGAATTAAATTCTCAGTGCTTGAGATTTTCCCCACAGGTAA
>CAYRJU010000033.1:0-13130 GCA_964424735.1 uncultured bacterium
AAAACCCTCGGATTTGTCGGTGAATACAGAAGATGCAATCTGGAGCAGCAAGGTAGTTTTCTCCCCTTTTTAGAGGATGGTTCGCTCATCTTGGTTGGAGCCACTACGGAAAACCCCTCTTTTGCACTCAATAACGCCCTCCTTTCTCGATTGAGGGTGTTGAAGCTCGAGCTTTTAAACGAGGAGGCTCTGGCGAATATCCTCAAACGCTATGAAAAGACCCATTCTCCCTTAAATCTCCCTGAAGAAGAAAAGCAAAAACTCATCGCCGATTCTCAAGGGGATGCCCGCCATCTCCTGAACATGATCGAAAACCTCGAAGGGGGGCTCAAAATTCAAAAAAAGCCTCCCTTGTACGATCGGCATCAAGAGGGTCATTACAACCTGATTTCAGCCCTTCATAAAGCCATACGGGGATCTGATCCAGATGCGGCTCTTTATTGGTTCACTCGCATGCTGGAGGGGGGAGAAGAGCCCCTCTTCTTGGCAAGGAGACTGATTCGGATGGCGGTGGAAGATATTGGGCTTGCCGATCCACAGGCTTTGGATCTCGCCCTCAATGGCTGGAACGTCTATAAAATGTTGGGCTCTCCTGAAGGGGAGCTGGCTCTTGCCGAGGTGGTCCTCTATCTATCTTTGAGTCCCAAGAGCAATGCAGTCTACACTGCCTATGAGGAGGCCAAAAAAGCCGCCTCGGAAACGGGCCACCTAGATCCTCCGAAACAGATCCTCAATGCCCCTACAAAGCTCATGAAAGAATTTGGGTATGGGAAGGGGTATCAGTACGATCATGACTTCCCCGAAGGATTTTCGGGAGATTCCTATTTTCCCGAAGCGATGGAGAGGCAGACCTTTTATCGCCCCGTTGAGAGAGGATTTGAAAGAGAAATGAAAAAGCGCCTCGAATACTTCCAAAAACTTCGAGTGCGCTTGCAGCAATCTGAGCATTGATATATAGTGCTTTTATTGCGATATGAGTCAACAATGCTCGAGTTAAGTTCTCTCCGTAAAAACAAAATCAATTTCGCCGATTATCCTGTCAATCAAGATATTGAGTGTCGGCTCTTGATGTCTGACTTCTCGTTGCTGGATATCGAAGTGCTCGAAGAAATCCTCTACAGCCCTCTAAAGATCTCTTTTAAAAAATTAGAAAGAACGATCGAATGTACGGAAAAAGAGCTCTTAGAGTGTTTAAAGAAACTTAGCTCTGTAGGACTTTTGACCCTTTCTGAAGACAATATCCTCATCGATAAGGAAAAGAGGAAATATTTTGAATTTGAGATGACCCGTTTCGACCCCTCTTTCAAACCCGACATGGAGTTTTTACAGGGACTTTTGAAAAGGGTTCCCATTCATGTTCTTCCTACCTGGTATTCGATCTCTCGCACCTCAAACAATATTTTCGAATCGATCGTTGAAAAGTATCTTTTAACCCCCCACATCTTCCAGCGCTATATCGAAGAACTCAATCTAGGCGATCCGATCCTCAATGCCATCATTCAAGATATTTACCAGTCTCCCGATCTCAAAGTCTCTTCGAGTGATCTCATCGCGAAATACAATCTCAGTGCAAAAGCTTTTGAAGAGATGATCTTGATCTTAGAATTCAATTTTGTCTGTTGCTTGGTTTTTGAAAAAGAAGACGATCACTGGATCGAATTCGTCACCCCTTTTCACGAGTGGAAGGAATACCTCTCTTTTTTCCGGGCAACCGAGCCGCTCCCCATAGACCCTAAAGAGCCGATTGAGAAAATCAGTAGGAGCGATTTTGCCTTCATTGAAGAGATGAGTTCCTTGCTTCTCAAAGCTAAGGCAAAGCCCCATACTACTCCCAAATCCCCTCTTATCGAAAAACTCGAGCTTTTAAAACTTGCAGAGTACACAGACGGAAAACTGCAAACCCTGGAAACAGGAGATGCTTGGCTCGACCTGTCTTTAGAAAATCGAGCTCTTCATCTCTATCGGCATCCTCAAAATCGGATCCTCAGTCTCACGATTGGAGAAAGATATGTGCGGGAAGCCGAAAAATCGATCAAACGGGCCCTTCATGGCCACTGGGTCTATTTTGATGACTTTTTGAAGGGCGTTACGATTCCCCTCAATGAGCAATCGGTCGTGATGCTCAAAAAGTTTGGGAAACACTGGAAGTACACTTTACCTGTCTACGGGGAAGAAGAAAAGGCCCTCTTAAAAGCGACGGTTTTTGAATGGCTCTATGAGCTTGGCATCGTAAGCATTGGAACATGTAGAGGAAGAGATTGCTTTGCCGTAACGGCTTTTGGCCGCTTTTTCTTTGAAGATTAAAGCGGATAGACGCATGAGTAAAGAACTCGTTTCGAACCGCAAAGCATTTCATGATTATGAAGTCCTCGAGACCTTTGAAGCGGGCATGATCCTTCTCGGAAGCGAGATCAAGTCTTTGCGCAATCACGGGGGATCTCTTCAAGACGCCTATGTAGATGTAAGGGGGAAAGACCTGGTCCTCCTCAACTCGAGCATCGCTCCCTACTCCAAAGGGGGAACTGGTGTTTTTAACCATGAAGAAAAACGACCCCGTAAACTCCTCATGCACAAAAAAGAGATCGAAACTCTACGTAGGAAAGTGCAGGAAAAAAATCTCGCCGTCATTCCCTTATCTATCTATCTCAATCCGAAAGGGATTGCCAAAGTGCGTATCGCCCTTGCCAAGGGAAAAAAGGCCTACGATAAGAGAGCTGCCCTCAAAGAGAAGGCAGACCGAAGATCTATGAGGGATCTCGAATGATCACTAGGGTAAGTAATTTTATATCTTCAGTTCTAGGTTTAAAATCCCCTAATAGTAATAGGGCTGTCTCAACTCTAAATGAATCATTTTTAGAATCCGAGAGGCATTTAATCGTGGATGCACTAGTTGAAAAGACTCTCCTATACTCAGATCTGGCTAAATTAGTCGCAGATTTTGTGGTCCATGGAAAGGCTTTTACTGCCGCAGATTGGGGAAGGGTTTTCCCAGTCAAAACAGAAGCCTTTGAAATAGACCCCAAATTCTATGAGTGGTGGTTTAGCCCTGATGCAAAAGACCCAACTCAATTAAACTGCGATACGCATTTTCTTCCTATCCTCCGCCCTGAAAGTGTACAGAAAACAACAGAGCTACCTCCTCCGGCTCTGCAACATCGATTCGCATCTTGTATTGATCGTTCTGAATATAATCTTGAGGTATTGGGAGAGCTTATCGAACATCCTCAAGAAGGGAATCCTTCGCAGTTTGCTTATGATTCACCCGCTCTTCGTCAAAACAAAAAGATTAAAGCTGAGCTGCCCGAGTATCTTGTGGCGCGCAAAGAAATGTTCTTTAGGGGGCTTTCGATTGATACGCAGAGAAGGCGCATGAAAGAACTCAACGCAAAAACCAATGCTGGCTATGAAGTATTGCCATCAGCTCTAGACTTGAGTACTGTTGCTGCTGTTATTCATGCGGTTACCGGCGATCGCTTTCTTGGCGATCTAACGGGGATGGAGAACCGATGGAGCGACAGCCGAACCGAAAATACAGTCGAATTGAAAGCCGGCACTTATCTAGTTGCTGTGGGAGGCCAGACTCCCTTCGTTGCTGGAATTGTTGGGGGCCCCGGCCCCTCTGGCGGCTTACAAATCCACCACTCCTGCGACTTCTCCTTCGACTACTCCAACGATGTCACCGGCGTCGTCGGCCTGCGGAAGTTCTCATGCCATCGGAAATTGAATACTTGACATTGCCGGCGTAGCCGGCGCCTTTTCAATTCGGGCATCGCCCCCTATTCCAATCGAAGATCTATGAGAGATCTCGATTGATCGCTAGTTTATCGAGAACGTAATGCGCGTATTTATAGAGGAGTTCATATTGCACCGGAGTGGTTACAAACTTTTTTGGAACTCTGTTTTCGCAAAGGGCGGAGCCTGTTCTCCCCTCTCTTCTTCGCTCAGCACACAAACTGCTGAAAGAGTGGGTGAGGGAGCCGGACTACGAGCGACAGAAAGCTGCTCATTTTCTGGGATAGACACATTATCGACACTAGATACTAATAAACTCATGTTATACTATTTTAATTCGTCCACAAATTATACAATAAATTATAAAAAAACTAAATTTAAAAGTGGTTTTGCTCAACAAATTTTGGGATAGGTTCTTGACAGAAGGAATCGCAATCCATTATTTTCGTTAAAAAAAACCAAAGGGCGAAAAGAATGAAAGCGGTGATTTCGAAAATCGATCTCGTCAACCTGATTGGGAAAATTCAGAGTATTGTTGCAGCAAAACCTGCTATCCCAATTTTAGCCAACGTCTTGATTGAAGCGATCGATGATCAGCTGATCGTGAGTGCGACAGATCTGACAGTCAGCATGCGAGTCTATGTAGAAGCCAAAGTTGTAGAAGAGGGCGCCATCGCTCTTCCTGCAAGGAGATTTTTCCAATTGGTGCGAGAATTGACCTCACCTCAAGTCAAAATCAGCTCTCAGACAAATGAAATTGCCGAGATCACAACCGGTACTTCTGTTTTCAAAATCAACGGAATGAACAAGGCCGAATTCCCCGCTCTTCCCGATCTTTCTGGCTCTCCCGAAATTTCTCTGACGAATACAAAGTTGAAAGAGATGCTTTCTAAAACTTCGTTTTCTGCAGCTAGAGAAGATAGCCGCTATATGCTCAATGGAGTTCAGTTCACCGTGGCCTCTCAAAAGGCTGTCTTCATAGGCACCGATGGAAAACGGCTCGCTAAAGCGCAAACTCCGGTGGCTCTTGATTCTCCCATTGTCGGATCCTATGTGATTCCTCTAAAAGCCGTAGAAGAAATGATCAAAATTCTCGATGAGAGTAACGAAGAGTCTCGCTTGAGCATTTCTCACGATAAAATTGCCCTCGAATGTGGAAAACTCACACTCATTACAAAACTGCTTTCGGGACAGTATCCCGACGTAGAACGGGTGATTCCGGCAAAACTTGCCCAAAATTTCTCCATTCATCGCGAAGAGCTCATGTCGCTTTTGAGACAAGTGTCTCTCTTCACTTCGGAAACGAGCAGCTCTGTCCGTTTCAGCTTTGAAACAGGGCAGCTCTTCCTCTCTGCCTTGAGTCACGATATTGGAGAAGGAAAGGTGAGCATGCCTGTTGATTATGCTGGCCCAAAGCTAGAAATTGCCTTCAACCCCTACTTCTTTTTAGACATCTTGCGGCACAGCAAAGATGAAACCGTCCGTTTTGGTCTCAGTGATCCCCATAACCCTGGACTCATTACAGACAACTCGGATGCGATCTTTGTCATCATGCCGATGCGTCTCAGCGACGCTCCGGCTCAGCGTAAAGAAGCTGCGGCCAGTGTATCTTAAATCTCTTTATTTAAGGAATTTTCGCAATTACAAAGAGGCGAGCTTTTCGTTTTCTGAAAAACTCAATATTCTCTATGGAGAAAACGCTCAGGGGAAGACGAATTTACTCGAAGCGATCTATTTGATTGCGACGGGAAGATCTTTTAGGACCCAAGCCCTTTCCGAACTCATTCAAACAGGCGAAACGTTTTTCTTTTTAGAGGCTGAAATCGTTCGCGATCAAGTTTTACAAAAAGTGAAGATCTCTTTCGATGGTCAAAAAAAAGAGGTCTCTTTGGATGCCACCTCTTATTCCTCTTTCTATCCTCTTCTCGGCACCCTCCCCTCTGTCCTCTATACTCCTTATGATATTGAGCTCATTGCGGGCTCTCCTACAGAGCGTAGACGTTTTCTCAATCTGCATCTCAGCCAAAGCGATCCCCTCTACGTGCATCATCTTGCCCGTTTTTGGCGAGCCATGAAACAGAGAAACTGTCTTCTTCGCCTGAAGAATGGGGATACGCTAGAGTGTTGGGAACTCGAAATGGCGCAATCAGCGGCCTATATCGCCAAAGCGCGCCAAGAGATGATCGAGGAATTAAAGCCCACCTTGAAGTTAGAAAGCCAGCAATTTGCAATCGGAGCTCACAGCTTAGAACTGCAAATTTCGGCCAATCCGAAAACCTACTTGGAGCAGCTCAAGAAAAACCGAGGAAGGGAGATGGAACTCGGGCAAACGTTGATAGGCCCTCATCGCGATGATCTCGTGATTTCAATTGATGGAAAACCGGCACGTCTTTTTGCGAGTGAAGGGCAAAAGAAAACCGCCATTGCCGCTCTTAAACTTGCTGAATGGGAAAGACTTTCTAAACGGGCTGGAGATTTAGCGCTCATAGGTTTTGATGATCTCGGGGGCGCGCTCGATACGGCAAGACAAAAACAGCTGAAAAATAGACTTACGAGCTTGGGCCAGGTCTTTATCACCATCCCCCATCCCCCTCTCATCGAAGGATATGCCATTCACATCGAATCGAAAAATTTCAAATAGGCCTTGCCTAGTGGAAAATCCTCTTTTTCCTTCGCAAAGAGATGGAGCATTTTTCCTGCTAATTTTTTCCCGAGTTGCACTCCTTCTTGATCAAAGGAGTTGATGCCCCAGATAAATCCCTGAAAGGCCACTTTGTGTTCGTAATAAGCGAGAAGTGCCCCCAAACTGTAGGGTGTCAATTTTTCTCCCAATAAAATGCGATTGGGCCGGTTGCCAGGAAAGAATTGATTGGGATTTGAGCTTTTTTGTCCCACTGCGAGAGCGATCGACTGCGCAAAGAGATTTGAGAGGAGTTTTTGCTGGGAAGTCGTATCTTGAATTTTTAGATCGTGGCCCATCTGGCTATGGTGAAAGCCGACGAACTCGAGGGGAATCACATCGGTTCCCTGGTGAATGAGCTGATAGAAGGAGTGCTGCCCATTGGTTCCGGGCTCTCCCCAAATGACAGGACCCGTAGAAAAATCGACTTTACGTCCCATTTGATCGATCTGTTTCCCATTCGATTCCATATCGAGCTGCTGTAAATGGGCGGGAAAGCGCAAGAGGGCCTGTGAATAGGGAATGATCGCAACGGTTGGATATTTGAGAAAGTTGCGGTTCCAAATGCCGAGCAGGGCAGCTGTAAGAGGAAGGTTTTCTTCGGGTTTTGCGAGAAGTGCATGCCGGTCCATATCGTGGCTCCCTCGCAAAATCTCCTGGAATTTTTCCAGTCCAAGGGCAAAGCTGAGCATCACGGCGCCCACCATGGATGTTGCCGAATAGCGTCCCCCCACAAAATCCCACATGTAAAAGCAGGCGAGATAGCGATCTGGGTTATCCATCGGGCTATTTTCACCTGTTACCGCAACAAAATGTTTTTTGGGATCGATCCCCATCTGTTCCATCCGCGTACGGACAAAGGTTTCATTCGTGAGAGTTTCCAAAGTCGAGCCAGATTTTGAAACGACGACGACGAGCGTCTTTTTCAGATCTAACTGGGCTAGCACTCCATTGGCATCATCTGGGTCGACATTCGAAATGAAATGGACTCTATGGCCTGCTCTATGAAAGGGTTGAAGCGCGATGGCGAGCGCCCTTGGCCCTAAGTCCGACCCTCCAATCCCAATCTGAACGAGATCGGTGAATTTCCCTTCAATTTGCTCAAGAAACTTCTCTAGTTTTTTTAGCTCTTTGGCTGCTAAATCAGCTGCTTTTTGAGCAGGACCTGCTGTCTGTTTATGATCAAACTGATCGCGCATGGCTGTATGGAGAACAGAGCGGTTTTCACTTTCAAAGCCTTCAATCCGGTTGATCGGATCACCTCTTTGCATCGCGGCCATTTTTTCAAGAGCCCCCGCCTCTTTTGCTAACCCAAAGAGAAGAGAGAGAATGGGCTCATTGACCCGCTCTGTGGCAAAGAGGAGCTTGAACCCCACTGCCTGAATGACCATTTTCTCGATGCGCTCTGGGGTTAAAACGGCTGCGAGATCGATTGGTTTTGCCGCCATTGATATTAGGGGGGAATAGGAGGGAAGTTTTGTGAGCATGGGGTACCTTTTTTCTCAAGGATGGCAAAAAAGTTTTCGGATGACAAGTAAAACTCGATTTTGCTAGACTGGAGAGCCTTAAAAAGACGGGGTATAGCGCAGTTTGGCTAGCGCGACTGGTTTGGGACCAGTAGGTCGGGGGTTCAAATCCCTCTGCCCCGAATGCCAAATTCGGGGTAGAGCTAAAAAAGTATCTTTAACCCATGATCGCCGTTTTCAATACTATTTTTCCCCCTCATCCACCTGGCTGGCCTTCATTACCAGAAGTCTTGCTTGGAGAAATTTCAAAGTTTTTGACTCCGGAGGAATTAGGCCGTTCCACGTCCGTATGCAAAAGTTGGGGAAAATATATCATCCAAAACAACCAGATTTGGAATTGGCAAGCCAAATCCATAACACAAATTGAGAATGCTAGATGGCAACTCTTTGCAAAGCCGACCATCGCTTTTGGTAGAAAAGAGTGGCTCCAGCATATAGGAGATCCGGGAGAAGTCCCCCCTTTACTTCCGAACATTTACGAAATCCTTCAAAGCCCTTGCCCCTTTTGGCCTGGAAAACTCGTAAAAGATACCCATATCCTTATTTTGATCCCTCGAACTATCACCAAGATCAGAGATGACGGTCCTGTCACAGTCCTCCTTACATTGAGAACTCTTGAGGATTTACTCAAATCTTCTACAGATGTGAGTTATAGATATCTCGATGATCAGGTTTTACAAAAGCACGGCGACACTCCAATTGAAGCGTCCTATTGGGTCTTGATGACAAAAGATGTGATTCCTGGAAGCAGAAATCAACTCTATGTTCATCAAAAGTCACTTGTCGAAAATGCAGGGTACAAAGTCCCCCATCTTCTAGAAGCTGCAGCCTCTATCTCATTAGAATACATCCGTTCCAAGCAACGTCTTTTCAGTGATAGTCCATGGACGTATACGCGTTGTCCACAAAAGATTCATGGCCGCGAATTGGTTGTTGGGGGCTTCGCTCGTAACGGCTTCTACATCCGTGGCACCGACTACGACCGCGAGGCCCACGGCGTTGCAGGCTCAAGGCTCGTTTCCTTACAAGAAGCCTCTCGTTGATCCTTTATAGCCAGAATTTTCCCACCGGCCGCCTCAAATCCCTTCAGTTTTCTCCGGCCCCTTTCTGTGAGGGCGTCTGGGAGTATGTAGATTTCATCTAATCCGTCCCACTGCTCCGTGAGGTGGGTTTCGTACACAGCCCGCACTGTGGGGTGGGTTCTCAAAAAAGCATCTAGGCTGTCTAATGCTTCTTTCCCACACTCGGAATCGGGGGGAAAACAGACTCCAATCGATGAGTGGAAGGAAAAATCCGTTTCCAATTGAAAATGCTCAAAGCGCTCAGGGGAAAGCAAATGGAGTCTTTCGGCGAGCGTTCCACAATCTTGGGTATTGAGGGAGAGGATGAGGGGCAATTCATCCGGGAGTTTATGGGCCAGCATTTGAAAATAGGTCACAAAGGCCATAGCGCAAAAAAGTCTTTTCAAATGGAGCTCTTCTCCTTGAGGCATTTCCTCTTTCCAAAGCGCGAAATTGGCCTCCTGCTTTTCGGTCCATAAAAAGTTCTTGCTAAAGTCAGCACTTCCCCGATAGAGCAACGCCTTGGCATTGGGAAATTTGGGCCAGACTTCTTGTGTAAAATGAGCCAAAGCTGCAGCCAGAGAATGAAAATGCATTTCATCTTCTAGCGGGAAATGGGATTCATTCAATCCGAGATCGAACTCAAATAGAGATGGATTTCCCTCAATTTTCCAAACGAGATCATCTTGCGGTCTTGCAAACAGTTTCATAACTTTTCAAAACTCAAATAGTGAATGGTTTTTCCGGCATGAGACCAAAGATCTTTGAAAAAAGAAGAACCATAATCGGATAGATTTTGAGTATTTAAAATCAGCCTCCATCCCTCTCCTTTCTGAAATTCCAAAAACATCTCTTGGGCATATTTTTCGTCATCCGTTACGCAAGTGACCCTTCCTTTCGGCTCCAAAATTTTTAAAAGCTCTTCTAAAAATTCCTTTCTCACAATCCGGTGTTTGGCGTGTCTCAATTTGGGCCAAGGATCGGGAAAGTTAATGAAAACTTGGCCCACTTTGGGGGCGTAGTAGCGGGTAAAGACTAACCCTTCCGAACAGACGACGAAGAGATTGGCAAGGTTTTCTTTATAGCTTTTTAGCCAAATTTTTCGAGCCCGTTCAAATTTTTTCTCAACGGCAAGCCAGTTGAAATGGGGATGGCTCTTCGCCTTGTCTACGATCCACTGTCCATTTCCGCTGCAGTATTCGATCAAAATGGGCTGCTCTTTTTCAAAAAAAGGATAGCTTTTTTGAACATAGGCATACTTGCCGGGTACATAAAAAAAGCGATCGAGCAAAATCGGATGCCGATCTTCCCAAGTAAAGGGAATGATTAAATCTTTTGCCGTTTTCACGGCTAATCATTATATTCGAATTGAACCATTTCATCTAGGAGTTACATGCATGGCAACCCAACAGCTGATCGATCTCAAATCTATCTTTAGCTCAGCCCCCCTGATCTACAGCCTTTTGGCGATGATGTCTGTGGCTTCTATGGGTCTTTGGCTCTATAGCCTCATCACCTTTAGAGCAAAGGACATCATGCCCGAAAGCTTTCGAAAAGAGCTCCGACGCCTTTTAGAGCACGAGCAATACGATCAAGCCCATAAGCTCTGCGATATGAAAAATAACATCCTCTCCTCTTTGATGAAAACGGGTCTCATCACGAGAAGTTTGGGGCCCCAGGTGATGATCGATGCGATGAAATCGGAAGGAAAAAGAGCGGCCACCGCCTTTTGGCAAAGACTTTCCCTTCTCAGCGATATCGTAGTTATAGCCCCCATGCTCGGCCTTCTCGGGACGGTGATCGGGATGTTTTATGCCTTTTATGACGTGAACCGCTCGATTGAAAGCATCAACGCCCTTTTCGATGGCCTTGGGATTGCGGTCGGAACGACGGTGATGGGGCTCATCGTGGCCATTTTGGCGATGATCTTCCACACGACCCTCAAATACCGGGTGGTCCGCACGCTCAGCCTCGTAGAAAATGAGGCGCTTACTCTCAGCGCCCTCATCAGGAGATAGAACTATGGAGCTGATCCCCCACGATGAATTGAAGCCGTCGCACAATTTCAATTTTGCGCCCATGATCGACTTCCTCTTCTTGATGCTCTCTCTCTTTGCGACGCTTGCCATTTCGAGAGCAGCTCTCTACGATGCCGAGGTCGAGCTCGTCGAACTCAAGCCCGAAAAAGGGGCAGCCTCTTTAAGAGCCAAAGAGATTCAGCAGATCAACCTGAGTATCACTGCTGCGGGCAGTTACAAATGGATGACAGAATTTCAAGAATACCCAATGGAAACGGTCCGATCGATCCAGGAAGAGCTGGCAAGGCAGTATCAGCTAGGAGCGCTTCCCGAAGACAAATCGAAAACAGAGGTGCTCTTGCACATCGACCGAAAAGCGCCCTGGGATCCGATTGCAAAAGTGATTTTTGGAGTCCGGGAACTCGGGTTTAGCGCCCGTCCCGTCTACGACGCCAAAGATTAAGAGAGATGGAGTCTAGGATTTGCAAGGATTTGCTTCTGTTTTTCAAGTGGAATACTCCACTCATTTAACTGGGCAGTGACTTCCCTTGCTGCAACACTCTTATTCCACTGCGCTTTAACGGCGCAACCATACATGAGTCGATGTTGATTGACAATGCCTTCCAAGACTTTCCAGTCTTTTTCATTGAGCTCTTTCTCCCCTTCTTTGCGACCCGTTTTGAGTGTTCTGGTAGAGGAAGTAGTGGGTAATACTTGGCGGGCATCTGCTAACGCCTCTTGTTGCTGATCGGGGGGTAAGTAAATCGCTTGTAAAAGGTGTTCCCGCGCATCGGCCATTGTTCTCAACTTTTCTTCACGCGTTTTAATCTCTTCGCTTCCCTTTTTCTCAGCTTCTTCACAATCTACTATAGCGCAAATCAGTTCAGCAGTCTTTTTATTTACTGGCACATTATTCAATACGTTTGGTGTTTTAGTGGCATCTTTAATTTTCTTAAGGATTTGGGGGAAACTTTGATACAGTTGATACCCTGCAAACATTGCGAGCGTCCCCCAATTTTGACTGGCATATCCTATGGCCCTATCGAAGTACGGCTGCGCGAAGACACTGATATGATCCCACGAGTGGTAGCTACATAGAACTCCTGCCGTCAACCCAACGCCCGCTAGAACTCTAGGCCACGTTACACCATACTCAGCCATCTTATTACTAATAGAAGTCATGTTTACTACCTAATTTTTTCTAATAATTATACTTATTTTTGTAATTAATTTGAACTTAATAATTTATTTGATATACATGGAGGTATGAAAGAGAATCTAATCGATCGGTTACGGGATAGGGACCTTCCCATCGAGCAGTTTAGGGAGCTGTCCTTAAGCCTTTCAAAACAAATGGCTTTAGAAGTTGCCAGTCGATTTAAGCCGGGGGAAAAAGTGGTGCTGGTCGCCATTTTACGGGCAGGTCTTGTCCTCTTGCCGGCATTTCAGGATCAGTTCTCTAAAGCCCCTATTGGGCTTATTGGGATACGAAGAGATGAGAGAACGGCCATTCCCGAACTCTACTATGAAAAACTCCCGCCCCTCTCCCCTACCGCTCGCATTTTCGTTCTGGATCCCATGCTTGCCACAGGTGGCAGCGCCAATCTGGCCTTGAATCTACTCAAAGAACGGGGAGCCCAGCACATGACACTTATTTCGATGATCTCGGCGCCTGAAGGGGTCCGTCTCATTCAAAAGCAGCATCCGGCGGTCTCTCTTTATACCGTGGTCCAGGATTTGGGGCTTGACGATCGGAAATTCATCATTCCGGGGTTGGGGGATTTTGGGGATCGATATTTCGGAACTATTTGAATAAAAGCCCTGACAAGAGATAAACTCTCTATTTTGCCCAGATGGTGAAATTGGTAGACATGCCAGATTTAGGTTCTGGTGCCGCAAGGCGTGTAGGTTCGAGTCCTATTCTGGGCAAAACATTTCATGTTTTGACCTGAAAGGAAGCGCCGGGGTCCCCAAAAATGTATCATTTTTTGGGGTGGAAATGGCTTTGCTTCCGTTAGGGGGAGAAATGAGCGGGTGATGTTTTGTGCTTCACAAAACCAGCGCGAATCGGCCCGAGGGACGAGACGTGAAACGCTCGCTTCGAGGGGAGTCC
>CAYRJU010000034.1:0-10088 GCA_964424735.1 uncultured bacterium
GGGCTCTCTATGCTCATATTGATGGGAACTCACCCGGTGATGAAACAGCTTTGAAGTTACAGACGTTTATGAAGGATCATAGAGCGGCTATTCATCGTCTAGTAGATCGGGCTGAACAACTTAGCCAAAAAATCCAGAAACAGTCGCCTGAATTTGTGCTATGCCATTCCGATATTCATGGTGGTAATGTATTGATAGATGTAAGTGGCGCTATCTACATAGTGGATTGGGATGATCCTATCATGGCTCCCAAAGAGCGCGATCTCATGTTTATTGGTGGGGGTGTGGCTAATGTCTGGAACAATCCGCGCGAAGAAAGATTTTTTTATAAAGGCTACGGAAAGACTGAAATCGATAGGGAAATCTTAGCCTATTATCGATATGAACGCATCGTGGAAGACATCGCCATTTACGGTCAGGCGCTGCTCTTGGAAGCGGCCGGAGGCGAAGGCAGGCTAGAAATGTACAAGCAGTTCGTAGCTATGTTTGAACCTCGAGGTGTGGTAGACATAGCACTCAAAACAGATGAAGGTTTAAGAGACAATTGAAATACCCAAAACATTTTATCGAGGCTGTGAAAAATACCTGGGGGAATACGGGTGCTAGATGGTTGGAAAGGCTGCCGGATCTCGTTGCACGTTTCCAAGAAAAGTGGAAGCTCAATCATCTACGGCTTTCACCCCATTTATCTCATAACTTGATTCTATTTGCCGTTCAAGACGAGGTTCCCGTCGCCCTCAAGCTGTCAGTGCCAGGAAAAGACTTCGAGCAAGAAGTTAGAGTTCTAAAAATTTATGACGGGCGGGGAGTTCCTAAACTATTGGATTTTGATCTTGAAAAGGGGGTTATGCTTCAGGAGGCAGCTTTGCCTGGAACGCATCTTAAAAAGCTTTTTCCTGATGAGGAAGAGCAGGCTATTTCTATTACTGTGGGCGTAATGAAGCAGATCCATGCCGTAAAATTAGATTCGAAAGCTTTTAACCTTCCCAAAATAGAGTCTTGGCTTGCATCGCTCCATTCAAATCATCGAGATATTCCGAATGAATTAATGGTGAAAGCGAGGTCATTAGCGTCAAATTTAATGAAGAGTCAGGGCTCTCCCGTTTTACTTCATGGGGATTTACATCAGGATAATATTTTAAAAAATAGTCAGGGCTGGATTGCGATTGATCCTAAGGGTGTGATGGGGGAGCCGGCCTATGAAGTGGGGGCATTTATCCGGAATCCCATTCCAGAATTGTTTGAGTGCAAAGACATTGAGGAAATTCTGTCTAAGCGATTTGATCGTTTTTCGACTCTTTTGGGAGTGGATAGACAGCGATTGATCGATTGGAGCTTTGTTCAGGCGGTTTTGGCAGCGTGTTGGGCCTCCGAAGACAATATGCCGAAAGAGCAAATGATCCGATGCGCAGAAGTCATTCAAGGGCTACCTTATTTTTGAATCACGAGCGGTTATACATTCATAGGTGAAGCGAAGGTCTATGCTCAAGCCATGCAAGTAGAGATTGCTGGGGGAGGATCCCTCTTGCAACGTATTCAAATCGACTTCTCTTTCATCCGTTGCGGTTTTCCTCGATAACTTCTTGAATCACGTGCCGCGCATTGCTTGCCAGCATTGGATTTGTATCTTTGTAGTAGGGTAGTGCGATGAGTGCGTTAGACAATGCCCAACCACGGCCTCGTTCCCAAGTTGCATCATCTACTTCCAAGGCATTACGAAAAATATTTCTCATGCTAGCTGGTAAAAGATTCCATGCAATAATCAAGTCGCAGGCAGGATCACCAATGCCTAAAATTCCAAAGTCAATAACAGCATTCAGTCTGCCATTTTGGATGAGGAGATTTCCAGGTGAGAGGTCGCCATGCACCCAGACAGACGGTTTTGACCATTTAGGGGTTTGTAAGGCTGTTTCCCAGATGGCGGTTATGGTTGAGACATCCATCATTTCTTCTAACTGCTTAAGAGCTTTACGGGTCTCGCGATCTTGCTTTTCTAAGGGAACCCCACGATTAGAGATTGGGCCATTTGGGAGCGTGATCTTGTGTAATGCCTGAATAAACATCACCAGATCGTTGGTCAATAAAACAGGATCAGGAATATGACCTACAATCGGATTGTTCCCCTCAAGCCACTTATAAACTGACCAGGGCCATGGATAGTTTTCTGAGGGGACACCTTTACCAAGGGGGGTGGGGATAGAAAAAGGTAAGAAGGGCGCAAGTTTTGGCAACCATTTGCATTCCTTCTCTATAGCCTCCACAGCCCATCCAATACGGGGCAGTCGGACCACCATTTCATCGCCAAGTCGATAGAGAGCATTGTCTGTTCCGGCAGATGGAACTGGTTTCAGGGGCAGGCTAGCCCAATGAGGAAATTGCTTTGAAAGTAACCGCTGGACAAGTGAAGCATCAATCTCAAATTCATCTACATGCATCTTAGACATTAGTAAAATGCTCCTGAGCTTATTTCTCCAACTCTTCAGCAGAAACACCATATACGTAGAACGGAAACTCACAAATCGCTTTAAATCCTAGCTTCGTGAAAAGACCCCATGCTAAGCCTTTAGGCATCAAAATTGCCATTACCTGACCGTATTGCCGTTTCTTTGCTTCAACAAGCGCTGCGTGGACAAGAGCAGCACCAATACCGTGCTTGCGATGTTCTAGCACGGTCGCTAGGTTCCAAATTCCCGCGGAAGATGGAGATACCGAAAGAGACACAGTTCCAACAGGAATTCCATTCAAATAAGCCATAAAATGAACTTGCTCTCCTCTTTTCATGACTGATTCGTTCAGAGCTAGATATTGCTCTGTTGCCTTAGGATTCATTGCAAAGGCATCTGCTGCAAGATCCGTAAAAACTTTGAGCTCAGATTTTGTTTGTACAATCTTAATTTTCAAGGCGGGTGATCCCTGCAGCTTGGGAGAAATTTCTTGAGAAATATCAAGGGCAATGCCGGTAAGAATACCGCCAAATTGAAAGCCTTTTGTCTCTAAAACTTTTGCCGAGGTCCACCACATGAAAGGGAGCTTTTTGGCAGAAAAATACTGAATTGCCTGATCAATTTCTTTTTCTGTTGGAATTCGATTGCTGTCGTATTCCATCACCCCATTGCCACAGACGTAATCCATTCCCCAGGCATACACGTTATTTTGACTTGTTTCTTTAAAATCGGCTTCAGGCAATGGACTGCAGATAGAGGCTGAACGGAAAGTATCAAGCCTGCCTTGTAGCACTGATTTTAAAAGAGCATCTTCTATTGCGATGTAAACTTTTACTTCTGGATTTCGCTTTGGATCAAAATCGCTATGATACACTTCAAAATCACTTGTGTAGGAGCGGGGCAACCCCGACTTCCATATATCTTGCCATGCTGCGATTAACCCTTGAGGAAATTCTCCTTGAGTTGTGTAAACGGCATAGTTTGACGCTGGAATTACTTTGCCGACAAGACCCGCAGGCACCTGTTCCAAACTAGAAACTTCGCATCCAAGAATCCATGAATAGGGCTTCGTGTAATCTCCCTCGTAATCAGTGTAGAGAGCAAGAATGTTGCCATTGATTTTGTTTGGAATTTTTGAAGAGATGTTTTCTTTGAAGAATTTATCCTTGTGAGCCGGCATGGCTGAAGAGCATTCCTCATTATTAGTCCTCAATTCGAGTCCAATAAAAAACTTCTCTTTTTGATGTTCAATATGATGCATGCCTACCCCTTGAATTGGAAGGTTCTGATTTGTTTGGTCATTGGAATAACCCAGTGAAGAAGCAAGGACAAAAGCGAGCAATAGGTTCTTCATTTTTAGTCTCCGATTCCAGTTGTTTGGCAAAGCATAGCAAAACTTGACTTGCCATGCAGTCAAAATCGACAGAAGCTTAATTCAGAGACACCCTCTTAGGATAAAGCTCGAATGGAAATGATTGTATAAGTTTATCTAGATCGCACTCTGGTAGAGGCTCTCCGCCCATCTGAAGTGCTTCTTCCACCGTAGTCGCATATTTAAAATCGTGCCGATTAGTTCCATAGTAATAGTCTGCATATTTAAATAAGGGTTCTTCATCGCTAACTTTTAAATAACGAGTGGGAATTCCAAATGCTTCTGCAACAATGATTCCATGTAATGAAGTAGCTATAACAAATTTACTATCGATCACTTGTCTAATTACCTCGTCCCAATCTTCTTTAACAGTAAGCAAATTTGGGTGATTAGCAAATAAATGTTCGTCGGAGTAATGAGGAATGATGACATATTCCTTAGATGGATTTTCTGATTTTTTAAACTCTGGGAAAAGTCTGGGAAGTAAGAGGGCTGGATCACCATAAACTTCGGGGCAATTGATGCCCATATCCATTAAAAATTGTCTTGTTAAAGGTCCTCGCACGGCTCTTACATCAAGCTGTGTAAATCGGTAGAATTTTTTGTCTGTTTTATCAGGGTGTTTGCCATTTATTCCTGAGCACCAAATCACATCGTTTTCTTCGGCCATATGAACGATAGATCCGAGGGCTAATAGCTTTCTTTTTCCACATTTAGTAAGAAGGGAATTATTCAAAGTGGTAGCAATGCGATGTCCAACTATTCTTTCCACAATTTTTTCAGAAAGGATATCGCCAAAGTTTGTGAAATCTTGCCATGTTCTTGCATCCCAATAATATAAAGGAATACCCCTCTCATATACAGAAACATCAGTACGTTTTGATGGTTGGATTTCACCAGCATATAAACTCAAGGAAGTTAGAAAGGCTCCTCCAAGTGATAAACATAATCCAATTTTTCCTGGTTTTTTCACTGTACCACCTCTAGGGTAAAGAAAAATTTACTTGAAGAATGTGCAAATGTAAAGGAATTTTGAAGAAGTTTTTCCTAATGGAAGAGAGGCGCCTGGATTTGTTTCTTGGCGGGCACTACGCGGAAAAGCACCCCTTTCCAGCTACCGCGAATTATCGTTATCAGCTGGCATAAATAAGCTATCACTGTGCCACTAAAGTGCCATGAACACTGGTCGAGATAGCCTTATTTTTGTTATAGGTGATTAGTAGAGTCGGAAGTCATTGGCAGGGATAAATGTTTGAAGTTGCGCTGATTGGAATATGTGCGTTTGCTGCATCATTCTTGTCTTTTTATTCGGGGTTTGGGCTCGGAACTCTCCTGATGCCTATCATTGCAATTTTTTTCCCCCTGCCTATTGCAATTGGGCTTACAGCCATTATTCATTTAGCACACAACCTATTGAAATCCGGATTACTCTGGAAATCAATTGACTGGAGCATTGCCATACGGTTTGGCGGTGCAGCTTTAGTGGCCTCTATTCCTGGCGCTCTACTGCTTAAAGGGTTGTCGGAGGTTGCTCCGATCAAGCGATATGATTTTTTTTCGATACATGCCGAAGTTTCGATTTTACATATCTGTATCGGGCTGCTTTTGATTCTGTTTGCTACTCTAGAAGCAGTACCCCACAAAATGGCAAAGATAAAAAACCTGTTTTTCGGCGGAGCTTTGAGCGGATTTTTTGGGGGACTATCCGGAAATCAGGGCGCATTTCGTTCTGCTTTCCTAATGCAGGTAGGCCGCGATAAACAGGAGTTTATTGCCACGAATGCGATTATAGCTGTAGCAGTTGATCTTGCACGTTTGACTGTTTATGGCTTGAATTTCGCTTCTTTGTGGGAAAATATGAGTCGTACCCTTCTAAGCGTGACGATTGGAAGCGCGTTCGGAGGTATTTGTTTGGGGATGATACTGCTTAAACGAATTACTTTTCATTTTATCAAAAGAAGCATCGTCACCTTACTTTATCTTATTGCCATTCTTTTCATATTAGGGATTATTTGATCTTAGTGTTGTTCTTCCATGATTTTCCTATCGGCGATGGGCTTTCAAAATTTTTGCAAGCAAGACAATCATCACCCCCATCCCTATGAGTACCAAAATGTCAAAGGTATACATCAAGGTATGATGTTTCTGCATCTCTTTCATCATCATGCCATTCATTGAATCCTTCATCATTGTGTGATTTTGCATATTCTGGTCATCCATGAAGCCTCTCTCCCTATCTGCTTTATTTTTTTACTTTTCTTATCAATTTTATGTTTATCCGTCAAATAATAATTACGACTTAAATGCTGGGCTATATTTTTATATTTATAAGTCTGAGGGAGTTAGTGATTACTGATACAGAGCTAAAGGCCATTGCGGCACTTGCTATGATAGGACTTAAGAGAAGTCCAAATACAGGATAAAAAATTCCCGCGGCAATAGGAACCCCCAATGCATTATAGATAAAGGCAAACCAGAGATTTTGTTTGATGTTGTGTAATGTATTTTGACTAAGTCGCTTGGCTCTGGCGATTCCTCTCAAATCCCCCTTCACAAGAGTGATCCCTGCACTTTCCATGGCAATATCCGTTCCCGTCCCCATTGCAATCCCAACATTTGCTATGGCCAATGCAGGAGCATCATTAATTCCATCACCAGCCATGGCAACAATATGACCTTCAGACTGGAGACGCTGAATAATCCTGTTTTTCTCTTCAGGCAAAATTTCAGCCTGAATTTCATCGATTCCTAAAGTTTTTCCAACGGCAGTAGCAGTGGCTTTGTTATCGCCTGTTACCATAACAATCCGAATTCCATCTTTATGGAGCATGTCAATCGCTTCATAAGTCGATTCTTTGATCACGTCAGCGACAGAGAGCATTCCTACTATTTTTCGATTCAATGCCAAGTAAAAGACCGTTTGGGCATTTGTGCGTAACTCTTCAGCTTTTTCCATACTAGAGGAAAAATCAATCCCCAAATCCAATAAAAGTTTTTGATTGCCTATAGCGATCTCTACATTCTGCACTTCCCCCATGATTCCCTTTCCTCTGATACTTTGAAAGTTTGTTATGGGGAGAAGGGGTAGCCTCTTCTCCTTTGCCGCATTTACAATGGGGAGGGCCAATGGATGTTCACTTGCGATCTCCAAACTTGCTGCCATTTGGAGAACCTCATCCTCAGTTTCTTTGCTTAGCGTAATAATTTTGGTGAGTTTTGGCTTCCCTTCAGTAAGGGTGCCTGTTTTATCGACGACAACCGTATCCACCTTGGCCATTGTTTCTAAGGCCTCAGCATTTTTGATAAGTAATCCAGAAAGGGCTCCTCTTCCTACTCCAACCATAATTGACATGGGAGTAGCAAGCCCTAAAGCACAGGGGCATGCGATAATGAGGACAGCCACAGCATTGATCAGTCCTAAGCTGATACTTGGCTCAGGTCCAAAAAGGCTCCAAATCAAGAAAGTGAGGATTGCTACAATCACAACAGCAGGGACGAAATAGGACGAAACCACATCAGCAAGCTTTTGAATGGGAGCGCGGCTTCTCTGGGCAACACTAACCATATGAACAATACGTGCAAGTAGTGTTTCACTTCCCACACGCTCTGCTTTCATTAAAAAAGAGCCATTACCATTCAAGGTTGCCCCTGTGACTTTATCATGGATAGTTTTCATTACAGGGAAAGGCTCTCCAGTAATCATGGACTCATCAATCGAACTATCGCCCTCAATAATGATCCCATCTGTAGGAACTTTTTCCCCAGGTCTAACACGCAACACATCTCCCTTTTTTACTTCTTCAAGAGGGGTATCCTTTTCTGTCCGATCTGGGAGAACAAGTCTTGCTGTCGTGGGTGCAAGCCTCAATAATTTTTTTATCGCCTGGCTGGTCTTGATACGTGCTCTTAGTTCCAAGACTTGTCCTAAGATTACAAGAACCGTGATTACACTGGCCGCTTCAAAATACAGGCTAATTTGCCCTGCAACATTTCGAAAAGAGGAGGGGAAGATGGATGGCCAAAAAACTGCCATCAAGCTGTAGATATAGGCGGCACCGACTCCCAGGCTTATCAAGGTAAACATGTTCAGATGTCTTGTTACAATCGAGCGAAGGCCTTTTATAAAAAAAGGCAGGCCGCTCCAAAGCACAACAGGTGTTGCGAGTGTGAATTGAATCCAAGAATTATATCTACTGAGCGATAAAGGAGAGTTAACCAGAATAAGAATTGGAATAGTTAAAAATAAACCCAACCAAAAACGGCGATTCATATCTACTAATTCATCGTCATCTTCCTCCTCACCGCCTTTTGTACGCAATTCCAATCGCATTCCGCAAATAGGGCACGATCCTGGCGTGGGCTGAATGATTTGCGGGTGCATAGGACAGGTATATTCTCTCTGCATGAAATGGTAACTTTCTTAGGGTTGATTTAAACCTTTTCATATCAGATTTTGAATATAGATGGGAGCCAAATTGAACTATGAACCTATCCAAGTAAAATTTGGGGGGAATTTTTAGCGTGAAAGCTCCGTAGAATCGGAGGTAGCAAGTTAACCCGTATTGAATTAATACGAATTAACTTGCGAGCTTTCTTTGTATCGTCGATTCTACGGAGCTTTCACGCTAAAAATTCCCCCCAAATTTTACTTGGATAGGTTCATTGATGGCTGGATTTTTGCGTATCTACTAATTCAATTCTTAGAAAGGCCATATAGGAAAGAGGTGTTCCTCCATATTCTGACTTGATTGAGCTAGGGACAAAGGAGGCGCTCCCTAAAAAACCGATACCCCACAATGTATAGGAGATAAGAGGGAATTCAAAAATGTAGCCAAGGTCTATTTTTCCTACATTAAATACTTTGCCCGCATTGGGACTGGGTGGAATGAATAAGTCATCTTTTGCAACGTATTCAGCGCGACCAAATATGACATGCTTGTTATTCATTTCGATGGCAGATTCCAAAAGGCATCCGTTAAGGCTATGGCCAGGGCTATTGTTGTTTAATCCCCAGGCAGCAGTCGTTTGCCAATTGCTTGCTTTCCGGGCTTTATTGTAGCTGATTGATGCGGTTGTTCTATGCGTATTGACATTTGGCTCTAAAGCCTCAGGACTTTTGATGAATCCATAGCTTACCTGGGCTGCAATATCCTTGGTGGGATTGATAGAGATACGTGCTGAGTAGGAATCAAATCGGGGAGGATCAAAATTCCATCGATGCTGATCCGGTTCTCTTCCTGTAAAGATAGAGGCATCAATTTTTAACCAATCATGAACATAGCCCAGCGTTCCAACTCCAAAGACAATGTGGGTCGAATCTAGCCAGTGGTGAGTAATGGGTGCTTCAGGATTGAAAAACGCGGAAAAGCGATGAATGTAAGCAGGGGGACCAAGGGCGGGTTCTCCAGGATAACTAAAATACCCAAAAAGAGAGTTTTCTTCTGTAAAGCGGAGAGTATAGACAGCTGCCAGTTCCATGAGGAAGTCATGAGGATGTTGGCGATTGATTAGAGGAGTAGTTCCGTTGCAAGTTTCTCCTGTTTGAAGAAGCAATGGATATCCATTACATCTTATGGTAGCTGGCTCAAGACTGATCATACTTCTTAAAGCAAAAGTTCCTTTTCCAAAATCTCTTTGCGCAGTAAACATGAACATGTTTTCGGATATGAATTTATCTCTTCCTAAAGGCCCTCCTTGATTGTCATAGATGGCCATGAGAAATCCATGAGTCATTAGGAGCCAATCATCGGGATTGCGATGAATCCCCGGCATTTTTGTGGAGGCTGGCATCCAACTGGTGCCAGTTGCATCACGCTCCATCGGATATGTCCCGTACATGCCGTGCATATTCATCTGCATAGCCATCCCTTCATGTCCGTGATGTTCCTGGGTATACCCGTAAGACACGCAGAGGTGATTGAAAAAGAGGATTAGCAAAAAAATAACTTTCATTGGCTGGAGTCTATTCAAATTAGGAGATTCATTCCATGAAATAGCAAAAAATATTTCGGGCTTTGATGGCAGCAGGAAATGTGTAACAGTTCAATACATCGCGAACTATCGTCATTTATCGCACTTTTTTGCACGCCAGTAGTCCACAAATGGTCCACGGAAATTTGCTTTTTTAATGAAAGCCTTAAACGAATGAAGGTTTGATAGTCATCAACATTTAATTGTCTGAACTGTCTAGAAATCAAAGATGAAGCCAGTGGTCAATCCGCTCATGTTGAAATCGCCAAGCGAACTGTAGGAAGCTCCCAGAAAGTTTGCAT
>CAYRJU010000035.1:0-9473 GCA_964424735.1 uncultured bacterium
CCTGCCCGTGCCCGTCTCTCTCGGACGGATCTTCGATTCGTCCGAGGCGGGAGTCGAACCCGCGACCTGTCGCTTAGGAGGCGACCGCTCTATCCACTGAGCTACAAGGACAAAGAGATCGATTATAAGCTCTTGTCTAGTTACTCTCAAGAATGCTATGGTATTTTCCATATGCAAGCAGATATTGGACTGATCGGACTCGCAGTGATGGGCCAAAATTTGGTCCTCAACATGGCTGATCACGGATACTCGGTTGCCGTCTTCAACCGGACCGCCTCTAAAACAGACGAATTCCTCAAAGGCCCCGCTAAGGGCAAAAAAATCTCGGGCTCCCACGAACTGAAAAATTTTGTTGCCCTACTCAAAAAACCGAGAAGGGTCATGCTCATGGTCAAAGCCGGAGATCCAGTCGATGAGTTCATCGAGCAATTGATCCCTTTTCTCGAAAAAGGGGACATCCTCATCGATGGAGGCAATAGCCATTTTCCCGATTCACAAAGGCGCTACGAAGAACTCAAAGCCAAAGGCATTCTCTTTATCGGCGCCGGCATTTCTGGTGGCGAAGAGGGGGCAAGACACGGCCCTTCGATCATGCCTGGAGGTAATCCCGACGCTTGGCCCCACGTAAAGAAGATTTTCCAAGATATTGCAGCCAAGTCAGAGGATGGGGAACCTTGCTGCGACTGGGTGGGTAACGGAGGCGCTGGCCACTACGTCAAAATGGTCCACAACGGGATCGAATATGGCGATATGCAGCTCATCTGCGAGGCGTATGATCTCTTGAAAAGAGGTGGACAAAAGGACCTCGCCCCTATTTTCGAAAAATGGAACCAAGGTCCTCTCAATAGCTACCTCATCGAAATCACCGCGGATATTCTCAAGAAAAAAGATGCTGACGGCAAACTCCTCGTAGATAAAATTTTGGACGTTGCAGGACAAAAAGGAACCGGCAAATGGACCGGCATCGATGCTCTGGATCGGGGCATGCCGCTCACCTTGATTGGAGAGGCCGTTTTTGCGAGGTGCCTTTCTGCACTCAAAGATGAGCGCATTGAAGCGAGCAAACACTATCTAGCGCCCAAGCACAGCTTTCGGGCAAATTCCGATCAAATCGCCGAGGCCCTTTACGCTTCCAAAATCATCAGCTACGCGCAAGGGTTTATGCTGATGCGCGTCGCATCTACTGAAAATGAGTGGAAATTGAATTTTGGCTCCATTGCGCTCATGTGGCGTGGTGGCTGCATCATCCGGAGCAAATTCTTGGGCAAAATCAAAGAGGCTTTTGGGAAAAATCCCCAGTTGGCAAGCCTTCTCGTCGACCCTTTTTTCATAGGGGAAATCACAAAATGTATCTCAGCCTGGAGACAAGTCGTTTCAGAAGGAGCTCTTCTAGGCGTTCCGCTTCCCTGCTTCAGCACTGCTCTTTCTTTCTTTGATGGATATCGAAGTGCTCAGTTGCCTGCCAATCTCCTCCAAGCCCAACGGGATTATTTCGGCGCCCACACCTACGAGAGGACCGATCAACCCCGGGGCAAATTCTTCCACACCAACTGGACGGGAAAAGGCGGCGACGTCAGCTCCAGCACCTATAATGTTTAACTTGAAAACAGAACGTTTGGTCTTGCGACCGTGGTGTCAGGAAGATCTGGAACCTTTTGCCAAATTGAATGCCGACCCCTTTGTGATGGAGTATTTCCCCAAAACTCTTGCGAAAGAGGAGAGCGATCAATGGGGCGAGAGGATGAAGGCGAAGATCGAGGAAAAAGGTTGGGGATTTTGGGCTGTTTCTATTCCGGGGATTGCAGATTTTATTGGTTTTATTGGGCTCAACTTTGTCGATCACGCTTTTCTCCCCGTTCATTTTACTCCAGCCGTGGAAATTGGCTGGCGTCTTGCTTTCGACTACTGGGGAAAGGGCTATGCTACAGAGGGCGCCAAAGCCTGCTTAAAGTATGGCTTTGAAACGCTGAATCTTTCTGAAATTGTCTCTTTTACAGCCGTACGGAATATGCGCTCTAGGCGCGTCATGGAAAAAATCGGCATGCACCGTGATGAAAAGGACGATTTCGATCATCCCAAATTGCCAGAGGGCCATCCTCTAAAGAGGCACGTTCTCTATCGTAAGAAAAACTCCTACTCCGCTTTGAGCACTTCCATGAAAGCGCTTTGAGGGATGTTGACTTTGCCGATCTCTTTCATCCGCTTTTTCCCCTCTTTCTGCTTTTCCCAGAGTTTGCGCTTACGGGTGATGTCGCCGCCATAGCATTTTGCGGTGACGTTTTTCGTGAGGGCGCTGATCGTTTCGCGGGCGATGATTTTCCCACCGATCGCCGCCTGGATCGGAACTTTGAAGAGCTGCTGGGGGATGACCTCTTTGAGCTTGGCGCAGATCGCCCTTCCTTTGGATTCAGCTTTGGAGCGGTGAACAAGGCAGGAAAAGGCGTCGACCGGCTCTTCATTGACGCGAATTTCGAGTTTCACGATATCGCTTTCCCCATAACCGCCCGGCTCGTAGTCAAAAGAGCCATAGCCACGGGTGACCGACTTGAGCTTGTCGTTGAAGTCGGTGATGATTTCATTCATGGGAAGACGGTAGGTCAGAAGGAGCATGGTTGCGCTCATCGTCTCTGTCTTTTGGAGCTCACCTCTCTTATCCATGCAAAGGCTCATGATGGCACCTAAATATTCAGAAGGCGTCATGATGTGTACCTTGACCCAAGGTTCTTCGATCATTTCGATGAAGGCAGGATCAGGGGCATGGGCCGGATTGTCGATTTCTTTGATTTCACCGCTTTTGAGCATGAATCGATAGATGACGCTGGGAGCCGTTGTGATGATATCGAGATCAAATTCCCGGGTCAATCTTTCAAAGACGATCTCGAGGTGCAAAAGTCCCAAAAAGCCACAGCGAAATCCAAAGCCGAGCGCAAGGCTGCTTTCCTGTTCGACGTGAAGAGCTGAGTCGTTGAGCTGCAGTTTGAGAAGACAGTCGCGCACCTGTTCAAAATCGGAAGAATCGACCGGGTAAATCCCCGCAAAGACGACCGGGGCGATCAATTTGAATCCAGGCAAAGGGGTAGAGGCTGGGCTTTTGTGTAGAGTGACCGTATCGCCAATTTTCACATCGGCAGTATTTTTGATGTTGGCAACAAAAAATCCCACTTCGCCAGGTCTTAAAATTTCTGTAGGTTTTTCGTTGGGGGCGAAAACACCTACTTCGCTCACTTCAAACGTCTTTTGATTTGCCATGAAGCGGATGAGCGATTTTTTGCTGATCTCACCGCTCATGACGCGTATGTACACCATCACCCCACGGTAAGGGTCATAGTGAGAATCGAAGACGAGGGCTCGTAGATGAGGATCGACGGGTTCTTTGGGAGCGGGGATAGCCGTGAGGAGGCTCTCCAAGACTGCCTCGATTCCAATGCCGGTTTTGGCTGAGATTTGCAGGGCATTGGAAGCATCGAGTCCAATCACCTCTTCAATTTGTTTTTTGACTCCTTCGGGATCGGCGGCGGGCAGATCGATCTTATTGATGACGGGCAAAATTTCTAAATTCCTCTCGATGGCCAAATGGACGTTGGCCAGGGTCTGTGCTTGCACACCTTGCACCGCGTCGACGACGAGAAGAGCCCCTTCGCAAGCCGATAGAGAGCGAGAGACCTCATAGGCAAAATCCACGTGGCCCGGAGTATCGATCAGATTGATCTGGTAGGTATGGCCATCTTTTGCTCGATAGAGCATCGTGACCGGGCGCGCCTTGATCGTGATGCCCCTTTCCCTTTCGAGTTCCATGTTGTCGAGGAACTGCTCTTGCATTTCCCTCTTTTCCACCGTGTGGGTGAGCTCTAAAAGCCGATCGGCGAGGGTCGATTTTCCATGATCGATGTGGGCAATGATTGAAAAGTTGCGAATGAATCTGCGGTCATACTTGAACATATCCTTCAAATTTAAGGCATTGTCCCGATCTTTGCAAGACAACCACTTCGATCTTGAAAATAATTCACTTTTGGTTTAAAAAATCTTAACTCAAAAAAAAATTTTATGCATTTATCTGTTACCCCTGTATTGCCTGTGCGAAGGATCGAGCGAGAAGAGGGAAGGCTCGACATGCGAAAGCCAGTGGACTCGAAAGTACGGGGGCTTGTGCTCGACAAAATCTGCCAGACACAAGGAGCCCTTTTGCCCTCTGCGGCCGTTCCTCAAATCATCACCTTTTTGCTGCCTGGATTTGAACCATATCGCAGGGAATCCATGCAAAAAAAGCGGAAGACGAGACTCCGAAGAACTCCCTTGCCCCGCAAAATTCCCATTGGACTTATGCCCGTTGACTTGGAAGGCTGGGTGAATGCCTTAATGCAGTTCATCCTCTATATTCCGGGCTTTGCTGAAAATTTTACTTTAGCTCCAAAGAGTTTAAGTCCGATCCAAGAGTTCGTAGATCAATATCATCAAGATCTAGTAGACGGGAAATCGGTCTCTTCAGCTGGTGGAGCGGCTCTCTTCCGTCTCTTTACTTTGAGATTTCCGAGCTTTTCCTTGAGCGAGATTTTTGAAGCGCTCATGCATCTCTTGATTCCCAAATGGGCCCTATTTCGTACAGTCCATGAAACGCCCAATCAACGGCATCTGCCCGATCTTTTTTTCTGTATAGGGCCTGTAAAAAAGCAAATTTATATGGATCAATACTACGATCTGGGCGCTTTCATTGAAAGGAGGCCCGATGGAGCAAGGGCGAATTACATCGCCTATGTGAAGGTCGATGGCTGTTGGTATCAGTGTGATAATGACCGGATCACGCATTTACGCTCCGATATGCTCTCCATGCCTCTTCAGCGAGGCATTTTATCTCATTACCGACAAGTTATTTTAGAGCCGGTAAGTAGGAGCGTAGCGGCGAAACCACAGTTCTAGGGTAAGTAGTGCGTAGCGGCGCGTTGCGTGGAGGCGCTGCTTTTTGAATCGGCGTTTGAAAAGGCCTCTTTGAAGAAGGCTTGCCATCGCATCTTCCATGAGGGGTTTTAGTTCTTTTCCCATCCATTCGTGAAGAGGCATCACAAAGCCCCATTTAGGTCTTTCGACGATCTCACGGGGTAAATACTTTGCTGCTAGTTTTTTGAGCAGATATTTTCCATTCCCTTCCCGCAATTTCAAATGGGCAGGAAGATGTGCGATCCATTCGACTAAGAGAGGATCGAGATAGGGGACGCGTGCTTCCAGAGAATGGGTCATCGTAGCTCGATCAACTTTCGTCAATAAGTCGTCGGCGAGCCACAAATTTTGATCGATATGGAGCATCCGATCGAGATACTCAGGAGAGTGGCAATCCAAATAATGAGATTCTGCCAAATCTTCCAGAGCTATTTCGGAGCGGAAGGAAAAAAGAGAGGCGTGCATTTCTTTATCGAAGAGATTGGGCACGGTGGTATAGCGACGAGAAATGGGGCGCGCCATGGCTTTCAGAAGACGGCTTTTTCTGAGTTTCATCGGCATAAAGCGGTAGAGTTGGGGGATTGGAAAGCGTCCATACCGCTCATAAAGGGGGGCCTCTTTGAGTCTTTTGGCATAATTGCTGTAGCCTGCAAAAATTTCATCGGCTCCTTCGCCAGTCAAGACCACTTTTACTTGCCGTCTCGTCCATTTTGAGAGGAGTAGGGTGGGCAAAGCTGCCTGATCGCCAAGCGGTTCATCGAAGAGCTGATCGAGCGCTTCAATCATATCGCTTGCCTCGACCACGAGAGGATGAAATTCGGCGCCCAAATGGTTTGCCACGCGCTTGGCATACTCTTGCTCGCCATTCACGTGATTGAGCGCAATGGAAAAAATGGGCACTTTGCGATGGCTTTCGGCTTGCATGAGCGCCGCTATCAGAGAAGAATCGATCCCTCCGCTGACAAAAGCGCCGATGGGCACATCGGCAACGAGCATTGAGTTTACTGAACGGCATAGATGTTTTTCCAGCTCCTTGAGAGCGGTCTCTTCATCGCCTTCCCATTTGGGTGAGTAGCTAGCTGTCCAATAACGCTGGCTCTCTACTTTTCCCTCTTTGATCCGAAGGAAGTGAGCTGGGGGCAATTTGCGAATTTGGCGGAAAATAGAATGGGGGGCCGGGATGTATTGGCATTCGAGATAAAGGCCGATGGCGTTCAGATCGATCTCTCGAGAAACAGCTGGATGTTCGAGAAGAGCCTTGATCTCAGATGCAAAGAGAAAACGTCCCTTTTCTTCATGAAAGTAGAGCGGTTTAATGCCAAAATGATCGCGCGCCAAGAGAAGGGATTTTTCTTTTTCATTCCAGAAGGCGAAGGCGAACATGCCCTGCAGTCGAGGCAAGACCGATTCTCCCCATTCGATCAAAGCGTGCAGGAGAACTTCGGTGTCTCCCTCTGTGAGAAACACATGTCCCAGGTCTTTGAGCTCTTCGCGCAGTTCGCGGAAGTTGTAGAGCTCTCCATTGTAGGCAAGCACACACGAATCCTTGATCATCGGCTGAAGGCTTGCTGCTAAATCGATGATGCTCAGGCGACGGTGACCCAGAGCCACCGGTCCATTTAGGTAAAACCCTTCCGCGTCGGGGCCTCGAGACGCAAGCGTTTGGGTCATCCGTACGAGGATCTCTTTTCCGCATGGATGGGGATCAAACCAACCAGTAAAACCGCACATAAGTAGGAGGTGAGGATAGAAAACCTGGGAATTAAATCCCAGGTTTTTCCTCTTCTAGGAGAGTCAGTATTTGCTTCTTGAGAGGGGGCAGATAGGTTTGGGTAGTATGCCACAGGATTTTGACATCAACACCAAAATACTCATGGACTAAAATATCTCGCATTCCGCTCATCTGAGACCAGGGAATATCAGGATAGGATCGACGAATAGATAGAGGAATGTTTTTGCTGGCTTCTCCCATGATCTCAAAGTTTCTAACGACAGCGTCGACGACCAATTCGTCCTTTTGGAAATCCGAAATAGTCATATTTTTCACATAACGATCAATTTTCTCTATGGCCCCTAAAATATCTCGGATTCGAAATATCCAATCTCTAGAAGACATGTTTGATCTCTTCCAGGATCTTTTTTTTGAGGGCAGGATGAAGAGCGTTTTTGGTTACGAGATCGACTTCACAATTGAGGATTTCTTCTAAATAATTTTTGAGATCCACGAATCCAAATAGCCCTTTCTTAGCATCAAATTCAACCAAAATATCGATGTCGCTTTTCGCATGGGCTTGGCCCCTTACAACCGATCCAAAAAGAAAAAGTGCCTGTACACCTAATTGAATCAAATGGGTCTTATGCCGTTTTAAAATGGCCTGGACTTCTTTGAATAACATAACTACCTCTGATAACAAATTTTACTCGGATTACCGAGGAAAGGTCCAGCGTTCTTTGTATCTATTTGGATGTGAACATGTTATGGAAAATTAGGAGAACAAAAAAACCTGGGAATTAAATCCCAGGTTTTTCGAGATGTTTGCTAGTTGCCGACAGAAGCTGTCGCTTTAGCAGAAGCCGGTTCTTGAGAAGGAACGGTTGCTTCTTTGGCTTTTTTCTCAGCTTCAGCTTGTGCATTCAAAGCAGTGAAGCGCTTGCCCAAACCAAATACCGATAGGATCCAGAGGACTACAACTCCTACGACAATCGGAGCGATGATCGGTACGAGTTGATAGAGGGCGCTTCCCGTAAAGACGGTGAGAAGACCCATTTGGGTGTAAGAGCCGAGAGATTTACCTCCACGGCCGCCAATTACGTCTACAGCGGCTTTTCCTTTGACTTTCAATTCTGGATCAAGAGGAATATAGGCCATCTCTTTCGTCGGGTCGAAGAGAGAGTATTTGACCGCCTTGCCGAATGCATTGACGAGAAGTCCAAGAACTACGGCAAATACGATGAGTTCTTTATTGACAAGGCCTCCTTTCAGGGCATCTACGATCTTCATCCCCTCGGGAATGAGACCGTTGTTGTAGTAGATGACTCCGAAGAAGATCAAAACGCCCGTGAGCAACACGACCGGTGTGATCAGAGCGCAAGCTTTCCAGCTAAAGCGCCTTAAGAGGTTACTTCCGACGAGCATCAAAACCACGGCAATCCCGCCCGTTACGGTAGAAAGTCCACCCATGACGCGGTTGTATTCCACTTCTGTTGGGTAGGCAATCTTGATCTGGCCTTTCCAAACTCCCTCGAAGAGGTTGATGGAAATCCCATAGGCAAGAACGAGCATGGCGATGAGGCCAAGATAGGGAGATCGAAGGATATATTTGAAACTTTCAACCAAGGAAAGTTTTTCTTTCTTCTTCTTGGTTTCACCCATCGCTTCAGGATCGTAGTAGCGTTTATCGGTGAGGACCTTTCGGTTCATCCAGTAGAAGGTAGAAATCAAGGCGATTCCAGCTAAAATGACGAAAGCCATCAAATATTTTAACATGAGCCCTGTTGCGATGTTTCGCTCGTGTCCCATGTTGTGGATCGAATTGGTGATGTAGATGATGAGAGGCCCAGAGAAGAGAAGGCCGAAATTCCCCAAGAAGCCAAACATTCCATAGAATCTTCGAGCCTCTTTCACAGGGGTAATGGCGTTGGCAAATTGCCAGAACAGGAGGGACAAAACAGCGCTCCCCCAGAGTTCAGACAGGATATAGAACAGCGTATAGGTCCAGTTTCCAACCAGAGGAATGATCCATTTAATGTTGGGGAAATTTGCCTGGAGTCTTTGGATGGTATCTAGATTCATGTGGAGAGAATCTACGAATGGATAGATGGCATAGGGAAAGAGTCCAAAGAAGAGGAGGAAGGGGAGGGCAGTGACGTAAAAGAGACCTTCCCGCTTAAAGATGTTGGCCGCTTTGGTATAGAGGATCATGAAGAGAACGGCTGCTGCCGTAACCCCAATTCCCTTTGCGAAGGCCAAGCTCTCGGCTCCGGCACCAGGGGAGTTCACCAATATGGCATCCTTTGTATCCCGCAACACTGTGTAGATGAACAGGATGCAGAACATCATGATACCCATCGGTAAAAACTTTTTTACCTCGTGAGAATGAATGGGCCAAAGCAATTTCCGCCATCCGGTGAATTCTTGCTCTACCCTCTTAGTTTCAGTCGACATGGATTTTCCTGTTTGAAGTTGCTAATGTTAATCAACGTAACATCATAAGCCTTTTCGTTTAAAAAGCAAGGGTAAAAATTCCTTGAGAAGGGGCATCCAATCAAATTTTTAGTCCCTAAAATCAGACAAAAAATCAGAGAACAAATAAGGGAACTAGAAGGATGAGATTCTACATGTCGGGGACAAAGCGGATACGCCCCGAAACGGGGCCCCGTTCCGTCCTCGTCCCCCGCTGGCCCCTCTTGCGCCTACCTACGGCTTCGCCAAACCGTGTGCTCGTCGGGGAGGCGTGCAAAGCACAACCCCCCATCGCTTCCGAAGCGGAAGCTCTCCTGTGCTACGATTTGGCTTTGCCGTAGCGGCGAATGGCTGCGCC
>CAYRJU010000036.1:0-9332 GCA_964424735.1 uncultured bacterium
CGTTTTTCGGGATTTTAAATTTTCCTTTGAGACTTGTCTAGTTAATAATTGTAGGAGAGGTTCAGAATTTTCAAAGTTGCCTTCTAAACTCTATTCTAGTATTTGCTTAAGATATGTTGTGGCGCCAATGGCTTGACCATCGATTCGTGATCACGCTCAGTCTGTTCTTAATCGCTTCGCTGCACACTCTCATTTTCTCCATCTACCAAATTCCAGAAAACTTCCTGCTGGGCCATCATGCTGTTCTCTACAAAAGCGTTCTCTATGCGACGGCTGTGGGAGCGTCGGTGGGCAATCCCTTCTTGTGTAGGCGGATTGGCCTGAAGAAAATGCTCTATTACGGGCTCGTGTTCAATGGGCTAGGAGTAGGGGCTCTTTGGCTCCACCGATTTTGGCCTCACTCGGGCACAGAGATTCTCGCCATGATATTTTTTGGGCTCTCTCTCACTTCTGTCATCAATTCATTGGTCACCTACATCGTCCTCGAGTTTCCCCAAAAAGTGGGGTTAGGTGTTGTCGCTCTCTTCGTCTTTTTAAACTTGGGAGTCATGCTTGGCCCCTTGGTATTTGGGGTTTTTCAGTCCTTCCAAAAGACCACTCTGATTTTTCCTTTTCTCCTCGCTTTTCTTGCTCTCAGCCTGTGGTTTGTCCGAAGCCATTTCTTCGATCCCTCTTTTCCCGCCCATTTAGCGCACCTAAAGAAAGGCACGCTCCTTTGGAAAGAGCTCCACTATCGGCTAGCTTTGTATATAGTAGCCGTCATTGCCTATGGATTGGCCGAGTCGACGTTTAGCCTCTGGGGCTATGTGAACATCAAGGATCTAATCGGAGAACAAACGGCTAATGAGATCACCTCCTTTTTTTGGCTGTTTTTAATTCTCGGACAGCTTTTCCTCCTTCTCCCTCTCTACTTTCTGCCTGCCAAGCGGGTCTTCTATGCCCTCATTCTCATCATCATGGCATCTGGCTATTACTTCTCTTGGCAAACAACCCGATTTGGCTTGATTTCTGGCTTGGCGGCAGCTGGGGTTGGGTGCTCTGCCATTTTCCCACTTCTTCTGTCGATGATAGAAAAAGAGATCGCCCCTCTAGCGGAAGGGCGCCTCTCTTTGGTCTACATCGAGATGGCTCTCTCTTGGATGATCGCTGGGTATGTATTTGGGGTCGGCATGAGCGATCTTTGGGTCGAACTCTTCGGCAATCATCCCCTCATTCCTCTTGCCTTACATTTTCAACTCGCCGCTCTCTACATCGGCCTTACCGGCCTCATCGTCTTCTTTCTCAGTTGCACGAAGAGACAGTAGCCTTGCATAAAAAGACATCGCATTTTGGAAGAGCTTTGCTGTATAATGGAAAAAAATAGGTGAGTGTGGGAAAGAGAATTTTTGATTTCATTTTCAGCCTTTTCGTGCTCATTTTGGCTTCTCCCTTATTTCTTCTCTGCATGCTCAGTGTAAAACTCTCTTCGCCTGGTCCCATTTTTTATGCCCATCCGAGAATTGGTTGTAAGGGAAAACCTTTTGGTTGCTTAAAGTTTCGCACGATGTATCGAGATGCTGATACCAAATTGAAACCGCTACTCGCTTCCAATCCTACCCTCATGAATGAATGGAAGACCTATTTCAAGCTCAAAGTAGATCCTCGCATCACGCCGGTAGGTCGGTTTTTGAGAAAGACATCTCTCGATGAGCTTCCTCAGTTCTGGAACGTCTTGAAAGGGGAGATGAGCATTGTGGGACCCCGCCCCCTCACCGCCCATGAAGTCTCTCACTACCTCAAAGACAAAGCAGATAAAATCTTGGCTGTAAAGCCGGGCCTCACCAGTCTTTGGATCACCCAAGGAAGAAACGCCCTCTCTTTAGAAGAGCGCATTGCTCTAGAAGAATACTATGTGGTCCATCGCACCTTTTGGCTCGATTGCAAATTGATCATCCAAACCGTTTTGCACATGATTTTCCCCAAAGGAGCTTACTGAGATGTCTATCTTGGTCGTGGGAGGAGCTGGCTATATCGGTAGCCACGTATGCAAGATTCTCAAAAAAGCCGGTTTGATCCCCGTCGTTTTCGACAATTTGTCTACAGGACACTCGTGGGCCATTCAGTTTGGAGAGTGGATCCAAGGCAGTTTAGAGGATGAAAAGGCTTTGGAACGGGCCTTTGATGAGATTCAGCCGGCTGCAGTCATCCACTTGGCTTCCTTGATCAATGTGCGAGACTCACTTGTCGATCCAGCTCTGTATTGGGAGAAAAATCTCTTGGGAACCCTAGTCTTATTGAAGACGATGGTCAAAAAGAGGGTCTTAAACCTCGTCTTTTCTTCAACCGCTGCTGTTTATGGAGCCCCTCAAACAGTTCCGATCGATGAAGAACATCCAAAATTTCCGCTCAATCCTTATGGAAAGACAAAATGGGCCATTGAGGAAATGCTGGAAGATTTTTCCCATTCTCATGGGCTGCGGTTTGCCATTTTGCGCTATTTCAACGCCTCTGGTGCAGATCCCGAGGGTTTGATCGGGGAGGCGCACAATCCAGAAACCCATCTCATCCCTCTAGTGATACAGACCGCTTTGGGCTTGCGAGAAGTGTTGACCGTTTATGGCAACGATTACCCCACTCCCGATGGAACGGCCATTCGGGACTATGTCCATGTCCAGGATCTAGCAGATGCTCATCTTCGGGCGCTTAAGGCCCTTTTAGAAGGAGGTGAATCCTTTAGAATCAATCTGGGAACGGGCAAGGGCTATTCTGTCCACGAGATCATCCAAGCCGTTGAGCAGTTGGGGAAAAGGGCGGTTCCTATCCAAATCGCCCCTCGTCTTTCTCACGATAGTCCGATCCTGGTTGCCAATGCCGATCTTGCCAGAAAAAAATTGGGTTGGCAGCCCAACCTATCCGATCTCTCTACGATCATTTCCACTGCTTGGGCCTGGGAGCTCAAAAGACCGCCTGTTCTTTTAAATAAACTCATTCAATCTAAAAAAGTTACTGTCTAGTTTTGTTATCTAAATTGGTGTATAATTTATTGCATGACCCATCCAGTGAATAACTTAAAATATTATTTCTTAGGGGATTGTTCCTTTTCGGAGCTCTCTCGATCTAATAAGCTGATTCTCATCGCTTTATCGGCTATTATGGCTGTGGGTATGATCTTTTCTTACTCTCTATCTGCCCCTTGGTTCATCACGGCGGGGTTCTTTCTCTTGACCCTTCTCCCTCTTCTTCCCATAGGAAAAGTGTTCAACACTTCAGTTTCTAAGCCACATAATTAGTTTAATTAAGTAACTGTAGTTAGTTTGTTTACAGTTATAATTTAATTATATAATTGTAATTAAAATATTATTTGCTAAAATAAGCGTATGAGCGCATTAGTTACCCGCTCGCCAGGCGAAGAAAGGAGAAAACAATGTCTGATAGTCAAGAAATTGAAATCACCCAAGGGCTTGATCCCATGGTCGCTCCCCTTGAAGCGGGGAATAGCGCTGCCAGGGTAGAACCCACAACCCAAAATTTAAACAATGTAGATGAAACGGTCGATGGCCAGAGCTACTTCCTCGGGGAAGTTCCTCAGTCTCATCTCGTTGACCCGTGTGCATATCTTCCATTGAACTCAGACCGGCTGATCGGTTCTGTCAATATGGTGGAAAAATTGCTCTATGAAGTAAGCCTTCTGATTGAAGAAGAAGTGGCTGCTATCCAGAAACACCAGAAGAGAATCACTTTCTGGGAAGATCGAGTTGAAAAGAATAAGGCTCTCGTAAAGAAGCACGAATTTAGAATTAAACAGAACATTACAGAGGCTGTTTACGACAAAAAAAATCGGGATTACTGGCTCGGTCGTGCAGAAGAGGTCGAAATCGACTATTCTCATGCCGAAGTTGCAAACCGTCAGCAAGATTGGGCTTGGCTCATCAAGAAATACGGTTTGAAAAATGCCGATGGAACTGAAATCAATTCAAAAAATAACTGTGTCGATGAGCTCTGCAACGGCGAAACAAAGAATTTGGCCGCTGAATATCGAGGAACCGGTAACAAATACGAAAATGCGAGAAAAGAAAGAGAGACAGAAAACAGCCGTTTATTCCGAGAAAATGCAAAGCTTCTCAACAGCAACGATGCGCTCCAAAGCTATATCGCTGCAACCTATACCAATGAGATCGAACCTCTTCAAGATGGGATTTTGCTTCTCAAAGAACTTGGCCAAAAGCTCAAAGCTTTAGGACAAGAAGAGAAAGCAACTTATGGACAAATGAGAGCTTGGGCAGAGCCGTTCTTGAACGACTTTATCAAAGCGAACTCACGTGTTTCACAAGCCATTACTACCCATTTCCGCAAATTGACTTCGATTCCGCTTCCTCCTGAATATTGCTAATTCCTAGAGGAATCTATTGAAGGCCTTAAGTCGAAAGATTTAAGGCCTTTTTCTTTTAAGTGACTACTTGGACAAGGCGGCGCCAAACCTCGTCGTCCTCTGTGGGCGGTTGGAGATGCCCATTTTCTTCCTGGTTGGGATGGGCCCGCATGATGACGTGGACAGGGCCAGCTTCATTAAACGCATGAATCATTCTGAGTATGCTGTCTTTCGGCATCATGTGGTCGGTATCGGTACCGATGAACACGCATTTTCCCTCGGACTTAGGAAGCTGTTCGAGTTTTCTCACATTGTCAAATCCATCTTGGCGGACGTTGATCGTAGGATCTTGGAGTGCGGCCCCTCCATAGCGATAGGCGAGTCTTCCGAAGAATCCATACCCCTCTACGACCTCTTTCATCGAAGTGAAGGGATTGCTCGCGATGAAGTTGAGTCCTTCATGATGGTGTTTTTGCTTGAGATGAGCTGCCACGGCGGCCCCCTCACAAAAACCGGAGACATAGATCCTGTCAGCTGGGATTCCTTGCTCTCGTACTTTTTGATAGACCGCCTCGGCGTCGAGATAATAACCGCCCTCTGAGGGTGTACCGCTACTATCAGCAGTGCCTCTGAGATCACAGATCGTGAGCGAATAGCCGGCTGCTAGATATCGTGCGATCAGTTTTCGGTCCATACACATGCTGCGTCCTGGGGAATGGAAATGCAGAATGTGGGGTGGAGTAGAAGAGAGACAAGGTTCTGGAAGAAGCGCTTCTCTTCTCACAGATCCATCGGCCATAGGGATATTGATCATCGGAAAATAGAATTTAGCTGCTACATCTTCGGGGAAATTGGGAAGAGTTCTTTGGGGAGGACGTTTCTCATACCCTAGCGCCTTAAAAAAACGCTCAGAAGTGAAAGTCATGTAGTGTACAGTGGATCCCCCATCTTCTGCTTGCACGGTTTTTTCCTCTCCACCAAATCTCTCGAGAAACTCTTTGGAACTTTTGAGTCTTTCCGGATTAAAAGGGCTCTCTTCTTTGGGATCGCAGGAGACGAGACGCTGATAGGCGCGCATGATGCAGTAGGCACCTCGGACCCGGATTTCTCCCAGTTGAAAGACGATGATGCGAAGGAGATAGCCAAACACCGTTTCGGCAATGGCTCTTATTTTATCGGCTACGTAGTTAAAAGGAGCGCAAAGACAAGAAACACAAGAATCGCAAATCGATCCATTGTTGCTGCTCACGGCAGTAACAGTCATACTTTTCCTCAATGAGATTTGGATAGGGGCCAGAATATATCAGGATCGAGCGTCCCTTGTAAATCTAAAATTTCTAGTTGAGAGGCGCTAGTAAAGCGGGCCTTGAGTTTCAACTCTTTCTTTTCTAAAAAAAATTCGAAAGGAGTATCGGGGCCATTTTGCTGTACGGCAATGCGAAAGGGGAGCGGATCTAGGCTAAAAATGGATCTGCCGTCAAAAAGTGAGGAGAAATTGCTCTCTTTGGTGAGGTAGTGAAGGATCGAGGGGAAAATATCCATATGGGTCACTTGATCCGTTTGAGGCACCCATTCGGAAGAGGGGAATTTCAAGAGGAGAGGGACGGAGGTCGTATATTCGTTTAAGTGAGTGCCGTGAAAAAGAGCCCCCTCTTCAAAAAATTCCTCTCCATGATCTCCCGTAATGGCAAAAATGGCATCTTGATAGAGGTCCTTTTTCTTTAAAACCTCAAAAAATTGGCCCATGAGGCTATCTACATAGTGGATCGCATTGCGATACCGATTTTTGATTCCCTCTAATTCGGGGCTTTTCGGGCCGATGGTGAGATAATCGATCTCCGTAGTGATGGGGTGATAGGGAAAGGGGACATTTTCGGGAAAACTGTATTCGGAATGGGTCGAGTCGAGAAAGACGAGATAGACATGCCCCTCTTTTTCTAAATCTTTCTCAAGAGATTCAAAGCAAAGAGCGTCTCTTTCATGAGGTTTTAACTTCCAGTTTAGAGAATATTCTTCGACTTTGTCTACGAGCTGCCTTTCCGCTCCAAATAGGAGCTTATCCATCTTGAAATAGCGTAAATCTGCAGAGGAATAGACAGAAATTTTGTAACCCATGTTCTTGAGCATTTGTAGAGGGACGCTGCCTCGGTTCCACGCATCTCTCATCTCGGCCCAGTAGAAGGGAAAATTGGCATGGAAAATCGAAAACCAAGAAAGATAGGTAGAGCTCGCATTGGCATACGATTTTGCAAGTTCGATATTCTCTTTGCCAAATTCCTTCAGATGGGGGGCTGATCCAAGAAAATCGCGGCGGAAAGTCTCGATGACAAAGAGGTAGATATTCGGGCGGGATTTTAGAGCCACTTGGGGAATTGATTGGATCGTCTCTTCTTCCTTTCGGAAAGAAGGAAAAGGGTTTGAAAGAGTGAAGTGATGGGGAGGAGGAGTTAAAAAAGTCGTCCCCAGAGGAAGGGTTTTTTGATATTTGGAATAAATGCCAGGGTCCAAGAAGGGATGTGCGAGAAGATCGAGAAAGAAAAGGGAAATTCCCGTGATCCCGATCGCAAGAGCAATTTGTTTTAAAGAGAGATTGAGAGGCCATTTCTTGATGGTCCAATAGGTGAGGTGGTAGAAAGCGATCCCCAGGAAGGGAATGAGGAGGAGGGAGAGAAAAATGATTGCGATCATGGTCCCATTCAGGTTCAGCGCTTGGAAGCCAGCAAGGAGATGGTCGAGCCCGGAACCAAAGAAAAATTTAAAGAGATAAGAGATGGAAGAGTCTAAGAGCCGGACCATCAAGAATTGAGTGAAATGGAGGAGCATCAGGAAAAAAGAGAGGCTGATATAGAGGAAATAGAGCCACCGAGGAGTCCATCTCTTCAAAATATAGGCGAGTAGGACGAAACAGCACACTTCTAAAAGCGCCTGGCCCAATGCATAGAAGAAGAAAAAGAGAGGAATCCCTTTTAAGGGAAGTTCCCACGTGAAAAAATGGGATAGGCTGAGCGCCGTTAAAAACAGAAGAAAACTACTGAAATAGAGGTAGTTAACATCTCTTTTTTGCCCGAAAATCTTTTGAAGAAAAGATTTCATAAGCTCACTTTAGCAAAGTTGACATTTAGGGTAAAATCGGGTGTAATTTATGAAGAGGTTTTTCATGAAATTTTTGAAAATTCTATTTGTTCTTTCCCTGCCCTTTTTGTCGATGAGTGCGGGAGAACCCATTAGGCAAGAACCGGTGGTCATTTTAGGTGGAGGGGTGGGGTCTTTGACCTCGGCTCTTTATTTAGGAAGGGCTGGGCTGTCTCCGCTGGTCATTGAAGGACCGAACCCGGGTGGACTGCTCACGCAATCTCACGCTGTCCAGAATTGGCCGGGAATTTTAGAGATCGAAGGCAATGAGCTCACTGAAAAAATGAGGGCGCAAGCGAAAGAAAATGGGGCCCGCTTTGTCAATGAAGAGGTCGTAGCTGTCAACTTTTCAAAACGCCCCTTTACGATTACGACTCGGAGTCTAGATGGGAAGGAAAAACTGCAGCAGATTCAGACAGAAAGTTGCATCATCGCCATGGGGACAAAACCCAATTTCTTAAACATTCCCGGAGAACAAAAATATTGGGGGCAAGGGGTTACGAATTGCGCCATTTGCGACGGTTCTCTTTACAAAGGAAAAGTAGTGGGCGTTGTGGGGGGTGGGGATGCGGCTGTTCTCGAAGCTCTTTACCTTGCCAATATTGCGAAAGAGGTGCATGTATTTGTCCGCAAAGAGGCCCTCAGAGCCATTGAAGAGAAAAGGGTGCAGAAACTAAAAGAGAAACCAAACGTCCAAATCCACTACAATACGCTCGTCGAAGAGGTCAAAGGAGATGACGCTGGCGTTACGGGAGTGGTTTTAAAAAACGGATCTAAATCGACCCCTTTTAAACTCGACGGGTTGTTTCTTGCGATCGGTTCAACGCCCAATACGGCTATTTTCAAAAATGCTCTTAAACTAGACAAACAGGGCTATATCTTGCTCACAAAAGACCAAGAAACTTCCACAAAGGGAGTCTATGCCATTGGGGATATTGTCGATCCCGTCTATAAGCAGGCCATTTCTGCTGCAGGGGATGGAGCAAAAGCGGCTCTTCAAGCGCAGCAATACCTTTCAGATCGCACCAATCAGTTGATCGTTAAGGCGGAAACCCAAGTTGTTCAGATGCCTTCCAAAAAAATTCTCGAAGTCTCATCGACAGAGGAATTTCAAGAAGAACTTTCCTCGAGTAAAGTTCCCGTTGTGGTCGATTTTTATGCCACTTGGTGTGGGCCTTGTAAGCGGGTATCCCCACTCCTTGAAACGTCGGCAAAGGAACTTACAGGAAAAGTGAAATTCATGAAGGTCGATGTGGATAAATTGTCTGGATTGAGTACAGATTATCACATTCGCGCAATGCCCACAGTGCTCCTTCTCGATTCTGACGGCAATGAACTCGCGCGGAAAGTGGGGCTCGATCAGATCCAAGAGCTGCTCCATCAACTCCAAGAAGAAAATTAATATGACTTTTTCTATTCGCGTTGCAGCAGGTCCAACTCACCGTCCATTTTTTCACCGCCAGTTCGATTTGGAATCGGAGTATCAAAGGGTGATCGGTTACTGTGTGGACGCCAAAGAGGTGAGTCAGTGGAAAGCGCAATGGACTGTTGTTCGGACAGACACATTCATCAATTTTTGTGAGGATTTTTTCTTCCCTGCTGCTTGTGCTGCGATGAAGACCCAGCATTTGGCTGAGAGAATTTTGGAAATGATCGTCTCTTTTTTTCTCGATCTCATCACGCTACCTATCCGGTGTATAACCCTCATTCCCCGTTTGATCTACAACTATGCCCATCAACAAGAAAATCACCCCTTTTATCGCTATCTGATCGAAGAGGGGGTGGAAGAGAGTTCTTTGGCAAAGCCGCAAGTTCATCTAGAACGAACTGAAAGGGGGCATCGAACAGCCTC
>CAYRJU010000037.1:0-9260 GCA_964424735.1 uncultured bacterium
AGCGAAGCGAATACGCCCGAATGGACGAGCCTCTCGCCTGAGGGGTGCTTTGCACCCCCTCCTCGCCGAGCACGTGATTTGGCAAAGCCGTAGGTAGGCGCAAGAGGGGCCAGCGGGGGACGAGGACGGATCGAGGGGCCCCATGAAATGGGGCGATCCGCTTTGTCCCCGACATGTTGAATCTCATCCTCTTTATCTCTTACCCAAACTGGGGAAGCCGACGACGGCTTGGTAGCAGAGGAGGAGATGTTTGACTCCGTTCATGGCTCTGTGGGGCTTTTCTTCCCCTGGTAGCTGATACTGCATGGCGATGAGATCTTTGGAAAAACCGGTTTCCCAGGGCAGGGGGCCCAATTTCTGCTTGGCCCTATCCATAGATAGAGCCCAATACATCGAGGCGAGATCGAGCCAGTGATAGGGCCAGCTCAAGAGCTCTTGGGTGTCGGAATCGATCAACTGGGAAAAAAACACCCGGTCAAATGAGGGGTTTTGGCAGATAAAGACAGCCTTTTTCCTCCGGATTCCCCACCTCGTAAAGAGATCGATGATCGTTTGAGAGACGTGGCGAGGCGTTTTGCCTTTTGAAACTTCATCCCACGTAAAACCGTTGATCCGAAGGCTTTCTGGATCGCTCTTTTCCCAGGCTTCAAGAGGTTGGGCCACCAATGTTTGAAACTCATCCTTGGTCTCGCCGCTTGTCAGGTCGATGAGTTTAAATGCGATCTCGACGATTTTGTGGATCTGCGAGTTGAGTCCATTGGTTTCTGTGTCGAGGAATATGCCTATCATAATCCCATCAGGGTAAGAGGATCATCATACCTCTTTCGAAAAAAATGCGCAAGTAGTCTCTAAGATGCTTTAACGGAATCTTGGTAGGATCGTTTGCTCACTTCGATTTCTTTTGCGCCCGGTTTAAGCATGAGTGCTGCAAATTTACTCAAGTTTGAAGAGGTCCGGATGAGAGTATCTGACAACCTCCCTAATAGCCAACAATCCATTAAAGCCTCTTTTCCAACTTGATAGGGATTTTTCGCATTGAAATGGAGAGGTTTGCCATTTGTTGATCTCTTAGCTGGTGAAGCAACTACTTGACCTGGAAATCGCCTCTCTAACTGACTTATAAAACCCTCTTCATCAGACGCAGCAAAGATTTTTAATTTTTTAGGCTGGGTCAAACCTATTTCTTCAACTTGTTCCTGAATTTTCGAGAGCATTTCTTCATAAGGAACTCTGCGCGCTTCAGAGATCTTGTCTGTTCCACGATAGTGAACTCCAATCACATGGTCGGAATCTGAGAAATGGGTTTTCTTAAACTGGTCCATTTCCGATTGAATGTCTGGTTTCGGAGTCAGATGGGTCTCGATAATAGTTTTTGCCCTTGCTCGAGGCACTCCCGTCTCTTCATATCCATAAACCCCTTCTGCGTAGCTAGAATGATCGCCGAGCTCGTGATCAGTAAAGGATTTTTCAGGAGCATCGACGCACTCTGGATTTGCTATATTTACAGGATTAAAATAATACTCAAACCAATTTTTTCCCTGAGAGCGATCATAATAAAGGCCATCTTTCTCAAAATCTATTCTGACCCCTGAATATTTTCCCTGTTTGAATCGATCTAAAACTCCAATGAGATAGAGCCCTGTGGCGAACATTCCACAATTAGAGCAAGGAAGATTTGCTTTAGCTCGTGGAGGACATTTAGGTTTTTGCTCTGGGCGCAACCGAATCAAGCGAGCACTCTCTGCTGCAAAGGCTACACCTGATCCCAGGTTGACTAGATGGGTGAACCCCGCTACCACGGCTTTCTTCGGATCTTCTTTGAATCTTTGCCAGACGGTTCCCAGTTTGGAGATCGAGTGAGAGGCGAGATTGTAGAGGGAAGTCAATTTGAAAAGTCTAGAGATCCAAGGGTTGTAATGGATGAGCCAGTTGGAAAGTACGGGGACGGAGAGCGCTTTTCGAAGCCAAGAAGCATCTTTGGGAAGCATGCAAAAACTGGCGATTTCTGAACCGAGACCAGCAAGGACGCTAGCGGGGAAAATAATGCTGGGCGCAGCTCCAGCGTAAGCTGCACCGATCAATGCCCATTGAACAGCGTTGCTTGCGAACATGAGCTTGTCTGAATTTGCGAGAGTTAATGGATCGGGTTCTACCAAAGCAGGAAGAGGGCTTTCTTCTTTTGGAAGGGGGGAGAGCTCTGTACGTATTTCGAGATTCATAGCTTCTGCAGTCGGTGGCTCAATATCTGCATCAGTGGGGAGACGAACGAGTTCTATTTCTTTGTCCTGTAAAGGTTTTTGGGGGCTGTATGTGCGGTAGAAGAGAAGAGCGCCCAAGATCAGGAGGGCAATGCCGGCGATGGCTCCGACGATGGGGATGGCTTGCGATGCGATTCCTAAGACGATGATCGATTTTGCCGCGAGCACCGATACAGTTGTAGCTATGACCCCTCCCAAAAGAAGAGAGGTTCCAACTATTTTCTTTGCATCTGGTGAAATAGATGATATTGTCATTGTTGAATTACGTTTTATTTCGTAGAATTATACATTAAAATTGATTAATAATAAATATGAATAAATTATTTGTTTATATTAAAATTTTTTGTTTTTGCATGAAAAATATGGGCTCTATTCATGAAAGAGGGGATTTGCTATTCTTCCTCTGAATATAACCACCCATACTGTATGCCTTTGCCGCCCCAGAAGTTCCGAGAAGCCGTTTTTCAAATATTGTTTATGAGCGATTTTGCCTTGATTGAGGAGGAAGTGGTCCCTTTCATGATGGCGGAGCTGAAAACGACCCGCCGGGAAATGGGCGAAGCTCTGTCCCGTGTCAAGGAGATTTTAGAGTATTTGAGGGAGGTGGATGAGGCCATTCGCACGGCTTCATTTAGCTATGATTTTGAGCGGATTTCTCGGGCTGAGAGGACCATTTTGAGGCTCGGCATTTTCGAAATTCTCTTTGATAGAGAAATTCCCCCCAAGGTGGCCATCGCAGAAGGGATCCGCCTTTGCCGTAAATTTGGCACCGCGGAAAGTGCCCAGTTCATCAACGCCATTTTAGATGGAGTCTATAAAAAAAATGCCGCTCCAGCTTCAACAGAACCGGCGCCTCTCTGAATTTTCGACCTTTGGAATTGGGGGAGAAATCGCCCATTTCGTCGAGGTTTCTTCCATGGAAGAGATGGAGGAGGCATTTCGGATCGATCTTCCAAAACTCGTGATTGGGAAGGGATCCAACTGTCTTTTCCCCGATGAGGGATTTCAGGGGCTTGCCATTTTGAATAAGATCGATTTTTGTGAATGGAGAGGAAATGAGGTCGATGTGGGATCGGGCTATTCCTTTTCTCTTCTCGGGGTGCAGTCGGCAAGAAGGGCTCTTTCGGGTCTAGAGTTTGCCTCAGGGATTCCAGCGACCGTTGGCGGCGCTGTCTTCATGAATGCGGGGGCAAATGGCAAAGAGACCTCCGAAGTTTTAAAATCGGTTCTTTTTTTCGATGGGTCTAAACGGATTGAGTTTTCAAGGGAAGAGCTCGCATTTGGCTATCGCACCTCTCCCTTTCAAAAGATGCAGGGAGTGGTTTTATCGGCCCAATTTGTCCTAAAAGAAGAAAAGGAAGCGCGGAACGTGCAGCTGCAGATCGTCGACTACCGGATGAAGACGCAACCCCTCAAAGACAAAAGTGCGGGCTGTGTCTTTCGCAATCCTCCGGGAGCCTCTGCGGGAGCTCTCATCGATCGGTGTGGGCTTAAGGGATTGCAAATCGGTGGGGCTAAAATCTCGGAGGTCCATGCAAATTTTATCGTCAATCACCAAAAAGCCTCTTCAAAAGATGTGAAAGAGCTCATTCAACTTGTGCAGGAAAAAGTTTTCAAGCAAACTGGAATATTGCTAGAAACTGAAATCCGGCTCTTCGATGCATGAATTTCGCGCCGACATTCACTGCCACTCTATTTGTTCCGATGGGACCGATACGCCTTTCGAGCTTTTAAAAAAGGCCAAAGAGGCCCATCTACAAGGTCTTTCCATCACCGATCACGACACGATCGATGCCTACACTCCCGAACTCTTTGAACAGGCAAGGGAATTGGAGATCATTCTTCTTCCAGGCGTCGAAATTTCGAGTGAAGTCGATGGGGCCTCCGTTCATATCCTGGGTTATGGGTTCGATCTGAAGAGCACAGCTCTCAAACAGTTTCTTCTTCTCATGCAAGAGAGAAGGGCAGTGCGCAACCGCGCTATCTTGCATAAACTTTCCGAGAGAAAAATGCCCATCACAGAAGAAGAGCTTTGTGCTTTTGCAAAAAGGCGAACGATTGGCCGTCCTCACATCGCCGAGCTCATGGTGAAGAAGGGATATGTTGCCAGTACGAGGGAGGCTTTTGAAAAGTATTTGCGAGAAGGGGGGCTTTGCTACGCCTCGGGGATTCGGTTTCATCCGAAAGAGGTCATCGAAGAGATTCGCAAGGCGAAGGGCAAAGCAATTTTAGCGCATCCACACTTCATCAAAAAGGGGTCTTTTTTGCGCAAATTACTCGATCTTCCCTTTGATGGGATTGAGTGTTACTATTCCATCCTCGATAAGGCGCTTGAACTTCCCTGGCTAAAGCTCGCCAAAGAGAGGAACTGGATCGCAACGGGCGGCTCCGATTATCACGGCTCTTTTAAGCCTCACGTCTCCTTAGGATGTTCGTGGGTCTCAGAGTGCGTTTTTCGTCTACTGGTTCCCATATAACCCCCAGTTAAATAAGCCCCAAGGACGGATAGAGTTGAAGAGGCTATGGCGAGAAGACCGCTTCCTCCATTGATCCATGTAGAGGCGAAAACAAGACTGGATACAGCTACTCCCGCTCGTAGGCGATTTCTGGGTGAAGTTTTCGTTGCTGCCATTGCCCCTGCTATAAAGGGCATCATTTCTACTGCCATGATGGCTCCCAGTCCTCCTGGGCTTGCTATGGACAGGGTGATTCCTGCCAAGTTTGCAAGAGAGGCAGCCGCAACAGATTTCACTTTATAACATGAGGCTATCACTCCAGTAAATGCTGCTAGAGGGAATGCTAAGAAGCGTGATGCTGCATTGACCGCCAAGATAGAAATGCCGACTGTTAGGATTTGGGTGGCGGGCCCTGTCCCGAAATACAATTGCATGGAATCCTCCTTAGATGTGGGAAATATCTTATCGCTATCAAGGAATATTTTAGAACAAAAATGATGGACACACCCAGAGAACGGAGGGGGCTTCTTTGCGATTGAGCCAGCGGTGATGGCAGACGGTCCATCGATCGGAAGGGAGGGTGGAGGCCCACTCGAGGAGCGCTTCCTCTTCCCGTTTTCCTTCCGCATGACCAGGGTAACAGGTGATCGAAAGGGCCCCGTTTGGCGAGAGGATTTCAAGTCCTTTTTGGACGCTGAGGAGGGTCGTTTCCTTCAGGGTGGTGAGGTTTTTATCGCCTTTCGGCAAATACCCTAAATTATAGACGATGAGGCGAGGGGGATGGGGGAGAGGGAGTTCGTCCATTTTCTCGTGGGAGAGTTTGTGCAGGAGCGCCTTTTTCCCATGCTTTTCCAGTAACTTTGCCGTATTTTGGAGAGCGATTTCTTGGATGTCGAGTCCAATGACTGAGCAGAGCTCTGTCAAAAAGAGAGTATCGTGGCCGTTTCCGCAGGTGGCATCGATGGCGAGATCGCTCTTTGTCAAAAATTTTTTCCAAAGTTCATGGGCGAATCTTAAATGGGGTGAGGAAATTTTCATGGTGGATTGAAGTTTATTCTCAACTTCGCTATATTTTCTAGAGTTTAAATTGGGGTGTTAGCTCAGTTGGTTAGAGCGCTACGTTGACATCGTAGAGGTCAGCTGTTCGAGTCAGCTACATCCCAACACTTGATCTTTGGAACATGGACACTTTACGCCGCACAGCGGCAGAAATAGCGGCGGCAGCCGTTTATGAACTCTATCCCGACGTTGCGCTCTTAGGTGGGTCTGAGACCGACGTGGGTTTCGTTTATGACTTTGTCTTTCCCCATCCCATTCATACTCATCTCATTGAAGAAAAGATGCGGCAAATTGTCCGAGAGAAAAGGCCGATCCGAACGCTCGAAATGGTCCCTTTTAGCGCCTCCGAACTCTTGAAGGCCAAAGGCCTCAAGACAAGAGCAGAGGCCATCCCCGATGAGGATTTAGTCGAGATCATTCAAATGGGTTCTTTCCACGATTTGAGCCTAGGTCCCCACCTCAAAAACACAGCGGAGCTAGCCGCTTTCAAAATCGAGGCCGAAGCCCTTCCCGATCAGAAAATGCGGCTGAGTGGTTGGTGCCATCATTCTAAAGAAGAGCTCAAACAATTTTTAAAGCGATTGGAAATTTACACCGATCCGATCCGTTTAGGGGAGATGCATGGATTTTGGAAAGGAGAAATTTGGTTTTCCAAAGGGTTACAAGCTAGAGAAAAACTCATCCAAATTTTGAAGCGGGAGTGGTTTCAGGGCGCTTTTGAGATTTTGGGACCTTTTCGGATCGATCCTTTAGCTCTTCATCTTGCGCAAAGAAAGAAAAAGGTGGTTGAGGTCTCGCCTCTATCTCCTTGCAAAACGCAAATTTGGGTGAGTTTTTTTGGGCCTGAAAAGGAAGAAGAGATTTCTTTCTTGCATTTGATTGGAAAAACCCTTACTATCTTAGGCTTTGATCATTCTATTGCCCATGTGGGGTCTAGGACTGACTTTGTCATCGAGGATGGAATGGGACGTAAGCAGATCCTCGTCCATGTGGAGCGAAGAGGAAAAGATCTCCAACTATCGGCTCAAGTGGAGTCGATTTTGGAAGGAATGTTAGAAAAAAACTTGATAGGTATGCTTGAGAATCAATAGAGAAATTCGAGCCGATCGGCTTAGGGTCATTACAGAAGATGGCCAGCAGTTGGGGATCCTGAGCTTTCGGGAAGCTCTCATGAAAGCAGAAGAGATGGGACTCGATCTCGTCGAGATTGCTCCAACAGCCAAACCGCCGGTTGCCAAAATCATCGATTATGGCAAACTCAGATACCATCAAGCGAAGAAGGAGAAAGAGAGCAAGAAAGCACAAGTTGTCATCAAGGTGAAGGAGATCAAGCTCAAACCGAACATCGACACGCACGATTTCCAGACGAAAGTGAAACATGCGCGAGAGTTCCTCTTGAAAGGCAATAAAGTGCGGGTCAGCATCGTGTTTCGGGGAAGAGAGATGTTGCATCTCGATCTCGGACAAAAAGTGGTGCGGCAATTTTGTGACGATCTCGAAGATATAGCGGTTGTAGAAGCACCGCCAAAATTATTGGGCAAAACGATGACTACGATTTTATCTCCGAGTGGAAAGAAGCCCAAAACAAGTGAAAAGAAAATGGGAGAAGCAACCAGTGCCTAAGATGAAGACGCGTAAGGCTGTAAAAGCCCGATTCAAGCTAACTGGACGTGGGAAATTGAAGAGAACCCGTCCTGGTCGCCGCCACATTTTGACGAAGAAGAGTTCTAAGCGCAAAAGACATTTGGCAAAGTCTCTGCTCGTCGATTCTGGCCAGCTGAAAATGTATAAAATTCTAATGGGAGCTTAAAAACATGGTGAGAGTAACCAATTCTGTTGCAGCCCGAAAGAGGACCAAAAAGCTCCTGAAGCGCTGTAAAGGTTTTTACGGGGATCGTAAAAATCACATAAAACTATCGAAAGATGCGTTGATGTCGGCGCTCGCTTTCAATTACAAACACCGCAAACTGCGCAAAAGAGATTTTCGCAGTCTTTGGGTGACTCGGATTGGAGTGGCAGCGAAGATCAATGGCATTTCCTATTCCAAGCTGATCTACGGTTTGAAGAAAGCGGGATGTGAGATGAACCGCAAAGTGCTCGCAGAACTTGCCGTTCGCGATCCAAATGCTTTCACAAGCCTTGTAGGAACAGCGAAGAAAGGTCTCGCAATTTAAAAGAGTTTGATCATGGCCTCCCTGCACGACCAGATCGGGGAACTTCGTTCTCACTTCATGAGCGAGTTGAAGGAGGCTATCCATTCCAAAGATCTTGAAAATCTCAAAGTCAAATACTTAGGTAAAAAGGGGCCTATCCAGGCTCTGATGGTCTCTCTCAAGAATTGCTCTCCGGAAGAGCGGCCCCAGTTTGGGAAGATCATCAACGATCTCAAAGAAGAGCTCATTTTACACTGCGATCACAGCTTGGCCCGTCTCAAAGAGGCTGAACTTGCCGAGCGGCTCTCCCAAGAGTGGCAAGACATCACCCTTCCTGGCCGTAGACCTCATAAAGGCAAGCTCCATCCCATCACTCAAGCGATGCATCGGATCATCGATATTCTGATGGGGATGGGTTTTTCTGTCCAATTGGGACCCGATGTCGATACCGATTACTATAATTTTGAGGGGCTCAACTTTGCTCCAGACCATCCGGCCCGCGACATGCAAGATACGTTCTATCTCACGACGGGCCATCTCTTGCGCACTCACACGAGCAATGTGCAGGTCCACACGATGGAAAAGCACGCGCCGCCCATCCGGATCATTGCTCCGGGGCGCTGTTTTCGCAATGAAGATATTTCGGCGCGCTCCCATGTATTTTTCCATCAGGTCGAAGGGATCTATATCGATCGGAATGTGACATTTGCCGATCTCTTTTCGACGATGGACGAATTTCTCTCCAAACTGCTCGGTGAAAAAGTGGAAACGCGCTACCGTCCCTCTTATTTTCCTTTCGTCGAACCTGGCCTTGAAGTCGATGTCCGTTGCATTTCTTGCAAGGGTGCTGGGTGCCGTATCTGTAAACACACGGGTTGGCTCGAAATCCTCGGTGCTGGCATGGTGCATCCGAACGTGCTCAAAGCGGGGAACATCGATCCCGAGCACTATTCTGGCTATGCTTGGGGGATGGGGATCGAGCGGCTCACGATGCTTCTCAATGACATTCGGGACATTCGGCTCTTTACCGAAAACGATCTCCGGTTTCTCGAACAATTTCCTTGAGGGAAACGACTCCAATCCCCTATAATTTACCTTTATTAACCCGAGACCCGAAGAAATGGCAACCTGCTTGCTGTAGCAATGCCAAATCAATCTTCCTCGTCGCCCTTGCCTTTTGGCAATGGTGCTCCTCGGTCAGACCGGGGGCTTTGCCCCCTTTGATTTGGCAATGCTTCGCTAGCGCATCTTGCCATTTCTTCGGGTCTCGGGTTAATTATCTTTGGAAGAGTGGCAGAGCGGCCGATTGCACCTGTCTTGAAAACAGGAGGCCC
>CAYRJU010000038.1:0-7689 GCA_964424735.1 uncultured bacterium
CCAGCGACACAAGGATTTTCAGTCCTCTGCTCTACCATCTGAGCTATCTGGCCATAAAAACCAGTAAATATAGCTGAGAAGAGCTTTTGGAGCAATCCTTTTTTGGAATGAAAGTTGGAAGCAGTTCAGTCTGTCCCCGTGTCGGGCATCTGTGCTTGAGTCTCGAGCAGAATCATATCCTTGACGATATTCACCGCCTCTTTCATCTGAATATCCTCCCTCCCAAGTAACTGCTCATCCACCGTATTCGGAGGAAGAGAAGCAGACCTCGCCTCGATCACCTCAAGTCTTTTATTGAACGCCTGAAAAGCTGGATCATTCTCCATGCGCTCTGCAGAACTCTTCTTGAGGACCGGAAGCTGGTTTTTCCAGAACATCACGACCCTTTGCGCATAGGGCAGATAGCGCATCTGAAAGAGTTTGCGGTTTTTTTCATCGAGATCAGAGAGCGGGTCGACAAACACCGACTGGGTACTATCTTGAGGAAGTGGATACTCCAGATAACGCTCCCCAATCTTATAAGAGGCGTATTGAGTAGGCACCACGATGTCGGCAATCACCCCATCGATCTGCGTACTGCGACCCGAAGCCGTATAGTATCTCCCCACCGTCACCTTGAAAAACACATCGGCATTCGCATCGGTCACCGTCTGATACTGAATGGATCCCTTACCAAATGTACGCGTATCACCCACGACAAGAGCCACCCCAAAATCTTGCAGAGCCTGCGCGACAATCTCCGAGGCAGAAGCAGACATTTTAGAGGTCAGGACCACTAACGGCCCGTTGTAATAAGGCTTTGCAACAATATTGCGTAAGTAGTGCGCTTCCCCTTTGCCATATTTAGAGACCACGACAATCCCATTGGATAGGAAAAGACCCGCCACTTTAACTGCCTGACTCAAGAAACCACCCGAATTTTCTCTCAAATCGAGAACAAGACCGATGAGTTCCCCCTTTTCACGGAAGAGTCGAATGGCCTCTTTGATGTCTTTTTCACTGCTGATCCCATCGGAACTCTCATAGAAGGAATGGAGCGTGATTTTGCCGATGATTCCCCCATCCACCTTCTCATAGCCAACTTGGATCCGATCCTCGTTCATTAAAATCGCCCTCTTGAGAAGAGGAACTCGGAAAATTTGGGAGTTTTTAGACTCTATCCTTTTGAATCCCAAGATGATTTCACTCTTATCTCTCTTCTTCAGCATATCTAGAACCTGCTCAAAAGGCGCTCCGGCAGTCGACACCCCATCAACCTCAATGAGTAGGTCATTGATCCGGATTTGCCCCGACTGCTCCGCAGGACTTCCCTTGATGAGCTCGGCAATCATGACCCCGTCAATCCCCTCAGACAGAACGACGCCAACCCCTTCAAACTGCTTTTCCAAGGTCATGCGCATCTCAAAAGCCTCCTCTGGACTGAAGAAGCTCGTATGGGTATCGAGGCTCTTCGCAAAAGCCTTGAGAATACGCAAAGTGAGTAAATTCTCAATCTTTTCTCGACTCATCGGAAGATCGCTCCCAGCCAAAAAGAGATAGCTGCTCTCGAGCCTTTGCGCTTTTCTTTCAAAGAGCTCGTAGACTTTGCTCTTCCTCTCAAATGTATCTAGCTGAGTGCGGGTTTTATGATACTGATAGAACCGGACGAGACGGCTCCTTTGCCTTTCGATCAACTCTTCATCGGACTTCGGATACTGGCTCGGCGGCAAAAAACTGACCGCTTCGGGATCTTGCGCACTTTGGGACAGTTGCTTAGCGAGTAGACTCCGAATGGCCTGCGCCCGGACAATGGATTCTTGAATCAGAGCGTTGACGGCTAAAAAATCTCGATAATCGTGCTTTTGAAGATTGGCCATGATCTCTTTGGCCCTTTTCTCGCTCATGTTGAAATAGGGCTCTACTTCCCTTGCCAATAAATAGGATTTTTCAGGATCGAAATTTTCAATGTATAGTTTCATCGATCTGCGGATAATCGTCGTCGAAAGCTCTTTGTTCTCGATATGGAACGTAAAGAATCGCTCCATGACTCGAGGAATATCTTCAAATTTTAAAGGGTGAGGCGCTGCATAGGCCCCTAAGATCCAAGAGATGCAAAACAGAATCCAGAGAAATGTCTTACCCACAATAACCCATCCAGCTTTGCATTTTTAGATAGAAAAGATGGGAGGTAGAGGAATGAAAGGACCTTGAAACTTTCCAAACTTAGCGTCGTAAGCCTCGCCTTAACTCCCCTAGTCTCCCAAACAAGATAGTAATAAATGTATATTAATTAATCAAATTAAACTTTTAATTATACCTATAACGCTAAATTATACGTGTTTGTGATTATTTAATTAGATTTTGAGGCGGATGGGTGGATTCTCTCCTTTCCTCTTTATTTTAAAAGAGCCTCGTTCTATACTTCAGCACTATCGTTACGTACAAATGGAGATTGGCTTCATGCCGACAGTAAATCAACTCGTAAAAACAGGGCGGACAGACAAGGCCCGACGCCGAAAGTCCCCAGCCCTGATGCAATGCCCGCAACGCCGTGGCGTATGTCTCCAGGTCAAGACAAAGACCCCCAAAAAGCCGAACTCAGCTCTGAGAAAGGTGGCATGGGTCCGATTGTCCAATGGCCAAGAGATCATCGCCTACATTCCAGGCGAAGGGCATAACCTCCAGGAGCACAGCATCGTCCTGGTCCGCGGCGGTAGGGTCAAAGACCTTCCCGGCGTTCGCTACCACATCGTCCGAGGCGCCCTCGACTGCGCAGCGGTCAAAGATAGAAAAAAATCGCGATCGAAATACGGCGCGAAAAAACCTAAGTAATACCAGGATAAGGCAAATCCATATCCTAGCCCTCGGTTTGAGCTAGCGAACCTAGAATAAACCAAGGCGCTGAAGGGACGTGAAAGAAAGTCCCAGGGTGAAAGAAAGGAAATAAAATCCATGTCTAGAAGACGAAGAGCGAATAAGCGCCAGATCGATCCAGATCCAGTCTACCAAAGCTTCACTTTGGCCAAGTTCATCAATAAATTGATGCTCGATGGCAAAAAGTCGGTTGCGAGAAACATCGTTTACCGTGCGCTTGAAAAATTTGCACAGAAAGTCAAAACCGATAACCCGCTCGAGGCATTCGAGCAAGCCCTAGAGAATTCAAAACCCTCACTGGAAGTGAAGACGAGAAGAATTGGTGGCGCCAACTACCAAGTTCCCGTTGAAATTCCGGGAGATCGACGCACCGCGATGGCGATGCAGTGGATCATCATGAACTCCCGCGGAAAACCGGGAAGAGCCATGGAAGAGGCACTCTGCAGCGAACTCGTCGATTGTTTCAACAATCAAGGTTCGACGATCAAGAAAAAAGACGACACACACCGAATGGCCGAAGCGAATAAGGCCTTCGCTCATTACAAATGGTAGGACGAGACGATGGGCGAAAGACCAGAAACTGACAAATTAGAGAATGTCCGCAATATTGGGATCATGGCCCACATCGACGCGGGCAAAACCACGACGACGGAGCGCATTCTATTCTACTCGGGCAGACTCCACCGTATCGGTGAAGTGCACGAAGGAGCTGCAACCATGGACTTCATGGAGCAGGAAAGAGAACGAGGCATTACCATTACCTCGGCAGCGACCACTGTTTACTGGAAAGGATGTAAGATCAACATCATCGATACTCCGGGACACGTCGACTTTACGATCGAAGTAGAGAGAAGTTTGCGAGTTCTCGACGGCGCTGTTGCCGTTTTCGATGCCGTTGCAGGTGTACAGCCTCAATCTGAAACCGTTTGGCGCCAAGCAGAGCGCTACGGAGTTCCGAGAATCGCCTTCATCAACAAAATGGACCGAGTCGGCGCCGACTTTTTCAACGCCGTCAAGACGATGCGCGAAAAGCTCCATGCCAACGCGATTCCCGTCCACTGCCCCATTGGAGCCGAGTCGGGATTCAAGGGGATGGTCGATCTCGTCGCAATGAAAGCCTACCTCTTCCACGACGAGACGATGGGCGCAAAATACGATGTCGAGCCAATTCCCGCAGATCTCTTGGATCAGTGCAAAAAAATGCGCAACGAACTCCTCGAAGAGCTCGCAACGATCGACGAGAGCAATGAAGCATTCATGATGAAAGTGCTCGAAAATCCCGATTCAGTCCCTGAAGAGGAGATCCACGCTGTCATCCGCAAAGGGGTGATCACGAACAAATTCAACCCTGTTCTTTGCGGAACTGCTTTCAAAAACAAAGGGGTGCAGCAAATTCTCGACGCCGTCGTGAGATGGATGCCCTCCCCAATTGATCGGGGAATGATCCGAGGCCACAAACTCGATTCAGACGAGATGATGGAGATCGCTCCCTCCGATAGCAGCCCACTTTCTGCTCTTGCCTTCAAGATCATGACCGACCCTTATGTGGGTAAATTGACCTTCATCCGCATTTACAGCGGGAAATTGGCAAAAGGGAGCTCCCTTCTCAACACGACGAAAGATAAAGATGAGAGGGTATCTAGGCTTTTAGAGATGCACGCCAACCAGCGGAAAGACCGAGATGAGTTCTTTACGGGCGACATTGCGGCTTGCATCGGCCTCAAATACACGACGACGGGGGATACGCTCTGCGCTCCTGAAAAACCGCTCGTTTTGGAAAAGATGAACTTCCCTGACCCGGTGATTTCGATGGCCATTGAGCCAAAATCCAAGGCAGACAGGGAAAAGCTCGCCAAAGCGCTCGGCGCTCTTTCTGAGGAAGATCCCACGTTCCGCGTCATGACGAATGAAGAGACGGGTCAGACGATCATCATGGGAATGGGAGAGCTCCATCTCGATATTTTGAGAGACCGGATGTTCCGTGAATTCTCTGTAGAGGCAAACGTCGGAAAACCCGAAGTTTCCTACAAAGAGACGATCACGACCCCGGCCAATACAGAAACCAAATACATCAAACAATCGGGTGGACGCGGGCAATATGCGCACGTCTGTCTCGAAATTGAACCCAATGAGACGGGGAAAGGCAACGAGGTTGTCAGCAAGATCGTGGGTGGTGTGATTCCGAAAGAATACATCCCTGCTTGTATCAAAGGGATTGAAGAGGGTTTACAAACCGGTGTACTGGCCGGCTATCCCCTCATCGACATGAAGGTCGCGATCACCTATGGATCGTATCACGATGTCGACTCTAACGAGATGGCCTTTAAGATCTGCGCTTCCATGGCTCTTAAAGAGGCAGCTCGCAAGGGCAAACCGGTCCTTCTCGAACCGATCATGAAAGTGGTCGTCGAGACCCCTGAGACCAACATCGGGGATGTGATCGGGGATCTCAACCGTCGCCGAGGAAAGATTCTCGGGCAAGAGACCATCAAAGGATCTGTAGAAGTGACCTCCGAAGTTCCTTTAAGCGAAATGTTTGGATATTCCACTCAGCTTCGCTCGATGACCTCGGGAAGAGCTACTTATACGATGGAGCCCAGCCACTTTGAGCGGGTCCCAGCGAAACTCCAAGAAGAAATTTGTAAGAAGTAAAAAATATATGGCAAAAGCACCTAGAAAAAAGATACGGATCCGGCTCAAAGCGTTTGATCAGAGAATGCTCGACCGCTCCGTCCAAGATATCGTCGAAACGGCGAAGCGGACCGGCGCACGGGTCGTGGGACCCATCCCTCTTCCCACTAAACGGGAGATCTACACCGTTTTGCGCTCACCCCACGTCGACAGAAAATCGCGCGAGCAGTTTGAGATGAGAACGCATATCCGCGTTCTCGATCTTCTCGATCCAACGCTCGACACCATCGACAAGCTGAAAGTCCTTCCGGTCGCAGCTGGCGTCGACATCAAAATCAAAGCTTAAATGAAAAAGTCTTGGAGGCGAAAGCCTCCAAGAAAGGCAAAGTGAATGCGGCATGAGGAACACTCATGCCGCATTTTTGTTTAGGCGTTGTCCAGATTAAGCTGGCGTGCTGCAGCAGGCTTTGGGGAGAGAAGATTACCTACCATGGTCGTGGCTCGTTGTAGAAGCCCCGATTGACGTGAAGGGGGACGCTGCTCGTCTGGGGTTGCAGGAGCTGTAGTAGAAGAGGATCCAGGAACCTCTCCTTCGGGTATCTCCACTGCGTTCTTCCAATAGGCATGCTCAAAGAAAGTATACCCGTGAACATAAGGCTGATTCGCCGGCGGCTCACAACCAATGTACTCAAACAGCGCCGCCACCTTGTCCTCATCTTTTGTTTGATGAAGAGCGTGCTGTAGCATCACGACTTGGATGCTTTGCAAAATAGTCGAGACGTCTTGGTCTTCCCCCTGGCCCATAATCTGTTGTGGCTGATCTGGGAAACGGGGTGTCATATACTTTTCAATCTCTTTTTCCGTTGTGAATCTCAGGAAAAGTCCCAAACACAGAAAAACAAAGGAAGTTTGGAAAGAAAGAAAAACGGCCATCACCGCGGCCGCCGCAAGGAGACAACTCGACACGTTGAAGGTTTTGACCAAGAGATTGAATTTGTATGCCTTCAAAATCTCGACCTTCCTCTCCTCTTTAACGTTTTGACGTGCAAGTAAGTAGCCTGCCGCATACTCTACGGCTTGATCCACTGAAATGTTCACAGGCATAAAGCTTTCTCCATTTATTTTTTAATAGTTAGAGCTGCAACGGATCGCCACTTCGTCGGATAGAAGAATACTCGCCTGCATTCCCATGGACGCCGCTCCCAGAAAGGTTTGCATGGACATAGTCGGCTTCGCCATCAGCATTGGTGTCTGCCTCTCTATTAGGCATTGAGTCTGGTTGTTGAGATGCTTCTTGGGTCTGTGCAGCAGAAGGGGTCGTATTCAACCAGATGGGCCAAATAAGGTTAAGAGCTATATGGCTCCAATTTTTATCCTCAATGTCGAGTCCTGCACGAAGTGCATTACTGATCTCGTTACTACGATTTACACCAAAAAATACGTCTACTTGAATACCATCTTTATCCTTCTTCTCTACCCCATTATACCCATCGGCAAACCCCGTTGCCATCATTTTCACCTCTTTGTGGAATTCCCCGCGAACGGCGAATGCAAGGGCCGCAAGAGCGTATAGAAGGACGGATCCCGTAAATAGAGCTAGGGCAACCGATGCAACAGTTACAACCGTTGCGACGTTTCCACAAGTTGCGTAAAAGTCGTAAATGGCCTTTGATTTTACTGCTCCTGTCGCTCCTTCAGGCATAGAAGCATACTTCTCGGCAACCGATTGAACTGACCAATCAAGCCACATATTCGTATTTACTGTTGTTGTTGCTGTTGACATAAATCCCTCTTTGATTAGGTTAAAAATTCGAGCATCCATATTAGGGAAAGGGCTATATTTTTGCCACGCGAAAATTTTTGAAGTAAATTCTATAGACCGGAAAATGGACTTTTTCAAGACTTGAACTTTAAGAGGGGGTTTGCAAATTCAGAAGGAACAGGATTTGCAGGATCACAAGTGGCAGGATGTACAGGAAAAAAATTTAAGAGAGTGTATTATCCTTCTTATCCTGCCGTTTACGATCCTGCACATCCTGTTCCTTCTGAATTTGCAAACACCCTCTTAGAGATTTTGTAGACTCAATCTCTGAAGACACCCTCTATTTTACAAGGATTGACCGTCAAAGCTCAGTTCGATTTCTAAGCCAATCCACATTTTTTGTTTTTTGAATTGGTAGATTTTCGAGAGAGAATCTGCCATTT
>CAYRJU010000039.1:0-7361 GCA_964424735.1 uncultured bacterium
TTTTACCAGCCTCGGCTGCGCCCGCAACCTCGTCGATAGCGAGGTGATGATCGGACTTCTCTTAAAAACAGGGTACGAAATCACCCCCGAACCCAAAGAGGCCGATTTTCTCGTCGTGAACACGTGCGGTTTTCTCGAATCGTCCCGTCAAGAGGGGATCCAGACCATTCAGGATCTCTTTGATCTCAAAAAAGAGGACGCAAAAGTCATCGTGGCGGGCTGCATGGTCCAAAAACATAGCGGAGAGTTGAAAGAGCGATTTCCCGATATTCATTATCTCCTCGGTTCGGGCGATATGGAAAAGATTTTGGATGCTGTCCGATCGGGCAATCAGGGAGAGGCGGTCACTTCGGCAAAGAGCTATTTGGAATGGGGCGAAATCCCGCGGACTCTTTCTACTCCCAAACACTACGCCTATCTCAAAATTGCAGAAGGGTGTAAGAAAAGATGCGCTTTTTGCATCATCCCCACCATCAAAGGCCCCCTCAAGAGCAAGACGAAAGAGCAGGTACTCAAAGAGTTCAACGCCCTTCTTTCTCAAGGAGTATTTGAGGTCATTTTGATCGCACAAGATTTGGGCGATTTTGGAAAAGACCGGAAAGAAAAGGGGGCACTTGCGGCCCTTCTCAAAGAGATGAGCCTAGTAAAAAAGGATTTTTGGTTAAGACTTCTCTACTTGTATCCCGATGAAATTGATGAAGAGCTCATTCAGGTGATGAAGAGCGATCCGCGCATTTGTCCTTACCTCGACATGCCGATTCAGCACATCAATGATGGGATGCTCAAAGCCATGCACCGAACGACTTCTAAAGAAGAGATCATCGGTATCATCACCCGTTTAAGACAAGAGATTCCAGAAGTCGTGATCCGGACGAGTCTCATGGTGGGCTTTCCCGGAGAGACGGAGGAGCAATTTGAAGAGCTCGTCGATTTTGTCAAAAAATTCCCTCTCGACAACGTGGGCATTTTCAAATTTTCTCTAGAAAAAGAGGCCTATGCGGCCAAATTGCCCAATCAGATCTCCGAAGAGGTCAAACAAAAGCGGTTTGAGACGTTGGCTGCTGCCCAGCTCAAAATGGTGCGCAAGAAAACAAAGCGACTGATCGGGAAAAAACTGATTGCGATCGTCGAGGGTTTTCATCCCGAATCGAACAGGTTGCTCCGAGCACGCTACAACGGGCAGTGTCCCGATATCGATGGCCAGATCATCATCAATGATGGGAGAAAAGTCACCGATTTTGGAAAACTTTACGAAGTGGAGATCACCGATGCGACCGATTACGATCTCATAGGGCGCGTCTTGGGTCCCGTGGGCGTGAAGAAGGAGAGCCGAAAATTAGCATTAGTCTAAAAAAGGGCAAAGAAAAGCCCATTCGGCAGCGCCACCACTGGATCTATTCGGGCGCTGTCCAATCCACACCTTCCTTTACCGACGGCGATTTGGCCGAAGTGTTTTCGGCAAGCGGAGATAAACTCGGGATTGCCATGCTCAATCGAGGACGCTCCATTCTCGGCCACATGCTCGCCTTTGGAGAAGAGAGTGTCGAAGAGGCGCTTCAAAAACGAATTTTTGAGGCTTTGCAACTTCGAAAGCACTGGTTTAACCCTGAAAAGACGAACGCCATCCGCCTCATCAATGCAGAAGGGGACGGCATCCCAGGACTCATCGTAGATGCCTACGAAAAAACGTTTGTAATGCAGGTGGCAAGTCCCGGCATTGAGAAGTTAAAACCTCTTCTCATCGATCTCCTCATCAAAGAGGGCAACCCTCGTAGCCTCTTTGAAAAATCGACCTCTTTTTTAAGACGCAAAGAGGGTCTCAAAGAAATTAAAGCCCATCTCTATGGAGATCCAGGGCCCGAAGTGGAAGTGCTCGAAAATGGGCTCAAATTTGCAGTCGATGTCCTCGAAGGGCAAAAAACGGGACTCTTTCTCGATCAACGGGAGATGCGCGCCCTTGTTCGGAATTTGAGTTTGGGGAAAAAGGTCTTGAACTGTTTTGCCTATACGGGGGGATTTTCGATTGCCGCTTTGGCTGGGGGAGCAAGCCACGTGGAGAGTGTCGAAATCAGCTCCAAGTGCGCTCCTCGGATCGAAAAGAATCTCCTTCTCAATCAGTTGGGCAATCACACCTTTATTTGTGAGGATGTCTTTGCTTATTTGAAACGTTCTAGCTGGGATCACGATCTCATCATTCTCGATCCTCCAGCTTTTGTCAAAAAACGGGACGATGTGCCAAAAGCTTTTCGCGCCTACAAAGAGCTCAATCGGTTTTGCATGGAAAAGATGAAGCCAGGAAGCCTTCTTCTCACCTGTTCTTGCTCGTATCACATCGATGAATCTCTCTTTCAAAACATTCTCTTTCGCGCGGCTCATGAAGCGGGAAGGCAGGTGCGCATCTTAGAGCGGCACCGCCAGGCGCACGATCATCCCATCTCCATTTTCCATCCGGAAAGCGCCTATTTAAAGAGCTTCCTGCTTTACATTTATTAAAAAAATCGCTTCACTTTAGAAAAAACCTTCAGAGTGAGTGATGCAAAGAAAACGTAAATTTACGGCCTATTCTCTTTTTGTTTCCTGTGTAGCAGCCATTGGCGGACTTCTCTTTGGCTACAATACGAGTGTGATTTCGGGCGTTCTTCTCTTCATTTCAAGAGATTTTCAGCTCTCGACTTTTGAGCAAGAGATCATTGTCAGTACGCTTTTGATTGGGGCTCTACTCGGCGCACTTGTGGGAGGTGTCATCGCGGATCATTTTGGGAGGAAAAAAACCCTCTTTTTGACCCTTCTTCTCTTCGTGATTGGCGTTTTGACATTGACACTTGCCGAAAGTTACAACGCCTTTTTGATCGGAAGATTTATCTCGGGGCTCGCTGTGGGGATTGTCTCGATGGCAGCGCCTCTTTATATCGCCGAAATGTCTCCGCCTGAAAACCGAGGCGCTCTTGTCTCTTTAAACCAGCTCTGTATCACCATTGGGATCTTGCTCGCCTATACCGTGACCTACTCGTTTGCCGCAAAAGCTGAGTGGCGAGATATGTTTGCCTTTGCCCTGATCCCGATTCTCTTGCAATTCATCGGTCTCTTTTTCATCTCGGAAACACCCTCTTGGCTCATCAGTCATCAAAAGGCAGGGGAAGCGGATGAAATTTTGCACAAGATTCGCGTTGCATCGGATCAGCATCACCTCGTCGCGGAGAAAAAAGGGGAAGATGCTCCGACGAGAAAGAGTTTTAAAGCTCTTTTTGCTCCCCAGGTTCGGATGCCCTTTTTGATCGGAATTGGAGTGGCCGTATTTCAATCGATCACGGGGATCAATACGGTTATCTACTATGCGCCGCAAATTTTTCAATTAGCGGGCTATCACACAGCAGAAACGGCCCTTTTTGCCACCATTTTAGTCGGCGCCATCAATGTCATCGTGACGGTTATCTCTCTTTGGCTCATCGATCGCATTGGAAGAAGACCCCTTCTTCTTGCAGGTCTTGTCGGGATGGCCCTTTCTCTTCTCGTTCTCGGCTTTTCTTTTTTGACAACGGGAACTTCTTCGGGACTCACCGCGATTTTCGCCCTTCTCATCTATGTCGGCTTTTTTGCCGTGAGCCTTGGACCGGTTGCTTGGCTCATCATCTCAGAGGTCTATCCGTTGGGGATTCGGGGAAGAGCGATGGGGATTGCCAGTTTTTCGAATTGGCTCTGTAATTACTTTGTTTCTCTCACCTTTTTGACTCTCATTCAAGAACTTGGCACTTCGGGCACCTTTTGGCTTTACGCAATCATTTGCATTCTAGGCTTGTGGTTTGTTATAAAGTTAGTGCCTGAGACGAAAGGCAAAACCCTCGAAGAGATCCAAGCATTCTGGAAAAAAACATGAGTTATTCCGAAATCCAAAAAATTCTGGCTGACGATGCAGAAACTCTTTTGAAACACACCTGTAAAACGGTCCCCAAGGAAAAACTGCATCTACCAGGACCTGACTGGGTCGATCGGATCTTCAGTGGAAGTGATCGGAATATCCGCACCTTGCGCTCTTTGCAAACTCTTTTCAACCATGGCAGATTGAGTGGAACTGGTTACCTCTCCATTTTGCCAGTCGATCAGGGCATCGAGCATACGGCTGGCGCCTCTTTCGCTCCCAATCCCGAATATTTTGATTCCGAAAACATCGTCCGGCTTGCGATCGAAGGCGGGTGCAACGCCGTTGCCAGCACTCTCGGCGTCCTAGGATCGGTTGCGAGAAAATATGCCCACAAAATCCCGTTTCTTCTCAAATTCAACCACAACGAGCTTCTTCGCTATCCCAACATCCACGACCAAACGCTTTTTGCCAGCGTCAAGCAGGCCTATGACATGGGCTGCGTAGCCGTTGGTGCTACGATCTATTTTGGCTCGGCCGAATCTCGTAGACAGCTGATCGAAGTCAGTGAGGCTTTCGCAAAGGCTCACGAGCTTGGCATGGCGACCGTCCTCTGGTGCTATTTACGCAACTCTGCCTTCAAAACGGCCGAAAAAGACTACCATGAAGCAGCGGATCTCACAGGACAGGGCAATCATCTCGGCGCTACGATTGAAGCCGACATCGTCAAGCAAAAACTCCCCATCTGCAATGGCGGATTCAAAGCTCTTAAATTTGGCAAAACCGACGAGAAAATGTACACGAGCCTTTCCTCTGATCATCCGATCGATCTCACGCGCTATCAAGTGATCAATGGCTACCTCGGAAGGATCGGTCTCATCAATTCGGGGGGCCCTTCTGGCAAAAATGACCTCCAAGAAGCCGCTGCGACGGCTGTCATCAATAAGCGGGCAGGCGGCATGGGGCTCATCTCTGGGCGAAAAGCTTTTCAAAAGTCTAGAAAAGAGGGGATCCAGCTCCTCCACACCATCCAGGACGTCTATCTCGCAAAAGAGATCACGATCGCTTAGAGGGTGTTTGCAAATTCAGAAGGAACAGGATTTGCAGGATCACAAGTGGCAGGATGTACAGGAAAAAAATTTAAGAGAGTGTATTATCCTTCTTATCCTGCCGTTTACGATCCTGCACATCCTGTTCCTTCTGAATTTGCAAACACCCTCTTAGAGACTAGGCTCTTAAATTTTTTCAAAGTCGATGTGGCCTTTATGGACGTCGACTTTGCTGAGTTTGACCCGGACAAAGTCTCCGACATCGACCCCCTTAAAGCCTTTGACGAGTTTGCCTTCAAGGGGAGGGTTCATGAGCCTGATCCAGGTGCCTTTGGGGGCTGCGCCTGTCACCATGGCGTCAAACGTTTTGCCGATCTCTTTTTGTAGAACGACGGCAGCAGCGCATTTGATGAGCCGTCTTTCTACTTTACTCGCATCGTCTTCTTTGAGAGTGCAATGAAGAGCAAGGATTGCGAGTTCTTTAGGAGAGTAGGGTAGGGGAGTTTTGAAAAGGGCGCTTTTTAAAAGTCTTTGCATTAAGAGATCGGGAAAGCGCCGGTTGGGAGCTGTGGTGTGGGAATATTCGTGTTCTGCCAGATCAAAATGGCCAGGTGAGGGTTTTCCAGGAAGCCCCAGAACATATTCTCCTCTTCCCAGCAATTTGATGATCGCGAGTGAAAGATCGGGAAAGCGGAGGGGAGATTTTGCTTGCTCTTCCAATAAAAACACCCTGAGAGCTTTTGGATCGGGTGTAGGAGGTAGCTCTTTCCCAAATTCTTTCGCCAGTACGACGATGCGGTCCCACCGCTTGGGGGTTTTGACGACGCGCCGGACTGTGGGGAAATTTTGGGCCTTCAAATACTGTGTGGCTGCGACATTGGCCGCGATCATGAAATTTTCGATGAGTTTATGAGCCTGATTGATCTGCCTTTCTTCTAAAGAAACGGGAATCCCTTCCACCAAAACAGCTTGGAGTTGGATGACGCCGAATTCAAGCGCTCCTTTTTGTGCCCTATACTTTTGGATCTGCCTTGCGATTTGATCTTGAAGCGCGAGTTGTTCTCGCAATCCCGGAATCGGGGGCAAGGGATTTTTGCAAATCGCATGCTCGACCCAGGCGCCGACACAAGGGTAATTGAGCTTGGCATGGTTATAGACCCATGCGTGATAGACATCGACGAGTTCAAACTTTCCCCCTTCTTCGACCTTGATTTCGACGACGATCGCACATCTTTCGCTTTTTTCATTGAGCGAAGTGAGATTCGTCGAGAGTTTTAAAGGGAGCATGGGAAATATCTTCGTAGGGGTATAGATGGAAGTGGTGTTGTGGGCAGCTTGGCTATCAATCGCGGAATGCTTTTTGACGAGCGCATCCACATCGGCGATGGCAATGTAGATGCGCTCTTTTTCTGCATAGGTGAGCTGATCGAGATCGCGTGAATCCTCATTGTCGATCGAGACCCATAGCAGTTTCCGCATATCGCGGATGGGGCCGTGGGGAGGGCTTGGCGCCTCTATCTTTTCCAATTCCCGTAAAATACTTTCTGAAAAGTCGGGGATAAACCCCTTTTCGATCAGGGTCTCACGGGCAATTTCATCGAGCGTAACTTTTGGCTTCATAGAACTTTTCATAGCACGAAAAGCTCCCTTTTGCCAAGTGCAGGAATTTTTACACATTGACAGCTAGTATCAAATTCTGATATCATAAGAGGTATGAGAAAAAAGCACTCTGCGACCTTGAAGGCAGTATTTCATGAACCTGTGCTATCGAGTGTGAAATGGAGCGACATAGAGACTTTGTTTGCGACTTTAGGCGCAGAAATTGAAGAAGGACGGGGGTCTAGAGTGCGGATTATTCTCAATAACCAAGTCGCTGTTTTTCATCGACCTCATCCCCGAAAAGAGACGGATAAGGGAGCATTGATTTCTGTAAGAAAATTTTTAGTCACATGTGGAGTAAAGCCATGAAATATAAAGGATATCAAGGAACTGTCACTTATGATGATGAAGCCAAGATCTTTCACGGAGAAGTGATTGGCCTAAAAGATATGATTACTTTTCAGGGAACATCCGTAGAAGAATTGGAAGAGGCCTTTAAAGACTCAGTTGATGACTATTTAGACTTTTGCAAGAAAAAAGGGCGAACTGCTGAAAAGCCATTTTCTGGCAATTTGATGTTGAGAATACCCCCTGCAATCCATAAGGAGATTACGATTGAGGCTAAGTATAGGGGAATTAGCTTAAATGCCTTCTTGACAGAGGTCATTAGCAAAGAACTCCATAAGCCAAAGGGATCTCAAAGAAGAAGAGTTTGACATAATTATTAATGCGTTATGAACCTATCCAAGTAAAATTTGGGGGTGATTTTTGCGTCAAAGCCCGTAGAATCGACGATACAAAGAAAGCTCGCAAGTTAATTCGTATTAATTCAATACGGGTTAACTTGCGATCGTCGA
>CAYRJU010000040.1:0-6816 GCA_964424735.1 uncultured bacterium
AACGATTGAAAATAGGTCCAGATTGATTGGCAACAACAGCCAATTACAGCAATCGACAAAATGCCGGAGTCTGCCTCTGCCTTCGAAAAAGAGGGCTTAGCCGGTTTTACTACCTTGACAATGCAAGGTTTTTCCTGAACCAACAAAACCGGATCTTTGGATAAAATATATTTACGCGATCTCCAGGAATGCCAAAGATATCCAATGAACGAGACAGCCAAAACTAAAAGCGCAAAATATGTCAAAGAACGAGCTGTGATATGGGAATACAGTTTTCTCGAAAAATTCAAAGGGAGTTCAGATGGATCGATCGATGGTTTTATATGGGAAATCTCTCGATGTATTCCGAGCGCGCCTCCAGCCATAATCCCTATTTCCCCATTTCCCGGAATGAAGGGAATCAGAGGATCTACAGCTTCTGGAGAATTGCTTTTCACATCAAAAAAAGTTTTTATTGAACCCACAAAAATCATTCCTTGTGTATAGAATCAAAATGAGAGCGGCGATGATCGGATACTCTTTGATTCAACGCATCATTCACAACGGAAGGCCATGGCTCAGGAGCTCTCCATACTTTACATTTTGGAGCCATATAAGCATCCAAAGCAGGCCTTTTATTGACAAAAGTTTTTTTCGGTTTCAACGGAACCGGATTTTTCACTAAAACAATTTCCTTCGGAGCCTCTATCTGAACAGGTACACGCCCATTCTTCTTAAGATGCCAAAGATATCCAATCAAACTCGCAGCTACAACCATGAGTCCAAAGCAAGACAACGAGAAAAAATTCATGTGAGAATATATTTTCGCAGCAAGGCGGGATGGATTCAAATAACAAATCTCGTGCTTTCTTTGTAAAATATTTTCCGACAACGCCAAAGGTCCTGCGTGGAGAATCGGAGAAAAGGAATCGGAAATATCTTCGGATTTCCTTTCTTCCACCGGAAAAGAAGAAATAATTTTAACCATTGTAGCAACTCCGCTAAAAATTAATGAGCAAAATTTAACATTAATTACAATTACTCTCAATGCATTTAAATATAAAAAACAATAAAATGGAGAGATTTTATCAAACTATTTTTTTAATCACAACCGATATTTAAGCCAAAAGTATAAATACATTTTGACTCCGTAAAAATAAATCGGCAATATCCAATCTGGCGGGTTAAGAGTCTGAATTTATGGCATGAGAAAACAATTTTTGTTTTTTTTGACTCCAATATTTGTTTGCGCCCTCTCCTATGAAATCCGGTTCATTGGGCTAGAGGATAGGGATGCTTTGCAAGCGATTTTGGAAACATCCCAACTCGTTTCCTTGCAGCACCGCCCTCCCGCTTCGATCAACGGCCTTCGGTACCGGATCAATGCAGACATCCCGAATTTAATCAAAGTCCTTCATGCCTATGCCTACTACGACGCCTCGATCGTTTCAAAAATTGAAAATATGGAGCAAGAAAAAGTGGTGCGGATCGATCTTTTTATCGAGCCGGGCCCCCAATTTGCTCTCAAATCCTACGACGTTTATGGCGGAGATTGCACAAAACTCGCAGATGGAATCACAGGATGCTGCCCTTTCACGCCCCATCGCCTCGGGCTCAAAATCGGCGAGCCTGCCCTTTCCGTGCAAATTGTCAATGCAGAGCTGAATGTATTGAATGAACTTTCAAAATGCGGGCACCCCCTTGCGTATATCGATAAAAGGCGGGTGGAAGTCGATATGAAAGATTACACGGTCCATGCGGATTCATGCGTTCAGGAAGGTCCCTTTGCGACCTTTGGGCCCACAACTTTTTTTGGGATCCAAGATATCAATCCCCGATTCATCCAAAAAAAAATCTCCTGGAAAGAGGGCTGTCCTTACGACAGCGATTTAATTGCTAAAACGCAGGAAAGGCTTCTAAAAACAGAGCTTTTTAGTTCCGTTTTGATTTCTCATGGCGAAGAAGTCGATGAAATGGGGGCTTTGCCGCTCAAAATGAGAATCACCGAGGCCAAGCATAAAAAAATTGCTCTCGGCGGTTTTTATGCAACGGTCAACGGCTTTGGCGGCAACATGACGTGGACGCACCGAAACATCCGAGGGATGGGAGAAATTCTCAGCATCAAAGCCGAATATGCCCAAAAATCTTACGACGGGCTCATTACTTTTAAAAAACCCGACTTCTTCACCTTTGATCAAACCTATCGGGCTCTTTTTGAAGTGAACCACGAAAAAATTCACGCGTACAACTCATTCATGTACAGATTTGCAAATTATATCGATCGCCCCCTCCCTCCCCATGGTTACGTCTCTTTTGGACTCAAAATAGACCATATCCACGTTGAAAAAAGCGCCACAGATGGCACGTACTTCCTAATTGGGCTTCCTATTTTTGGGAAATATGAAAAGGCCGAAGATCCTTTGGATCCTAAATCCGGATACACGCTTGCCTATTCAATGACCCCCTATCAGTCTTTGCAAGAAGCGAATGTCCGCTTTGCCAAACAGCGCTTCACAGGGACCTGCTATATCCCTATTTTCCCCAATAAAAAATGGATTTTAGCGCTCCGCATGCAAGTGGGCTCCATTGCCGGGGCAAAAAGACAAAACGTTCCTTTGCCCAAACTCTTTTTAGGCGGCTCTGAAAATGATTTGCGCGGCTATAAATACCAATCTGTGAGCCCTTTGTCCGGGACCAAACCCCTCGGCGGCAGGTCCGCTATTTTTGCCAGCGCGGAAATGCGCATTCGGATTATGGAAAAAATTGGGATTGTTCCTTTTGCCGACTTTGGGACTGTGACAAACAAAGAATCGCCCACATGCGATGCCAAGTGGTTTAAATCCGTGGGAATCGGACTTCGCTATTTTGCTTTTTTCGGGCCTCTTCGATTTGATGTCGGATTTCCCTTAAATCGAAGAAAGCACATCGATTCAAAATACCAAATTTACGCATCTGTAGGACAAGCATTCTGATGAAAAAAATTGCCACACTGATCCTCATTTTGTTCTTTCTTTTAGCCCTCATCGATGGGGTGATCCAAAGTCCTTGGGCAAAAGAAAAGGCGTTCTCTGTTTTGCAAAAAAATCTCCGCGAATCGGGATGGGATGTCCAAATTGATAAAATAGAACAAACATTCCCAACGATCGATCTTTCCGGCGTCACCATCATCGCTCCCGAATTCACCCTTGCATTCGGAAATCTCAAGGCCGATCTTTCTCTAGGAAGGCTTTGGAAAAAAGAGATCATTTTCTCAAAACTCATCGGAGACAACGTAAGCTGGAAACTAACGCCTAAATCTTCGGAAGAAAAAGCGCCTTCCAAGGCCTCCTCCTTTTTGCTTTCGATTCGCAAATTCTCTTTAACCCATGCAGAAATTTTTGATGATTTTTTTGCCCAAATCTCAGGGGAATTTTCCATTCAAGAGAATCGAAAAAAAGGGATGCACATAAAAGCCAAAGGCCATCTTCATCCCGAATTCACAAATCCAATCCTTGGAACTAACTGGGATTTCTCCGGAGAGGTCTTGCAAAATCCCAACCGAACTACCTGGGCGATGCAGCAGCTCAAAGCAAATTCCGACCTTTTCCAAATCAAAGGATCGGGAACGATAGACGAGATAAAAAAACAAACAAAAGCCTCTTTCCAAGTGAAATCCGACGCCTTTTCTTTCCCTCATGGCGAAGGCAAACTTTTTGCAAATGTCGAAATCGAAAAAAACCAAGACGATGTTGCCTTTCACACCAATTGGCGCGCCCCTTTTCTTAAAATCGATAATTATCCTGTAGAAAATTTACAAGGACAAATCGAGTCTCGCTTGGTTGAAAAAAATCTCGAAAGCACGATCTACGCCAAAGGAACCTTTTTAGGCCATGCGTGGGATGCCTCCGTTCCCATCTCTTGGAATAAGAAATCCAACTTTACTTTTTCCAATGTAAAAATCGCCTCCCCGTCCCTCTCGATAGAAGGGTCTATCCAAATGAATTCCGAAGGGATTCTCGATGCGGAAGGATCTTTTATTTCGCCCCAAATCCATGAACTTTTTCCCTCTTTCTATGGAAAAGCCTCGGGGAAAATCCGTTGGCAAACCTTTGAAAATACGCCTCTTGTTCATTTTGACAGCCAAATCACAGAGGCCCACTACAAAGAATTCCAGGCAAAATCAGTGAGAATCTATTCCGATCTAGAAGATCCGTTTGGCTCTCTCACCGGGAATATCCTCTGCGATATAGAACAGGGCCAATGGAAAAATTTGCGCCTCGATACAGCTACAATTGAAATGGAAAAAGAGGAGGAAAATTGGCCCTTCCAGCTCTCTTGCGTAGGATCTTGGGAACATCCCCTTGAAATGGATTTGAATGGATTTTGGAATTATAGAGAAAAAAATCTCCTGATTTCTCTACAGGATGCAAGCGGCTCTTTTTTTAATCATCCGCTTCTTCTTCCCTCGCCTGCCTATTTTTCAATGTCTCCGACGACATTCCAGCTGCGCGATTTTATGCTGCAAGTGGCAGAGGCTACAATTCACGCCTACGTAGATCGGGAAAAAGATCAAATCACAGCCTCGCTAAATATCAAAGAACTGCCCCTTGATTTTCTCTCGCTCAACCCTCTCGATGTAGACATTGAAGGGACCTTCAATCTCGATGTCTCCGTTCAAGAAAAAGGGCATCATCTGCAAGGAGATCTCAAGGCGAGCTTTGAACATTTGGAAATGCATCTTCTCGGACAAAACGAGACTTTAAATGCGGAAGGATCGCTCCAAGGGAAATTCAATCGCGATGAGCTGAATTTGCAAGGGAGCCTGAATGTCAAAAACGCCCCTCTTGTGAATCTCGATCTTAAACTGCCGATTCATTTTGAAATATGGCCCCCTACAGCAGATTTACTCTACGATCAAAATGTACTTGGCCGATTTTATTTCGATGGCAGAGTCGAAGAATTTTTAGATTTTTTCGATCTTGGAACGCATCGATTGGAGGGCAATTGCCTGTGCGATCTAAAAATTGAAAATACACTCAGCCATCCTTACGTCTCAGGAAGCTGCCTTTTTTCCGATGGCTATTACCAAAACTACTTCACCGGAACCGAATTACAAAATATCGAAGCTCATTTCAATGCCAAAAAAAATGCTTTCTATCTTACTTCTCTTTCTGCGCAAGATGCGCAAAAAAAAGGATCTTTTCATGCAAAAGGGAAAATCGATCTCCTCCCGAAACAGCAATTTCCCTTTCTTTTCGACCTCACCTTTTCGAGGTTCAATTGCGCAACGTTCGATTTGATCACAACCGAAGCAGACGGCTCGATCCAAATCACAGGCAACCTAGCCGAAGCGATAGCGAAGGGGTCTCTCGATATTTTAGAAAGCGATCTCACAATCCCCTCCCGCATCCCCAAAATATTGCCGGATCTCCAGGTCGTCTATAAAAACGCCAAAGCGCCCCCTTTTGATTTCAAACTCCCCAAAACGGCTCCCTATCCTCTGCATCTCGATCTCAATGTAGATGCTCCCGATGGCATTTTTATTTCGGGAAGAGGCCTTGAATCCGAATGGAAAGGGCAATTTCATATTGCAGGGACGCAAACGGATATCGCAACAAAAGGAAAAATCGAGCTCATCCAAGGGAATTTTCTCTTCTCCGGCAGGGCCTTTAAACTCACAGCGGGATCTCTCTTCTTTAGCGGAATACCCAACGTTCCTCCCACTTTGAATCTCGCAGCAACCATCCAAATCAAAGATGTGCTAATTACTGCACATCTCAAAGGGACTTTAAATAACCCCCAAATCACACTCCAATCCTCTCCCCCTCTTCCGATGGGAACCATCATGTCATATCTTCTTTTTGGACAAGATCTCGCCGAAATCAATAGTTTCCAAGCTCTCCAGCTCGCCAGCTCGATCGCATCCATTGCAGGAGATGGCCCCGGTATTCTCGAACAAACAAAAAAATCGTTGGGCATCGACCGAATTCAAATTATTACTGTCCCAAGCCCTTCTTCTGAAAGCGGGGAAACAATCGCCCTCCAAGTCGGAAAATATGTTTCAGAAGGGGTTCTCGTGTCCTACTCTCAAGGAGCGGAAAATAGCAGCGGAAATATCAGCATCGAGGTGGAAGGCAAGGGGGGCCTCTCATTTATCTTAGAAAGCGACCAAGCCGATGAACAAAAACAAGGTAAGTTCACTTTCCGATGGGCCCATACTTATTAATTTGAAGTGCTTTGGGTATAATTTTGACTTGTTATTGTTAATATCTTATCATCTACCCCTCATTCATCAATAATGAGGCTTTATGACAATCTTTTTTCCGGAATATACAGCAAAACTTTTAGAAGATTGGAATCCTTCAGAAAATTACCGCGATCTTTCTAAAGAGCCCTTATCCTGCAGAATCACAGAAACATTCAAAGAGGGTCGCTATATTCTGGATCGATCGATCTTAGTGATTGGACCCTCCTCAGAAAAACGAGCTGAAGAAATAGAAAAACTCAACGGAATGCACTCCTCTACACAAGTGAAGGCACTGCTCAGTGTAGCCATCACTATAGGATCTATAGCGTCTGCAGTATTTTCAATGAAAGACGCAATTCGCATTGGATCTATTGTTGCAGCAGGAATCGGTCTTGTAGGAACGGTCCTCTCTCTCAATAAGCTCTCAAATATCAATAACGCAACTATCGCCTGGAACAAATACCCCGCACAAGAGCTTGCTGAAAAAAGAGCGCATGCCTACGGCAATGGGGGACTTCGTTATATCATGCAAAACCAATTGCGAGGCACTTATGGATGCCAGGGAATAAATAAGCTCTTACAACCGACAGAAGTGGAGACGCTCTATAACA
>CAYRJU010000041.1:0-6645 GCA_964424735.1 uncultured bacterium
ATTAAAATCGTTCCATTCCCAATCGGCACATCTCTCGGCATCAGAACCCTTCTTTCGCCAGCTTTTTAGCAGCAGCTATCGCCTGATCGAGCCTCTGCTTCCTCATCGCATCTTTGAGATCCATCCCCTCAGCTTTGATGAACGCAATGTCAGTAATCCCCACAAACCCAAAGATGGTCCGAAGATACGGCTCTTGAAAATCCAACCCGCGGGTAGCTTCCGAATCATACTGTCCTCCCCGGGAGGTCACGACGACCATCTTTTTGTTTTTTACAAGTCCCTCAGTGCCAGTCTCTGTATATCTAAATAAATACTTTGGCTGCACAATCAAATCGATAAAGTGCTTGAGAGGATAGGGGATGTGAAAATTCCACATTGGAGTGCTGATCAGGTAGATATCGGAGGATTTGAACCGTTCGATGTACTGAATGATCTCATCCCATGTCTCCCTCAGCCTTCCAAATATGTTTTTTCCGTCTATGAGAACATATTTGCCGCTCACACTCATAGACGTGAGAGGGGGAAGCTGCTCTTTTGTAAGATCTAGCTCGTCAATCACATACTCGGGATGTTCCCTTTGAAAGATCTCCAAGAAAGGCCCGCTTACCTGCAAAGTTCTCGATTCATCTCCTCGAGGGGTCGCGATGATATGCAATAGCTTCTTCATATCTTCTCTCCATAGAGGACCTCGCTTTTTAAAGCCAATGCTAATGGCCCTCCCCCCTGCCCGTGTGCGTGCCTAGATAGGGCTGATCAATAAAAGGATGTTAGAAAAATGAATTCTTTGTCGCTAATCTTGGCAAAACTCAGTTTTGCACCTTGTGGATCTGCCCTACAAATTACATATGAAAAACTTTAGTTTTTTTATACAACAGTATATCATCTTAATCTTATATTTTAATAAAAATCACACATTGTTTTTTATTTAATTTTATGTTACAGTTATCACAAATAACAAAGGAATTACATGACTTCTCTAGCAAGGATGAATCCTGAGTCTCCTTACAACAGAAGACTATTAACAGAAGATCAAAATGCAGCTTATCCTGCTAGAGAAATTGAAGACACCGGAGCTCCGCAGGGCGATCCACTCAAATTCATAAAACGGCAAATAGTATTATCAGATGATCGTATAGAAACGATTTCCAGAACAGTATGCGAAACAATTATCGCCGCAGGCTCTAGAAATGAAGAATTTAAGAGTGCAGCCCCTCTCGCGCCAAGTTTAAAAAAGGAAAAAGATGACAGAGGTGCTTCGATGCTGGCGTGTCTAGAAAGTGATCTAAGATCATTAGGCGCTGTGACCGCTCGGGAAATGCAGCTTGCTTGTGGAGACGTTCATTCCAAGAATAGATATTTTGGTCAGGCAATTGACCGAACCTTTACAGTTCTCGGACATACTTTCCTTATAGATAGACTCACTAACCCGACAACAGACATAACGGTTCTTAAAAAACGTCAAACAGCTATCGCAACCTTACAAAAAAATTCTCACCTACAAAGAATCCTTACAGACTACCTTTCCATGATGCAAAGATGCGAAGGGCCGCTTCTCAGTTTCTGGAATAAAGTGCAAGTACCTAACTGTATCGGAAAACTAGGCTTTCAAAATTTACCCGATTCCATCAAGACTTATGGCAACAAATCACCTTTCTTACGAGAATGTTGCGCTCAATATGAGACCGCTACTTCTTGGCTGAAATTGGCCACTCAAGCTGCCGCTGGCACAGCCCTTACAATCTATGGAGCCATGAAAGCAGGAGTGGTTGCAGAAAACCCAACTGTTGCTCAGTTTGCTGAACGCTATTCGGGAAGCACAAACGTGTTAGCTCCATCGATATTTTCGATGCCCGATTCTGTACAATCCATAGCAGCGGGAGCTATTGGCGCTAGCGTTTTGTCGACTATTCCAGGAACCTATCGTTGGTTACTAGCAGATCGCGAGGTGACTAAAATTTATGCCCGTAAAATGCAAGCTATAGCCCATTTCATCAATGGCGCCGCAAAGATTTACCATGCACTATCAAAAGATCCACAGCTTTCAAAGCAGTTGGAAACTTTTAATGGATTACAACAATTTTTCGAAGATTCTGAATTAAAACCTCTTTTTCTGGCATTACAAAAGCTTGGCCCAGAGGCGTCTTATTTGGCGCGGTGGATGTGGCATCCTATGTTGATCTCCATGCAATACCTTCAAGATAAAGCGATTCGGACTAAATTTGAAAAAGCCCTCGTTTCCTTGGCAGAAATAGATACAGTTCTTTCTTGTACCTGTTTATTGCAAAGCAGCCCCTCTACTCCATACAGCTTAGCCGACTACATTTCCGGAGATGCACTTATTGAGGCTACAGGACTTTTTAATCCACAGGTCACAAAGAATCCAATTCTTAATTCGGTAAAATTAACTCCAAGATGTAAAGAGGTGATTACTGGGCCTAATGGTGGCGGCAAGTCTACTATTGTTCGGGGAGTCCTCAATGCGGCTGTCATGGCACAAACTCTAACAGTGGTCCCTGCTCAGAGGTTCATTTTGACCCCATTTGATGACATCCGAAGCGCATTGAACACTCGTGAAGATACTGCTGCTGGCCTTTCTCATTTTCAAGCGCAGGTACAAAGGGCTACTCTTTTTGTCCAAGATGCGGATGCAAATAAACACAAACGATTTTTGGTCGGTATGGACGAGCCCTTCAATGGAGCAAGCGCGGAAAATGCGGCAGCTTTTAGTGCCGGCCTATTGAAACGTTTAGGAGCCCAAGCAAATACCCTTTGCGTTATTGCTACACACGATCCAATACCAAGTCATTCCCTACTCGATTGGACCTTCACACAAATGGCATACGATTCAGCAACACAGCAACCTCTGTATCTTAAAATACCGGGTGTATTTACTGACCACAGTCTGGTCATGAGGGTCGCTGCTCAGAGTGGCTGTGATCCACAAATATTAGCTTCCGCTACACATCGAAAGATCGAACAAACTTTTCCTCCATAATCGTGTATCGATATAAAAATCTCGTTTGATAGTATCCTTGATCGGCAGAAGGCTAACAAAATGACTCCAACTCAATTGTCGTGACAGTGTAACGACAATTTCTCGTATCCCGCTCGCTCTCATTACAGGGGCGCCCAAAGTGACCTTCGTCGACAGCCCCCCATCCGAGGAAGAGAGGTAGTTTATGTCCCTTTCTTTAGAAGAAGATCTCTACTTCCCTTTGCTCAAAACAGTCCCCTGGCAGCCCCAAAGACTTGAAAAGGCCATTAAAAAGAGAGAGAGGCTCCTACGTTAAGGCCCTGAAATCCAAGAGAGCCATTTTCCTGGAGAATATAAGCAACGCCTCCTGACAAATTCTGGTCATTCGTCAAATAGCGATTCCATAGAATTTGGTTAGGCCAGTAGTTAAATTCATATCCCGCTAATAAAGAGAGTTCTGCTTTACAGATCGTGACATCCCATTGAAATCCCGCCTCTGCCACTAAGTTGGCCTGAACGGCAAACAGCGGATTTCTAGCTTCTACAAGGTAAGAAGCGTTAATGTCCTCGCCAATATAAACGGCTTCCTTGAATTTAGAGTCACATTTTCCCCATAAAAGCGCGACCTCTCCCTTCGTATAGAATTTTAGTCTTTTAATTAGATTCCAAGTTAGATTCAATCCGTTATTTAAGCCAATTCCACTATAGGGATTTGTAATTGTAGTATGCTCGTAAGAATTACTCTTACCTCCAAAACTTCCGTTATACACAACATGGAGCTTTTCTTTTACGAAAGCTCCTTTTGCCCCCAAATAATAATTAAGACAAAATAGTTGGCTCCAGAATAATTCTTTTCCGAAATTCAGTTCAAAGACATCGAAGTACTCATTGATTTTTCCGGAAGCAAAATCAATGACCATTGCATTGGTAGAGTCCCAAACAACGTGTATATCGAACTGGGGGGTTTTGGTGACGCTGCTCGACCCTTCCGAACGGAGGTGGGTCCATATGAATTTAAGGTTCCACTCATCAAAAGGCAATCCATAAACGCCCCAAACCCTGAAGGCTGGGCTAAAATCAAAAGAGGGAAAAATCCCTTCTTGATGAGTATCAATCCCCGCTCCTTCTCCGAAGCCGGGAACGGAAATAGAATTATGGGCTAAAGCATAAATGGCCGGATTGGCTAACAAGGGCTGCCAATAGAGAAACTCTCCTCCTAGATCTAGCTCATTCGATTCTCTGGATGGCTCTTTGTGCAGCACTGTATCTTCTAGACGATCAATCCTGCTGTTTACACTTTCGATCTGATGGATGTTTGCCTGGGCTGTTACATTGATCAAGCAAAGGACGGCAAGATAAAGACTTCTCATTTGGACCCCTCTTTTCTCAAATGGGCATCTTATCTACTTGTCTGATTTTTTCAAAATTTTAATTTAAGTCAAACTGAATAGTTAGGTTGTTGACGGATTCCGGGCAAACGAACCGCCTCGCAGCACAGCTGCTCGGTTCTCATCCATACGGAAGCCAATTCAATGGCTTTCTCAATTCTCAAAAATGAAATTTTTGAGAATTGATGGATTCCTTTCTGGCGGGCGATAAGTCGTCCCGTCCTGAAAAGCCGATTCGGGCGGTTTTTCGAAACGAAAAACATCGCCGCTCATTTCGAACCCATACACGAGCGGCGGGCCTGAAGGGATCATGGATTCCACTAGTTCCGCTACTTGCAGCTCTTGCAATCGTTTCTCTTTATCCACATTTCACTCTATTGCGTGCATGATTTTAGCTTCGACGATGCTAATAGCTGTTCTTACAGTGCAGGTAAAACTTTCAAATGCCCTGCTATGATCGACCGATAGGGATGCTTCCAACAGGTTTTCTTTTTTAAGTTCATACGGCTTCCCGTTTTTAGGATTGAGCATGCGCCCAGGAGCGCTACCGTTCACTTCAAGCATAAATTCAGCAAAACTTGCGTGAGAGAGTTTGTTTCGTGGAGGGCGACAGTTTTCAATCTGCCGGCGCTCGGTATCCGTTAAATAATCCCGAAACACCTCAAGAACAGCAGGAATCAGATAATACAGATCCGCTTTATAATATTTTTCTTTGGTGAGCTTATGTAACTCGTCTTGTACCTCTTGAAGAAGCTCAGCAACGATGCGTAGTCGCATTTCTAGGGCTGTAACAGCACCTGCCGCAGTATCAATTTTAAGTTGTATGTTACTGAGAGCGTAACAAACGCCACTCATGGGAGCATGATAAGAGCCTTTCTTTCTTTTTAATTTTAATATGTTCATTGTTCCTCTAGACGTTGGCGCGCTTGTTTGCTAGCCTGTTGTAGTTTCTGACGTAGAGCTTCTTTTGAAGGCAATGCTGTAAGATATTCGGCGACATGAATGCCTGCTTTATCGAGCTCGAGTAGCTCGATACACTCGGCATTTTTCCCCGTGCAAAGAATAAGACCAATGGGAGATTCTTCGTTGGGCTGACGTTCGTATTTGTCGAGCCAACGGAGATAAAGAGTCATTTGCCCCATGTATTCGGGTTTGAAATCTCCCACTTTTAGCTCAACGGCGACAAGACGACGGAGACGGCGATGAAAGAAGAGGAGATCGAGATGAAAGTCGATGTCATCAACAACGATGCGTTTTTGACGAGCAAGAAAACTAAAACCCGTACCAAACTCAAGAAGAAATTGCTCAAGGTCTCGCATGATGGCATCTTCGAGGTCTTTCTCTATGTAGCGATCAGTGATGTTGAGAAATTCAAGAATATAGGGATCGCGGAAGACGAGATCAGGAGAGAGCTGATCTTCTTTGCGAAGAAGGTCGATTTCCGCATCAATCAAAGATTCCGGTTTTTTGGAAAGCGCCGTGCGTTCAAAGAGCATGGAATTGATCTTCTTATCGAGGGTACGAACATTCCATTTCTCGATGCGGCACATTTCGGCATAGAAGTCGCGTTTAAGAGGGTCTTTAAGCGGCAAAAGAAGTCGAAAATGGGACCAACTCAATTAACGCGTAAGATGGGTAACCACTGCTTGATCGGGGAAAAGCTCGGCAAACTGGATCATGCGGCGCAGGCTCTTTTCAACAAATCCCTTACCATACTCACCCGCTAATTGTCGCGACACTGTGGCGACAATTTGACCCCCATACTCAGCCCTCTCGTTCTTAAGGATTTCCGATCTAATCCGCGATCCCACATGCCAATAAAGCATAGTCAAATGTGTATTAACCGTCGCAGCGATCACCCCTTTAGTTTGATCGATCATCAAACGGAGTTCGTCGATCAGGCCTTGCGGTAGAATTGTCGCCACATGTGGCGACAATGTTGAAGGCTCTTTATTCACAGGCACTTCCTTTGAGAATTCTCTCAGATACTGTTCTGGCATCATTTGGATAAAATCATAGGCTCAATTTATTTTTTGAGTCAATCGGATTTAAGCTGAAATAGCTTTAAATGAACGGGATAGAAGTTTGAGACTTGATGGATTCCTTTCTGGCGGGCGAGCGAGACGCTTGTCCCGTCCCGAAAGCCGATTCGCGGCCGTCAAAGGCCGCTTATTTCGAATCCATACACGAGCAAAGCAGTTTGCTCGCTCAAGTCTAAAATTTTGAAGAAATTTGAGACTTGATGGATTCGAACCATCGACCCTCTCATTAAAAGTGAGATGC
>CAYRJU010000042.1:0-5721 GCA_964424735.1 uncultured bacterium
GTCCTGCCTCAAGAGATGCGCTACGGCCTTGTCGAAGAGGGAAAATGTGAGTTTGTCATAGGTCTTGGTCTTGGCGGCTGTCTTGCCATTTATAAAAAAAGCGTGATTGCGAAAATTGTCGAAAAGTTCAAGCAGAATCAGCATGCGGCAAAGTTTCAAAAGTTTTTCACCTTGTTCTTTTCCACTTTGCACCAAACCGAATGCGATAAGATTGGAAGGGTCTCGTTGCCAGCCACTTTGCGAAGCGCGATTGGCATAGGAAAAGAGATTGTCGTTGCGGGTGTGATGGACAAGATCGAGCTTTGGCCCAAAGAAGTATACGATCGCAATTTGAGAGATTTCTTGGACGGCAAATCGGCTGGCATGAGTTTGGCTAAAATGACCGAAGAGGCCTTTGCTCTTCTCCATGAAGGCGTTGACGAAGTTCCGCCCGAGGCAAATGCTTCGATGAATCCTCTTTACTTTGACGTTCCCGTAAAAAAATGAAACACAACCCCGTACTTTTGCGGGAGGTCCTAGAAATTTTTGCAGGAAGAGATCTGCGAACATTTTTCGATGGAACTCTCGGCGCAGGTGGCCATGCAAAAGCCCTTTTAGAAGCGCATCCCGAGATCGAGCGTTACATTGGCTGCGATCGGGATCCAAGGGCGCACGCGCTGGCCAAAGAGGCGCTAGAGCCTTGGGGGAAAAAAGTGGAATTTGTTCGCGGAAGCTACGCTGCGGAAGTGAGGGAAGTGGAAGGGTCCCTCGATGGATTCCTCATCGATATTGGGGTTTCCTCCATGCAGTTCGATGAAAAGGAGCGGGGTTTTAGTTTTATGGGAGATGCGCCGCTCGATATGAGAATGGATCCAGAAAGTGAGTTGACGGCCGAAAGGATCGTCAACCGTTATCCGGAAAAAGAGCTCGCTCGGATTTTTTTCGAATATGGCGAGGAGAGAAGATCGCGCCAAGTGGCCAAAGCCATTGTAGAAGCGAGGAGAAAAAGGCCCATCCGGACGACTCAAGAGCTCGTGGAGATCATCAAGCCGGTGGCAACGCGCGGCAAGCTGCATCCTGCGACGCTCACTTTCCAAGCTCTCAGGATCGAGGTGAATGATGAACTGGGGCAGTTAGAAAAGGGTTTAAAGGCAGCGATGGGAAAGATGGCTCCCCGAGGAAGAATGGCCGTGATTTCCTTTCATAGTCTCGAGGACCGGATTGTGAAGAACGTCTTTCGCGATGCGCGAGGAAAAGTGGAAATATTGACGAAAAAACCACTCTCTCCGTCGCCCGAAGAGGTTCGGAAAAATCCGAGATCGCGGAGCAGCAAGTTACGTGCGGTAGAGGTAATATGAAAAATTTACTTTTGAAATTAGGCTTTTGTTTAAGTGTATTTGCTTTCTGTTTATACTCGTATCTCAACATGCAAAACGAGGTCACTCAATTGAAGATCCGTTTGCCTACAGTGGAAAAAGAGATCCGACGCATTCAGGAAGAAAACCAGCGCCTTTCCTATGAGATTGAGCAGTTTGAAAACCCGGCTCACCTCATTGACCTGGCCCATCATCCTGAGTATGCGCATCTCAAACATCCTCTGATCAAAGAAGTATTAACCGTACCTGAGGCCTGGGCCACGAATTAACCGATGTCTGTAGATTCTTCCGATCGCAAAAGACTCTGTTTTGTCGCCGTTTCTCTCTCGATTTGCTTCTGTCTCTTGATCATCCGTTTTTATCGAATCCAAATCATCGAGGGAGATAAGTGGTCTTCGGCGGCTCTCGCGCAGCATGAGCACATAGTGAAAGAGCCCTGTATGCGCGGCTCTTTTTACTCCAATACCTCCATCAAAAAGGGGCATCCGGGGGAAAAACAGCCCTTTGTCATCGACGTATTGAAGTTCCATCTCTTCATTGATCCAGACTCGATCGATGAGAACCTCAAGCCGAAAATGGCCAAAGAGCTCTTTGCTCTTTTGCCCAATTGCCCCAAAAATGAATCGGAATTTTACAAGAAGAGCCGCAGCCGCAAAATTGCCAGTTGGTTAGAGAGAGAAAAAAGAGAAGAGATCGAAACTTGGTGGCGCGAGTTTTCCAAACGGGAAAAGATTGTTCGGAACGCCATTTATTTCGTGTCTGCCTACAAGCGCTCCTATCCCTTTGGCTCGATGCTCGGCACAGTGCTCCACACCGTACAAGAAGATCAGATGAGTCCCACGGGAGGGCTCGAGATGCTGCTCAATTCCTATTTAAAGGGAAAAGAGGGGAAAAGGCTCATCGTTCGTTCTCCTAGCCATCCTCTCGATACGGGAAAAATCCTCAACAATCCAGAAAATGGCGCCGACGTCTATTTGACCATCAATCACTATCTTCAAGCCATCACCGAATCAGAACTCCAGAAGGGGGTCAAAACTGTCAATGGGTTAGGAGGATGGGCTGTGATGATGGATCCTTATACAGGAGAGATTTTGGCGCTCGCCCAAACTCCTTCTTTCGATCCCACTCACTACACAGAATACTACAATGATCCGCATCTGACAGAGTCGACTAAAGTCAAAGCGGTTACCGATTGTTTTGAACCGGGATCCATTTTTAAGGCCATTACAGTTGCAGTCTGTCTCAAAGCCAATGAAGAGCTGGCAAAGCGAGGGAAAGGCCCCCTTTTTGCGCCCGATGAAAAAATTGCCTGTAGCAATGGATGGTTTCCGGGAAGATCGACACCCATTAAGGAAATAGGAAGAACCCATTCTTTTTTGAACATGGATCTCGGCATGCAAAAATCGTCGAATATTTACATGGCGAGATTGGTCCATCGTCTGGTTGAGGCTTTGGGAGATGAGTGGTATCGACAGACCCTTCAAGAAGTTTTCGGGTTTGGAAAAAAAACGGGAATCGAGCTTCCCGCAGAGAGTATCGGGCTCTTACCGACTCCAGGGAAACTCCACCCCAACGGAAAGCTCGAATGGTCTCTCCCTACGCCCTATTCTCTAGCTCTTGGCCATAATATTCTCTGCACGAGTCTACAGCTCGTTCGGGCCTATGCAATTCTCGCCAATGGTGGACTCGACGTACAGCCCCATCTGATCCAAAAGATCGAGAAAAATGGGAAAACAATCATCGACAATAGCCAATATAGGGCGCACAAACAGGTCTTGAGCCCTGAGATCACTCGCAAAGTGATCCGGGCCATGAAGTTTGTGACCAAAGAGGGAGGGACGGCAAAAAGAGCCGATATTCCCGGCTATACGGAGGCGGGCAAATCGGGAACAGCCGAAAAGATCATCGATGGGACCTATTCTAAAGAGCATAACGTCTCTTCTTTCGTCGGGTTTGTCCCTGCACATCACCCCCGTTTTGTTCTCATCGTGACGATCGATGACCCCGAAAGAAAGGTCATCCCAGGTGTGGGGAAGCAGCAAATGGGGGGCATTGCTTCAGCGCCCGTTTTCCGAGAAATTGCTTTGAGGGCCTTGCAATATTTGGGGGTCACGCCCGATGATCCTCATGGCTTAAGTATAGGAGACCCAAGACGAGATCCCAAAAAAGCCGATTGGGCAGCTGAAGTCGAGGGGCTCAAAAAGCTCTATGAACAGTGGAACTGCAAGTGAAACTCAAACAGCTAATCCGAGATTTTGAGGTCGAGACAAAAGGGAATAAAGAGGTGGAAATCACGGGCATTTCCTCTGATTCGCGCACCGTTTCACCGGGAAGCCTTTTCATTGCCAAGAAGGGGGACTCTTTTGATGGAACTCAGTTCATTCCCGATGCTGTCCAAGCGGGGGCTGTTGCCATCCTCACCGATCTGTTCGATCCCTTTTTAAAAGAGACGCAAATCATCCACCCCAATCCTTCAGAAATTGAGGCGAAACTCGCCGCTCGCTATTACGGATGCCCTTCAAAAGAGCTCTTTGTCGTAGGAGTGACGGGAACCAAGGGCAAGACGACGACGACCTATTTGATCAAACACCTTCTCGATCATCTGGGAATGCCGAGTGGCTTAGTTGGCACTGTGGAAACGGTGATCGGGGAAAATCGGTTTTTTTCCACCCTGACCACCCAGGATGTCATTTCAAATCAACGGGCCTTAAAAGAGATGGTTCAAAAAGGGTGTGGAGCTGCTGTTTTAGAAGTCTCTTCTCATGGTCTTGCGCAAGGAAGAGTGGATGAGATCGAGTTTGATCTTGCCATTTTTACCAATCTCTATCCCGACCATTTGGATTATCATCTTTCGATGGATGAATATGCATCGGCCAAGAAAAAACTTTTCGACAGAGCTGAAAAGGCGATCTTGAACGCCGATAGTCCCTGGGCTCAATTCATGGGCAAGGGATTTACTTTTGGGATCGAGAAGGGTGATCTCAGGGCGAAAAATATCAGACTCGGTCCAAACGGAACTGAATTTCAGATCGACGACACTCTCTTCCAAATTCCCCTCATCGGAAGGTTCAATGTCTATAATGCTCTTGCGGCCATTGCCGTAGGAGTTGAAAGGGGAGCTAAGTTGGAGGCGATTCGGGACTGTCTCAAGACTTTTGGATCGGTTCCTGCAAGACTTGAGCGCATCGGGAATGTCTTCATCGATTTTGCCCATACAGGAGAGGCGCTCGAAAATGTGCTCCGCACTTTAAAAGAGATCGCGACCAGGAAAGTGATCGTCGTTTTCGGATGTGGGGGCAATCGAGATCCGCAGCGAAGGATTGGCATGGCGAGATCGGCCGATGAATGGGCCGACGTTGCGATCATCACCAACGATAATCCTCGAAAAGAAGATCCAGAAGAGATCGCAAGGCAGATTCTTTCGGGGTTTCAGAAGAAAATTCCCCTCGTGGAACTCGATCGGAAAAAGGCGATTGAAAAGGCGCTCCAAATGGCAGAAGAGGACGATCTCGTTCTCATCGCGGGCAAAGGACATGAACGCGTACAGATCTTTAGAGATCAAACGATTCCCTTTGACGACGCCGAAGTGGTCCGAAATGTCTTAATATGAGATTGTAGATCTATGAGAATTTTCTTGGTCTTGTTTGGATTTCTTTTCCTGGCTGCAGCACCTCCGCCGGGAAGTCTACTTACCTCTCCGAGCGCGCCCGTTGTCGTACTCGATGTGGGCCACGGAGGGCAAGATCAGGGGGCCAAAGCGAGCCATCCCTTTTGCGAAGAGAAGAAGATGACGCTTCTCACGGCCCGCTTAGTCAGACAATATCTAGAACAACTCGGCTATCACGTCGTCATGACGCGTAAGAGCGATAGTTTCATTTCTTTGCCGAGGCGAGTGGAAATTGCCAAGCAGGCTCGCGGCAATATCTTTGTGAGTATCCACTACAATTCTTCGCGCAGCCCTGAGGCGAAAGGGATCGAAGTCTTTTTCTTCGATTCGCAGGAAAATAAGAAGAGGGGAACCGCTTCGAGAAAATTGGCCGATGCTGTCTTGTCAAAAGTCATTCGGAAAACATCGGCTCATTCGCGAGGAGTTAAAAAAGGGAATTTCTACGTGATTCGGGAGACGAGTATGCCGGCTGTCCTCGTGGAGGGGGGATTTATCTCCAACCCTCAAGAAAGAACCCTTCTCAAATCGCGCGATTACCAAGAGAAAATTGCACAAGGGATCGCCGACGGCATCGACCAATACTTCAAAGCGCGCTGGCGCAAAGCCAAATAGAGAAGAAAACTCGGATATTTTCTCTCCCCGCCCCTGCCCGTGCCCGTCTCTCTCGGACGGATCTTCGATTCGTCCGAGGCGGGAGTC
>CAYRJU010000043.1:0-4851 GCA_964424735.1 uncultured bacterium
CATCGACCTGAGGTGTTTTTACATCTCCCGATACCACCTTAAGCCCTTCTGGAAGGGCCGTCAGTGCGGCGTGAACAGTCAAAAACAACAAAATATATGAGGACAGTTGCATGCTTCTCAATTTCTAGCACAAAATGAATACAAAAAACAAGTCGAGATCCTTTTGAATGAATACGAATCAACTTGCGGGGCTTCTAGCGCATCGTTGATTCTACGGAGCTTTCACGCTAAAAATTCCCCCAAAATTTTACTCGGATAGGTTCATAGGGTGATTTTCTTCTTGTGCGGTTTTATTTTAAGATAAAGCCAGACCATTCGGATTCTTGCGTCTCTTCAACCACTTTCAATCTCCAATGAGCAGATTGGAGGAGGAATTTTTCTTTTTGAGAGGTCAAAATCCCCGAAATGATCCAGAGTTTCCCAAAGGGAATGAGCCTTTCTGGCCCCACCTGTCTTTGCTCGGAAAGAATCATGTTCATGAGAAAGATATTTCCTCCCTTCAAAGAGGAGGGAAGAGTTTTTCCAAATTGCGCTTTTAACTGATTGAGTTTGCCATTTTCTCTTGCGTGTTGGATGGCCTCTGGATCGATGTCGATGCCGAAGGCCGATTTGGCTCCCATGAGAAGGGCTGCGAGCGCTAAGATCCCGCTCCCCGTCCCGATATCGATGATATTTTCCTTAGGAACATAGCGTTTCATCATGTGGATCATGAGCCGGGTCGTCGGATGGGAAAGATCCCCAAATCCAGGCCCGGGTGAGAGGAAAAGGGTTTTATCCCCGATCGGAATGTGAGCTTTCCCATCATGAAAATTCTCGGCGAATAGAGTCCACTGTTTGTGCCAATCTATGGTCATCTGTTTTTCCAAAAAGCGGGCAAGAAGAGAAGAAGAACGACAAAGAATTCCAGACGGCCCAAGAGCATCCAGAAACTCCCGAGAAGTTTGGAAAAGGGAGAGAGAAAGGCAAGCGTTTCCACAGGACCTGCCGCTCGAAATGCGATCCCTACGTTATTGAGAAGACTGGCGATGAGTCCAAGAGACGTTTCTGGGTCGACTCCGTCAAAGACGAGGAGCATGGCTCCAAAAGCTGTGAAAAAGACGACGATGCAGAAGAAGGTCAATACGGTCAGCGCGTTTTTGTCGTCGACTTCGCTCTTGCCGATGTAGAGTTTTCGAACGCTATCGGGACGGAAAATCGATTCGAGGCGGTGGAGGAGAATTTTGTAGGCAATATAAAACCTAGCCGTCTTAATCCCTCCCGCTGTAGATCCCGACATCCCTCCGACAAACATCAAAAAGAGCATGAGCATTTGAGGAGCAAAGGGCCACAGATCGTAATTGGTCGAAAAAAACCCGGTCGTCGTTTGCATAGAGATGGCCTGGAAACTGCCTACTTTAAGCGCTTCGCTCCAACTGAAATCGGTGGTGAGGAAAGCGGAAACAGCGAGTGAACCGATGAGGGCAATTCCGAGGAAGAGAAAAAAGTCTGGGACATAGATTTTGAAGAATTTGAAGCGCAAAATGTGAAAAAAGAGAGAGAAGTTAATGCTTCCCAAAATCATGAAAATGACCACGATCCATTCCGTTGCGCTATTGTGATAGGAGGCGATGCTATCGTTGCGAACGGAAAAACCTCCTGTCGAGATCGTTGAAAATGAGGTGCAAAGGGCATCAAAGAAGGGCATCTCTGGATTTGTCCAGATGAGAAGGGCAACTTGGGAGAGTGTGAAAAAAGCGTACAATTTCCAGAGGTGGGAGGCCGTTTCTCTCACGCGTGGAGAAATTTCGTCTTTGATGGGTCCCGTTGCTTCCATTTGATAGAGCAGCTTCCCCCCCACTCCTAAAACGGGGAGCACCGCGAGAAAGACGACGACGATCCCCATACCACCGATCCATTGGAGGAGGCTGCGCCAAAAAAGAAGGGCTTTACTCACCGCTTCGATACCCGTATGAGTGATGAGGCCTGTCTCAAGGTCGCGAACAGGTGCGATGGTCCCATAATAGATGTAGGTCTTTTCGGGGACGTGGGGATTTGTGAGGTGGATGGGAATTTCTACACCCGTCTCGGCGTTGTAGGCTTTAGGAGAAAGAACGGTGGCTCCTGTCGTCGTGAGCCCCGACATCGTCTCAAAATAGGCATCTAGAGGTTTGAGTGTTCCACTGAAGATGAAGGGAAGAGCGCTGAGAATGGAGGTGATGATCCAGATGAAGACGACGAGTAAAATACTCTCTCTTCGATAGAGCGCATCCGATGCCTTTTTCCCAATGAAACGGAGTAAAAAGGCAATGGCAACGCAAGTGCAAAGAGTCCACAAAAAGGCGAAAAAACTGTGAGGTTGAGGGTGAGAAGTCGATATAAATTGATAGTAAGCGCTTAAAAAAAGAGGCGCGAGGAGAAGGGCGCTTAAGTAGAAGAGGTAACGACTCAGTATCTTCGCAAAAACCATCAGTGGAAGAGTTGTTGGAGTTTGGGAATTTGGATCGGATGGCAGATCGCGATCACGATATCTTCGGGGCAAAGAACACAAGTTCCTCTACCGATAGAGACTTTGCCGCGGCTTTCAATCACGGCAATGAGAAGGCCTTTGGGGAGATCGAGATCTGAAAGGGGGATGCCAACTGCTTTGGAGGTGGGGGCTACTTTCATTTCGACGATTTTGACCGTATCGCAACTCAAAGAGGCGACTCTCAACGTTGTTTCTTCGTCTAAAATCGAGAGAATCCGGTTGGCGACATTGACCCTGGGCGATAGAGCTGGCAGTACCCCGGTCTTTTCCAAAATGGGAACGATTTGTCCATTGGTGATTTGAGCAATGGCTTTGGGACAGCCAAGTTCTTTGGCAAGAGCTGCGATCATCAAATTCGTTTCATCAAAGTGGGTGCAAGAGACGAGAGCATCGGTATCTTGGACTCTTTCAGAGCGAAGGAGCTGCGCATCTCGTCCATCGCGATTGATGATGGTGGCAGAGGGAAGTAGCTCTGCGAGTTCTTCGCAACGCTGGATACTTTTCTCGATGAGCCGCACATGGATCTTTTGTCCGCATAAGGAATGGCTCAAATGAACGGCAACGGGAGATCCTCCCACGATGATCACAGACCGGGTTTCAGTCTTTGGGGAATGGAAGATGTCATGGAGATGATGCATCACTTTTGCCTCGCCTACGACGGTCAATTGATCTCCGGGCAAAATGTGATCTTCTCCATGAGGGATCAAAACGGCATCTTCCGATTCATTTTTTCTTCGAATGAGTCCCGCGATCAGCTCTTTTGGCAATTCCAATTGCGAGATGGGGATGCCCCCTTTATCCCAAAGATCGGGAATCTGGATCGTCCGCATTTGGATGGTTCCATGCGCAAAATGCTCGACAGCCAAATCTTTGGAGTGGATGAGGAGTTTGCAAAGATCTTGAGCTGCCATGACTTCGGGGCCTAAAAAGTAATCGACGAAGAAGAGCCTGCTCATATCGAGACGGGAGTGATTGAGGTATTCTCGCTTTTGAGTGCGGCAGATGGTTTTGGAAAATCCCAAATTTTTCGCGAGTGAACAGAAGGTCAAATTGGTCTCGTCACTGCCGGTAGCGGCGAAGAAGAGGTCGGGCTTTTGCTCGACGAGATCTTCCAAGAGTTTGATACTGGCTCTTGCGTGGATTCGTGCAACATCGCTTTCTCTTCCCACCCGATCGAGAGCTTTTTCATCCCAATCGATCAAGATGGCGTCGTGCTCTTCTTCTGAGAGGGTAGAAGCGACGTAGGAACCAATTTTTCCCGCTCCTAAAATGACAACTTTCATACTATAATCAGGTTTGTGTTAACATTTTCATCTATGAAAAAGCACCCCATCGCAACAATTGTCAATTTCTGTTCGAATGAGAGTCGTTTTATCAGGGCTACCTTGGAAGAAGCCCTCACTTTTTCTATACAGGTTATTGTACCGGTTTGCGATCATTTTTTCGATGGGAAGCCCGAAAATCGGGAACTTTTGGAAAAGATTTATGGGGCTTTTCCCAATTGCCTCTTTATCGAATACCCCTATCTTCCCGAAAAGATCCCCAAGAAAATTTTGAAAAATGTGAATCCTGCCCATTTTTGGCACAGTTTTTCCCGGCTCATTGGATTTTCTTTTGTCGAGGAAGAGATCGACACCGTTCTCTTTCTTGATGCCGATGAAGTCCCTGAGGGAAAGCGCTTTGCGGAATGGCTCGAATGCAGCGATTACAGGCAACATACGGCTCTCAAACTTTCCAATTATTGGTATTTTCGGGAACCCATCCATCAAGCGCTCAAATTTGAAGATTCGATCGTCTTAGTCCAGAAAAAAGCTCTAGAAATGGAAATTTTACTTCATCAGGACGAAAGGGACGCGATCTACAATCTCCTTCCGGGGCCTAAAAGGCGCCATGTGACCGGTTCTGATGGCAGGCCCATGTTTCATCACTATAGCTGGGTTCGGACCAAGGAGGAGATGCTCCAAAAGGTTCGGGCTTGGGGTCATAGAGGAGACCGCGATTGGACGGCTCTTGTCCAAGAAGAATTTGAGGCGCCGTTTAAAGGAACCGATTTTGTCCATGGTTATCGCTACCAAATCGTCCCCTCCCAGTTTGAGATCCATTTTGATCCCCCTCAGTTTGAGCCGAAGGGATCCGCCAAAGTCAAGCGTCTCAAAGGGGAAGAGACGCTCCGTCATCTCAAGCAAAAAAAGTTTTGGGAAATTTTTTAAAGTCGGGAAAGTTGATTTTTAGAGATGGGATGGGGCATGATAGTAAAATCCAGCACTGGTAGCTCAGTTGGATAGAGTACCTGGCTACGAACCAGGGGGTCAGAGGTTCGAATCCTCTCCAGTGCGATGTTTGTC
>CAYRJU010000044.1:0-4718 GCA_964424735.1 uncultured bacterium
AAGCAAGAAAGTCTTCGCTTGTGAGTGAGCTCTGAGATCGGGTTGGTCTGATCCATGAATTGAGAGAGCTGAGATCTTCCGAAGAAATCTTTCAATACACCGGCAAGTCCTTTTGCGGAAACAATCTTCCCTGGCGTCATCGTATCGGAAGAAAAATCAAAGAGATTCATTCTCTCTTTGATGATTTTTTCCATACGGGCAAGACCAATGCGGCACTGGTTCTGGATCAATTCTCCAACAGATCGAACGCGACGGTTGCCGAGGTGATCGATGTCGTCGACAAAGGCGTCTTCATCTCCGACTTTAAGCCGAATGAGATATTTGAGAGCTTCGATGACATCCTCTTTGCGAAGGGTCACAACACTGAGCTCTTCATCGCTGACTTTGAGTCCCAGTTTCCGGTTGAGTTTATATCTTCCAACTCTTCCCAAATTATACCGTTTTGGGTCGAAGAAGAGTCTCATGATGGCAGAGCGCGCATTAGAGAGAGTGGGGGGCTCACCCGGCCTAATTTTTCGATAAAAATCCTTCAGAGCCGATTCATAAGAATCGGTGGTATCTTTAGAGAGCATTTTGATGATGGGGTGAGTTTCATCGGCCTCTTCGGCAATGCGTACCGCCTGAATCCCCTCATCGACCATGCGTTTCAGCATGGCAGTTGTGAGTTTTTCTCCCGCTTTTCCAAAGACAAGACCCGTCTGCTCATCTACGACATCTTCAGCGAGAATTTTTCCAACCAATTTGACAAAATCTTTTTCCGACTTGATCTTCACTTTGACGGTTTCAAAAAATTCTTCGATGATATCGGCATCTGTGGAGTAGCCGAGGGTTCGGACAAAGGTCGAGGCGAGAATTTTGCGGCGCCTTTTTTTCCGGTCGATATAGATATAGACGAGGTCGTTATTATCAAAAGAAGCCTCTAACCAGCTTCCTCTATAAGGAATGATCCGGAATGAATAGAGAATCGTTCCTTTAGGATGCCGCTCTTGTTCGTAAGAAATTCCAGGAGAGCGGTGGAGCTGAGATACGATGACCCTTTCTGCACCATTGACGATGAAGGTCCCCTTATCGGTCATCACAGGGATTGTCCCCATGTAAACCTCTTCCTCCTTAATCCCCGTCTCATCTGTCAGTCTAAATTTGACTTTCAACGTGACATTGTAGGTGATCCCTCTGCGAATGCACTCTTCGGGCGAGTACTTTGGCACTCCCAAGTTGTAAGATAAAAATTCCAAAATGGTCTTTTCGTCATACGACTTGATAGGGAAAATTTCACTAAACACTTCTTGAAGGCCAATATTTTCCCTTTCATGAGGTAACAGATGGGATTGAAGGAATTGGTTATACGACTTAATCTGAATCTCAATCAGATTGGGGAGATCAATGATCTCTTCCCGTTCACGAAAACTCACCCGTTTAGGCGGCTTTTTTAGCATGGGCTTCGCTCCTCAGAATTTGTCAAAATAAAAAACAATCAGAGAGGGGGTGTAGACCCCCTGCACTGATATCATAGCTAGATTGCGATCTTTTTGCTGCAAAAATTTTATAGGCCTGTTAATTTTACCTTTCCACCAGCAGCTTCAATTTTTTTCTTGATCTCTTCAGCTTCCGCTTTCGCAGCAGTGGGTTTCAAATCTTTAGGCGCACCCTCAACGAGGTCTTTCGCCTCTTTCAGACCAAGACCTGTCACTTCACGCACAGCTTTAATGACAGAAATTTTCTTGTCATCGGGTATTGGACCTTCGAGCGTAACTTTGAAGTCGGTCGATTCGGATGCGGGGGCAGCTCCACCAGCAGCAGGTGCAGCCGCACTTGCAGCAACGGCAACGGCCGCTTTCACGCCCCATTTGGATTCTAATTTTTCTTTGAGTTTTGCCATATCGAGAACCGACAGCTGGCTCAATTTTTCTACGAGATCGTCTAAATGTTGACTCATGGGTTGAATTCTCCTAAAACTTTAACTTTCACTTTTCTTTTCTAGACTTGAGAGCGGGCCGGAAATAGCTGCCTCTACAACGGACAGCATTTGCGACATTGGCGATGTAAATAGCGCGAGCAGTATCGCTCTCATTTCGTCGATTCCTGGCAGCTTGGACAACTCTTCCAGCTCCGAACCGGGCATTAATTTTCCATCGAGAGATCCAAAGATCACTCGCAGCAAGTTCCCATTCTCTTCCGAGAATTTGAAAACCGCTTTTGCAGGAGCCATTGCATCGTCTTGTTTGATAAAACAGACGCCGATGTGGCCTTTGAGAAGCGCTTCATCGAGTTTCATCCCCGACATTTCAGCTGCCTTCAAAAAGACTCTCTTCTTCACCACTTCGAACTGACTTCCCGATTTACCGAGAAGATCACGCAAATTCCAAGAAGTGTTTGGCTCTAGCTTGTCATAGCTTGCGATGATCATGGATTTTGAATCATCGATTTTCCCTTTAATTTCATCCAAAAGGAGGGGTTTTTCTTTTCTCATTTCATTCTCTCCTTAAAGCCCTGATAGGGATTGGATATCGATTTTCAAACCGGGCCCCATCGTGGTTGAGAGGTATAAACTTCTCAAAAAGGCACCTTTAGAGCTAGCTGGTTTGGATTTGGAAACCGCAGTTAAAAATACGTTCAAATTCTCGACCAATTTCTCTTTCTTAAATGAGATTTTGCCAACTGCATTGTTGACGCTTCCCGTTTTGTCGACTTTGAATTCGATCTTTCCAGCCTTGACTTCCTGCACCGCTTTTGCGACATCTGTCGTAACAGTACCTGCCTTCGGGGTCGGCATTAAACCTCTTGGGCCCAATACTTTTCCGAGCTTTCCGAGTTCGCGCATCATATCTGGAGTAGCAATGAGAGCCGTAAAATCGGTCCATCCCCCTTTGATCTTTTCGAGATACTCATCTGCGCCTGCAAAATCGGCACCTGCATCGAGGGCCTCTTTCGCCTTGTCTCCCTTAGCAATGACAACGAGGGTCACTTTTTGCCCCGTACCATGAGGCAAAGAGACTGTCCCGCGTACCTGTTGATCCGATTTCTTAGGATCAATTCCGATCATCAAGGCCACATTGACCGATTGATCGAATTTAGGGGCTGGACAATTCTTCAAGATATCTACAGCTTCTTCGAGCTTGTAGGAACGGTTTTTATCGACCAATTTGTCGACCTCTTTCATCCGTTTAGATCGTTTTACCATCTCAGCCCTCCACAATATCTACGCCCATCGACCGAGCCGTTCCCATCACCATCATCTCTGCAGCTTCTAGAGAGACGATGCGCATGTCTTCGACTTTTGCCTTGGCGATTTTGTTCACTTGAGAGCGAGTCAGTTTACCCACTTTGTCTCGATTCGGCACTTTAGATCCCGATTCAAGCCCACACTCCTTCAAGATCATTCTCGAGACGGGAGGCTTTCTAGTGATAAACGAAAAAGATTTATCCGAATAAACGCTGATCACAACGGGCAAGATATCGCCCCCCTGATCCTGCGTCTTCGCGTTGAATTCTTTGCAGAAGGCCATGATATTGATCCCGGCCGAACCCAATGCAGGCCCAATCGGCGGTGCCGGATTGGCCTTTCCTGCAGGAATCTGCAATTTAATTGTTTTTACGAGCTTTTTTGCCATCTAATTTCCTTGTTTTGAGTCTTATCGAAAAACCCCTGAGGGTTTTTCTCCCCATTACCCCGCATTCTCGGCTGTTGACTGTTCAACTTGCCAGAATTCGAGGTCGTCGACTCGCGTATCTCGACCAAAGATCGAAACCATGACGCTGAGACGACCCTTTTCGTGGTTTACTTCGGTCACAGTGCCGATGAAGTTGACAAACACTCCATCGGTAATTTTGACCCGGTCGCCCACATCGACCTTGTGCTTCTGTACGACGCCTTTTTGGCGATCCTCTAATTCCTTCATGATGTCGCCCACCTCTTTTTCGGTGAGTGGGGTCGGTTTTTCACCCCCCAAAAAGTCGATCACTCCAGGAGTGTCCTTGACGTAGGCCCAGGACTCATCATTCAAATTCATCCGAATGAGCAAATACCCTGGCCACATCCGCTTTTCGCTGATTTTCTGCTGACCCCGTTTCACTTCAGAGACATTTTCTGTTGGAATCAAAATTTCGACGATGTCTTCTGCCAAGCCCCTAGTTTGAAGATATTCTTCAATGGCCTTCTTCACTTTTTTTTCATGGCTCGACATTACTTGAACGACATACCATTTATGCATACATTCTCACCCAAAAATTCTCTGAACTAGACCTGTTGCCGTCTGCAATATTCCCCGGATGCCCAAATCCACCGCATAGATCGTCAAACCAAACACAAAAGTGGCAACGATCACCGCTTTTGTACAGAAAATGAGCTCCTCTTTGGAAGTCCAAGAGACTTTCTTCATCTCATTCTGCACTTCCCGAAAGTATGAGACCTTTTTTTTCTCTTCAATCATGGTTGACATCGTTATCTCCAAATTTAAAGATGGGGCGCGGAGGGATTCCCCCCTCGTGCGTTCCAAAATGCTCAGCCGGAGGGACTCCCCTCGCGCGTTCCACTCGCCACTACAAGTGGCTTCGTTTTACGTCATCTCGGGCCGATTCGCGCCCCGTGGAAAACGGCGCTTCATTTCGAATCCCCACGAAAGCCAAGCAGTTGGCTTTCTCGCACTCTTAGTCACTTCGTTCCTCGAGTGCGGAGGGATTCGAACCCCCGACCGGCGACTTTGGAGATCGCTGCTCTA
>CAYRJU010000045.1:0-4581 GCA_964424735.1 uncultured bacterium
TATGACCACCTGTGTGTAAGACAGGCGCTCTACCAACTGAGCTATACGCCCCTGTAAACGAAACATTCATGTTACTCAACTAGAAACATTTTTCTCAAGAGAAAGTACGAAGATATGCTATAAAAAGACGTATGCATCCCCTCGTTGAATTGATCCAAATCAGTCCTCAGATTCGGCTCGATATCCGCTACGCGACCCCCAATAATTTTACTGGGAAGGTTGTCTATCCATCTGCGCGTTGTTTTTTGCTGCGCCAAGTTGCCGAAAGGCTCCACCTGGTTCAGGGAACACTTGAAAAAATGGGTCTCGGTCTAAAAGTTTTTGATGGCTATCGCCCCCTTTCTGTTCAAAAAATTCTTTGGAAAGTGTGTCCGGATCCCCGTTATGTCGCAGATCCCAAAGAGGGTTCTTGCCACAATCGAGGAGCTGCGGTGGATCTCACCCTCGTTGATCTAAGGGGCAAGGAGCTTCCTATGCCGACGGAATTCGACGATTTTACAGCAAAAGCTTCCCACTCTTACCTGGGTGGATCTAGCGAAACCCAAGAAAATCGTGGGCTTTTAAAAAAAGTGATGGAGGCGGAAGGTTTTCTCGCCTATGAAGGAGAGTGGTGGCACTATGCGATCCCTGATTCGGAAAATTTTCCCATTTTGGATCTCGATATTCCTCTTTAGTTGTGCGGGGCCAACAAATCTTGAAGAGCTGCGCCTGGAAGGGGAAGCAGAGGTCACAAAACTGGTGAAAGAACTGAGGGCGCTTGAAACTCCAGAGGATTTACAAAGAGCTATTCCCCGTTTGAGAAAGCGGTTCAATCAGATTGCCGATCTCGTGCTTTCGCTCCGAAAATTGGGGACCCAAGAGCCCTACTCCTCAGCTGTGAGTGAAGAGCTCTTTGCAGAGCTTGCCCGCCTTTATGAAATGCCAAGTGGCAGAGAAAAAATCGAAATGGCCCAAGCTCAGGCAGTTCAAATCCTATCTATTAACCCGGCATCCAAATAGGTGGCAATAATATGCGCAAGCGAGGCTCAGCAAAATCGAAGGGAGCGAAGCGACCGGTTCGAGCGAGGAAGAACATTCTTTGAATACGAAGGCTTCCGAGCGAGAATCGATTTGGCAAAGCCGTAGCCAGCAGATTGCACCTATTTGGATGCCGGGTTAATAAATGAGATCTTTTTCTGTGAGGTGTTTGAGTTTTTCAAATGTCTCTTTACAGGTGAGCTCACCCACATGAATGGGGGTCACAGCAATATAGCCTTGTTCGAGAAGAGCTACGTCGCTGAGCGGATCTTCTTCGACGGATCCCCAAGCCCCGCCTAGCCAGTAGTAGGGCGCTCCTTCTGGGTGAAGCCTTCGATCAGGAGCCTCTTTCCAATAGCTTTTCCCTTGTTTAGCGATTCGGACGCCCAAGATGCGCTCTTTGCATCGGTAGGGGAAGTTGACATTGAGAAGGGTCCCTGGAGGAAGTGGATTTTTGAGAAAGTGTTGGACTAGGGAAAAAATGTATTTTTCTGTGACGGCTACAGGAGGATCTTCCACATCGGAAAAAGAAAATGCGATGCCCGGTATCCCTTTGAGAGTGCCTTCAATGACTCCTCCAATCGTTCCGCTATAGAGTACCGTACGCCCAGAATTGGAGCCACGGTTGATTCCCGAAATGATCATATCTGGTTTTTTTTCGAGAAGCACAGCAAGAGCCATTTTGACACAGTCGGCAGGAGTGCCGTTTAAAGACCAAGCAGGGGTATCATTTTCCCATAAAACGGGGCGAATGTGTAGAGGCTTGGTCCAAGTGATTGAAAGCCCGGATCCCGATTTTTCATGGTGTGGGGCGATGAGCGAAACATGGGCATGTTTGTGAACTGCTTGCCAGAGATGTTTGATTCCTGGAGCATTGATTCCGTCGTCATTTGTGATGAGAAGTGTCGGTTTTTTCATGATTGCCTTTTAAGGTTCTATTGCTAGGCTCAAACGTTTGCGCATGATATACGAAACTCCAATGATCGCCACCATGCTGAGCACGAAACCCAATACGAGTGAAGGTACAGGGATTGTTAGTTTATTTTCAAAATATGGCCAAATAGCTGCCGTTAAACCACCTACGAGAATGCCCACAAAAGCGCCATATTTGTTCAATCCTTTTTTGTATAGAGATAGGATCAAAAGGGGGCCAAATGAAGCGCCGAGGCCAGACCAAGAGTAATGAACGAGCTCGAAGATCGAAGAGATTTTGAAAAAGGCGATGAGAAATCCCACACAGCAGACTAAAATGACACCCGATCGAGAGATCCAGAGCAGTTCTTTAGCGCTTGCATGCCTTCGAAAAATCCGCTTATAAAAATCTTCTGATAAATTGGAGGCTACGACGAGAATTTGTGCGGCCATTACATTGGTTGTGGCGGCTAAGACAGCACAGAGAACAAGTCCCGCAAAGAAAGGCGAGAGAGTTGTTTTTACGATATTCAAAATGACCTGTTCAGGGTGCTCCAGTCCTTGGGGAAATACATAGACTCCGATTAGGCCCACAAGAGTGGCTGCTGCCAGGGCGATGATCTGCCAGCTAATTCCCAAATATTTGGCTTTGTGCATCTCTTCCACTTTACGAATGCCCATGAATTTTGTGATGATGTGGGGTTGGCCAAAGTAGCCGAGTCCCCAACCGGCAGCGACCATCAAAACTTTCCAGATCGGCAGGGCAGAAAATTCGGGAAAGATAGAGGAGCTGAGATTTTTGGCCTTCACGGCGTGCATAATGGGATCTATACCGCCATAGGAGGTGATTAAATAGACAGGGATGATGACGATGACGCCGAGGAGAAAAAACCCCTGAAAGAGATCGATCCAAGCAACGGTCCGATATCCGCCCATAAAGACATAGAGCATGACGATGAAGAGCCCGATCGAAATTCCCACGACATAGTTCAAATTGAAAAGGTTTTCGACGAGGATGCCCATTCCCACCAATCCCGAAGAAATATAGAAGGTGAAAAAGAGGACTGACATAGCGGCCGACACGAGCCGAATACTGCCTGAAAGATCGGAAAATCTGCTTTCAAAATAACCGCTCAAGGTGAGATTGCCCATCTGTTCGGTGACTGTTCGGATCTTTGGAGCGATGAATTGCCAATTCAAAAACATTCCGAGTGTAAGTCCAATGGCTGCCCAAGCTGCCACTAACCCCCCTGTAAAGATAGAGGCGGGGTAGGCGAGAAAGAGCCAGCTGCTCATGTCGCTTGCGTGAGCGGAAAGAGCGGTCAGCCAAAAATTCAACGAGCGATTTCCAATGAGAAAATCTTTATCCGATTTCTGCTGGCGATAGGAGAGGAGGGCGATGAAAGTGAGAACTGCAAAATAACCAAAGAAAGTTCCCACTTCCAATAGTGTCGAGGCCAATTCCATAAGAGTCAAAGATACGCTTTATCGAGAATATTTTTCAAGACTTGAGAGCCTTATCTGACCCATAGAGCCTTCCGGCTCTTGCCAGGTTTGCTCTTGCGTGTGGAAAATGGGCCTCGATCTCTTTGAGGATCTGATCGACGACTTTTCTCTTGGAGTTTTGTCCGACGGGGCATTGGCAGCTGATCCTTGCAAACCCATACTGCTTGGCAAATTCTCTCAAAGCATTTTCTTCAATGTAGATGAGGGGCCGAATGATCGTAACTCCGTAGTCGTGCATGGGGACTTTGGGCAAATTGGCGGCAAACTCGCCCTTGTGGAGGAGGTTTAAAAGAAGGGTTTGAGCGCTATCGTCTCGGTGGTGTCCAAAAGCGACCGTCAGAGCGCCCACCTCTTTAGCGGCTTCAAAAATCAGTTTGCGGCGCTCTCGGGAGCAGCGATAACACTCCAAATCCTCTCTTTTTTGTGTCGAAGAGCGGACGATGAAGGGGATTTCCAGCTCTTTACAGATGGCCCTTAAAAAGCCCGCATCGACTCCTGCTCCGCAGGAAAACTCTCCATCTACGTGGATGGCGTAGATCTCAAATGGGGGGAATCCCCTACCTCTTACGGCGCTCAGCAAGAAAAGCAGGGCAAGAGAGTCTTTTCCACCGCTCAGAGCGACGGCGACTTTGGCGGTCTCTTTTCCCAATAATGAGAAGTCAAAAAGGGCTTTTCTGAAGGCGCTTTCAAGCTCTTTACCCAAAGCGGTCCAGGGTGGTTTTGCGAGGGGTATCCCGATATTAATCATAGAATCATTGGACAATTTTGATTTTTCTATGATACAATAGATCCCATTAAGACTCAAAACCTGAACTGAATACGATATGAAGAAAACGGGAAGAAATGACCCATGTCCTTGTGGATCTGGGAAAAAGTTTAAGAAATGCTGTGAGAGCACGATGATTGGGGGCCGGTTTATGGCGACCAAAGTGGATGTCGAGGCTTCTCAGCACATCAAGAAGACGGTCAATATGACCTCCTTTTTCCAAAACCGGCTGTCTCTCACTCCGAAGAAGCCGATGCCCCCGGTTGCAGGTCCTGCAACTGAAGAAAATTTAGCTGAAAAAGAGAAAATTTGTTAAAGTGGATCCCTTTGCTGGCGTAGCTCAATTGGTAGAGCGCCCGACTTGTAATCGGATGGTTGAG
>CAYRJU010000046.1:0-3977 GCA_964424735.1 uncultured bacterium
ATCCGGTCGGGCCCGCCAGGTAGCGTTTCAACAGCGAAATTCACTCCCCGGTCGGACCCGCCAGTTGACTTTAGAGATAGAGCCTGTAGAGTCATATAATATTATGCCTGGTTTTGGCGGTGAAGATTCGCTCAGTCCCGAGTACGCTCCTTGGGCTTACATTGGCCCAAGGTATGAATATTTTGTTTGGCAAACAGAAGAGCAAGCTAAACATGGCGGCTACCTATATAGAGCTGGCATGACCGACGACGAACAGCTTGTTTGTGAACGCCGTCCCTTGGCGGATGCCCCTCTCGGCTCACTGATGATGCGAGATAATGTGGAATTGGTTCTTCCGGAAGATATCCCGGCAGGCCTATTCCCTAGCCTGCAGTCGATGGCGGCGAGAATAGCCGAAGTGCAGGCCCAAATCGACGAGATTGATCCAACGGGCATAGGCGCAACCGTCCTGGGGGCCCAGCTTGACCAGAAGCGTGCCCACAAGTAAGCACTGTTAACTTGATGTTACTGTGTAGACAGCTGCGCCTGGTATATTGGAGATTATGAAATTATATACGTTGAGATTAGTGCCCGGACAAGATTTACGTATCGAGCTACAAAAATTCGCGAAAGACATGAATATCCAAGCTGGTTCGATCGTTACGTGCGTTGGCGCGCTCCAACCATCAGTATTACGCATGGCTGGCGCAACTCCAACTGATCAGCCGGTCAAAACATACAGCGACAAGTTCGAGATCGTATCATTGGTTGGGACTATAACGGCTGATGATTGTCATCTACACGTTGCCCTATCCGGCAAAGACGGCCAGGTCGTGGGCGGGCATCTGAAAGAAGGTTCCTTAGTGGATCTGACCGCAGAAATCGTAATTGCTGAGGATGAATCGGTCGTCTATAAACGTGAGATGGATGCCGAGACGGGTTTTGTCGAACTTGTTGTTGCACAGCAGTAGCATGTAGCGAGCAGTAGCAGTCGACCATTATTAGTCCGCTGAAATGGTTACGGGTATATATCGGTTGAGCCTAGCACATTATCATTGACAATAGCTTATATGTGGTATATAATACCGACTATGACTAAAAGACTTCACGAAATCGTCGACAAGGCACAGGCACTGGCCCACGAAGCTAAACGCTTAGCCATAAAAACAAGTATGATATTAGGTTTGGGTGCAACTGCTCTTTTCGGAGCATACAAAGGCGCCGAAGCATACAATAGCAACCATACCATCAGGGACGATGCAGCGCGGGCTAATATTGCCGCCTACCAGAATTCTACTAAGCAAATGACTGCTGCAGAGTTCTTCGGTGTTGTATCTAGTAACGGGCAGTCAGACCTTACCAAACTTGAAGCGATGAATGGTGTCAAACTTAATGATTGGCAACACAATGGTCACAAGGTATACGGCAACCCTACTCATTTCGTCGTAAAGGGTGCAGACCTTACTTATGATCACGAGCAACCGATTACCTTGACTGCGAATCCAGACGTTGTCGCCGGCTACCAACATGTTTACAAACTGACCAATCCTGCAGATACCAGCCAATTCGTCTACATATACGGCGAAGAAGGTAGCGAACAACTCAGCGCAGACCAGTTGAAGACTATGGCAGCTAACGGTGTTGACATGGGTGTCAACGTCCTACCTGTATTAGACAGGAATGGTGTTTCAGAACAGAAAGACGGTTTTTCTGTAGTCAGATTGGAGTTGGGCTTTAGCGAAACCCCACGTCAACCACAGGATACAGTCCTTCCGGGGCCAATACCACTTCCTGATCTGCCTGATATGCACATCCCTCTGCCTTGGAATTAATAATCAGGTAACTGCTAAACACCGAAGAGACCTAGGCTTTCAGCCTAGGTCTCTTTTTTGTTACCAGCCTGCAACACTGAGGCTGGGAAAGATACGAAGCCACCCTAGAAGAGGCGAAACACGAAATAAACAAATAGCAGCATAGCTCTCTGTACGACTACAGCTTGATCAGGCCGTGCACCGGTTCGGACTTCTTGAGCGGATCGGTATAGGTAGTAATGGGCAGGAAGTTGAATGAGATGTGCGAGGCGCGCAGCTGGGTACCCTGGACCTGGGTTACCTTGACGATTTCCAGGCTATAGCCGGTGTCGATAACCCACGAATAGTGACCAACTTCGAGCTTAAACAAGGCTTCGACCACCTGCGGCGCTAGCTGCGCATTGGCACGATCGATGAGCGAACCGTAGTCGCCACCATTTGGCTTGGTTAGTTGGTCATCTGACACTTGCTTGGCCAAGGTTGCGAAGTCCGCTCCCTGTTGCAGCTGAGTCATGGTGCTGTTAGCACGAGTATGGGTTGCTGTATCGAGTTTGCTGACTACTTTCTGGGCCAGCAACTCCTGGCGTAGCTCGCGGCGAAAATCGCCAACGGACCAGCCCCAAAATTCGCTCAATACGCTCTGGAACACTTGGTCACTGGCACCGAGTCGGTTTTGAGTGCGCACCAGAGCCACAGCCGCATCGATATCACTATCACTGACCGATACGTTGTTCTTATCGGCTAATTCACCTACGTACGACTGCTGGATGGCCTGGTCAAATGAGCGCTGGCGGAAGACGGCCAGCTGCTGTTTCCCCTGTTTCGTATTAAAATCGGCATGTTGCTGCGTCTCGTAATAGTGCATATAGCGGCGTAGTTCAAACAGGTAATCGTTGTATGACACGAAATGATGGTCGACCACGGCTACCGGGAACGGCACGACCTGGGTTACGCCGTAGATAAAACTCGAGGTGTCTTGGAATTTATACAGTTCAAGCAGACAAAAACTGAAAAACAACACGACTGCAGCCGCCAGGATAGCAACTGACCATTTCACCACCCGATGCTTGGGAGCGCCAAGCGGATAGATGAACTTGCGGGCTCCGGCCAATACTTCTTCACGGCGCGCCGCCACCGTCTCGTTGGTCACCCGAACGTCGTCGGCCGTCGGTTCAGGTTTCTGTAAATGTTCCATGCCTTCGGCGGCAAGACGTTTGCCATGGCCGATGATACGTTTGAAATGTGGTTTCATGAATAAAATTAGTTCACGTGCTCGGGAACGCCGCGCTTAAAGGCTAGTTCCACCGGTGTCACGCCCTGTTCGCGCAGGATCTGCACAATTTTGCGCTGAATTTTAGCCGGATGTGGCACGTCGTGAATGATCAACTCCCCGATATAGGTTTGCATAACTATTGTACCAAACCCCAGCAGTGTCTCCTGGATACCGGCGATATGGTAATTCACCTGCTGGATCTGTGGCAGCGAGATATCGGCAAAACTGGTGTTGAACAGCCCTTTCTGAGTAATCTGCACAAATCGCTGGTTGGTCAGGATAAACAAGCTAAAATACCAGCCGATCCACCAGGGGAGAATGAGAAGTGAGCCGAAAATAATGCTGGCAAACATGGCCAGGAAATAGGCCGTGAGTGATGGCGGGCTGTTCGGCATGATGTACGTTAGTGCCAGGATGACTAGCGGCCCGATCAGCCATGACCCCATGCTGACGATTAACCCTACGCGCATGACCACCGGATGGCGACGGAAGACATACAAAACCTCTTCGTCATCGAACTGACTTTCGAAGTATTTGATTAGCTTATCGGACTTTTTCTCTTCGGCCATACGAGTATTGTATCAGGAAGCGCTAACTGACCATGGAGCAGATCAGGCCTTCGGCGACGTTTGCGTTCGTCGGGATGATATACGGGCTGCCGAGACGCAGTGACAGCGTCGTGATGTTAGTAAATGCTTTATCGATCCCCCACATGTAACCCCATTGGAACGGATAGCGCGCCTCGCGTTCGGCAAACGTCAGTGGCAAAACATTGTCGATGAATGCGTCGAGATGCGCAGCGTACGTCTTGTACGGGTGTGACGGCGAGTCCGGATGTAGGTCGAGCGGCAAATTGATAGCTTTCATCATGTCGATAATGTTGGTCGAGCCATAGATGATCGGTAGGCCATTCG
>CAYRJU010000047.1:0-3442 GCA_964424735.1 uncultured bacterium
TGATCGTTTTCTTCTTTTTCAGAGAATCAATCGCCCGTTTTAAGAGCTTGCAGTAAAGATGAAATCCAATCGCAGATACTTGTCCCGATTGTTGGACCCCTAAAATATCTCCCGCCCCCCGAATTTCCAGATCGCGCATCGCAATTTTCATTCCGCCGCCAAAGCCGCTTGCTTCCGCAAGGGCGCTTAACCGCTTTCGAGCCGGTTCCGTCAGCCGCACGTGTTTAGGGGTTAAAAAATAGGTGTATGCCGCCCGATTCCACCTTCCTACTCTCCCCCTCAACTGGTATAGATCGGCTAGCCCATAAGTATCCGCCCGATCAATCAGCATTGTATTGGCATTCGGAATATCGATCCCGCTTTCGATAATGGTCGTTGCAAAAAGGATATCCACCAGGCCTTGTTTGAACTTATGGAACACGGTATCAATATCATCCGGATCCATTTGCCCGTGCACGACATCAATTCTCGCCGAAGGAATCATCTTTTGGACTTCTTCCGCCTTCCCATAAATTGTTTCCACTCGGTTATGGATATAAAAAGCTTGCCCGTTTCTCGCAAGCTCTCGAAGAAGGGCGTTTCGCACAAGCTCAGGTTCATTTTCTGCAATGATTGTCTTGATCGGCAATCTGTCCTGAGGCGGCGTGCTAATCACCGACATATCTCTCGCATGCACAAGCGACATATGCAGCGTTCGCGGGATCGGCGTTGCCGAAAGAGTCAGGCAGTCAACCCCCACTTTGATCTTTTTTAAATGCTCTTTCGAGCGGACTCCAAAACGTTGCTCTTCATCGATGACAATCATGCCAAGATCTTTAAAATGAATATCTTGAGAAAGTATTCTATGTGTGCCGATCAGGATATCGACCTCTCCTTTTTTTGTTTTCTCAAGAGTTTCTTTGATTTGTTTCGAGGTGCGGAAGCGAGAGACGGCATCGACATGGACGGGAAAACCCTTCATTCTTTCAGAGAAAGTTTCAAAATGCTGCATGGCGAGGACTGTTGTCGGGACGAGGACTGCCACCTGTTTTCCTCCGTCGACAACGGCTTTGAATGCGGCTCGCATCGCGACTTCTGTTTTGCCATAGCCTACATCTCCGCAGATGAGGCGATCCATAGGCATGTTAGAGGTCATATCTTTTTTGATTTCTTGGATGGCAAGGAGCTGGTCTTCTGTTTCGACAAAAGGAAAGTCTTTTTCAAAGCGCTCCAAAAGGGCGCTATCCGAAGCAAACCGAAAGCCCCCTTCGACCACTCTTTGCGCCTGTCTTAAGAGAAGATCATTTGCGTATCCGACGATTTGGGCCGTTGCGTGATCGCGCACTTTTTGCCATCGTTTGCTCCCAAGTTCGCTCAAATGGGGAGATTCTTCTTTGGTTCCAATATAGCGCGAGACGAGATAGGCTTGAGAGAGGGGAACGAAGAGCTTGCTTTGATTGGCATATTCGAGAATCAGGAATTCTGTTGCGGCGCCGAGATGATTTTTTTGTTTTTCGATCCCCAGGTATTTCCCGATGCCGCTGTGGTAGTGGACGACGAGATCGTTCGGCGTTAAAGCGTGGAATTCAGAGGCCGGAGTATGATGCGAGGCTCTCCATTTTTGCCTGCGTATCGGGATTCTTCCCGACATAACCGAATTGGGAATAACAGAAAAATTTTGATCGAGGACTGTAAAGCCGGATGTCAAAGATCCTTTTTGAAATTCTACACTCGGAAAGACAAGGGAAGAAATCTGTTTTTTGACCTCTTCTTCTTCGGTTTCATTCCGATTTAAAAAAAGGAGCGCATTTTGCGGATCGATCTCTTCGATTGTTTCAATTTTTTGAAAGGGATGAAAGAAGCGGGAAGCTTGGAAGGTTTGTCCAAAGGCTTCAAATGAGACGGATTGAAAATGTTTTGTTCTTTCTTTTCCTTTGATGACAGGGGAGAGCTCTTCAATATTTTGCTGAGATGAAAAAATATGCCGTTTGCATTTTTGGAGCATCTCTTCGAGAGAAGAAAAAAAGGGGGATTTTCCTGTTTGCATTTTTTTGGAAAGGGTATCTTCAATCAAGAGAAGATCATCCCAAAAAATCCAAGGATCTTCTATGTAATCTGCAATCGAAACCAGGTTTTTTTCTTTTTTAAGCCAAGGAAGTTCTTCCGCCGGACTTAAGAAAAAGGAATCGATTTTTGCAATTGATTTTTGCCCCACCGGGTCAAATGTGCGGATACTTTCGATGGAGTCATTGAAAAATTCGATTCGGTATGGATCGCTTGAAGAAACAGGAAAAAGATCGAGAATGCCTCCGCGGATTGCAAACTGCCCTTTATCGACGACAATCGGCTGTCTCGTATATCCGAGATTAGAGAGAATTTCAGGAAGGCGGACGAAAGAAATTTCTGTATTTTTCCCCCATTTTGAAAGAAGAGGCGCTAAAGTTTCTTTGGGGACAATTTTTTGCAAAAAGGATCGAATCGGACAAAGAACGATCGAAGGCCCTTTTCTTTGCAAAAGAGAATGGAGCGCTTCAAATCTTTTGCCGAGGATATCCGGACTTGGGGGGATGTCTTCTCCGGGAAGCGTTTCCCAGGCGGGAAATTCTAAAACAAGATCGGGACAGATAAAAGAAAGGTCGTTGAAAAGGCGGTCTTCCCTTTCCCCATTTGTGAGGATGAGAACAGATTTTTTTGTCGTTTTTACGAGAAGATAAGCAAGGAGCGCCTTTGTAGGCTCCCAAAGTCCTTCCACGAGAAAGGAATGATTTTTAAGAAATGCTTCTTGTAAAAGAACAAGGGCAGGACTTTTTTCTAGTTTGCTTAGCATTTTTTAAGAGTTTCTCAGCTTCTCTCGAATCTTTTCCAGCGCTTTGGGAAGCCCTTTGGAGTCTTTCCCTCCCGCTTGCGCTAAATTTTGCCTTCCGCCGCCGCCGCCTTGAATCAGGGGAGCGATTTCTTTAATCAGCGTTTGCGCGTGGATGTTTTTTTGCACGAGATCCGGAGAGACGGCAATGACGAGGCTGCATTTGTCTCCGAAGTTGGCTCCCAAGGCAATCACTCCCGATTTCAGATGGCCTAAGAGCTCTTCTGCAAAGGGAGTCATTTCTTCTGTTTGGAGAGGGATTTCTTGGGCAATGAAAAAACTTTCCCCCATCGATTCTTTCTGCGTGAGGCATTCTTCTAAAAGAACTCTCATCTGCTTTTTGCGAAGAGTTTTGATCTCTTGTTCCAACTGTTTATGTTCTTCCAAGAAAGATTTTATTTTTTCAAGGAGTGTTTGAGGGGATGTTTTGAGGAGTTCTCCGATTTGAAGAAGCTGATCCTCTTCGTTTTGTACAAACATTTCTGCGTATTTGCCGCTCACAGCCTCGATCCTTCGGATCCCTGCAGCAATACTGCTTTCCTTGGTGATTTTAAAAAATCCAATTTTCCCCACCTGCTCTACGTGAGTGCCCCCGCAAAG
>CAYRJU010000048.1:0-3431 GCA_964424735.1 uncultured bacterium
TCATCCCTCAATTCGAAGGGGCTAAGGGATATGCGATCACGGGATTATTAGGGACTGTTGCTTATACATTTATACAGATTTCTTCCCCTTTGATTTTTCTAGGGAATTTGACCAATTGCTACATCGCAAGTTTAGGGATTGTGCTGCTGATTGCTTTTTTGATGCAGCTTATTATCAAACACCGGCCTCGTCCGATGGAAAAACAGATCAACAGCTTTTGTTGGTTGATTGGATGCGTTGTATCGACTATCTTAAGCCTAGAGGCGACCTCAAATAGCGACTTTCCCCTCCTTGCCGGAATTGGTGCGAGCGCAGCCGCTTTTCTCGTCATCCTCTTTATTGAGGAAAATGCGTGGGCAATTCGAAAAATATTGGCAAATAAATAAACATGCTTAAATCCAAACACGCCCCTTCTCATATACTCCCGGACACGCACCAATCGGTCTGGCAATTGGCCTCCATTCAGATGGCCGGATGGACGAGCCTACCTATTTTGGCTACGAGTATTGCGATTTTACAAAACAATAGCTTTTGGGGAGCGATTCTTACGATCATCGTGGGAAACGCCATTTTGTGGTTCATCCGCCTCGGCATCATTGCCATGAGCTATGAAAAAAGGCTAAGCACTTTGGATTTGGCCCGCGCCTATTTGGGCAATTTGGGCGGATATTTCATTGCGATTCTCCTCCTTGTCTCCACTCTTTCGTGGTTCATTGCACAGACGACAACGGGAAGCCACTCGATCACACATCTTCTTCACATCAATGAAAATCCAAGCATCAATCAGTTCACGCAAGTCAGCGTTTTATTAGGCACTCTGAGCACTCTCTTTTGCATGGGCGGCATCATCGCCCTGCGCAGACTCTCCACCCTCGCCTTCCCCATCTTGTTGATTGGATTCGTCCTTATTTTATATGCTTTACCGGAAAAAATCTCCCAAAACGATCACTTGCCCCTTTCGCTGACTGGGCTATCTTTGGTGCTTGCCACCAATTTAGGCATCACCTCCGATTTACCTACCTTTTTCAGGCACAGCAAATCCTGGCATACCTCTATTTTTGCCCTCACCCTCATTCAAATCCTCAGCATCGTTTTAGGGATTTGCAGCCTATATTTCGGATCGATCATTACGCATGGGATCGAAATTGCCAAAGAATCTATCCATGCAACAAATTACATGGCGCTAAAAGCTCCTTTAATGGGCTTTATTTTTCTTTCCGTGATCTGCGCCAATGTAGCGAATGTTTATGCCGCTTCCGTCGGCTGGGAACTCGTCGCTCCCAAAAGCCTCATTGGCCGCAAAGAATATTTCATTTTAGGGCTAGGATTGACTACGATCTTTATTTTGGTCACGGGTCTTTTTTCTGTGGAAATGTTGTTGCAGATATCGGACAGCTCCCTTGTGAATCTTTGCCTTGTATTGGTGATGGGATACATCATTGCAAAACAAAAACAAAGGCCCCCCAATTCTTTTGAAAAAACATCCTACTTCGCCGCCTGGCTTCTCTCTTCCCTCGTAAGCACCATTCAAGGCATGGGGTGGATCTTAGCCGACTACTCCACTGTATTGATCGGATTTATCGTGATTGTTCTTATTCTCTTTCCTTCTCTGATGAAAGAACGATCAAACTAATTTATATGGCAATCACAATTTTTCAATCTTTGAAGGGATCTTGGAAATTCGAAATGATTTTGGTAACATACCCTCACTCATTTTTTCATGTATAATAAAAAATTTCTTTATCACTCGATATAGTCTCTGCTAAACTTCCATTTCTTTTGTAGGCCCACATGAAAATTTTTCACAAAATAGTTCAGTCTGCTTTGCTATTTACAACTCCTGCATTGATTGCTTACCCAGCAAGCGAAATACCGAGAATTCCTATTCAATACATGAGTCATCTGCCGATTCAAATTCCCGATCTGAGAACTCTTTCCTACGATGAAGTGGTCGATTTACTCAGCAAAATAGAGTCGGATTCATTGGAAGAAAAATATTCAATAGATGAGTTAGATCAAATCAACCAATTCATCTCTTTTCTGGCAATGGAAGGGGTGGTCGAAGATGAAAAAATCGAAATGGGAAATGCTGTGGCCTCCCTATTTCGAAATGATGCCGCCCAATATGCCTTATGGTTTGACTCTGGAATTGGATATAGTGCAAAACCAGCTCTTTATTTTGGAAGCGCCCAGGATTTTTTTCTATGCAAAAGCTGGATCCAAAAGCAATGGGATCAAACGAGATCCTTTGTAAAGAAACATAAAAAGGCCATTATCATTGGAGCCATTGTCGTTGTAACAGTAGCCATCGTGGTTACCGTTGTTGCAATTTCTGCTACGAGCGCAGCCGCAGCCACCGCAGCGACTGCAGCCGGCGGAGCTTTAGCATCGGCAAGTGATTCCTCAAACAATAGAAATAGCAATCCTCCAGCGAAAGAACCCTCGTCTAATGAATCATTCCCCACTTCATTGCACAACCAAATATCGGCGTTTAAAGAGACCGTCGCAATAGAACAATTTGCAGCAGCCCCTGAATCAAACGGGATCTCCTTCGAGGATAATGGGAGAATCGTGGGATCTCTTTTTGCGCATCAAATGGTCGATTCGATAGAGGCTCGATTGACCCAAAATCCATCCATTGCAAATGAATTAAAAAATTGTGGATTGAATGGACAATATCCGATTCCAAGATGGGTACAAACTTATCCAGACAGCTTTACAATGATGCCTCACCCTTCAACCGACCTTGCTTTTTCTACAGACTATACAACCTCTTATGGAGAGAATGTTGGCGATTTAAACGGTTCTGTCTACCAAGCAAGAGGTCATATGGCCTTAAATTCTGAGTGCTATACGCAGGCAGTGCAAGATTTTGGGAGTGCAATTTCGTTGAATCCGAGCAATCCGGTTTTATACCTCGAAAGAGGAATCGCCAACTTTGAACTGGGACATTATGAGCAATCGATAGATGACTACAATCAGTTCATTGAGAAAAAAGCAGAGTCTTTTTCAGTGACAGATTTTACCCTAGGTTTTGCCAAAGGAGTCTCAAAAGGCGCTTATGAATCGGGAAAAGGATCTCTTTTATTTCTATCCGATTTTATCGCTCATCCTGTTCAAACCTCGAAACAAATCCTCGATTCAATCAGTCAATTGGCTGCCTTAGTTAAAAATGACGAGTTTGGCGTCATCGCAGAAACACTTTCTCCGGAACTATACCTGCTTGTAAACGAGTGGGATACACTTTCCTCGGAAAGAAGAGGAGAGCTGGCAGGATATGCTATAGGAAAACTTGGAGCTGACATTCTTGCTCCAGGGGCGGCCATCAAAGTTGCAAGCAAAAGTGTGAAGAGCGGAAGAGAATTGGCTGCCATTTATAAAAACCTACAAATGGCTCAAGAAACATTGATTCTTGAGACAGCAGCTCATAT
>CAYRJU010000049.1:0-3054 GCA_964424735.1 uncultured bacterium
AAGACCTCTGTGCTTAAATTAACCATTTTTAATGCAACCAAATGAAGACCTTTTCGCTCGAATCTATGAATTACTTCGCCAATAAGTGCACGCTGAATGCCATCTGGCTTTACAAGTACAACTGTTTGCTCCATATAAATAATGTGACCTTGATCTTCCTCTCCCCTCTGGGAGAGGATTGAGGTGAGGGTCAATTCCTTATTAGTATATTGGATCTTGAAACTTCCTGCAAGGAGAAAAATACATAATTCCTTGACATTGCAAAAAAATATCTTATAATATGGTTATGACTGCAAGAGAATTGTTAAAAGAATACTTAGAGGCTTTAGCACAACCTCGAGGAGGACATTGGCGAGAAAATTTCTTCGTAAGTCCTATTGCAGGAGATAAGTATCGCCGTCCATCTACTTGGGTGCCTGGTACACTAGGCCCAATAGGCAGGCTCGCAAGAAGAATCCTAGATCACTAACTAAGCTTAAGGAGTTTTTCAAACTCTTTTTCACTTCCCTCTGGGAAATTGCCGATAATTGCTAAATTAAGGGTTTCTTCTACCAAATACTTCTTCGCAACACGCTCTATATCTTTTACCGTGACTGCATCTATATTTTTTAGGGTATCTTCTGGGTTTTCTAGCTGGTGTTGCAGTAATTCCTGGTGTGCATAGAAATCTGCTACTGATCGAGAGTCTTCCAAATCCAGCACAAAATGGCCTTTTATAAATTCTTTTGCTTTAGTTAGCTCTTCCTCGGTTACACTTCCAGGGAGTTTGATTTTTGCAAATTCTTCTACAATTACTTGTACTGCATCTTTAGCCCTCTTTGGGTCTACCCCTGCTGTGGTTACCAATGTGCCACAATCGGTGTAATTGTCGGAATTGGTCCGTACGTAATATGCCAGTCCTCTTTTTTCTCTTACCTCGTTGAATAAGCGACTACTCATTCCCCCACCCAAAATTCCTGCCAATACTTCCAGTGCGTCTTCATCTTCGTGGTCTAGTCCAACTGTACGTACTCCCATTGCTAATTGGACTTGCTCTGTTTTTTTATTTTTTACAAAAACTGCTGGCTTAGTCTGTTTATCTAGTACTTTATTAGCAACAATGGTATCAAACTTACTCATTGGGCCAAAGTATTTACTTACCAATTCTTCTGCTTTTTCATTTATTCCCCCTGCAACTACGACTGTCATATTGTGTGGACTGTATAACGTCTTCATGTAGGCAATAAAATCGTCTTTAGTAACTTTTTGGACAACTTCCTTGCTTCCTGCTGTGTCCCAACCCATTGGCGTATCGCCATATAAAAGCCCTTCGTACACATCGCCAAGGTTTCGCATAGGGGTATCTTCGTACATATTAATTTCCTCAATTATTACGCCTTTTTCTTTTTCTATTTCTTTTGCATCGAGTAAAGAATTGGCAATCATATCCGACAGAAGATCAAGAGACGTTTCGACATGGGTGGATTGTGCTTTTACGTAGTATCCGGTTGCTTCTTTACTGGTAAATGCGTTAAATTCTCCCCCAATGCCATCGATAAGCCCGGCAATATCCATGCTGGATGGTCTTTTGGTTGTACCTTTAAAGGCCATGTGCTCTAAAAAGTGGGAAATTCCGCTATTGTCTTTATTTTCGTATCTACTTCCTGCTCCAACCATTAAAAGTACAGTTGCAGATTCGAAAGAAGGCATAGAAACAGTAAGTACCCTGAGCCCATTTGGTAGGATAGTGCGTTTGTATTGCATAATTGTTTGGACGATAGATAATTGACGATGGAAGATAGGTTTGGAAGCTAGAACATAGAAGATTGAAAAATCTATTTTCTATACCCTATCATCTATCATCTGTTTCGTACCATCTCAAAGTATATCACTAGAAATCTGGGGGGACAATGGGGAAAAGGGGGAAAATTGGGAATTAGAGAGCTCTTCTAAGAAGTGCCCTAGAACGTTCTCTAAGTGAATCTCGATGTGCTCCTGGTCTTCGCCTAGCTGCTGCTCCACCTCGAGCTCTTCCCTTAAGTCTAAGGTCTAGATCTGATACTTGAAGGAGTCCGTAGTATGCTCTTTCAGTTTCTTGATCTGACATGGCTGTAAGACCTGCTCTAGATGGCTCAGGAAGTTTTTCTTGAGCTATGTCGTCAAAACCGCGTAGGTTTACTACAAGTCGGTCTATGTTTAATTCATGCTGCGCTACCATATTTTTTGGACAGAAAAAGATAGTACACCTTATAGGACGCTTTGTCAAGGGAGAGGGCTACATTTTCTCTGGGGCTTGGATACCAAGTAAGTTAAGGCCTTGCTTAAGAATTATGCCTACCCCGACTGTAAGAGCAAGCCTAAATTCTTTTTCTTTCTCTGTCTCCGCATTAAGGATTCTGTATTTTTGGTAGAAATTATTAAACATCTGGGACAGCTCGAATAAGTATTCACAAATGGTATTAGGCGCATAATTCTCGGCAGCACTTTCCACAATTTCTGGAAATTGGACTAATTTTTGCATCAATTTTTTCTCATCCTCCAGGACGGTATAATCTTGGGATAATTGTGCCTTAAGCCCCATACTTTCGGCTTTATGAGCGATACTTTGTGTACGAGCATATGTATATTGGATGTATGGACCGGAATTGCCTTGCATAGTAAGAATTTCATCCCAATCAAACGTAATATCCATGTGCGCACTTCTTTTAAGGTCATTCCACTTTAAGGCACCTATTGCTACTTGTTGGGCAATTTCCTTATTTGATTCTTTTGAAAGCTCTGTTGCTCTTTTCTTTGCCTCTCCAATAACATCTGCTAACCAAATAGTATTCCCTTTTCTCGTAGACATTTTTCCTTCTTTTAGACGCACAAATCCATGCCCAACATGTACACGTTGTCCCGGCTTATACCAACCAGCCATATATTCTGTTTCAAAAATTTGTTTCCAATACAAATTTTGCTCTGCACCAACTTCATTTATTACCAAAATATCTTTTCCATAATGATTGAGCCTAAATTGGTCGGTAGCTAAGTCGCGAGTTGCATAGAGTGTTGCGCCATCTGACTTAATTAGCA
>CAYRJU010000050.1:0-213 GCA_964424735.1 uncultured bacterium
CCAGTGATAAGGTGGCAGCATTAATCGTTAAGGAGTCTCCTGAGGCATCACCGATTGTTGTATTACCGTTAACTGATAGATCAGCACTAAACTTACCAGAACCAACAACATCCAATGTAACAGTAGGCGCAGTGGTTCCGACACCAATGCGACTTAAGGACGTATCCAAATCAAGTAAGCCTGAAGAGAAGTTTAAGGCTTTGGTTGAGGTTG
>CAYRJU010000050.1:313-3008 GCA_964424735.1 uncultured bacterium
GTGACAAGGTTGCTGCATTGATGGTCAGTGAATCTCCACTGGCGTCACCGATGGTGAAATTTCCATCAACTCTAGCGGTACCATTAACCTCCAATAAGAAAGCAGGAGCGGTAGTTCCAATTCCTACAAAGGAACCATCATCATAAAGCTGAGAATTAGCTACATTAAAACTACCAGTAAACTTTGCTAAATAATTAGTCGATCCTGAACCACCAATACCTGCACCTGTTCCAGTACAATTTCCTGAGGTATCGCAGACTTGAACTCCATTTTGATATACAGTAGTACCATTAATACTACCGTTTACATCTAAATTATATGCAGGCGCTGTGGTTCTTATTCCTACTCTACTGTTTGACGTATCCAAATCAAGTAAGCCTGAAGAGAAGTTTAAGGCTTTGGTTGAGGTTGCTAACGTGACATCAGTTGCAGCTGAGAATCCAAGAGATCCGTTTAAGGTTAATGTTTGACCAGGAGCAGTGGTTCCAATACCCAATCTCTTGGCTGAGTTATCCCAATAGAATGAGTTGTCTCCAGTGATAGATGACGCACCATTCCAGAAAGTGACCTGCCCTGTGGTGCCGGAACCTGATATACCAGCTGATGCTGTACAAGCAGATAATACATTGTTTGAGTCAAGACACAAATGGGTTGAAGTAGCTCCAGCTGTTGTTCCTACTCTAATATTACCATTCACGTCAAGAGTGTAACCAGGAGCTGTGGTACCAATACCTACTCTAGTATTACTACTATCTAAGTTCAGTAAACCAGCTTCGATATTGAGGGCTTTAGTACTATTATTGGCTAAGTCTAAAGTTGAGGCATTAGCCAGTGACAAGGTTGCTGCATTGATGGTCAGTGAATCTCCACTGGCGTCACCGATGGTTGTATTACCTGTTGTTCGCAATGTGCCGTTAACATCAAGAGTAAAGGCAGGAGCGGTAGTGGCTATTCCGATCCTTGAATTTGAACTATCAATAGTTAAAAGACCTGAGGCAATACTTAAATTTGCGGTAGGAGGAATGGTGATTGTTGTAGCGTTGATTGTTAAGGAATCACCAGCACTGTCTCCTATCGTAAAATCACCATTGATACGAGACGTACCATTTACCTCTAAAGTATAACTCGGAGCAGTAGTTCCAACACCTATTCTACTGTTTGATGTATCTAAATTTAAAAGTCCGCTCTCAATATTTAACGCTCGTGTGTTGTTGTTGACAAGATCCAGAGTTGAAGCATTCGCCAAAGATAGCGTGGCTGCATTAATTGTTAAAGAATCACCTGAGGCATCGCCGATGGTTGTGTTGCCATTTATCCTGGCAGTACCTTCAACTTCGAGTTTAAAGGCTGGATTAGTGGTACCAATACCTACGCTTCCGCTTGCACCTGAAATATACAAAGTACCAGCGCCTGCATTTAAGCTACCGGCGAGAGTAAGAGTTGAGTTGGTGGAAAAATCAATATCTGAGGTAGTGACTGTAATACTATTACCCACTTTAACTGAGGTTTTTACAAAGACATTGTCTGGTCTATTGGCCTGAAATGCTCCAATGTCTCCACCGCCATCTGTCGCCCATGTTAAACTACCGCTTCCTAACTGAACAAGACTTCCGGGAGCAGTTGTTCCAATTCCCAATCTTTTAGTTGAGTTATCCCAGTAGAGTGAGTTATCTCCCGTAATGCTTGAGGTTCCATTCCAGAAGGTGACTTGTCCTGTAGCTCCTGAGCCTGTCAAACTCGATCCTGCCGTACAGGCTGCTAAGTTATTGGAGGAATCTAAACACAAGTGAGTGGCTGAAGCGGCAGCGGTTGTTCCTACTCGAATGTTTCCATTGACGTCTAATGTTGTAGTGGGTGCTGTAGTGCCGATACCAACTCTACTGTTTGAGGTATTTAAAAGAAGAAGACCAGATTCAATGTTGAGAGCTCTGGCTTGAGTATTGGGTAAATCAAGAGTTGAGGCATTGACCAGTGATAAGATGGCAGCATTAATCGTTAAGGAGTCACCACTGGCATCTCCTATAGTGGTGTTGCCATCGATTCTGGCTGTACCATTGACTTCAAAGGTAAAGCTTGATCCTGAAACTCCAATACCTAGTGAGTTACTCACATATCCATTGCCTGAAGAGTCGACAAAGAATTTATTAGCTGCACTAGAGTCTCTAATTGCAAACCTTGTTGCACCTGAACTATCAGTTAAACCAATAAACGCATCATCGATTCCGGTGACTGGAATATAGAGGTAATCTGAGCCTGCATGGGCAACTTGGAGTACTGTATTGGGATCGATAAACAACTTATCGCTTCCTGCATTGGAAAGAACTGAAATATCTATCTGACCAGTGTCTGCGGTGTCATCAAGGGTGATATATGGTCTGGAGCCATCAGAATTGGTTGATTGTACTCTAATACCATACGAAGTGGTATTGACATCAAGTTTGTAGAGTGGTGCTGTGGTGCCGATTCCAATTGTACTGTTTGAGGTATTGAATGTCATCAAACCACCTTCAATATTTAAGGCACGAGCTTGAGTGTTGGCAAGATCAAGAGTTGAAGCATTCACAAGACTTAAGATTCCTGCGTTAATTGTTAGAGAGTCACCCGATGCATCACCTATCGTAGCATTACCTGTTAAGTTAAATGCACCGTTGACATCAAGGGCAACTGATGGAGCAGTTGTTCCAATTCCCAATCT
>CAYRJU010000051.1:0-2926 GCA_964424735.1 uncultured bacterium
GAAATTCGGCGCTTTGGCGCGCTCAAAAACCAAATTTTGAAGTACTTTGGGTATAATCAAAATGAAAATTAAAGATAAACCCATTCACGTAGTCATTTTAATTACTGAAGTGGCTCTCTTTTCTGAATACCGAACATTGATACAGACTCTTTTTTTTCGCGAAGAAAATCTCACTATTTTTAAAGAACTCTCCCCGGAGACTACGCAGATTACATTTCAAATTTGCGTTTTAGGCTTTTTAGTCCCTTTCTTTAAATCAGCTCTTCTTAAAAACGTTCAGAAAGTATATGCAAAAATGACCGAAGCTTTTCAGGAACATTTTGCTAGCGATCTCTCCTGATTCAAATACCCTTTTGCCTTATTTAGAGCCTTTAAAATAAAGGCCGAATAGACGCAATAGATCGAAATGGCTATGAATTTATGTCCTATATGGACATTTGGCATGTTCGTAAAAAGAAGTAGGCCGATGATGCATGCTTGTAAAATCAGGCAGCCTTGCACAATTAAAACTAACCTTGCCGATCGTTTTATGAAAATAAATTGTGTGACTGCTACCGGTATTAAGATCACCGGTAGAATGACGGAGGAAGATTCAGATCCCAGAGCCATCAGACTGAAGGCATTAAGAAGTATATATAAAACTTGGAACTTGCGCAGATGGAAGCTCAATGCATCTTGCGTAGCTCTTTTTGTTCTGGAGACAAGATAGGCCGGAATCCAAATGATAAGGGCGGAAAAGGAAGCAAGGAGCAGCAAGCTAAAATCTAAAAAAGATCCGCGCGAGATAGCTACGGTTATACAGGGAAGGCCGCTGCGAGAAATGTCGTTCATTATTTGCCAAGCGCTGTGAAGAGCGTATTTCGGGATATGATCTTGCAGATGCTTCAATTCAAAATGAAAACAGGCGCGGTGTTTGTCGACTTCCATAGACGAGCTATAGAAAAACGCTTCGTGGGATTTTGTACAATTGTCTCTATAAGGAGTCCATTCTATGTACGGAGTTTCTATCTGAATTCGCTCTTTTACCCAAAGCGGATAGGAGATTTCATAGGGGGAAGATCTTTGGGGATTGATCGATGAATATAGATAATTTCTCAAGGTATGGGATAAGAGATCGAGCTTTTTTTGATCTTGTACATCCCGGGTGGGAAGAGTGTATGATTCGATGAATGTGATGATGTTGTTTTCCCGATCGTCTGAAGAATCCATAACCTCTCTAAGAGAGGCTGTGCCATAGATATCTTGCATCTGAAAAAGCTTATTTTGCGAAATCTTCTCAAGTCCTCGCCACTTGAGAAATCTTCTCATTCTGTCGGCATGCGTTCCATAAAAAGTGCTTTTTATTTTTAAGTGCGCAGCATCCTCTTGGATTACAATAAATTCGCTGTCAATTTCCGTAGGATTTTCAAGGGCCTGTTTCGGAAGAGGCGTTAAGGCGGATGTGTTTTTCGCAAGGACAAGTCCCCAGTCATAATCGGGGAAAAAGTTCTTCTCTAAAGAGCCTCCCTGCAAGCTCCAGGTGGGGTCTGCGAAGTAGGTGGTATTTGCTATTTCTAGTTGAAGCACGACATGATTGAAAGCAAAGGGGGTAGGCAGCGCGTCGGGAAGGATTTTTCCCCTCGTTGTGTGAACAAAGACCGGTTTTGAAGAGATCCCCATCGATTTCAGGAGAGCGTGTAAGAGAAAGGTCTTATCTTTACAGTCTCCAAAGCGGCGTTTTAGAGTCGTTGCCGGGTCTCTTGGTTTAAAGGCTCTCATCCCATCTTCAAAGCCCAGGTAACGGATCTCATCCTGAACGAACCGAAGGGCGCAAAGAGCTTGGCTGCATAGATTGGGAGAAGCCTTTTGCCATCCTGCAATCAAATCTTCCATCTCTTGCGAGCAAAAATCGCCCGGGAGATCGTAAAAGGGAAGGATGTGTTGAACGACTTCTTGCCAAGACCCATACTCGCTCATTTGAAGGATCGCAGGAGGGTTGTACCACACCGGTTGATTCTGCTCTTCTACATAGGCTGGCGTTTCGCTAGATTCCCATATCCATTCGCGTATATGGGGAGAGAGATCCCGTATGAGAGGAATCCTTTCCGAATCGATAAGTTTTGTAGAGAAAGTCAGACCGGGATTTGCCAAGAGCCGGTGAGTCATTTTTTCGACTGTAGAGCCTCTTTGCATATATACCCAATCGGTATAGCGCAATAATGCAAGCGGACTGTCTCCCACAAGAGAATAAGCGTACTCGACGATATCTCCTTCTCGGATGTCATTGAGAAAATAGACGAGAGTGAGATCTCCATTGTAGAGATTTTGCTCTAATTCTGTTTCTCTTTGAATCAGATTATGGCGCGCGCTTTCTAGCCGATCGTGCCACGCCCCTTCTCTGAAAACGCGAATATCGTGCATCACCACTTGAGTAGACGAAGGATCAAAGTCGATGCTGATTTGCGAAACGGATTCTATGCCGCTTTGCGTCAGAGTTTTAATTGCAAAATGGCAGTAGCGGGTCTTTTCTTCGACATTTCTTTGTGTGTCAATCAGAAGGTATTGAGAGTTGATCTGCGATGGTTTCGGCGGTATGTTATTCAGAGGGAAATCATTCGCCTGAACCCAAGAAGGCGCAGCTCCTTGAGAGCATGGCTCCACCGGATTTGCCGATGCATTCAGAAAAACAAAGGAAAACAGGAGCAGAAGGATCGTTCGCATGAAATATCTTTTCTAAAGGGAGCTTATAAATTAAGGTTTCGCCAAATAGAAGGCAAGATTTGGAGATCAAAAAAGAGTAATGTCTCTGTATTACTTGGGCTTGATCAGGTCTTCAGCCGAAGGAAAGGGTCTTTTATCCTACTTCGTTGTTCTGTAAGAATCATGCAACGGTTTGTATGGATCTGTAGGACTTTGTACAGGGAATATTGAGGAAGATGTTATTGGG
>CAYRJU010000052.1:0-2762 GCA_964424735.1 uncultured bacterium
GTTGTCATTAAAGGTCGTCGTCGAATAGGGAAAAGCCGTCTTGCCGAAGAATTCGGAAAAGGTAAAGTTTTTTTGCCTTTTAGTGGGCTGGCTCCAGTTAAAGGGGTGACAGCGCAGAATCAGCGTGATGCCTTTGCCCGTGAACTTACAACTTTGTTCAATCTTCCTCCTTTTACAATCACCGATTGGAGTGATGCTTTTGCTCATCTATCAAGACATCTTACCGCAAAACCTACTGTGATTCTCTTTGATGAGATTTCGTGGATGGGTTCAAAAGATCCGACATTTACCTCTAAGTTAAAAGTTTGGTGGGATCTTGTCCTGCAAAACCATCCATCGAGTATCCTTATTTTATGTGGTTCTATCTCGACTTGGATTGATAAAAATATCATCAATAGCACAGCTTTTTTTGGTCGAGTTTCACTCTATCTGGAACTTACAGAACTATCGATTCCACAGTGCAGGGAATTACTGGATTTTCAAGGCTTTAAAGGGTCAGATCTCGATTTTTTTAAGATTTTGAGTGTGACTGGAGGAGTGCCTTGGTATCTTGAGCAGATTCAAACTCATCAAAGTGCAGATGTTAATATTAAACGTCTCTGTTTTGAAAAAAATGGCCTTTTGGTGCATGAATTTGATCGGATTTTTAATGATCTTTTCAGTTCTAGAGGAGAGATATATAAAAAGATCATTACAATCCTAAGCCAGGGAATGAAAGACCGAGCTACTCTTCAAAAGACAATGGCTTATTCGCCAAGCGGTACACTAAGCCATCATCTTAAAGCCCTTGAAATCTGTGGATTTGTCAGCAGACATCCGGACTGGTCTTTAAAAACAGGTAAGCCAGGAAAACTGACCTTGTATCGGCTTTCCGATAATTATCTTCGCTTCTATATCCATTATATTGAACCCAACCTTACGAAAATTGAACAAGGGTCGTTTTTAGAAGTCCCGCTTTCTAGTTTGCCTGGATGGGAACCCATGCTCGGCTTCCAACTCGAAAATCTTCTGTTGAAAAATAGATCTCTTCTTTACCAGGTACTTGGAATTCACGCTCAGGATGTTGTTATAGATAATCCCTATTTTCAAAAAGCCTCAGGTCGCAAAAAAGGGTGCCAAATTGATTATCTGATTCAAATGCATTCCAACACTCTTTTTGTCTGTGAAGTCAAAATGCGCCGTCGTGAATTGGGGCTTGAAGTGATCGATGCAATGAAAACCAAAATAGCTTCTCTTAGCTTACCAAAAGGCTTTGGGGTTTCGCCTGTTCTGTTTCATTTAGGCCCAGTCTCCGATGCTCTCTTAAGTAGTCGTTATTTTTACCGTATCATCGATATTGCTGATTTATGAATTCAAGGCGCTGACAAAAATAAGGATTGCTAATGAGTAAGGAAATTGTTGTAGTCGAGACTCTTAAAGCGGTTCAAGGCCAAAAAGATGGATTGAGAAGAGCACTCGCTAAATTAGTTCCCATAAGTCGGAAAGCTCCTGGGTGTTTGCAATATGATTTATTGGAACCAGCCGACAAAAATGATGAATTTCTCATATTGATGCGTTGGAGAAAATTGGATGATTTGAGAGACCATGAAACATCGGATTACATAGAAAATTTTGTGAGAGAACACGACCAGATTCTCTACGATGAAGTAAAAGTAACGGAATGGTATCAGGTAAAAGTTTAATCTTTCTGCAACAGAGAGGTTTCCTTCTTGATGAATTTCCCATCTGTTGCTAGGGAAACAGCCCACCAGCCCCATCCTCTTTCTTCAATTTTAGCTTGCATACGCTTCATCATCTGCTCGCTTTCCTGAAGGCTCAGAGTTGAGGGGAAATACTCCATTACCCGCGGGTCTGCATTGAGTGCTGCAAAAGGCTCTAAGTCGGCTTCTTGCCAAGAACGTAAAATCAATCGTTTTGTCTTAATCATCATGGGTAACCTTATACTTCAATTGCACTAAGCCACTTGGATAAGATTGGGTGGAAACTAAGCGACATGAGTGTTCCCTGCTCATAACGCTAAATAGTGGGATTCCTGAACCTAGAACCATAGCAATGATGGATATAGTCAGCTCATCCACAAGTTCAGCTTCTAAGAATTTAGAAGCAGTAATTCCTCCATCAACCCATATATGCTTGATATTTTCAGAGTGGAGTTTCGATAATAGGTCAGTCAGTTCACCGCAAAACAGTTCTGCTTCTTTCCTGACATCTTTTAAGGTATGGCTGAGGACGATAACTCTTTTCCCTTTGTAGGGCCATTCATTGAAACCAGCAACAATCTGGTAGGTATTTCTACCAAGAATCAAAGCATCGATACTATTGCTGAATTTCTTGAAACCATAGTCTTCATCACCTGTGTGGCCATACTGCAGCCAATCTAGATTGCCATCTTTACGAGCGATATAACCATCAATGCTTGTTGCAATGTAGATGGAGATTTTTGGGCGGTCTTGTTGATTCATCATAAGAAATTTACCTATTTCGATATCTTGCGGATCACCCTCATAACCATCTGGGTCATTGAAAGGCATGGGGATGTATTTATGTTTGCAGTAGAACGCATAAGCCGCCTTTGAGGATTGAACTAACAAATTTTTAAATCCTCTATGGGTAAGCCATCGCTCACAGAGCTTTAAAAATTGGCTCCCATAGCCAAGACTGCGATAGTGTTCATCAATGACAATAATGCGTAGTGCAGCTCTGGCTTGAGGCCAAAGCTGGAGATGGGTATAACCAATGATTTCTGCATTTTTATAGAAGAC
>CAYRJU010000053.1:0-2579 GCA_964424735.1 uncultured bacterium
TGTATCTTTTGCAATTGTTTTGGTTGTTTTGAATGGTAATTGTGAATATTTCATAGTGTTAGTATACGTTATTTTTTTAACATTGCATATAAATCTTTTGGATCTTGTATGTTTGGTACCATCTCTTCGTCTTCACCAATACCGTATTTTTCTGAAAGTTCGTAGAGCAGACGAAGTGCAGAATAATCTTCCAGTCCAATACCAACAGAATCAAATAATGTTATTTCCTTGTCGTTGTCTCGTCCTTTTTTCTTCCCTGTTACTAATTCAAAGAGCTCTGCATATACTAATTTTCTTGCTTCTTTTTCGGAAAACTTTTGAATCTCTCCTTCTATAAATGATTGGTCAAAATACTCAACAACAACCCGAGACCGAGTGAGAATACTTTTCTCAAGTTCAGTTTTATCTACCGTATCTCCGCCAAGTGCATTAATGTGCATACCCTCTGTAACCCATGCATTTTTAATAACATCAACATTTGCCCTACATGCAGTAACAACCGTAATAATATCCGCACTACGTACAGCTTCCTTTGCATTTTTACACCTTGTCAAACGCAATCCGCTCTTTTTCATATTCTTCTCGAATTTATCCATTGCTTTTTTGTCTATATCGAAATACCGCACTTCGGTAATGTCTCGTACCAACTGCATTCCCCTAACCTGGAATTCACTTTGCGCACCTGTGCCAATAATTGCTAAAACATGCGAATTTTTCCGAGCCATTAAGTCTGTTGCCAATGCAGACTCTGCCGCAGTACGAAATGCAGTAAGCAAGGTCATTTCTGAAAACATAAGTGGATACCCATTGTCTATTCTGGACAATTGCCCTGTTGCCACAACGGTCATTTTCCCACTTAACGGATTTTTTGGATGACAATTAACGTATTTATACGAATAATACAATTCGTTATCACAAATAGGCATAAGCTCTAGTACACCACCTGCGACTTGCATAGAAGGTCGTGGCATTTTGGTAAATTTTTCCCAGCGAGAAAAATCACGCTTTAAGGCTTTCATGAGATCTTTCATAAAAGCGTCAAATCCGTGTTGATTAATTAATTTTACTAATGATTGCTCTGATATAATTTTCAACTATAAACTCCTTTCCTTGTTCTCCCTCTCCTTTTGGGAGAGGGCCGGGGTGAGGGTTTTTTCCATAAAAAAACTCGTCGCTGTCGAATAGATTATCTATTCTGACAAGGACGAGTGCTCTCGTGGTACCACCTTGTTTTGTCCCGCTTAGCGGAACCTTCTTTAAGTTGTTAACGGAACTTACCCGGACTATCTTTCGAAGTCAGCTCCAGGGCGGGATACCCTTTCAACGCTTTGGGATAGTATAAAGAGTTTAGGAATTTTTGTCAAATTTCGTGGTTATTATTCTCCGCTTTGTGGATCTTGTGGAGGATCTTCGGAAGGTTTCATTTGACTTCGAGCCCAACGAGTGAGATCTTCGGATTGTCTTAGTGCAGTAGAATCGGGACCGGCTGTTTGCGTTTCATCAAATTGTGGTGGAAGAGTAACTCCTTCTCCAGCAGCTTGTTGATATATTCGTATTAGTCTGTTATCCGCATCGTCTCCTCTTGTTATAGGAATAAGACGGACCCTAAGTCTCTGATTAGCGGCATCATATTGTCCTGGTGGTAGATTTCTCGGTTGTTCTCCTGACATAGAAAATAGTATAAAGTAAAACTTACTTATTGGGCAAGTGATTATTTTTCTTTAACCTTATGTCCGCCGAATTCGTGGCGAAGGGCTGCTACCATTTTTGCTGCAAAACTATTTTGCACCTGCCTGCCGGCAGGCAGGCCTTTTTTCATTTTCTGAGATTCTACTCTAAACTTCAATGAATCTTCGATAATTTTAATAGGAAGTTTTAATTTTTTAGCCAATGCTATTGTCCATTTTGCTTCTCCATTCTCCTCGATAAATCCTGCTGTTTTTGCGAGCTTTCCATCTTTTTGTAATGCATCTTTTGCTCTGTCCAAAAGAAACCCAGCAACAATTGTCCCTTTTGTCCAAAGATTAGCAACTTTTTCTAAGTCTAGTGTGTATGGTCCTTTGTCCAACACGCCAAATCCTTCTCCAATTGCTTGCATCATGCCGTATTCAATCCCATTGTGAACCATTTTTATGTAATGCCCTGCCCCACCTTTTCCAAAATACTCATGTCCACCGTGAGGCTTTGCAAGACTGTCGAGAATTGGTTTTATTTTTCTATATCCTATTTCTGAACCCCCTGCCATAATTGGGAATCCGTTATCAGGCGCTAAGATACCCCCAGAAACTCCAATACCCAAAAACTCTATGCCCTTTGCACTTAGCTCTTTGCTTCTTCTCTCTGTGTCTTTGTAAAAAGAATTTGCGCCATCAATAATAATGTCGCCTTTTTCAACATATTTTCTAAGCTCTTCTAAAACTTTTTCTGTTGGATCTCCATATTGCACCATAGCCCAAAAGACATGAGGTTTGAGAGAAAGATTTTTAAAGTCTGAAATGTTTTTAACAAAAGTGACCTTTCCTTTTGTCATCCCGGACTTGATCCGGGATCCATCCCTCTGGATTCCCGCCTTCGCGGGA
>CAYRJU010000054.1:0-2558 GCA_964424735.1 uncultured bacterium
ATAGGCCATAAGAAACCCATCATTAAAATCGGCGGAGTCGCCTTCTTTAGGACGGTCTGCATCTATTTTTGCTTGTTTGGCATAGTCTTTAAGTAAGCAACTTATCTCTTGTATGTAATTTCTCAGACTTTCTTGTCCCATCAATAAATTGTTAATTTTTTTCATTCTAAGAAACAACCAACTCAGCCTTCTTCACTTTCTGGTTGGAAAGACGCACCCCTCGGGTCTGCACGCTTTTCACAGCGATCTCTCCCACCGGAATTTCTTTCTTCTCTTTCGCAGAAGAAAATGCCACGACAAGCCCCTCTCTTGCTGAAATGCCTTTCAACTCCATATTTTCATCGAGATACCGATAGGTCTTATCGAGAATGAATTGCTCCACAATAAATCGCTTCAACCAAACTTCTTTCGTCTCTTTATTTTGATACAAAACATTCACAATCGTTTTCTTATCCGCAATCCCCGCCCACTCAATCCCTTCCACATATTGTTTCTCAGGAATATTGATCACTTTATATGTCCCGTCTTTATGGAAAAGGAGCAATTTATCAAAATTTGTGCAAAGAAATTGAATGTCCGCAGAGACTTTTGTCCCAATAAATCCCGTCGCCTGATCAAATCCCACTTTTATTTCTTTCGTCTCAATCGCCCTGCGATCGATCTCTTCAATCGCTTTGATCTTCGTCTTCCGAGGAAAATCTTTCCCAAATTTCTCAATTAACCCTTGCAAATAGTTGATTGTAAATTTTTTGATATTTTTTAATTGCTTTTCAATTACATCCAATTTTTCTTGAAGCAAGACAACTTCTTCTTTATTTTTATCGATATCAAATTGAGAAATACGACGAATGGGGATTTGCAATAGATGTTCCCGATCTTCCTGGGTCGGATCGCGAAGCAATTTTTTCCGATAAGGCTTAAACGCTTCTTCGAGTGTCGAGTGGATCCCTTCTAAGGTTTTGACCGACTCAATTTTCTTATAGATCTTATTTTCAATAAAAAGTCTTTCGAGAGTTTTGAAAAAGATCTTTTCTAAGATGCGCCCTTTTTCAATTTGGAGCTCTTTTTTAAGAAATTCGACGAGCTGCCCTGCGTGATAAGCCAGAATCTCGTGGACATCTGTTTCCCAAGGCATTCCATCTTTAATGACGATCACTTGAGAATTCAAAGACACTTCGCATTCTGTAAATCCGTAAAGAGCGTCCAAGATCTCTTCTGCATATTGGCCGCGCGGCAGTTTAATTTCGATTTCCACATCTCTTGCTGTGTAATCATGGATCGATTCGATTTTGATTTTTCCCTTTTTAGCCGATTCATCAATCGATCGAATCAAACTCTCCGTCGTGGTTCCATAGCAAATCTCTCGAATCACTAACGTTTTTGGGTCTTGGATCTCGATTTTGGCCCGAATTTTGACTTTTCCCCTTCCCTTGTCATATTCCGATTTATCCATAATTCCACCGGTTGGAAGATCGGGAAATATTTTAAAATTCCTCCCTTCGAGAATGGCGATTTCCGCCTCTAAAAGCTCCGTGAAATTATGGGGTAAAATATGCGTCGACATACCCACTGCAATTCCATCGGCTCCTTGCAAAAGCAGGAGAGGAATTTTGGCAGGCAGGACGATAGGCTCGGCATTTCTGCCATCATAAGAGGGAATTTTTTCTGTCAAATCGGGATTGAAAAGGGTCGCTTTGGCAAGAGGAGAAAGCCTTGTCTCGATATAACGGGACGCTGCGGAAGGATCTCCTGTATAAATATTCCCAAAATTCCCCTGCCGATCCAGTACGTAGCCTTTATTCGCAAGATTCACCAAAGCTTCGTAAATCGGCGCATCTCCGTGCGGATGGAGCTGCATCGTTTGCCCCACCATATTCGCCACTTTATGCAGCTTGTCATCGTTTTGCCTCCATAAAATCTCGAGAATGCGCCGCTGCACCGGCTTCAATCCATCCACGACATTCGGAATCGCCCGATCGCAAATCACATACGAAGCATATTGAATAAAGTGATCTTTCATCTGATCTTTTAAATCACTCACGGACATCACCTAAGTTTTTCATAATAAATGCTTTCCTTGCCGGCGTATTCTTGCCCATGTAAAATTCTAAAGTGGGCTTCACATCGCTTAAATTTTGGATTCTGACGGGAAGAAGCCGGATATCTTTTCCAATAAACTGCCCGAATTCGTCGGGAGAAATCTCGCCAAGGCCTTTAAATCTCGTGACTTCCACGCCCTTTTTCAATTCTTTTTCCGCTTCTTTTTTCTCTTCTTCCGAATAGCAATAGATTGTTTTTTCTTTATTTCTTACTTTAAAAAGAGGCGTTTCCAAGATATGCAAATGTCCATTCAAGACAAGCCCTTCAAAATAGGTGAGGAAGAAAGTAATCAGAAGGTTGCGTATGTGCATTCCATCGACATCTGCATCGGTTGCTAAAATCACTTTACTATAGCGCAGACCGGTTAAATCTTCTTCGATATTGAGAGCTGACATGAGATTATACATCTCTTCATTTTTATAAAGCTGATCGAGTTTCATCCCATACACATTGAGCGG
>CAYRJU010000055.1:0-2522 GCA_964424735.1 uncultured bacterium
GGTCATTTATTTGGATAAGTTCTGCATGCATTCTTGAATTACAGCCGCCGTTTCTTCCTCTTCATTGTAAAATTTATTGATATTGTTAAGATACGATTCGCATAGCTTAGTCTCAATTTCATAGGAGAAATCTAATGCATGATTTTCATTCAATCCATAGGTGCCATACCGCATCGATAAAAAATCAATCAGCTTTATAAATTCTAAAACATACTTTCTTTTGATGCCCAACCACCTCTTTATGCCTACAGATATAGCCTCATTCAAGATTTCAACTTTTTTACGGGCTAGATTGGTGACATGCGTTGAAGATAGCATTTGCTGCACTAAATTAGGTATTTGCTCTTCTAGATTTTGCTCAATTGTATCAAGAACAACGCATAGTTGTTCTAGTTTTTTCTTTTTTTCATGGATCTTCCCTAGATCATAGAGCATCTCTTCTGTAAAAATATTGCCCAGATCAGCCTCTGCAAAGGCTTGATCTGTGTCAACCAATCCCTTTTTAAAAGACGCTACGATTTGATCCAAAAGATCTGATTTCGGCTCATTTGTTAGAGGAAATGACTCGGCCGTCAGCCTAGATCTCTCCTGCAAGGCGAGAGAATGATTTTCTTCTTCTTGAGCAAGTTTTTTGAATATTTCAAAGTGATTTTCGAAAGTTTGAAGATCACTATCGTTAGCAAATACAATCTGACCCTCGGGTCCTTTTCCATAACTCCCGTAAATTCCAGATAAGAATTCCAGAAATTGTATGCATTCTTGAATGAAACTTTTCGTAATTCTATAGGATTCTTGTCTAAGAAACGTGCTCTCTTCAGGTAAGTTACAAAACCCTGTCACGAATCCTTTAAGGAAATTTCCTTTTATCTCTGGTGAAGATCCCATCCAGGTTAAATACTCAGCATGCATATCTTCTATTCTTTTTGCTGTTTCATCAAAGAAAGGAGCGAACTTTTCTAACGCTTTCTTTTTTTCGATCATATTCAGAAAGCTGAAAAGCACTTCGTCTGTAAAAATTTTATCTGTCTCGAGCTCTTTTAAAGCGTGCGCTAAGACTCTGTTTTCTTGCTTAATGTCTTCTATCCACTTTTTGAATTGATTCAAATGGGCAGCAAAATGGCCATATTCATCAGTAGAATAAAGAGGATACGGTTTTTGAGGGGAAGATTCTGCGTCAGCTATAAAGTTTACATAATCGGTCATTATGCGTGTCATTTCTTGTATTGATTTTTCTTCCAGATTATTCAATTTTGAGAAGTAATTAAGCGATATAGATACAACAATTGCTGGAATAGTTAAGTAAATATAAATAAAATCAAAAATTTTATGCTTTAATTTTTTTCGGAGAGTAAATCCTAATGGCAATGATTTATTTTTTATTTTAAGCATATGGATAATCTGGATTTTTAATATTTTTTTGTGTATTCAATAAGGTTTTTAATCAAAGGCAGGTTTTTGTTTATTAGTTTGTTCATGTTAATGATGTTTAAAGAAGAAATCAGGAACCAGACATTAATAAGAAAAAAAACAGTCAGATTTGCGATGGAATATATATTAAAATGCATAGTGAGGAATTCGTTAAATTGGTTCACTGCACCTATGTAAGATGTTACTAAAAAGAATATCAAAAGTTTTGTTCCGTGTTTTTTATATGCGTATTTATAGCAAAAAAATAGCATTAAAATATTGTAGAGTAAGGTAAGAATGTTCGTGGTATTGTTTTGGTCTTCCCAGTTGAACATAAAACCTGATACGAAACACAAGATGACTTGTGTGCTGCGATAGATACACATTGCGCTCCAGCTTCTTATCCATGTTCTTCGTATGGATTCTGAGTCAGGAATTAATTGTAAATACTCTCTATTTTCAGTCGTGGTAACCATGTCAATTTCCGTATATATTGCAGGGGAGTGATTTCCCGCCTCAGATAAGGCGGGAAAGCAATTCGGGAATTAATAGAAGCTTAAGTTGTCGAATTCGTCTTCGTCATCGTCTTCGGAAGATTCTACGAATTCTGTTTCCATTAAAATATGCGACTTATCTCCGCTCACTTTGATCTGAGGCACGAATGTCCCGTCAAAAAAGTCAGTGGGAGAGACCCAATCGGTTAGATCTAGGCTCAAAAGAACTTTTTTTCCCACTGCGCGCAGATAGCAAGGCGTTGTTATCTTCACTGACAAGTTAGGATCGCATTGGATGGAAAAAAATTTGTGTCTCAATAGAAATTGCAGGGGAATAGACGACCCCTCTTTCAACTCGATTGCCACATTCGGATACATCCCCAGGATCAGCCCTTGGATTTCTTCCGCTGTTAAATCCATCGCCGGAATCACTTTATCGACTGTAGGATATACTTTCTCTTTTGCCTCGATTGTAGACAAAAATAAGACAAATACGCACGTAAGCTGGATGAGTGTTTTCATGAATAGCCTTTTTGGTTAAAAAGGCGTGCATTCTAGTAAAAAAAAAATTTGTAGTCACGAATTAATTTGAAAAGACCGGAAAGAACTTCCGGTCTTTAT